>NZ_KV834038.1:239774-352588 GCF_001837775.1 Corynebacterium sp. HMSC073H12 | reverse complement strand
GTCATAAACGCAGTCAGTAACTCGGATTGGCCCGCCGTCGCCAATGTCGGTGCGCGCCACCTGCTCGATATGTGCGACAATAGACAGCAGCAGTAGTGCCCGGGAGTTCGCTCCGGTGGATGAAATAATCCGCATGTGATCGCTGAATCCCCGAGCCAGCCGGAAGGCCTGCCAATAAGACTTTCATAATTGTTCATCGTTTTCGGTCCTCTATCTGCGCATATGGCGCAAATGAAGTGGCTGTCGCAACATCGTTGCTCCGCCTGGGTTCCAAGGCCACAACGGATGTAGGCGCACATGGAATGACAAAGAGTGCGCTTCCTGTTGTCGGGTTTTGCGTGGTGGGGTGTCAAGGAGAAACAAATACAGTGGCAAATTTCAGCCAGGATGTTGTCGCTAAGGCACGCGAATTTGATCGTGAGTCAGCGGCTCTGAAAACTCGAGTCCACCACCTGGCCAAGAGCTTGGGGTTGACCTCGAAGGAAACCATCGAAGCACTGGGGCACGCGGGGATTGTCGTAAAGTCCGCTGCGTCCACCATTAATCAAAATCAGCTCGACGCGGTGCTGAATTTCATCGGCGAGCATCCAGAGGATGCCTCGCTTAACGACGGATCCGCTGCGACCAAGCCAACCGGCGAAGAGCCGACGGCGAAGGAAAAACAGTCGGCAGATAACCCGAACGCGGCGGATGAGAAGTCGGACGAGCAAACCGCAGCTAAGTCCGAGAAGAAATCAGCTGCTAAGAAGAGCAGCAAGAAGTCGGCTGCGAAGAAGGCCACAAAGAAGGCTGCGCCGAAAGCAGAAAAGAAGGCCGACCAGAAGGCAGCTCAAAGCGAAGCGGAGTCGGACGCAGCGCGTGCTGAGGAAGTGACCGAGAAGAAGGACACCAAGAAGGCCTCGGCTAAAAAATCCTCGGCAAAGCAGAGCGCAGAGAAGCAGGCTGAAGAGAAGCAGAGCGACGAGAAGAAGAGCACGACTAAGAAGCGGGCAACGCGTAAGCGGGCTGTGAAGAAGACCGCTGGAGCTCCGGAAGAAACCGCAGCGAAGGACGAGCAGAAGGACTCGAACTCGGTCGTCGAGGAAGCGGTTGAGGCTGTAGTTCAGTCGTCATCGAAGAAGTCTGCAGATAAGAAGGCTGCCGATAAGAATGCTGCCGACACCGTAGCCGAGACCGCTGAGAAAACTTCCGCTGAGGAAGCGTCCGCCGAAGCACCTGCTGCAAAGAGCGCTGCAGTGACCACACGTCGTGGTCGCCGAGTTCGCCGTGCGGTCCGCACGACCAGCGCTCCATTGGCAGAAGAAACTCGGGAAACTCAGGA
This sequence comes from Corynebacterium sp. HMSC073H12, assembly GCF_001837775.1. Lineage (NCBI taxonomy): Bacteria > Bacillati > Actinomycetota > Actinomycetes > Mycobacteriales > Corynebacteriaceae > Corynebacterium > Corynebacterium sp. HMSC073H12. The sequence continues at coordinate 351,267 of NZ_KV834038.1, read as the reverse complement.
AGCGCAAGAACCGCAGGATACACAGGCAACTCAGGACAAAGCCCTGCAGGACATCGAGCCGCCGGTAGTCCCGGAGCCGCCGGTTGCGGAAGAGCAGACCGCGTTTGCGCCTATCTTCCTGGCTCCGCAGGCTGTCCCGGCCACGGCCAAGAATTCGGCCACCGAGGATGCAGCTTCGGCTGACAGCGGTGCCTCCAACCAGGATTCCGATGACAACGCGGGGGAGGGGCAGGACGGCTCGTCGTCAAGCGAAACGGAGCGTCAGCCGCGGCCGCGCCGTCGCCGTCGTGGACGTGGACGTCGCAATGATGATGCTCAGCAGGCGGAGAAGACCACCGAAAAGGCAGAGTGCGAGGAAGAGGAAACCCGCGAGGAGGTCGAAGAGCCGCAGGCGATTAAGGGCTCGACTCGCCTGGAGGCGCAGCGCCGTCGCCGTATCGAGCGTCGTGAGGAATCGCGCAAGCGCCACGTGATCTCGGAGGCTGAGTTCCTGGCTCGCCGTGAGTCGGTGGAGCGCACGATGGTGGTGCGTGAGCGCAAGCGCCATGACCACTCGGGCATTGTTACTGAGGTTGGTGTGCTGGAAGATGACCTGTTGGTCGAGCACTTTGTTACCTCTGACACGCAGACCACGCAGATTGGCAATATCTACCTCGGTCGCGTGCAGAACGTCCTGCCCAGCATGGAAGCGGCGTTCATTGATATCGGAACCGACCGCAACGGTGTCATTTACGTAGGTGACCTGAACTGGAAGCTGCTGGGCACGAAGTCGCGTTCGCGCAAGATTGAACACGCGCTGAAGGCCGGCGACCAGATTCTGGTGCAGGTGTCCAAGGACCCGATTGGTCACAAGGGCGCGCGTCTGACCACCCACATCTCGATGGCTGGTCGATTCCTGGTGTACGTGCCGGGCGGCCGGAGCGCGGGTATTTCCCGCAAGCTGCCGGAGCCAGAGCGCAAGCGCCTGAAGTCGATTCTGAGCGAGGTTACGCCGGAGGGCTCGGGCACGATTATTCGCACCGCGGCCGAGGGCGTGTCCAAGGAGGCCATCGAGGCCGACATTAAGCGCCTGGAATCGCAGTGGCAGGAAATCTGGGAAGCCTCCGAGGCGGCGAAGGCGAAGCGTGGGGCAAAGCCGATTGCGCTGTACGAAGAGCCGGACATGCTGGTCAAGGTCGTTCGCGACGTCTTCAACGAGGACTTCTCGCGTCTTGTGGTGGAGGGCGACCGTCCGTGGAACACAGTGACGGACTACATCGGCGACCTGGCACCGGAGCTGGAGCCGCGTCTGCAGCGCTACTTCGCCAAGGAGCACGGCGGCGCTGATGTCTTCGAGCACTTCCGCATCGATGAGCAGCTGGCCAAGGCACTCGACCGCAAGGTCTGGCTGCCTTCGGGCGGCACGCTGGTCATCGACCGCACCGAGGCCATGACGGTCATCGACGTCAACACCGGGAAGTTCACCGGCGCCGGCGGAAACCTGGAAGAGACGGTCACTCGCAACAACCTGGAGGCCGCTGAGGAAATCGTCCGCCAGATGCGTCTGCGCGATCTGGGCGGCATGATCGTCGTCGACTTCATCGACATGGTGCTGCCGGAAAACCAAGATTTGGTGCTGCGCCGTCTGAAGGAGGCGCTCGGCCGCGACCGCTCGCGTCACGAGGTCTCCGAGGTGACCTCGCTCGGCCTCGTTCAGATGACGCGCAAGCGTCTGGGCACAGGCCTGCTGGAGACCTTCTCCACGCCGTGTAGCTGCTGTAATGGCCGTGGTCTGATTATCCACATCGACCCGGTCGAGCAGGACAATCAGGGCCGTGGTCACAAGAACGGTCGTCGCAACGAAGAGCAGGGTAAGTCCAAGCGCCGCAACAAGTCGCGCGCGGAGCACAATCCGGCCAACCACCCGGCCGCGCTGGCCATGCACCGCAATCAGGGCGACCAGGCAGGCTCTTCCAAGGCAACGCTTGACGACGACTCGGAGACCAACCAGCGCGATAAGGACGCAGCCGACAAGCGTGTCGCAGCTGCTGTCGAAGCGGTCATTGTCTCTTCTGGGAACGATGAGCCGAAGCCACCGCGTCGTCGCCGGGTTCGTAAGAGCCAGGGCCGAAACGATGAGCAGCGACAGGACGGAAATGGCCGTCAGGAGCGCCGCGAGCGTGATGAGCGCAACGAGCGTTCGGAGGGCTCCGATGACCTGGCTGCTCTGGCAGCCGCAGCTGTTGCGGAAGCCCGTGAGAAGGATCCGGAAGAGCCATCGGATGACCGTTACATGCCGCAGGAGGGACAGCGCCGCCGCCGTCGGGCTACGCGTCGCCGGGTAGCGGAGCATGTCACCGTTGATTCGGCTGCACGCGACGCTGATGACCGCGACGAAGAACATGGCGATCGTCGCAAGCGTTCGGAGCGCCCGAGCCGTGCAGAGCGTGCCGAGCGCGCCGATAACGGTGGCGGCCGTGGAGGCCGCGGCGACGCTGAGCGCTCCAGCAGCGCCAGTGCTCGACGTCGCCGTCGTCGCGCTGTTCGCCGTACGGCTGTGGATGAGACCACTGCGCCTCAGGCCGAGTCCCAGGCAGCTTCCACTACAGATGTGCGGAAGCCAGCCGAGGATGACAAGGGCGGCAACGCTAACAAGGCTGGTAAGGCTGCGGCCGCGGAGTCCCAGACCTATGAGGAGGCCAAGGAGGCGTTCGAGCGTTCCCCACGCCGTCGTCGTCCGACTCGCGGTAACTCCCGCTCGGATCGCGCACCGCGTCGCGAGGACTTCGAGTCCACTAAGCCAAAGGCGGACGCTGAAGGCAGCAAGGGCGGAGATCGTGCGAAAGACAACCACGATGACAGCAACCGCAGCGCCGACCGCAGCGGCGGTGGCCGTCGCTCGGGCAAATCGCGGGTTGAAGTGGTAGCGGTCCAGGGCACGGGAGCTCGCCGTAATCGCCGTCGGGCGGTGCGCAGGGTCTCGTCGCAAAGCGATGCCGGAGCGACTGCACCGAAGCAGCGACAGGGCGCTTCAAACCGCGCTACTAAGCCAGAGCAGAAGCAGGCTAATCGCGGTGCTGCGGCGCCGCAGACGAAACCGGCCAATCGTCGCCGCCGAGTGCGTCGTGCGGTGCGCCGAAGCGGCCGGAACTAGGTATTAAACATCTGGAGTAAGGCCAGATAGGAGGCTGTTTTTCGTTCCCCAAAGCAGGGAGTGGAAAATGGCTTCGGAAACTGCCCGAGAAGACCGTGAAAACCAATAGGGGACAGGGTCTTACTCGGGCAGTTTGTAATTTAGGGGGATTTTTCGCTACTCTTGACCAGTCGCTGATTAGTAGGCGTATCTGGTCATGCCCACTGGTGCTTGAGGCGCTGGCGGTAAGGAAACGGCCAGAGCGGGGAAATCTACTCGGATTTGGCTTTCGGGTATGTCCCTGAAGTGTTCTGCACACGCAACTAATCGCAATTCCATTGTCCAGTCAAGGAATTACAAAGATTCCTTGAGTCGAGTTTCTCAGATAAAGGGGTAGCCCTCCTATGTACGCGATCGTCAAGACCGGCGGCAAGCAGTACAAGGTTGCCGAAGGTGACCTCGTCAAGGTCGAGAAGATCGAGGGTGAGCCGGGTTCGTCCGTGGCTCTCACCCCGGTTCTGCTCGTCGATGGCGCAGATGTCATTGCGGATGCCGACAAGCTTGCCAACGTTACCGTTAACGCAGAGATCGTCGAGGCCGCCAAGGGCCCGAAGATCCGCGGCATGCACTACAAGAACAAGACTGGCTACAAGCGCCGCTACGGCCACCGTCAGCCGCTCACTGTTCTGAAGATCACCGGCGTCTCCAAGTAAACCGCCGAAATTCCAATTAGCTTTTCCCTAGGAGAAAATCATGGCTACTAAGAAGGGTGCATCCAGCACCAGCAACGGCCGCGACTCCGAAGCTAAGCGCCTCGGCGTGAAGCGCTTCGGCGGCCAGCAGGTTAAGGCAGGCGAGATTCTCGTTCGTCAGCGCGGTACCTCGTTCCACCCGGGTGAGAACGTTGGCCGTGGCGGCGACGACACTCTCTTCGCTCTGAAGGCAGGCGCAGTCGAGTTCGGTACCCGCCGCAACCGCCGCATTGTCAGCATCGTTGAGAACAACTCCTAAGAACAACCTTCGGTTGTCCGCCTAGGATTACTGCAACGTTGAATTTGAGGCAGGTTTAACTGCCTTGCAGAAGAGCCGATTCCTTTCCCACTGCGAAAGGTAATCGGCTCTTTTGTTGTTTATGTCCTGTTTCGCGCCGTTAGGTTGCGAGGCAGCGTTTTGTTACCGCCTAGACTTCTGCCCGTCGGCTCGCTTAAATTAGGGCATTACTCCAGGCACTAGAAGATGGCTCTCCGCTCGGAAGTGTGTGTGATTTTATGTCTCGTTTTGTAGATCGTGTCGTGCTGCATTTGCAGGCCGGCGACGGCGGTCACGGCTGTAACTCGGTGCTGCGTGAAAAGTTCAAGCCGCTCGGCGGCCCTGACGGCGGTAACGGCGGCCACGGTGGCGACATTGTGCTTGTGGTAGACCCTCAGATCCACACTCTGATGGACTTCCACTTCCACCCCCATATCAAGGCTGCCAACGGTAAGCCGGGCGCGGGCGATCACCGCAACGGTGCTCGTGGTGAGGATCTGGTTCTCGGAGTGCCGGAGGGCACGGTTGTGATGACCGAGGATGGGGAAGTGCTGGCGGACATGACCGGTAAGGGCGCCCGCTTCATTGCCGCTGAGGGCGGTTACGGTGGCCTGGGCAACGCAGCGCTGGCAAACAAGAACCGCCGTGCGCCGGGCTTCGCGCTCCTCGGTGAGCCGGGTGAGGCTAAGGATCTTGTCTTGGAGCTCAAATCCATGGCAGACGTTGGACTGGTGGGCTTCCCGTCGGCCGGAAAGTCCTCGCTGGTCAGCACCTTGAGCGCTGCTAAGCCGAAGATTGGTGACTACCCATTTACTACGCTGCAGCCGAACCTGGGTGTAGTCAACGTTGGCTACGAGTCCTTCACCATCGCAGATGTGCCGGGTCTTATCCCGGGGGCTTCTGAAGGCCGTGGTCTTGGGTTGGATTTCCTGCGTCACATTGAGCGCTGTGCTGTGCTGGTGCATGTGGTGGACGCTGCTGCTCTGGAGGGCGACCGCGATCCGGTCTCTGACATCAAGGCGTTGGAGACGGAACTCGCCAACTACCAGTCGGTGCTGAAGGCCGACGTGGGGCTTGGGGATCTCGCAGAGCGTCCGCGCGTCATCGTGCTAAACAAGATTGACCTGCCCGATGCTCGCGAAATGATTGACATGCAGCGCGAGGAACTGGAGAAGTTCGGCTGGCCAATTTATGAGATCTCCACGGTGACGCACGAGGGGCTCAAGGAGCTGACCTACGGCCTGAAGGATCAGATCGCCGCCTACCGCAAGGCGCATCCGTTGCCAACAGAGCAGGAGCCCCGTGTGGTCATCCGTCCGGAAGGGGTGCGTGGCAAGAAGCGCGAAGGCGCGGACTTCACCATCGAGCGCGATCCGAATACCCCAGACGGGTTCATTGTGCGTGGCCGTAAGCCGGAGCGCTGGATTAACCAGACGGACTTCGAAAACGACGAGGCAGTCGGCTACTTGGCTGACCGCCTGGCCAAGCTTGGTGTAGAAGATGCCCTGGCAAAGGCTGGGGCAACAGTTGGCTGCCCGGTGACTATTTCCTATCTCACCTTCGAGTGGTACCCGCAGCAGGTCGCGGGCACCGATGACTTCGTGCCGAGTGGCCGTGGTACCGACGATCGTCTCTATGTCAACGAACGCACCAGCGCCGAGCAGCGTAAGCGTGCATCGCAGGCCCGCCGTGGTCTGATTGACGAGTACGATTTTGGAGATGGTGAAGAGGCTATTCGCGACCGGTATTCATAGGCGCGGGCGACAGCGTCGTCGGCAAGCGAAGACTTCAAACTTGCATTTTGCCATTGATTGTTTAAACAATTATATGGTCAGAATTAAATGAGACCGTCATGTTTTCCATCAGTGAAATGAGTGAGTCAGTTATCCCTTCCGACACCGTTGCCAACGATGTTGACGTCACCGGAGCAGATGCATTAGATGCCCCGGTAGCTACCGCGCCGAAGTCTGAATCGGACGCGCCGATTTCCCGTGAGGAGGTCGACGAGCTGCTTCACGACAATCCCGAGTCCACCGTCGCTGAGATTGAAAAGGCGACTGAGAATTTATCTCCGGGAACCAAGGGCGGTTTCGATTCCGAAACTCGTGAGGCAATTCGGACCGCGAAGCGTGTCGTGGTGAAGATTGGTTCTTCCTCGTTGACCGGATCTGACGGTCGTACCGATCCCGAGCGCATCGACTTCATCGCCGATGCTTTGGAGAAGCGTATGGGCATTAGCGATGTCATCGTTGTGTCCTCCGGCGCAGTGGCATCCGGAATGGGGCCGCTGGGGCTGACTTCGCGTCCCACTGATTTGGCGACCAAGCAGGCGGCTGCAGCTGTGGGGCAGGTGCGCCTGGCACAGGAGTGGGGACGCTCCTTCCTGCGCTATGGTCGCACTTCTGCACAGGTGCTTTTGACCTCGGACGATGCAGGTGTGCGTTCGCGTGCTCGCAACGCCCAGCGCACTATCGACCGTCTGCGCCAGCTGGGCGCGGTGCCAATTGTCAACGAAAATGACACGGTCGCGACCTCGGAGTTCCGCTTCGGCGACAACGACCGCCTCGCCGCGCTGGTCAGTCACCTGGCGTACTGCGATGCATTGATTCTGCTTTCCGACGTCGACGGCCTCTACGACCGCAACCCGGCCGATCCCGGTGCAACCTTTGTGCCGGAGGTGCGCAGCGGTAACGACTTGCGAGGTGTTATCGCCGGTGACGGCGGTGCGCTGGGCACCGGTGGTATGGCCTCGAAGGTCTCTGCCGCACGCCTGGCTTCGCGTGCCGGGGTGCCGGTGTTGCTGACTTCGGCGTCCAACATTGAGCGAGCACTGGACCAAGCAGATGTGGGAACCGCTTTCGCCGCGAAGGATAACCGCCTGAGCGCCTGGAAGTTCTGGATGCTCTACGCAGCGGACAGCTCGGGACTGCTTCGCCTGGACGCCGGTGCAGTGGATGCCGTGACCCGCATGCGTAAGTCGCTGCTCCCGGTCGGTATTACCTCGGTTGACGGTGAGTTCTCCGCCGGCGACATCGTCGATCTAATCGGTCCTGGTGGCGAAGTCATCGGTCGCGGCGAGGTCAATTATGACTCCGAGGAACTGCTGGGCATGATCGGCTACCACACCGAGGAATTGCCGAATGACATGCAGAAACCTGTCGTCCATGCCGACTACCTGTCGGATTTCGCTTCCCGCGCTTAGGAGGGTGTTGCGCTGAGAGCTGCAGCGCTTAAAGACACACACCTGGGCGCGCCCGGATAGAGGTGCCTCGGCAAAGGCTGGCCGAGTGCGGACTGGCTGGGGGATGAGTGACTGGGGGATGAGTGGCTGAGTGCAGACTGCCTGGATGAGGAGCTTTCGGGCATAATCCTAAGTGTGTTATCGAAAATTATTGGCGTCATCGGCGAGTTGCTCTTGACAGCTGGAGTGCTGGTGGCGCTCTTCGCCTTTTTTCTGCTGTACTGGTCTGGTCTTGAGACCGGGAAAGCTCAGCAGCAGGCTCGTGAGGAGCTGCAGCAGGCATGGTCTGCACCGGTGTCCGCCCCAGTTCCGGCGCCAGAAGGCACGGAACCAGCTGTTGAGGGCTCTTGGATGCCTGGGGCCGCGGTGGCGCTGATTTCGGCTCCTAAGGCCGGTTTTAGCGATTTTGTCGTATTTGAAGGTGTCTCCCAGGAAGTTTTGGGCGGTGGCCCCGGCCATTATCCGGGCACAGCCCTTCCGGGGCAGGTGGGCAACAGCTCTTACGCCGCTCACCGTGACGGCCACGGAGCTCCCTTTGACAACATTGACCGCCTGCAGACGTGCGATGACATCACTGTAGAGACGCGTGATGCTATTTACCGCTACAAGGTATTGCCGGTCGACGGTATGGCTGGCGCAGGGGAAAGCTTCGACTGTGTGCCAGAAGGAACTAACGTCCCCGAGATTCCTGGCCAGCACATCGTTACTCCGGACCGGTCCGATGTCCTCAATCCGGTCGGTGACGCCACTCTACTTACGCTGACTACCTGCCATCCGCAGTGGGACAACACTCATCGTCTCATTATTCACGCGGTTCTCGCCGGTGTTGAGACCAAGGAGGTCAACTAGATGTACGCAGCTTTTTGGCGATCCCTACCGGGGCCGTGGTGGGTGAAAGCGATTATCACCATCGTGATTGCCGTCATCGTGTTCCTGCTGTTGATGAATTACATCTTTCCTTGGGTTGCTGAGCTAATTCCTTCAAATGATGTCTCGCTCTAGTTATGCTGGTAGGCATGACTGCTCAAACGAACGAAACTGCTAACACCAATCAACAGGGTATTGCCGAGGATTCGGCTCTTAGCCCGGAGCGTGCTGCTGAGCGCGCCGAGGTTTTAGATAAGGCACAGCGTGCCAAGGCTGTCGCGGGAGAGCTGTCGCGCTTTACGTCGGCACGCAAGAACGAGCTCCTGCTGGCCGCCGCAGATGCGCTGGTTGCCCGTACTGAAGAGATTCTGGTGGCCAACGCCAAGGATATCGAGGCCGGTAAGGCTCGTGGTTTTAGTGACTCCCTGCTGGATCGCCTGCGTCTTGACGCCGATCGTGTTGAGGGTATTGCCGGTGGGCTTCGTCAGGTTGCGGCACTGCCGGATCCGGTAGGCGAGGTGCTGCGTGGAAGCACTCTTCCCAACGGCATTAAGCTCTCCCAGGTCAGCGTTCCGCTGGGTGTGATGGGCATGGTCTACGAGGCTCGCCCGAACGTTACTGTCGATGCGTTTGGTCTGGCGCTGAAGTCGGGCAACGTGGCCTTGCTGCGCGGCTCCAAGTCCGCTGTCCATTCCAACACGCAGCTGGTCGCGGTTTTGCGTGAGGTGCTGGCCAACCACGATGCGCCGGAGGACCTTGTCCAGCTGCTGCCGTGTGAGACCCACGATTCAGTGCAGGACCTCATCACTGCCCGTGGCCTGGTTGACGTGGTGATTCCGCGCGGCGGTGCCGGTCTGATTGAGGCCGTCGTGACGAAGGCAACGGTGCCGACCATTGAGACCGGTACTGGCAACTGCCACATCTACATCGATGCCTCCGCCGATATCGACGAGGCGATTGCGCTGATGATTAACGGCAAGACCCGCCGTCCGAGCGTCTGTAACGCCACCGAAACGGTTCTCATTGACTCGGCGCTGTCCGCGCAGGACCAGGTCCGCATTTTGGACGCGCTTGCCGACGCGGGGGTTGCGGTCCACGGCGATGTCGATAATCTGGCGGCCTCTGGGTGGACTGGTGAGGTCATTCCTGCGACGGCGGAAGACTGGTCGGATGAGTACCTCTCGCTAGACATTGCCGCGCGCATCGTCGACGGTGTTGTGGCCGCAACTGATCACATCACTGAGTACTCCTCGGGACACACGGAAGCTATCTCTGCACGTGACTGGGGAGTGTGCCAGGAGTTCGTCGACCGTGTTGATGCTGCCGCCGTCAGCGTCAATGCCTCCACTGCGTTCACCGATGGTGAGCAGTATGGTTTCGGCGCAGAGATTGGTATTTCCACTCAGAAGCTGCACGCCCGTGGCCCGATGGGGCTGCCGGAGTTGACCAGCAGCAAGTGGGTTCTGGCTGGTCGTGGACAGACCCGTCCGTAGTGCCCAGGTAAAGTGCCAGTCATGATTAAGCGCAGGAAAAGTGTGCGGTCGCGGGTACACGCCGCGTTGACAGCAAAGTCGGCGGAAGCGCCCCGGCAGCGCATTGGCGTAATGGGTGGCACTTTTGACCCAATCCACAATGGTCACCTGGTTGCCGCCAGCGAGGTGGCAGACCGTTTTGACCTCGACTTTGTGCTTTTCGTGCCCACGGGTGAACCGTGGCAAAAGCGCGGCCGAAAGGTCTCTCACAGCGAAGATCGCTACCTGATGACGGTCATTGCCACCGCGTCAAACCCGCAGTTTTCGGTCTCGCGGGTTGATATTGACCGGCCGGGTGCGACCTATACCGTCGATACGCTGCGGGATTTGAAGGTCATCTATCCCAATGCGGATCTGTTCTTCATTACCGGTGCCGATGCGCTGCAGAAGATTATGACGTGGCGGGACTGGGAGGAGATGTTCGACGCAGCAACGTTCGTCGGCGTCACTCGCCCAGGAGTTCACCTGCGTGCAGAGGACCTGGAGGGAATCGACGCCTCGCGGTTACACCTCATCGAGATTCCCGCGATGGCTATTTCTTCCACCGACTGTCGAAAGCGGGCGGAGGCAGGACGCCCTGTGTGGTACTTGGTGCCGGATGGTGTGGTCCAGTACATCGCTAAGCGGGGTCTGTACCAGTCTGCTGAGGGCACGGTTGGTTCTGTGGGCCCCGCATCGGTGAACTCGACCTCCGAGGATGCGGCGTCGGTGGATGCCGCACCGGTGGATGGGAAGTCCGATACCGACGACTGAAAGTTAGCAAAATCCCGCTGAGGCGGTAAGTTACAAGTACAAACGCTGTTTTTCACGACTTTTTAATCACAAGGAGCTGAAGTCTTTCGTGACTGCACAACCACGCGCCATTGAGCTGGCGACCGCCGCGGCGAAGGCCGCCAATAGCAAAAAGGGTGAGGACGTCGTTGTTCTCGATGTCTCTGGCCCAGTGGTGATTACGGACGCATTCGTCCTGGTCAGTGCTGACAATGAGCGTCTGGTTGCCGCAATCGTCGACGAAATTGAGGACGATCTGCGTGACCTCGGCGCAAAGCCGGTTCGCCGCGAAGGTGTCCGTGAGGGACGTTGGGCGCTGCTGGATTACGGTGACATCGTCGTGCATGTCTTCCGCAGTGAAGAACGCGACTTCTACGGCCTGGATCGACTGTGGCGCGATTGCCCGCGCATCGAGGTCGAAGGCGTCGAGCAGCCGAGCAACGAGGACGGCGAAGATTCCGCCCGCAATGCTCGTTCCATCGACGAGATTCCGCTGGCTGCCGAAAACCCGGACACGGACGAGTTCTAACTGTGGCGGGCTCACGCGAGGCACATGTTGCCGCTCGACGTCGCCTGATTATGCTGCGGCACGGGCAGACGTCGTATAACGCTACCGGCCGCATTCAGGGACAGCTGGACACGCAGCTTTCCGACGTCGGCCGCGAGCAAGCCCGTACTGCGGCGCAGTACCTGGCGGAGGCTGAACCGCGAATCACAAAAATCGTGTCCTCCGACCTGACCCGGGCAGCTGACACCGCCCGCGCGCTAGCTGAGGCCACCGGCGCAGAGTTGAGTTTTGATAAGCGCCTGCGTGAGACCAACCTCGGTGAATGGCAAGAGCGCACCTACGACGAGATTGACTCCGCGTTTCCCGGTATGCGTGACCACTGGCGTCATAACCTCAACTGGGCACCCAAGGGCGGCGAGACCCGCTTTGAGGTCTCCAACCGAGTGCTGGCAGTCATTGCTGAGCTAGCAGCTAACCCCGATTGGGAGTCGGACACCTTTGTGCTCGTGTCCCACGGTGGTGCCATTGCTGCCGCTACCGCAGCCCTGCTGCAGCTGCCGCGCGACTATTTCAGCACGTTTAACGGCCTGGGCAACACTGCGTGGGTTGAAATGGAGCAACGCACGCGCGTCAATGGTGAGACCTCTTGGTACCTGAATGCTTTTAATGCGAAGGTTCGCGTGCGGGAGTCGCAGGTTTCTGCCTCTTCAGGAGGCCGCCATGCCCGGTGACGGTCGCGTTCGCATTGTTGTCGATGACACCGCGTGTCTGATGCCCGAGGTTGCCCGCAAGCTCGATATCACCGTGGTTCCCATCGGCCATGACATCAATGAAGACGCCGTCACCACGTCGGCAGTTAGCCCGCTGAAGCTGTGCGCCGCATATGCGCGTGCGCTGGAACGCTCCAACAAGGATGGCTCTGACGCTGGCGTTGTTGCCCTGCATCTTGGCAAGGGAATGTCCGCGACCTGGTCGAACGCTGTCACGGCTGCCGGTGCGCTGGACCGCGTGACCGTTATCGACACCGACACCGTAGGAGCTGGAGTCGGTGCCGCTGCCATCGCTGCAGCCAAGGCCGCAAGAGCCGGGGCTAGTCGTGATGAGGTTGCTGATGTCGCCCGTGATGTGCTGCAGCGCTATCGACTCTGGTTATTCGTACCAAAGCTTGATTCACTGCGCCGTGGCGGTCGCATCTCCGCGGGCCAAGCGATGCTCTCTACGGCTCTCGCTATCAAACCCATCGTTGGCATCAAAGATGGCTCACTGGCACTGGTCGCCAAGTGCCGTACAGAAGCGAAGGTCAAGCAGCGGATGGTGGATTTTGCCACGAAGATGGTGCGGTCTGCGTCATCGGCGAACCGTCCGCCTGCAGTATTGCTGCATCATTCCGACGCGCTTGACGACGTCCACGAGCTCCAGGCCATGCTTGCCGAAGAGCTACCCGACGATACCCGGTTTAGAATCCTGGATTTGCCGGAGTCGCTTGCTGCTCATGTCGGGCAGGGAGCCTATGCAGTTGGCATGGTTTCCGGTGGCTCGATTGATTCGGGTGCCATGGATTTTGAAGCAGAGATGGGTGTGACAGCGCTGCTCCACAGTGTGGAGGAGAGTGACGCGGCTGCTGTTGGAGCTGAGGTCACCGACGCAGTGGAAGATGATTCCGGGAGCATAGGCAATTCCGGTGACTCTGCTGACACGGATGGTTTGGCTGAAAGCGCTGGCACCACGGACTCAGGTGAGCCGATCACCGATCAGGCTGCGGTGAAGGCAGTTGAAAATCCGGCTGCTAGTCGCAACCGCAATAAGCGTATCCGTCGCACAGTCGTGACTAATGAACAGGGAATTCCGCTTTTCACCACGGCGGTTTCTAAATTGCCGACGTGGAGTGAGAACCGCCAAGCAGCCCTGGATAAAGCTGAGCGTCTGGCGAAGGCTATCTCTGATTTGGCGCTGCGCGATAAGTCCGATCCCGAGGGAGCTGTATTTGGCACCGAAGGGGAGAAATCGCAGGAGTCGTCGTCAAGCGACAAGCGTGATAATGACGGCGATGAGAAGAAGAAATAGCGGCTGAACTGAGCAGATGATGTGACCTGTGGATAACCTCCGCAGGTCATTTTTTATCCACAGATGACGCTTCGACAGGTGCTTTCGCGGGAGTGCGGTGTGGGGCGGGGCGCTAGTGTGCGCATCGTGACGAATTTGCGGAATCGGCTGGCGGACTACCTGGAACCGATTGATCAAGACAAGCGCATGGCGGTGGACTTTTCCGTGCGCCGGGCGGTGGTGACGCCGCGGGTGGCGATGGCCGCGTGCATTGTGATTGCGGTGTTGGCCCTGGGAGCAATTGCGGCGGTGGTATGGCCGTCGTCGCCGCAGGTAGAGATGCCTGCGGTGCAGGACGCGGCTGTCGCGGGGACGACACCGGAGACGACCGAAACCTCAGCGGAGACGCCGGGTGGTCCGGGGAAGGAGACTAACGCTCAGGCACAGGCAGGGCCGTTGATTGTGTCGGTGGTGGGGTTGGTCGTGAATCCAGGCGTGGTGGAGGTGCCAGCGGGCGCGCGAGTGGTGGAGGCAATTGAGCGTGCGGGTGGGCTTTTGCCGGAGGCTAATCCTGCCAGTGTGAACCTGGCGGCGCCGTTGGTTGATGGTCAACAGATTGTGGTCGGGACAGAGGCGTTGCCAGCAGGGACGGCGGAGGGTGGGGCCGATGCTTCTGGCGGTTCTGGAGGTTCTGGCGGTAAATCCGGTGTGCCTGGTTCTGGCGGTACTTCCGGTGCGGGTGGAAAGATCAACCTCAACACCGCCACCGCCACTCAGTTGGAGGAATTGCCCGGAATCGGACCCGCAACGGCGACCAAAATCATCGACTTTCGGGAAAAGAACGGGCCTTTTGCGAGTATCGACGCACTTGAGGAGGTTCCGGGAATCGGCCCGGCGAAGGTAGAGGCTCTGCGCGATGTCGCCACCGTCTGACCTGCGCGCTCGTGCTGGGCTCGATGTGCGGCTAGTGCCAGCAGCGGTGTTGGCGTGGGCGACTGCGGTGGCAGTGATCATGCGCCCAGAATGGGCGATAGTTGTGGCACCGTGCACAATCGTGACTTCGGTGGTGTTGCCGTGGGCGTGGCAGCGTTGGTCGTGGCGATGGGGAAGAGGCGCGGTGACATCCGGCTGGCGAGCGATCGCCACTATCCTGGTGCCAGCTGTGTCGGTGGCCAGCGTTGCGGTAGCCACGCGAATCCGCATAGCGCGAGCCCGAGCCCACGAGCTCCATCACGACATTGGCAGAATGGCGAAAGTGCAGTTGCGCCTGGTCACGGAGCCGAAAGCAACCGAATTCGGGGCCAGTGCGAAGGCACGCATCGAGGGCCTTCCTGGGCAGGTGACGCTTTTTGGCGACGAGTCACTGTTGTCGGTCACGAGAGACACCGTAGTTGAATCCACAGCCGGTATACGTGCGGCCAGCAAACCCTGCATCAGCGGAATCCAGCTGAATCTACGCGGAGATGTTGAGGTCATTGCGCCACCACAGGGGCTTGCCGCTGACGTGAGGCAGCAGCTCTTTGACTCGGCGCAGAATCTCCCCTTTGGCCCCGACCGCCTCATACCCGCCATGGCCATCGGCGATGAGCGTGGTTTCACCCTCGCTGACGGCGACATGATGACTGCTTCCGGGCTTTCACATCTGTCAGCCGTCTCTGGAGCCAACGTTGCACTTGTTGTCGGGGCTGTCGTGGCGGTTTTCTCCTGGGCTGGACCGCGAGTGCGAGTCGCAGTCGCCGCGGTTGCCCTGTATGGGTTTGTAGCAATCGTGGGCACAGAACCCTCAGTGCTACGCGCAGTGGTCACCGGCTGCATTGGGCTGTTGGCTATTCTCGTAGGACGAGCTGGCCAAGCCATCGCGGCGCTATCGGCTGGCATTATTGGATTGATTCTCCTGGCACCAGACCTATCGGTATCAGTGGGCTTCACCCTCTCGGTCGCAGCCACCGCCGGGCTAGTCCTTCTTGCCGAGCCCCTTGCCAGACGTCTGTCCGCCACCACCGTTATGGGGACCTGGCCCGCCCCAGTAGTCCGCGCCATCGCCGTATCGATTGCCGCACACGTGGTCACCATGCCCGTATTGGCGCTTCTCGTCGGCGAAATCAGCCATATCTCACTGCTCGCTAATCTGCTCGCCGCACCCGCCGTCGCACCCGTTACTATCGCCGGTTCGCTCGCTGCCGTTGCCGCCGCATTGCATCTCAATTGGCTGGTCAGCGCTCTGCTCTGGTGTGCTGCGCCATGCGCGTGGTGGATCTATCAGGTCGCACGCCTTACTGCAGGCATCGTCGCGCCCGCCACTGGGACGGTCACGTTAGTCGTCTCCTGCACGCTTACACTTACATGCTTGACGACGCTCTGGGCGTGGCCCCGTCCTGCGCTTCGCGCTGGGGCCTGTGCTGCGGTCTTGGCAGCCGGTAGCCATGCCGTTATTTGGGTGTTCGGCCTCGACATTGCGCGTGCCCCACTAGGGTGGAAGCTTGCCGCCTGTGCTGAGAAGAATCAGATTGTTCTCATTCACGCGGGTGCCGTCGAAGGGCCCGTCAGCCATGGCGCTTCTGTTGACCGCTCTGTGCGAGATCCGGACAGCAGCTCTGCACCAACCCCGCTCAGCCGGCAGTGCCGAATTGCCCTCAGAATCACCGAGGAAATGACATGGCATGCCCAGGGGCTCGATCCAGCCGTTGATAATCCCACGATAGAAACGGTGGTGGTGGAGTCCCCTTCGTATATCGCTGAATCCGTGAGCGGCAGAGTTCCCCAATCACGCAGCTCACCGCAGTGGTTTGTCGCCCGCGAGTGTGGTCCGCGCGTGCGAGAAATCGTAATGACCCCCGAGCACATTCCTGTGGTGTGTCCACAGCGAGATGGGCCACAAGCTCTCTATTCGAATGGTGACGTCTGGCGAGGGAGGTGAAATCCGGGCTGTCCCGTAGGCTAGAAATAACAGTCGCAGGAATCAACGCGGAAAAGAGGTCGGGATTGAGCGCCGTCGCACCCGTGAATTTGATTGTGGGCAAAGAGGAGCTGCTGAAAGACCGCGCCCGCCTCGCCATTGTCGCTGCCGTCCGCGCGCAGGCAGCAACGGAGTCCGATCCGGGTGGACGCTCGGTGCCTGTGACCACCATCCGCGCAGGGGACATGACCACTGTTGACGCAGTGGAGCTTTTCAGCCCCTCGTTGTTTGGGGATGACCGCATTGTGGTTGTCACCGACTGCCAGGATGCGGGTAAGGAACCCGCCAAGCTGTTGTTGGATTCTGTTAAAGATCCCGCGCCGGGCATCACGTTGATTCTCCTGCACAGTGGCGAGGGCCGTCAGAAGAAGATGGTGGCTGACCTGCGTAAGCTAGGCGTCCGCTTTTTCGAAGCACAACCGCTCAAGAGAAATGACTTGCCCGGTTTCGTTGGCGAAGAGTTTGCTGCACACGGGGTTAAGGTGCGTCGCGATGTCATTGATACCGTCCTGGATGCGGTCGGTTCGGACCTCCGCGAGTTGGCCACCGCCATTTCCCAGCTCTGTGCAGATACTGCAGGCAAGGTCACCTCGGAGGCAGTGCGCACCTACTACGGCGCGTCGGCGGAGGTCTCGGGCTTTGAGATCGCTGAGCTAGCACTGCGCGGTCGCGGTGGGGAAGCGTTGGCCAAGATGCGCCGGGCTTTGCAGCTGGGCATGGCACCGGCACTGCTGTCGGCTGCAATCACGGGAATGGTCGGTGATGTAGCTCGGCTTCACGGCGCGCGTGGTGTCAATGCGCGTAGAGATGCCCACCGCTATGGCATGCCGCCGTGGAAGTTGGAGAAAACTCAGCGGTTGGCCTCTGCCTGGTCAACCCCTGCGGTTGCTCGCGCTGTGGTTGTCGCGGCACAACTGGATGCGGACACCAAGGGAGCCTCGTCGACTCCCGAGCTGTCGCTGGAACAGTCGGTGCTTCGTATCGCGGAGCTGGCGCATTTGTCGCATCGACGTTAAGTAGTTCGGGTCCCCGTGGGAGCTTCAGTTCTGTGGAAACTGTGTGAGTTTATGACACTTTCAAGCCATTTTTCAGCCCATTTTTGACATAAACGCAGTCAGTAACTCGGATCGGCCCGCCGTCGCCAAACATAAACGCAATCAGTAACTCGCATCGGCCCGCCATCGCCAAACATAAACGGGGTCACTAACTCGCATTGGGATTAAATAATAAAAACCGCCTCCCGCCACATTCCGAAATGAAAAATCGGAAAATAGCAGGAAGCGGTTATTTTTCACGGTGCAAGCGCGGCAAAAAGCAGCACTAGCACGACGCAAGCGCAGCGCTGAAACAGCACAGCGCCAAAAGGGGATTAGCCCTCCAGCTTGTTGAAAGCCTTAGCCATACCGGACTTCTTGTTAGCCGCAGTGTTGCGGTGGAAGACGCCCTTGGTGACAGCCTTGTCCAGCTTGCGAGAAGCAACGCGCAGCTGAGCCTCAGCAGCAGCCTTGTCGCCAGACTCAACAGCAGCCTGGAACTTGCGGATCTCAGTGCGGACTGCAGAGCGGATAGCCTGGTTGCGCAGGCGAGCCTTCTCGTTGGTCTTGTTACGCTTGATCTGGGACTTAATGTTTGCCATCGTGAATACCTCTTGTATCCGTAGTAGTTGGAATTGTTACCGCCCGCCACCAAGAAAAGTCCTGATCACAGTGCAAAATTCGGCTCGAACCCCTGCGGATCAAACTAATCAACCAGCGAGATCAAACCGCGCACTGCGCTTATGCGGCGATGAAAACGCGAACCCAAGGTCCTGCCCGCGCTCGCCGCAAAGGAACGCAACGGTAAACAACTTGCAGAATTCTAGCAAACAGCGCGGCCTAATTCCAGCCACGTCCCAGTTCCAGCCGCACCTAATTCCAGCCGTAGTCCCCGCGTAGCCGAGAGGCGAGGATTTCGAAGCGTTTGCGGGGCATAACTGCGCCTGCGCGGCGAATGCCAGATTCCGGCACGAGTAGGACGCGGTCCATACGAACCCACGACGGTTTTGGGTTTTCATTCCACGAGCCGCTGCCGATAAACAGCCACTCCGGGTGGTCACTGTGTTCTGCGCGCGTAGAAATCAGGATGCCCAGCAGGTACTGGTCATGCCGGCCCACCACGACGACAGCGCGTTCACGCAAAGCGGCATCCTCGCCTTCGAGCTGCAGCGGAATCCACACCACTTCGCCAGGGTCGGCCTGGCCATCCATATCGGGGCTGTAGACGATTGTGCGGGCCAGCTCCGCGGTCGGACGCGCGATGGTCACCGAATCTCGCAGTCGAAGTAGTGCCTCCTTGGACTCGTCGGAAAGCGAGGTGTCCTGGGCGAGACCTAGCTGCGTGTTGAGCTTAAACAGCGCCTCATCGAGCGTGTCGGGGCCGCGGAACCACTCGGTACCGGCGAAAAGACGCGCGCTGAGGCGATTACGCAGGCGGCGTGGCCAGCTTTCGCGTTCATTTTGATCGGTGGACGAAGTGGAGCTCATAAAAACCAAGTCTAGAGGTTTAGTGCGGAGGGAATCGATAGGTAAGATTGTGCGTGATTGTATTTAAGCCCGGCTGGTCGGTTTTCGAGGCCGGCGCATGTGGGTCGGCCAACGCCGCGCCCCACTGCCCATAACGTCTTTATTTTTCGGAGTAGACCCAACGTGACCAAGAATTTTGCGGAGCAGACTTTTACGGACCCCTCACGGATTCGAAATTTCTGCATCATTGCGCACATTGACCACGGTAAGTCCACCCTGGCGGACCGAATCCTGCAGCTCTCGGGTGTTGTGGAGGCGCGCGACATGCGCGATCAGTACCTCGACAATATGGATATTGAGCGCGAACGAGGCATCACCATTAAGGCTCAAAACGTGCGCCTACCGTGGGTTCCGCGCACAGGCAAGCACGCGGGCGAAGAGATTGTCCTGCACCTGATTGATACGCCTGGTCACGTTGACTTCACCTACGAGGTCTCGCGTGCGCTGGAGGCGTGTGAAGGCGCGATTTTGCTTGTCGACGCAGCTCAGGGCATCGAAGCGCAGACGCTGGCCAACCTGTACCTGGCCATGGAAAACGACCTGGAGATTATCCCGGTTCTGAACAAGATTGACCTGCCCGCCGCGGATCCGGATAAGTACGCGGAGGAGATTGCGCACATCATCGGCTGTGAGCCGGAGGATGTCATGCGTGTGTCGGGCAAGACCGGTGAGGGCGTTGAGGAAATGCTCGACCGTGTCTGTGAGCTTGTCCCTGCGCCGGTCGGCGATCCGGAGGCACCTGCTCGTGCGCTGATTTTTGACTCGGTGTACGACACCTACCGTGGTGTGGTCACCTACATTCGTGTTGTTGATGGTCAGCTCAAGCCGCGTGAAGTCATTCAGATGATGTCCACTGGCACCAAGCACGAGTTGTTGGAAATCGGTATTGTTTCACCGCAGCCGAAGAAGTGTAAGGGCCTTGGAGTCGGCGAGGTCGGTTACCTCATCACCGGTGTGAAGGACGTTCGTCAGTCCAAGGTCGGTGATACCGTCACGTTGAACGCCACGCCGGCGGAGGAGCCGCTGGAAGGCTACGAAGAGCCCAAGCCAATGGTCTACTCCGGGCTGTTCCCAATTTCTCAGGCCGACTATCCTGACCTGCGCGATGCGTTGGAAAAGCTCCAGCTTAACGACGCTTCGTTGACATTCGAACCGGAGACCTCGGTGGCTCTCGGGTTTGGTTTCCGCGGTGGCTTTCTGGGTCTGCTGCACATGGAGATTACCCGCGCCCGCCTGGAGCGCGAGTTCGACCTGGACTTGATTTCGACAGCTCCAAACGTTGTCTACCGCGTGGTCACTGAGGATGGCTCTGAGGTCACCGTTCACAACCCGAGTGACTGGCCGGAGGGTAAGCTCCGCGAAATTTACGAGCCGATGGTCAAGTGCACCATCGTTGTGCCGAGTGAATTCGTTGGCCCCACCATGGAGCTGTGCCAGCAGAAGCGCGGCGAAATGGGCGGTATGGACTACCTGTCCGAGGATCGCGTGGAGCTGCGTTACAAGATGCCGCTGGGCGAGATTATCTTCGACTTCTTCGACATGCTGAAGTCCCGTACCAGGGGTTATGCTTCGCTGAATTACGAAGATGCCGGTGAGCAGCTGGCGGACCTGGTCAAAGTGGATATCCTCCTGCAGGGAGAGGCAGTCGATGCGTTCTCCGCTATCGTCCACCGCGACAACGCACAGTGGTACGGCAACAAGATGACCAAGAAGCTGCGCGAACTGATTCCTCGCCAGCAGTTCGAGGTCCCGGTCCAGGCCGCAATCGGTTCGAAGATTATCGCACGCGAGAACATTCGTGCACTGCGCAAGGACGTCCTCGCCAAGTGTTACGGCGGTGACATTTCCCGTAAGCGCAAGTTGCTGGAGAAGCAGAAGGCCGGTAAGAAGCGTATGAAGAACATTGGTTCGGTCTCGGTGCCGCAAGAGGCATTCGTGGCTGCGCTGTCCACCGACGAGGGCGGTAAGTAAAGGGGAAACAGCATGCCACGGAAGCGGAAGAAACTGGTCGAGAACTTCGAAGAGCTGCTCGAAGCCGGTGACATGGATGTGCTGAAAGCGGTCTATAACACCTGCGCGCTCGACGCGGTTTTCGGTTACAGCAAGGACACTGCACTAGCGCTCCGTGGCACTCTGCCAGAGCTCATGCGCTGGCTGATCGACCAGGGCCTCGACATAAACACCGAGAACCGCTTCGGTAAGACAGCCTTGGCTGAGCACGCGTACTGGGGCGATATCGAACGGATGAAGGTCTTGCTCGACTGCGGTGCGGACATCGAAGCCGGCAAGCATTGGCCTCTTTTTCAAGCAGCGATGAATCATCAGCCTGAAGCCATTGCGCTTCTGCTGGAAAATGGCGCTGACCTCCACCGCGAGAACCGGCTCGGTCACGGCCGGACAGCGTTCAAAGAGGCCGTCGCTGCTGCCGATACCGATTCCCTCAATCGAGTCCTAGAGAGTATCGAGGTGCTCCTGGACGCTGGTTCGGAAATCGACGACGAAGTGCGCGAAGAGTTCACCAAATTCGGGCGCCGCTTTAACCGCATGTCAGAGAAGCAGCGCGACAAGTACCAGCCAGTCATGGACCGACTCTATGAGCGTATCGGTGCGGAACGTCCGGACGTGATTACGCCACACGACGGGTACAGCGACATTATTGTCCCCGCAGACAAGTCGATCAACGGTCAGTTCCGATACCTCTGGAACTACCTGGTGCCGAATGGTGGTGCAGCCGCGACAGTGCAGGGCGAAATTATCCGCATCGTTGGTCGGCTCGGTTATGAGGCGCTGGAGATGGGCTACGTCAACTGGGACGAAGATTTCGTCAAGATGACCGACTTCTGGCTGGAGACGGTAGGAGCTGCCGAGGAGGCAATGACCGTCGTAAAGCGGCGTAAAGCTGGGGAGGCAGACATCGATGCGTTGACAGAAGCAGCGGTCGCGTGGGTTGAAAAACACCCGCAGCCGATTGCGTTGGGCGAGGTCCCGTACCGACGCTAGCCCCAGTCGGGTGGCAAAGAACGGTTAATGGCCAACCTCTGCATTTGTCAGTGGTGTCAGTCGTTATCGTTGATGGGTGGAATCCGTATACCTAACAGCAATACTGTTTTCGATTATCGGCGGGCTCGGTGCTTCTTTGCTTCGACTGCCGCCGCTGATTGGTTTTCTCGGAGCGGGCTTCGCCGTTCATGCAATGGGGCTCGAGGAAATCCCTTTCATTGATTCGCTGGCCGAGCTTGGTGTTACTACCTTGCTGTTCACCATCGGTCTGAAGCTGAATCCGAAGGATATCGTGGCACCGCGAGTGGTCTTTTCGGGACTGGGGCATGCGTTTTTCAACACGGTGGTTTTTGCGGCGTTGTTTAGTATCGCCAGTTTCTTGCCGCTGAGTGAACTCACGGGGCTGTCGGTGACCGCGTTGATTTATATCGGCATTGCTACCTCTTTTTCGTCGACGGTGTTTGTGATGAGTCATCTGGAGGAGCAGAACCGAAGTGCTTCGGCAATCGGTCGAATCGCAATCGGTGTGCTCATTCTGCAGGACATTATCGCGGTCGGTGTTCTGGTGGCTTCGTCGGGCAAGACCCCGGAGCTATGGGCGTTGGCGCTGCCGCTGTTGTTCTTCATTCGCCCGCTGGCTGCGCGTCTTCCCAACCGCATGTTTCGCACTGAGCTGCTGGTTCTCACGGGTATTGGTATTGCTGTGGCCGCTTACTCGGCCTTCGAACTGGCAGGGCTGTCCGGCTCGCTGGGGTCCCTGGTGGCCGGTATTCTGCTGTCCTCGCACCCAATTTCGGAGCGTCTCTCGAAAGCTCTGATTAGTATCCGCGAGTTGCTGCTGGTCGCGTTCTTTATCCAAATTGGCCTCGGTGGTCTGCCAAGTGCTGGTGGCTACGTCATCGCTGCGATTGTGGTCCTGTTCCTGGTGTTCAAGGCCATTATTTTCATCTGGATTCTCAAGCGCAATGGACTGTCGCTGCGCACGAGTGCGCTGGCGAGTCTGACGTTGAGTAACTACTCGGAGTTCGGCCTGATTGTGATGGCGGCGGCGACGCAACAGGACATTCTGCCCGATGAGTGGACCTCAATCATGGCGGTTGCCGTGGCGGGTAGCTTTATAGCTAGCTCGCTTTTGGTGCCGTATGAGGACAAGCTGGTCAGCTTCCTGCAGAAGTTCGTCCCGGAAACCCCAGAGGACCGCCTGGTTCCAGAAGAGGCAAAAATCATTATTGATAATGCCGATGCCCTCATCATGGGCATGGGACGCGTCGGTGTTGGTGTCTACGGCAGGCTCGTCAATGAATACGGCATGAATGTGTTCGGCGTTGACTTTGACGAAGACCGCATCGGCTACCTCCGAGCAAAGGGCTATCAGGTCATCCCAGGCGACGTGACAGACCCAGAGCTGTGGCACCACATTGAGTTGGAGAAGAAACCAGCGCTGTACGTGCTGGCGCTATCTGAGCATGCCGAGACGTACAACATGATTGAAAGCATCCGTAAGCAGGACACCGAAGCTGTGGTTGCTACGACTACGAAGGTGCAAAGTTTTAAGAGCCAGCTTCTCGACGTCGGCGCGGATATGGCTGTCTATCTTTACGACGGTGCTGGTGAGGAGCTCGCCGACCGTGCGGTGGAAACACTCAGGGGGCGTTCTTAGGTCATTCCCGTGGCCACCGAGGATGGCGACGGTTGGACTACTTCAGCCGCCATTTTCGAAAAAGCACCGCCAATAGCAAGCCAACAGATTGTTTTGTGGCTAAACTAAGTGCATGCGAGTCACCCAAGACTATATGCCCGCGAGTCATCTTCGAACCAGTCGCAGTGCGACTTTCCGCATGACCGCGGGCTTTGTTGTCGTCATGCTCGGAACGCTCGTTGGCTGCGCTTCTTCGGATACGGGGGATACTGCCGACGCACAAAGCAACAACAACCAGAGTGCGGTGCAACCGCAACCGACGTCGGCAAGCGAGGGTGATAATGCGAAGATGCCGTCGCTGACGCAGGACGCGAGCGACGTCAGCACCGAGGACAGTATCGGATTCGACGAAAGCGCATTACAAAAGATTGATGTCCAACGGTTCAGCATGAATGGAATGAAGGCGTTCTATGTCATGCTGGATGGGGAGAAGAGCGAGTGTTTTTCTTCTGACGGTGGGGTGACGTGCACTGGCAAGGCTGATCCGTCGATTCCGGATGTGGAGATGCCACCGTTTCCTCCACAGTCGCCGGGGGCGATCATGCTGGACACTGCGGGTGCTGCGTACACGCTTATCGAAGGGATGCCATCTGCTGAAGAGGAGCTTGACGACGGTCAGTGGACGGACTTCGGCAATGTTGCGTGTGCGAAGACGGATGCGAACAAGCTGGTGTGCCAGTCGGATGGTGCGGCCTTTGCCATTGAAGGAAAAGACAAAAAGATTCGAACCTCTGGCACGGTGTTTGACTCCGTAGAGGAGCTTGCAGCTCAGGGGACGAGGCCTGCGACGGACTACGACCAGGGTACGGACGCGCTGGTACGAGCACCAATGACCTGCGGTGCCATGGAAGGACATCGACTGGCGGAAGTGGCCAAGGGCGAGATGACCTGTGCTGAGGCCATGGATGTGCTGGACCGATACGACGAAATCAAGCAATCAGAGGGCACCGGCAACACACTTACTGCCGAAGTAGGGGACTGGACGTGTAGCTCGCCGACATTCGCACGGTCAGAAGAGCTGCAGGCTGTAACGGTGTGTGAGGACCCGGAGCGTGGCTTGGAAGTCCGTGACCCCGTGATGGGCTAGCAGAGTTATCGTGGCTAACAGCATTTTCAAATAAGCCTAAGCTGGAACTATGACTAATTTGTATCTCGTGCGGCACGGCGAAACTGAGTGGTCACGCACTGGGCAGCACACCTCGATAACTGACCTTCCTCTAACCGACAATGGTCGGGAGGAAGCCAAGGCTCTGAACGGCTGGCTGGATCCGAAGGACTTTGGTCTGGTGTTGGCATCGCCGCGACAGCGCGCACAGGAGACCGCTCGGTTGGCGGGATTCCACGACTTTGAGGTCGACGAGGATCTTGCGGAATGGTTCTACGGCGACTACGAGGGGATTACCTCGAAGGAAGTGCAAAAGACTGTTCCCGATTGGCAGATTTGGACTCATGGTGTGCCCAATGGCGAAACCGCGGAGGAAGTCCGTGAGCGAGTTGAGCGAGTGGTGAAAAGGGTGCGTGAATCGGGCGAAGACAAGGCGATTGTGTTCGCCCACGGTCACTCGCTGCGTGCGCTCACCACAGCCTGGTTGGAACTGCCCATCGAACTTGGCCAGTCCTTCCCATTGAATACTGCATCCCTGTCCGTGCTCGGTCGCTACCATGATCGACCTGCGGTTCTGCGCTGGAACCTCTCGCGGGGGTTGTAACCGCCGGCAGCGTTCGCCTGTCAGCCTAAGAGCTGCCAGCATATGATGTGAATCTCCCGGCAAGAAACGGAGTCCGCGTTCAATGGCACCCATTCCACCCAGTAATTTCTTTCAAGCGATGAGACCAACCGGCAGTATGCACGGCTTTGCGGTCTTGGACTTTGAGACAACGGGATTTTCCCGGCACGATCGAGTCATTGAAATTGGTGTGGTGCTGCTGGATGCGAACTGTCGTGTCGAGCGGACGTGGCAAACTTTGGTGCAGCCGAACCGGGGCTTCGATAACTCAGATGTCCACGGAATTACCCCTACGAATCTGGTTGATGCGCCCACGTTTGAGCATGTGGCGCGCCGCTTCGCCGAGGTACTCAACGGCCGCGTTATTGTCGCTCACAACGCCAGTTTTGAGTACAACTTCCTGACCAACGAGTTCGGGCGCCTCGGCATCGAGCTTGCCGACGGTAATTGGTTGCTGGACACGATGGTGTTAGCTCGGCAATTTATGCCTGGTCAGCCTGTTTCACTGAAAAATGTTCTCAGCATCATGGGGATTGAAAACAGGGCGGCTCATACTGCACTCGCGGATGCTGAGGCGACCGCGGCAGTGCTTCAGCGGTTTGTACAGGCACGTCCGGACATCGTGGACTATGCCGAGCCGCTCTATTT
Source organism: Corynebacterium sp. HMSC073H12 (assembly GCF_001837775.1). Taxonomy (NCBI): domain Bacteria; kingdom Bacillati; phylum Actinomycetota; class Actinomycetes; order Mycobacteriales; family Corynebacteriaceae; genus Corynebacterium; species Corynebacterium sp. HMSC073H12. The sequence goes on along the minus strand of NZ_KV834038.1, from coordinate 325,573 downwards.
TGCGCCAGCGCAATTGGCGCAGTTGCACATTTCGGACGTGCCCCTGCTTGAGCGCAATGATGTGCGGGCTGCTGGGGATGTAGCTGCTGCAGGTACCGCTGCAGATTCAACCGCCACAGGTACCGCTGCAGATCAGCAAACTTCCGAGAAACAGTGGCTGCAGGAACTTGCCCAGCATGTGCCACGAACTAGGGATGAGGCTTCAGATAAGTACATTGGCTTCCTGGTGCAAGCAATGGTCGATGGGCGACTGGACATGCGAGAGCTGTCTAAGTTGCACGGCATTGCCGCAGAACATGGGTTGAGTGCAGATGATGTCAATATGCTGCATGAGCAATACCTGCAGCAGCTCATTGTGCAGGCGTGGGCCGACAGTGTAGTAACGGAGCAGGAACGCCGCTGGCTTATCAGCATTGCCGGAGAGCTCAACATTGAACGCAATCGTGTGGAAGATTTGGTCACTTCTGCACGAAAACTGGAGCTTCGCCCTGGTGACCGTGTGACTTTCACCGGTGCTATGGCAACTCCGCGAGAGGTATGGGAAGCACGTGCGCGTGCTGCTGGTCTCGATGTCGGTGGAGTCATCAAGGCCTCCGTGGTTCTCGTTGCCTCGGATGTCAACACGCAGTCGGGTAAAGCGAAGAAGGCGCGTGCACTGGGCATTCCCATTGTTGATGAAGTGACTTTTGCCCATGCGCTGGCCGAGCTGAATGCTGCACAGAAGCGCAGCATCGAACAGGACCCCGCTGACAGCGAAGAATCCACCGGCAGTGACCCCCTGTCCGAGCTGCGGGACCTCACTACAATCTTTCCGTGGCTGGCCGATAGGGACTTCAGCGGAATCGGCGAAGATGTCCTGGGAATTGCGCAGGCGTGGATCAAGGATCACCAGACTTCGGGGCTGACAGGGCTGTCGCCCTATATGAACTTCCTGGCATTCCCAGAGAGCCCGGAATGGCAGCGCGTCTTAGCCAAACTGGGGCTGACTGAACCGGAGGTCAAAGACACCTCGCTGCGCAATCGTCTCATCCGCGAGCTCACAGTCCGAGACCTGCAGGACCTCAAAGGTTATGGCCGTGTGCGCGTCCAGAAACTGGTGGCAGATGCGGTCACGCATGCGTTTGATGAGTTTGAAGCAGGCGATGTCACCGCGGGCCATACCGCCAATCACACCGCAGATGGCACCGCGGACAACTCCTTCGACAACACCAGTGACTTCGGCATTAGCTGGGACGACACAACGACTCCCGAGACATCGGTACTGCTGGATTGGTTGGCAATCACCGGCGCATCAAATCGCATCCTCGACCAAGCAGAGGACAAAGCCTCCGTTCCTGAAGCCGTGCGTGAACAAGTGGATAGCCTCAACGACCGAATCACAGACATCCTCACCGGTGCTGAACGCGAAATTCAGCACATCACCGACCAGGATGAACGATTCCCAGCAATTCTCAACCGTCGCCTCCACGACGGCGCCACTCTGGCGGAGCTTGGTCAGCAATTTGGTGTTTCTCGCGAACGCGTTCGACAGTTGGAGAACGTATTGCTGGCGGCACTCGCCGATGCCGGCCCCAATTGTGAAATCCTCCGCACCGGGCTCTTTCAGCGCTACGCGCCGCTGGCTCTGATTAGCCAGCTCCGCAACGATATGCCAGGCCTGTTCACCGTTCCCCATGGAATGTCCGCACAGCTGCTGAACCTGGTCAGCCTCACCGGCACCGCGGGCGCTGCCGTGCCCCAGGCACAGTGGAGCGTCGAGGGCGAATGGTTCATCGCCCACGGGTTCGAGGACAAATTCACCACCGTAGTCGAGCAGCTCACCGATGACTTCGGCATCGCGCCCTTGTCGGAATTGGCCGCCACGCTGGGCATCCCAGAGGAAATCGTGCGCGAGTGGATTGCCCAGCGCACCATGTACAAGATCTTTGAAGGCCACCTGTTTACCAAGGTCACGTCGGTAAGCGATAGAGCAGTGGCGTTGCTCGCGCACCGTGGCAAGCCGATGCACATCGACGACATCGCCACCGTTATCACGGACCGAAATTCGCGCGGCATTGATGGCCGGCTCGCGCTCGACCCGCGGACGAAGCGGTGCGCGCCGGGCACGTGGGCGCTGGCGCAGTGGGAGCTGGAAGAGTGGACGACGATTGCCGACTACATCTCCCGACGCATTGATGATGCCGTCGCACAGGGGCAAGATGGCGTTTTGCTTGACGACGTCATTGCGGGCGCGACCGCGTTTGGAGTATCGGAAAACTCCGTGCGCACATTCGCCGCAGGCGGTGAGTTCGTGGTGGAAGACGGCTACGTTCGTAAGCGCTCGGACGAAGAAATGGAACCAATCGATGCCACGCCGGAGGAATCCCGCAATCTCTACTTGCGCGATGGGCAGTGGTGCCTGCTGCTGACTATTAATCGCGATCATATGCGTGGCTCGGGAAGCGCTATCCCCGCTGGCATCGCGGGCATGTACGGTCTGGGCTACGGGGAGGAGAAACTGCTGCCATCCAGGTTGGGTGACCAGCGGATTGCTGTGGGGCGCACCAACACTTCGATGTCGACGATTTCTCGCTTCGTCAACGATATGCAGCTGGCCGAGGGCGAGCGCGTGTGGGTTCACTTCGGCGACACCTTCGACATCACGCGTGCGCCTGCGGAAAACCCTGACGCGGAAGGACTGGCGGCGCTGGTCAACGCCTTCGGTCTCGATGAGGAGTTCGCTGCGGCGCACGCTGCTGAGGGGAACGCTGCGCAGCTCGATGTCGATGCTGTGCTCGCGGCTATCAATAGTCAGCTCGGTCTGCCCGCCGATGCACCTCGCCGCAAGACGGTTTCGCGCCTGCGCCATCGTCGCGATGACGAGTTGGCCGACACTATTCAAGCTCTGTAGGAGGCACCCGTGAACCACAATTCCGATGCTTTCGTCCGCGTAGTCGACCGTGCCCGCGGTGTGCTCTATGGCCAGGTCATCGGCGATAATCTCGGGGCGCTGGTGGAGTTTTGTAGTGCCGAGGACATCGCACAGCGCTATCCACACGGCGTCCGCGAACTTACCGATGGCGGCACCCACAATATCGCCGCCGGTCAGCCCACCGATGACTCCGAAATGGCGCTGGCGCTCGCACGCTCATTGGTGCGCTGCGAAGGCTACAATGCCGCCGATGTCCGTGAGTCCTATGTGCGCTGGGCGAATTCCGATGCTTTCGATATCGGGGAAGCCACCACGGCGGCTCTGCTACGGCGCGCACCGAACCCGAACTCCCAGGCTAACGGCGCGCTCATGCGTATCTCACCGCTGGCCATCGCATATTGGCGCAACCCGGCACGCGCCGGCGAACTGGCACGCACGGACGCCGCCATCACGCACCCGCACCCGGTGTGCATCGACTCCAACTCACGTTACGCATCCGCGCTTGCCGACGTCATCAGCGGCGGCCTCCACCAGCCGCGCCGCGGCATTGGTTTAAGTGCGCTGATGGGATGGTTGGCTTCCCAGCGCACGCAGTGGGAGGCCGAGTGGCAGGCCAGCGGTGCCATGGTGGACAGCGGGGAACCGGATTTCTCGGTGCATCAGGGCTGGCTGCGCTTTGCGCTGTGGGCGCTGCATGATGAATTGCGCCGAGTACAAGACAAAACCACGACCTTTGAGGACTCTCTGGTCCGAGTCATTGGCCGTGGTGGCGACACCGACACCAACGCGGCCATCGTTGGTGCTTTTCTCGGTGGCGTTTTTGGTGCCTCCGCCATTCCGCAGCGGTGGCGTGACGTGATTGATTCCTGCTCGCCGAAGCGAAACCGGCCCGCGGAGTATCACCCGAATGATGTGGCGGAGTTGACGGAGCAGCTGGTTTCCGTAGGGAACTAATTAGATAGTGCACTAACTAATGGGTAGACGTGTGTTTTGATGTCTTACCGTTTGACGATTTTTCTCCCTCATCGTGGGTATCAGTCGTCTCAGCCATTTCGTTGGTGTGCTGATACCACTCGGTCAGCTGCTCCATGCCGGTTTCCACACCGGCAACGGAGCCGACACCTTGGCCTTCGTCGGCACGCTCGACAGCGAACTCGAAGTCATTGCCGTACTCTTCCAGGCCGCGGATGACGGCATCGCGGACAGCGGTCTTGGCGAAGGTGGTGCGGATTGCCTGCGGGTCAGTGGTGAGATCCTTCACGAAGGATACGAGCAGCGCAATGATAATCAGCACGAATGGCATTGCCGTCAGAATGGTCAGCGACTGCAGACCAGACAGTGCGTCTTCGCCGCCGGTGAGAAGCATGACCACGGCGATGCCCATCATGAGAACACCGAAGAAAACGACAACGAGCTTGTTTGGTTCCGGATCGCCCTTGGACGCCATCGTGCCCATCACCACGGAGGCCGAGTCGGCAGAAGTAATGAAGAAGATAGCCAGAATTACAATCACCAGAGCAGAGACCACACCGCTAAACGGCAGCTCGCTAATCAGGTTGTAGAGCACCTGCTGGGCAGAGGCCGAGCCGTCAAAGCCGGGGACGTTGTTACGGGCGAAGTCCATAGCGGTGCCACCAAAGACAGCGAAAGCGAGCATCAACACAAACGTCGGCACGATGATGGTGACCAAAATGAACTCACGGATCGTGCGGCCACGGGAAATGCGGGCAATGAACATACCTACAAAGGGAGCCCAAGCAATCCACCAGGCCCAGTAGAATACGGTCCACGCGGCTTGAAAGTCCAGTGTTTCTGGACCCCACGACAGCGAACGCGAAGACATATCCAGGAAGTTGTCCAGGTAGGTCAAAATGCTAGACGGCAGAAGATTGACCAAAAACAGTGTTGGACCTGTGATGAAGACGAAGAAGATAGCCACGAAGGTCAGCATGATGTTGGTATTCGACAAGAGTCGAATACCCTTCGACACGCCAGAGACCGCCGAGATAATAAAGCCAACGCTCAGCACCAAAATAATCAGCAACAGCACGGCCATTGACGGGGTGAAGCCAGAAAGCGTTGAAATGCCCTCGCCAATCTGTAGTGTGGCAATACCCAGTGAGGCGGCGGTACCAAACAGCGTGGCCACAATCGCCAAAATGTCGATGGTGCGACCGATGGGGCCATCAGTGCGTTTCAGGATTGGCGCGAATAGCGAGGAGATCAAGCTGGCGCGACCGCGACGGTAGGTCGAATACGCCAAAGCGCCACCCACCAGCGCATACAGCGCCCACGGTGAAAAACCCCAGTGGAAATCCGCCTGGGCAACTGCTCGGTGCAGCGCTTCTTCGGTGTGGGGCTCAACCGTCAGCGGTGGCGGTGAGTGGTAGAACTCCAGCGGTTCGGACGGGCCGAAGAAAAAGATACCGACGCCGATACCGGCGGCGAACATCATCGCTACCCAGGAAAATCGGGAGTATTCCGGTTCTTCGTCGTCCTTGCCCAGCTTGATATTGCCGTAGCGGGACATGGCCACGCCCAGCATGACGATGATGCAGACAACCAAAATGACGTTGAACAGCCAGCCGAAGTTTTCCAAACCCCACGACAATGCGGTCGAAGAAACGGAGGAAACGGTCTCGGGGCTGGTGACACCCCAAATGACAAAGGCGATAATCAGCACCGCGTTGACGCCGAAAACCAGCTTGTCCAGACCGAATTTGTATTTCAGTTCTTCAACACTGAAACCCGGCACCAGACCTGGGTGCATGTTCGCAGGATAGAGGCCGATGGCGCGCTTGGCGCGCATACCGCGAGCTTTCCCCAGTGTTTCATCAAGAGGGCTTAGATTTTTCTTTTGACGCTGTTTCTTCTCGCCGCCCACGTCGACTCTCCTTTGTTTACTTGTCTCCTTTAGTTAACTCCTTTTCCCGACCATTTGTCGTATGCAAGTAATCAGTGCGACGTTTAGGGGACTCGGTGAGTCCAGCCCTCCGTGCCGTATTTGGTGTCAATAAGATGTTGCGCCGCAGCGAAGTCCTCGTCGGAAAGCGATGCTTCGGTGGCGCCGTAGCGGTTGATGAATGTCTGCTTCATCGTGTCGATGACTTCCGCGCGGCTGGCGCCGGTCTGGCGACGCAGTGGGTCGACGCGCTTCTTCGCGCTGCGCAGGCCTTTATCGGCAATCTTGGCCTTGCCAATGCGCAGGACTTCCATCATTTTGTCAGCGTCGATGTCGTAGCTCATGGTGACGTGGTGGAGCACTGTCGAGCCACGGCGCTTCTGTGCGGCGCCGCCAATCTTGCCTCCGTCGGAAGTGATGTCATTGATAGGGACGTACCACGCATTGACGCCGAGCTGCGCAAGTGCAGCGATAACCCAACGGTCGAGGAATTCGTAGGATTCGACGTAGCTGAGGCCCGCTACCAGCTTCTCTGGGACGTAGAGGGAGTAAGTGACGCAGTTGCCACCCTCCATGAACATCGCGCCACCGCCGGAGAGACGACGCACCACTTGCACATCGTGCTTCTCTACGCCCTCGGGTTCGAGTTCATTGACATAGGACTGGTAGGAACCGATCACGGTGGCGCGATCCTCCCAATCCCAGAAACGCAGAGTCGGGCCGCGCTGTCCGGAATTGACTTGGTCAAGGAGGACCTCGTCGAGGGCAACATTCATCACCGTCGGCAGGACACCCGGCTGCAAAACCTCCCACTCCAAATCCGTGAAATCAACGGCCTGCGTCAGTGCGCGGCGAACGACCTGGGCAATGACGTGGGTATCAAAGCCATGCAGACGAACCTGGCGGCCAGACTGATCCGCAAAATCCTTCAGCGCCGCATCGAGGCGAGCCTGTAGACGCTCCGTATGGTCTCCCGCAGGTGCGCCGAGGAGTGCGTCATTAATAATGTCGTACGCTTCATCGGGTTCGAGGAAAAAGTCGCCCGAAATGCTTATCGACGAAATAGTGTCACCGGTAGTCTCACAATCGGCGACAACTAACTTGCCGCCGGGAACCTTCATTTCTGAGTGGAATTTCTGCGGGTGCGTCATAGGATTCGATGGTACTCGCGTCCCGCGTTACGATGTCCTCCGTGTTTACCTCATCGACTTTGGATCAACGCGCCCGCAAAATTGTTGCGTGGGTAGCAGGCCTGAATCTTCTCGGATTCTTCATTGAGTTAGTTGTTGCCTCAATTATTGGCTCCGCAGCTCTGTTTGCTGACGCTGCGGACTTCCTTGAAGATTTCCTCATCAACCTGCTGGTTCTCACCGCATTGGGTTGGTCGCTAGCGAGCCGTCGTAAAGCAAGTATCGGCCTTGCCGGGCTAATCCTGATTCCGGCAATTGCGGCGTTCGGCACTGCCATCTGGAAGATGATTAGCGGTGAGCCACCAGAGCCGCTAACGCTGTCGGTGACTGCGATTATTGCGATGGTCATCAACCTAGTCTGCGCGATTTTGTTGATGAACCTGCGCAAAGCCGACAGCGCTCTCATGCGCGGCGCGTGGTTGGCGGCGCGTAACGACGTCCTGGCGAACCTGCTCATCCTCGCCGCCGGAGTGCTCACCATTTTTTGGTTCAGCGCATGGCCGGACATCGTTGTTGGGCTTGTCATCGGCGTTATTAACCTCACGGCCGCGAAGGAAGTCTACGAGCAGGCGCGTGCCGAAGACCCCGAGCTGGAAATGGACGACGACTAGTGCCAACTAGTCGTGTGCATGGGCTGGGGAATAGCGAGGTCGGGGAGGGAAGGGAAGGGTGGCTGAGGCCTACTTCCACATATCCTTCTGCCACTGCGGCTTATGAGCATAAGTGAACTCGTAGTATTCCTTGTTCTTCAGCTCACTGGCTGCGGCCTGATCAATGACAACCGTGGCCCGTGGGTGCAATTGCAATACGGACGCGGGCATAGAAACGCTCAGTGGGCCTTCGATGGAGGCGGCAATAGCGTGCGCCTTTGCGGTGCCGGTGGCCAGTAACAGGAGATGGCCCGCACGTGAAATAGTGCCAAGCCCCTGGGTGACCACGTGGTACGGCACGTCGTCCGCGGAGTCGAAGAACCGGGCGTTATCCAGCACGGTCTGCGGGTGCAGCGTCTTAATGCGGGTCAGAGAACTAAAAGAGCTGGCGGGCTCGTTAAACCCGACATGCCCATTGGTGCCGATGCCGAGCAACTGAATGTCGATGCCACCGGCCTCGATAATCTTGCGTTCGTAGTCCTCGCAGGCAGCACCAATGTCGTCTGCGAGACCATCGGGAATATGGACACGCGCCGGGTCGACATCCACGTGATCGGAAAACTCATTGTGAATCACGTGGTAGTAGCTCTGCTCATGCTCGATGGGCAGCCCCACATACTCGTCGAGTGCAAAGAAACTGCAGTCCTTGAAAGTGACATCACCAGCCCGATGGCGACGAATCAGTTCCCGATACGTCGCAAGCGGGGTCGATCCTGTCGCTACACCAAGGTTTGCACCCTTATTTGCGTAGTGAGCGAGGTAGTCCGAAGCGATGTTCGCGACTTCGGCCTCAGAATCGACGATGATGATTTCCATGGTGGAACACTCCAGAAAAAGCTAACGCGCGGCAGAAAATGAAAAACGCTCAGGGCAAGGCCGTAGGTGCCGCTGCCCTGAGTGTTTAGTCGTACTGAGTTACTTCACCCAGAAGTTACCGTTCTCATCCTTGTAGATGATGTCGCCGGCGTAAGCAACCTGGGTCTCGTTAACCTGAAGATCAACCAAATCCAGCGTTTCGACGATTGGCTCAATGTAGACACCACCGTTAAACCAAACCTTGAAAGCATCTGCCGAAGTTGAAGAACCGGAGAAACGGTGTGCCTCATACTTGTGCACCGGAGCAAAGGGGCAGCTGATCGCCTGTGCGATAGCAGGAGAGGCAGCAACAGCGCCAAACACAGTAGCGGCGCCGATGGTGATAGCGGCGAGAGAGCGAGAGAACTTCATAGTTAATTCCTTCCCGAGTCGGGGATATGACGGAGTCATGAGGGAAACAGAACCATAAAAATGGGCATCATAGCTATGACAGTGTGACAGCTAATCTATTTCAATTATCCGTCAATCCCACGGCAAATGTAAATCGGTAACCCATTGGTTCATATATTTCGGGGTTATGAAAGCGCCAGACGCCACCTAGCGCCACCTGCCAGTTACCGCTACACGCCACCTACCGCCACTCGGCAGTAGCTGGGTCAATACCTTCCTTACGAGCCTGAGCTTCGATTAATTCCAGCAGGTAGCCAGCATTGCCACGGTAATACCGGTCAAACCGGGAATCAGCGACGTACATGCGAGCCAGCAGAATCTGCTTTTCTCGACCAGCCTCGTAGAAGCGGGTAATAGAGGCCAAGTGACGGTCAACTAACTTAGCCGCTTCAGTGGAACCTGGCTCCACGTGGCGCTCGGCGGCGTCGGCAAGCGCATCGGCAAAATCCTTAGCCTCCGCCTCAAGAGCAGCCCAGTCGTTATCGTTCATTTTTTCCTGGGCCTGCTGGGACTGCTCCCACTCGGTAGTGTCGCCCCAGCGTTCCTCTGCTTCGGCTTCTAGATTCTGCCAATCGCGGCCCAAGAGCTTTGCCTTCGTCTTTGCTTCCATCGTGTGTCCTTCCTCGATCAGTTTGTCCAGAGAACGCACCATGTGGTGCAGGTCAGCGATCTTCTCGGTGAGAACAGTTCGCTGTGCGAGCAAACGATCTTTCCGACTTTTCGGGGAGGAATCGCCGTGGATGAACTCCTCGATAGTCTTCAACGGCACCCCAGCAGCGCGGTAGACCAGAATCTCCAGCGCGGTGTCGATGTCCTCATCGGTGTAGAGGCGGTAATCGGACCACGTGCGGTACTGCGGGCTGAGCAGCCCGATGGCATCCCAGTGTCGCAGCGTGCGCGTGGTAACGCCCAACAGTTCAGCTGCCTCGCCGATGGTGTACTCGTTGTCGTTGTTGCTCACGGGAATCATCTTTCTGTTTGACGCCGCGTCAAGGTCAATACCTAACGCCGGAATCAGATGAGGAAGTTTGCTGCGGCAGCCGCAGGAATGTCGTTCCCGCGATTGCCACCCTTCGGGCTCCTACCGCAAGAGCCGAAGCCTGTTGATTGCCGCCGCCACCTCCTGGAAACGAGGCTCCGCGAGATGACCAGAATTGGTGAACGCACCCGTCGCGTCGAAGAGCGAATGACAAAAGTTGTCGTACTCGTGCTGGATTAGCTCGGTGAGGTCAGTACGCCCATCGAGCTGCTTTACGACGGCGCCCAGAATCCGGGCAATGGCTTCTGTTTGGGAGGAATCCATCAATTGGCTGACAGCGCGCAAGTCAAGATTGTCCTTGCCCACCTGAATCAGTTCGAGTCCACGAGCACGCGGTGGCTTAGGTGGTTTCGCACCGCGGCCACGACCATCACGCCCGCCGCCACGTCCGCCGCGGTGACCGCCACGTCCGCGGCCACCACGGCTCTCACCGGCAGGGAAGTCTGCCTGCAGTAAACGCTCACCAATTTGCACAAAAGCTGGCGATGGCTCAGCCGGAGTGGCAGATTCGCGAAGTTCACGGGCGCGCTCGGTGACGTCGTAAGGCGTGTATGCATCCATAGCAATCACGGTGTCCGCGACATCGATGAAAGCACCAGAACCACCAGCGACGATGACCGTAGAGATGCCGTGGTCTTCCCAGAGTTCGCGGACCCGTGCGACCAGTGGTGTGATGGGCTCGCGGTCATCGGGGATGAGGCGGCGCATGCGCTCATCGCGAATCATGAAGTTGGTCGCGGAAGTGTCCTCATCGATGAGCAGCACTCGCGCACCGGAACTCAGCGCCTCCATCAGACCCGCAGCTTGGGACGTCGACCCCGACGCGTTCGCCGTGGAAAACCGGGTCGTGTCATCACCGGAGGGAAGACCGTTGATGAACGGTGAGATATCCACACCAGTGATGGCCCGACCGTCCTCGGCACGCAGCGCAACCGCAGTCTCGTCAGCGACTACAAACTCGCGGCCATCGCCAGCGACATGGTTATATACGCCTGTTACCAGGGAGGACAGTAGCGTGGACTTGCCGTGGTAGCCGCCACCGACAATCAACGTCACGCCCCGCGGAATGCCCATGCCGTGCACCGTTTTCCCCGAAGGCAGCTGAAAACTGTGCTGCAACGATTCCGGCGAGGTAAACGCAGTCGCGCCGGGCTTCGGCAACTGGCTATTGCCCGCTTGACGAGGCAACACCGCACCGTCTGCCACAAACCCAATCAGGTCCGCGTCCGCCACTGCACGGCGCAAAAACAGCTGGTCATACTCCAATTCCGCTGCTGCCTCGAGCGCATCGATGGGTGCGTTCACGATGGCGTCGTCAAGCGCGTCCAACAAATCCTCACAGATTAAGCGCGCCGCCTCACGCCCGAGAATGCGTCGGCCGCGGGCGGGCAGTTGGATTTCTAGGCTGATCTGGAGGGCATCGTCATGCTTATCGACATCGTGCGCACCCGCACTGAGCTCAGAGACAGCTGCTCGGCGCAATACCTGTTGACCTGGGGAATCGATGAACAGTCCGCGGCCATACTTCTTAAACGCGCGCACAAGGCGACGATTTAATAAGTCGAGCTCAGCGGTGCTGAACCTGCCGGGGTTTGAGCGCGATGCGCCGCGATAGTCCAGCACTGACAGCGGAATGTGTACACGGGCCCGTGATGCCGGGGCGTAGGGGTCGGATTGGACCTTGTCGATAAAAAGCGTTGCGTCCAGATCAGGCAGTTCTTGGGAGCCACGCAGAGATTTGTATGCACCGTAGCTCTTGCCATCGAGGTTGGAGAGACGTCGATAAAGGTCAGCGGGCATGTTGCTACTTTCATTGAGGGAATTCGGTGTTCTTCCCGCGAGTGTAGCGACTGAGCGCTGGATGGGAATTGCCGTCGTCTGACACAGCGGGTCTGCTGAGTGCGGTAGCACCGGTGCTACAGGCAGGTAGCGTTAGAGATATGACGGATAGTCCCGAAGCTGCCAAACCCGCTGAGTCTAAGTCTGCAAATGCCAAGCGCTACGTCTGGGCAAATGGTTTGCAGAATATCGGCGACCAAATCGTCGCGGCAAAGACGCTGTTGCCATGGCTGCTGCATTCGGCTGGCGCGCCGGGCTTCTTCATCGCCATGCTTGTGCCGGTGCGCGAGTCCGGTTCGATGCTGCCGCAGGCAGCGCTTACACCCTGGGTAAAGTCTCGCCCGCGTCGCACAACCGTCTGGATTGCTGGTGCTTTGGGGCAAGCCATCGCAGCAGCGCTGATTGGTTTGGCGGCGTTGTTCCTAGAAGGCACCGCGCTCGGCGTCGCTGTCATCATTGCGCTTGCAGGCTTTGCGACGGCACGAGCTCTGTGCTCGATGGCCTCGAAGGATGTTCAGGGACGCACGATTCCCAAGGGACAACGCGGACAGATTAGTGGCCGTGCTGCGATGTTGGGCGGCGTTGCCGCAATTATCGTTGGTGCGGTGTTATGGATTATCCGCGACAACGTCACCAAACCAATCGTGGCGGGGCTCATCTTTGTTGCGGCACTGTCGTGGGTGATTGCAGTTTTGATTTTCCGCGGGATTGTCGAGCCCACCAATGAAGGTGGCAAGGAAGAGCCGAATAAAACTTGGTGGCAGGACACCTGGCGGCTCTTTAAAGAGGATAAGAACTTCCGAGACTTTGTGATTGTCCGAAGCCTCTTGCTGGTCACAGCGTTGTCTACGTCGTTCATTGTGACCTTAAGTGCGCAGGTAGGTGCTGATTTGGAAGCCTCTGACAACAGCAGCGGGGGAGTAAGCGCCAACGTCGGTATTTTTATGCTCGCCGCAGGCTTCGCCTCTTTGGTTGGTGGAAAAGTCGCCGGAATCTGGTCGGATAAATCCTCGAAGAAGGTCCTGACCTACTCTTCGCTGGTCGGCTCGATTGTTCTTTTCCTGCTGGTCGCCAGTGCGCACTGGCTTTCCACCAGCGCCAATGCCTGGATTTTCCCACTAGGTTTCTTCGCAATGTCCGTCGTCCACGCAGGTGTTCGTGTGGCTCGTTCGACCTATGTTGTTGACATGGCAGAAGGCGACAAGCGCACCGAGTACGTCGGAGCAGCCAACACCATTATGGGTGTTGTCCTGCTCATCGTCGGTGCGTTGTCAGGTGTTATTGCCAGCTTCGGTCCCGCGGCGGCGTTGATCTTCCTGGCGCTGATGGGACTGGTCGGTGTCGCTATGTCGAGCAGGCTGAAGGAAGTCTCGGCTCCGGGCAAGGCAGCGCTTTAACAGGGCAGTTCTTTAACAAGGCGGTTATTTAGCTAGAAGCGCTAGCTCACACTAACCGCTACAGCTTCATCGTTCTTGCGCCTGACAATGTCAATAACCAGCGCAGTACCAATCACCGCAGCCCGCGTTTCCTCGTTCAAGTTCGGCTCCAAGTGCAGAGCGTACGTGTCCTTGCCGGTAATAGCACCTTTGAGACCACGGTACTTCCGGTCAATCTTCGCAATTGGGCGTCCCTTGCTGGTCAGTGCGTAATTTTTACCGCGGAAGCCGCCGTCAACATCGACGTCGGAAAGCCCTTTGACAGACAAAGTGAGGCGTGATTTTAAGCTGAATCGCTTGGTCTTAGCCGTGGCGATTTGAGCGCCGTTGGGTGTGAGAACCTTGTAGGTGTCGCCGAAAACGTTCGCTGGGTCGGTGATGGTGAGGAGCTTGTCGCCCTCTTTGCCATCCTCGTCCACATCGAAGATGTCGTACTTGACACCGATGCCCAACATGCGGCGGCCCAGTGATCCCGCTTGGGTAATTTGGGCAATTTCGGTTCCGTTGTCATCAAAAATGGAGTATTCACTGCGCATAACGTTGCGCGTTTCTTGAACTACCAGGGTGTCCGTCGTAAGCAGTCGAGGTTTCTGTGTGTTCATGAATTAGCTCCAAGCTAGGAAACAGTTACTTAGTACCCTACGGTCGCCTAGCTGGTACTGCTTCCGTTAAACCGACTTTTCAGCAGTTTCTACCCAGGTTTTTAGTTTCTCAATAAGAACGTCAAGCTCCTCCAGGAAAGGCATGTTGGGCAGTCGTTCGGCGACTACGTTGCGGACACTCGTGTACCACCACAATTGCTGGCTCGGAGTTGACCGAAAGCGTTGCCACGAGGCGTGGCCATCGCGGTCCAAATCCTCCAGAGTCTGGCTGAGATTGTGGAACTTATCCGCAGCGGCCACGATGACGGACTCCGCGCTGCCACGAGAAAGTTGCTCCAGGTAGGCATCGGCGCGTTCCTGCCAGGAGCGTAGGGAAGAGTCCTTGGTGACGCCATCGACGATCTCAACCACGCGAGGTCCGAACTCGTCTTTCATCTCGGCACGTGAGTAGTTTTCCGGCACGTCTTCCAAAATGTCGTGGAAGAGGGCTGCCAACAGCACGTCTTCGTCGTTAGTCACGCTCGCCGCAATCAGCATTACCGCCATTGGATGGCTGATATAGGGAACGCCAGATCCCTTTCGGTAGTGCCCATCGTGCGCGCGGGAAGCAGTTGCGATGCCGCGCATGAGCCTGGCGCTGGGGCGTTCCGAAACAAAGGCGTCAGCGTTTTCCATGGGTATCCCGACCTTTCGTTGATGCTTGAAAAATAGCAGCGTCTAAGCTTGAACATCATGAACGTCGCAGAAGTAGATCCGCTCATCGAGTCGATGTACCGGTGGTCCGATGTCAGTGGTGTCCTGCTCATGGGCATCATCGGTGGCACCATCGCCCGGCAACGAGGCTACGACATCATCGGGTTCTTCTTTATTGCGCTGTTCTCCGCACTGGGTGGCGGCATGATTCGCGATGTTCTGATTAACCAGGGCACCGTCGCCGCAATGAGTCAGCCGGAGTACCTAATCCTGGCATTTACCGGGGCGCTCATCGCGCGATTTTTCTATTTCAAAGGTAAGACCTGGGAATACGTTCAGGTCCACGGCGACGCTGTAGTCTCGGGGCTCTGGGCCGCTACGGGAACGGTCAAAGGTGTCACGTACGGCTTGCCCATTCTGCCGTGCATCATGATGGGCGTCTTCACCGCCACCGGCGGCTCCATGATTCGTGACATTGTGACCGGACGGGTACCCGCTGTCTTCGGCGGCAATCAGCCCACGGTCATCCCGGCCGTAGCTTGCGCCGTCATTGTCATCGGAGGCCATCATTTGGGATTTATGGCCGTGTCTATGGTCATTGGCCCTATCGTCAGTATTCTGCTTTCGCTGCTGGGGTACTGGGGTAATTGGAGAGTGTCGGCACGCTCTGAGTGGGCACCATTGAACGACACCGCGTCGCAGATTGCGGTCCTCGCGCGTCGCGCAGAGGGCAAGAGCCGTGAGGTCGGTCGACGCTTCGAGCCCGCGCGCCTGCGCAGTTGGCGCCACCGCCAGATGGAAAAGGCGCTGCAGCGTCGCATTCAGGCTGAGGTTGATAGGGGAGTATCGCGTTCCGACGCAGAGGCCAACGCGGAGGAATTCCTGGAGGAGTTCAATGCGGACTTCCCAGCGGATCTGGAAGTTCCGTCGGCACAACAGGAGACAGGGCAAGACGAAGGCGATGAATCCAATTTCGGTGTGGACCTATCCGGCGATTCCTATGACGATTACGGGGAAGATACTGCGCTGCGGCAGCGGGAATACCGGGAGATGTTGGATCAAATTCTTGCTGACGATGAGGCGACCGATTTGCTCGTCGCAAAGCTAATGAAGAAATACGACCAGCGGGATTAGAGGAGCGGTAGAGACATGGCATCGACGAGTACTGCAAGCAGGCATTTTGGGCACATTATTAAGGAACACACCCTTGAGGTTCCCTGGGATCCTTTTACCGAAGTTGCGAATGCCGGGACATTTGAGCTCTTCGCAAGGGAGGTCTATGCGCCAGGAAATGAGGATGCGCCGGCAATTGTCTATTTGCAGGGCGGCCCGGGTTTTCCGGCACCGCGTCCGGTGAGTGTAAGCGGGGTAATTGGTGAGGCGCTAAAGGAATTCCGCGTGATTCTATTGGATCAACGTGGCACGGGGCGCTCGCATCGAATTGATGCGGCCAATATTGCGGATATTCCGGCCGCGCGGCTTGCGCAATTGCGCCAGGAATACATTGTCGAAGATGCGGAAGCATTGCGAAAGCATTTGGGCATTGCGAGATGGTCACTGTATGGGCAGTCCTTTGGTGGTTTTTGCATTACTTCATATCTCAGCCGCTATCCGGAATCCGTGGAGCACGCTTACCTCACAGGTGGTTTGCCCGTTCTGGACTGTGGCGCTGATGACCTTTATCGCACGACATATGGGAAGCTGCGCACCCGCCACGAGCGCTTTTATCGCGAGTATCCTTGGGCCGACAACCGCATTCGAGAAATCTGTGCGCACCTGGAGCAATCTGCAGAAACTCTCCCCACAGGTGAGCGTCTGAGTTCTCGCCGATTCCGAACCATCGGAATTGAATTAGGCCGCGGAGATGGATTTCATAATCTGGCGTATTTGTTGGAAGAGCCATTCCACATTCGCGACGGCGAAAAGCAATTGCGCACCGATTTCCTAGCCGATGTCGGATCCCGCGTGAGTTTCGCCGACGGTCCGCTATACGCCGCGATTCACGAATCCATTTATGGCGGTGTCGGGGAGCAGCCCACAACTAATTGGGCAGCGCACCGCATTCGCGAAGAAATTCCAGGTTTCGAAGAAAATGCCAATCCGGAAGGAGACGAGCCGTTTTACCTCACCGGCGAGCACATTTTCCCCTGGCAATTCGACGAAGATCCCACGCTCATTCCTTTCAAGGAAAAGGCGGAAGCATTGGCGCAGCACACCTGGGAAAGCTCACCGTATGATTCCGCGCGCTTGCTTACCGACGCTCCGACCTCGGCAGCCGCGATTTATCTTGACGACATTTTCGTACCGTTCGAGTACTCGATGGCGACAGCCAACTGCTACCGGGATTTGCGGCCACATGTGACCAATGCATTCCAGCATGACGGTATTCGCCACGATGGCGCGGCCATCTTCGGCCGGCTCCGCGAGCTCGTCGAGGACCACTAGACGAGTATCCGAGCGCTGCGGAAGACCTGCGCGGAGAGCTAGACCGAGCCTAGACCTCTGCGCGCGCAAGGCGAGCAAAGGCACCGTCGGCGCTCAAGAGGTTGTCATAAGTGCCGCGTTCGATGAGCTGGCCGTTTTCAATGACCAGGATGTCATCGGCCTCGGTCAGAGTCTGAAGCCGGTGTGCAATAAAGATGCAGGTCGCGCCACATGCGCGGGCATTGTCGACGATACGAGCCTGTGTCAGCGGATCCTGGTGGCTGGTGGCTTCGTCGAAGATGACAATCTTTCCGGCGAGACTTGCACCCGGGGTGTTGGGCACGGAGCCGTCGGCAAGCACCGCTCGTAAGTAGGTACGAGCCAGCGCCAGACGTTGACGCTGACCACCGCTGAGCTGCTGCGCGCGGCGGCCGATGAGCCTATCCAGCGGCATCTCAGCAGGGTTGATGGCAGCGAGTTCGAGTGCCCAGTGCATCAGCGATTCGGGAACCTCGCAGCCATCAGGTGCGCCGAGACACAAGTTCTCGGCGACAGTGGCCTCCATGAGAAAAGGATTCTGATCTGCGACAACAACTGCTCGGCAGACATTGGTTGAGCCGAGGTCACGGGCATTGTGGCCATTGATGATGACCTCTCCCGCATCCGGATCGACATGCCGTTGGATTAGCCGGGAAAGCGTGGACTTGCCCGAACCGGTGGGGCCGACCACACCGATGAACTGACCTGGGACAATGCGT
The DNA here is from genome assembly GCF_001837775.1 of Corynebacterium sp. HMSC073H12. Lineage (NCBI taxonomy): Bacteria > Bacillati > Actinomycetota > Actinomycetes > Mycobacteriales > Corynebacteriaceae > Corynebacterium > Corynebacterium sp. HMSC073H12. Next base: position 307,863 of record NZ_KV834038.1, on the reverse strand, counting down.
AGATTGATCTTGGTCAGCGCAGGGTTATCGGCGCCAGGGTAGTGGTAGCTGACATCGCTCAGTTCGAGGGCAGGGACAGGGGCGGCGGAGTTGGTCCGGGTGGCTAGCGGGTGTCGCGGTTGCAACTGATTCGGCAACTCCAGCTGCTCCGGCTGCCGCGGTTCTTCCACAGTCGGTGGCTGCGCGGCTAGCTCTCTAATCCGAGTGACTGCATTGAGCCCTGCTGGCAGAGAAGACGCCAGGCGCTCGATCGAATCCATCGATGCAGCTGTTCCCGCCACCAGGGACGTCGCCACCAAAACGGCAGGGAGCATTCGGTAATCGGCGGAAAGAGCCGGGATACCAGCACAAAAGACAGCGATGCTGCCGCCCCAAATCCGAAGCCCAGTCGCACCAGAGCGCAGTCCAGCCCGCTTGCCACCTGCACGCATCTTCTGGGTGAGCTGCTCGTCGAGCTCACGCAGTCCCCGCAGCCGCTGCTCGGCTGCGCCGTAGATGAGGATTTCCTCCCGAAGTCGCAACGTATCAGCGATGTACTGCGCAACGTCCGTGCGTGTGGAGTTCGTTGCGGAGGCCTCCGCCGTCGCCTTCTTAGCGCCTGCGAACGCAATCACAAAGCCAACCGCAAAGGTCAGTGCCAGAGCAATCGCAGGCAGTGCTCCGGCCGTCAATGCCGCTGTCACGACCGCCAGCAGAGGAATTAATACGGCCGTCACCGCGGGCGCAATTGTGTGCGCAAAGAAGACTTCCACACGGTCAACATCACGAATCGCAATCGTGTGGATCCTGGCAGTACCCAGCCCATCGGTTACCGCGGGCGCCTGCGGGATAAGACGCTCAACAATCCACAACCGCAGCTCGCCGAGCAGCCGAAATGCCGCCAAATGTCCGAGGTACTGCTCGACATACCGCAGAATCGCTTTCAGCAGCGCCAGCCCCGCAACCACGCCAATGACCGCCCAGGTCCATGTCATGCCCTTGCTTTGCGACGAGTCGGTTGCGTCCCACTTCGACAGCGCAATTGTGGCAATTGCCCAGGCAGGCACGGCCAGCATTAATGCACCCAGTATGTGCCCAACCACGCGTGCGAGGATAGATGCGCTGAGCGCCCCGCGAGCCTGTGCGGAAAAGCGCAGCAACCAGATGATGTTGTTCATGTCAGCTCTCCTCGGTCAGCGCCCGTGCGTAATATTCATTGCTTGTGCTCAATTCGTCGGGTTTGCCCGCAGCCACAATCCGGCCTTCAGCGATGACAATGACCAGGTCAACGTCCGATAGTGCTTCCATTCGGTGAGCGACCATGATGCTCGTGCGACCTTCAGCGAGGCGGGTCAAGGACTCCTTGATGAGACCTTCCGTCCGACGATCGATGTTCGCTGTCGGCTCGTCGAGAAGCACAATCGGAGCAGTACCGAGCAGACCACGCGCAATGGCCAGGCGGCGTCGTTGCCCGCCTGAAAGCCAATTGCCCTGATCGCCGACCTCCGAATCGAGACCACCAGGGCGCTGTTCGATTTCAGTGAGTAAGTGCACGTCGCGAAGTGTTTTTCGCATATCGACGGCCTTTGCGTCCGGGCATGCGATGCGAAGATTGTCCGCGACGGTGGTGCCGAAAATGGCTGGTTGCTGGGAGATGAGTAGCGAGTTGGCGAGCAACTCCGGGGTTGAAAGCGCGTGGCCGTCGAGGGAGACTTCCCCGGAATGCGGCTGCAGTCCTGCGAGTACACGCAGGAGTGTGCTTTTTCCGGAACCGCTGGGGCCAACGATGCCGACTCTGCTGCCGGCTGGAATTGTCAGGTTGATATCGGAGAGAATGCGCTTTTCGCCGATGTCAACGCTCACATCGCGGAGGGAAATCTCCGGTGCGTGCTGTACGTGCGGTGCCTGCGGCGCGGAGGCATCGGTGGAATGCGCTGTTGCGGCTGTGGACGCTTCAGCTGGAGGTTCACCGAACATCTCCACAATTCCATTTCGATGGGTGCGTCCACCGAGTCCGATGTAGAAGGTCCGGCCGACACGATTAACGGGCTCGTAGAGCAGAACGGATAGAAAAACACCTGCGAGAGCAGTGCCTACGCTGATTGCGCCGGCCTGTAAACGCAGCAGGACAAGGCCGATTGCTGTAGTCGACATTGCAATTCCAAAAACCGCATCGTTGACAATAATCATCAGCTGATTGCGGGCGAGCAGGGCAGTGAGCTCAGCCATCGCAGTGCGAGTTTGGCTGGCAAAACGTGCCATGACCCGGTCAATTGCTCCAAGAACTTTGAATGTGCCCAGCCCTTCGAGCATTTCCAAATACGCATGTGTGGCCTTCGCTTGCTTTCGGCGATACGTCGCATTGGATTTCCGCAGGATTTTTCCAGCACCAATAATGATCAACGGCGTGGAAATGAAAAATAGTGCCAGCCACAAGGCGGTTTTCGTATCCACCCACAAAGCCCAGACCACCAAAATGATCAGTGGAGCACTAAACGAGGCCAACGTGGGAGCGAGAAATGTCGCTCGGTAATTCGCGGTCTGTTCGACGCTTGTGGTCGCTGCATCGAAGAGTAGGCCCTCGCCAGTGTTGGAGACGTTTCGGTCTGCGTGACCAGTTTTCCCACCATCGTGCCGTTTTCCATGCGAGCGTTTCGGGGCCTGTTCAGGAGCAGAAAACTCCGGTTTCAGCACACTGCCAACCACATGCGAGCGCCACAGCTTTTCCTGCTCACCAGCTAGCCGTGGTGGCAGGGCCTCGGTGACATAAGCACAGAGGCTTCCCAGAATGACCGCCACGATTGCAGCGGCCAGAGATTCATGAAGCCCCCAATCCCCAAACCAATTGCCGCCACTGGTGTCTGTGACACCGCCGTGCAAACTGCTGAGAGCATCGAGCGCGTGTCCAAGAGACACGGCACTGAGAGCGAAGAAAAAGCTACGCCCCCAGCTGGATAACAAAACCCAGTGCATTCCGCGGGGAGGCGAAGTCAGTGCTTCATGAATCCACATAGCGACGTGAAAACCTATTTTCTATTTAGCCAGCGCGTCAGCGATCTCACGCAGTCCATCGGGCATGTGCATACCGGCGGTGCCAGAGGTCGTCTTCGCATCGATCAGTTGCACTCGATCATTCTTGACCGCAGCGACGTCGGCAAGCGCCGGATTATCCAGCAACTCCTGGAATGGAGCCTTGCCCTGTCCGTGGAAATCCTGAATCAAAATGACATCCGGATTGAGCTGCACAATTGTCTCCGGATCAGCGGGAACGGCACCCGGGCGCTTGCCCTTTGGCGAAATCGGCTCGCCACCGGCCAGCTCAACGAGATTCGTCGTCGCCGACTGCATTCCCATAATCATCTTCTGACCACCGCGGGCAAACAAGACCAGCGTCTTTGGCTTAGTTGTGGAATCAATTCCCGAGAGAATCTCTTCGGTTTCCGACTCAATCTTGGCAACCATTTCGGCCGCCTTGTCCTCGGCTCCCAGCAACTTGCCGAGCGTGGTCACCGATTCTGCCAGCGCCTTCGGCGAAGCGAAATCACTGCTGGAAAACGCAGCGGTCGGAACATCGCTGGCGCCCAGCAGCTTGCTTGCCGACTGCTCCTGATCATGGCGGCTAGTCATCACCACCATGTCCGGCTCATAGGACAGAATCTGCTCCGGATCCGGCTTCGTGGAGTTGGCAATTGCATTAGGCACCTGACGCGCCAGCTCAACCTGATTACCAGAGGTCTCATCGAGCGCGTTCTTCGTCACCGCGACGACACGATCTGGCCCAACCAGTTCCAGCGCCAGATCTGCAACCTCGGTCGACAGTGCAACGATGCGTTTCGGCTGACTTTGCACCGTAACGTCATGGTCGCCGACGGTCACAGTCCGCGGCCACTGCGCCTGCTTGTTCGTCGCAGTTTCGCTTGACGACGGCTGCTGCGACGCCTCCTCCGAAGAAGAACAGGCGACCACCGCAGCGAGTGGGAGCGCTGCAATCAATGGCAGAGTGAAGGCCTTTTTAGAGTTTCGCTTCAAGGCAGAGATAGGAGAAGTTGGTGAAAACACGAAAGTACTTCCTTGAGTGTTGAGTTTTGATTGTTGGGAAAGTTTTCAGTTGCGTTAGCCCTAGCTGGAATCAGTCAGTCTGAATCAGTCAGTCTGAATCCGTTAGCCGCAATCAGTCAGCCGGGCGAGCCCGAGCCAACGCCGTCACTCGCACCGAACCGGTATGTGGATCGGTATCGACAGCGCTGGAGATGCGATAAATCGCATCTATTCGGGGAGGTGTTAGCACCGCTTCGGCGGAACCAGTGACTTCCAATCCGCCGTTGTGAATCACACTGAGCCGGTGGCAGCTGCGGGCCGCGAGGTTGAGGTCATGAAGGACGACTCCGATACCGTGGCCTTCGTCGGCAAGCTCGCCGAGGAGCTCGAGGATTTCCAGCTGAAACCCGATGTCCAAGGCCGCAGTGGGTTCGTCGAAAAGCATGACCTTGGCCTGTTGTGCCAATAGCTTTGCGATGAACACCAATTGCCGCTGCCCGCCGGACAGAGCCGTGATAGGGCGGTCGGCGAGTGCGGTGACACCAACGCGGTCGAGAGCGTAGGCGACGATGTCGTGGTCCGTGGAGTTTAGTGAGCTGCGGAAACGGTCACGCCGACGGTGGTGCGCGTACCTGCCGAGTGCCACGACAGTTCGAACGTCAATAGCAGCATCGGCCGGTGTGTGTTGCGGCAGGTACGCCAATCGAGTGGCGCGTTCGTGGGTACGAAGCTTCGTCAGCGGTGCGCCGAGGAGCTCAACCTGCCCCGAACTCGGTGTCACAATGCCAGCCATAGCACGGAGCAAGGAGGATTTTCCGGTGCCGTTGGAGCCGATGATGCCGTGGACTTCGCCAGGTCGAATAGCAAGGTTCACGCCACTTACGACGGTCCGATTGCGGTAACCGACACTGAGATCGGTAGCCCGCAGTAGCGCGGTGCTGTCGGTGTCTGGCTTAGTGACGTAGTCGGTGAGATTTTGCGTCTGCTGACTCATGACCGGCGACCACCTTGCCGAAGAATCAACGCGAGTAGCGCAGGTGCGCCAAGGAACGCGGTGACTGTGCCAGTTTGCAGAGCAACTGGGGAAAAGAGACTGCGGGCGACGAGGTCGGCGAGAATGAGAAATACTGCGCCGAGGCACATAGATATGGGCAGCAGGCTGCGGTGATCGGGGCCGATGGCAAGGCGAATCAGGTGCGGGACGACCAATCCGACAAAGGAAATAACGCCAGTGACAGCGACGCCCGCTGCCGTGACTAAAGCAGCCAGGGCGAGTAGCAGTTGCCGGATCCAGACTGTGCGCATACCAGTGGCAGCGGCCTGTTCTTCGCCGAGGAGGAGCAGGTTGAGTTCGGGAATGAGCATCAGCAGGATAACCGTGCCGACGGTAATGGGGCCGACTGCCAGCGCAATGTCTTGCCAATTGGCAGCAGTTAAATCGCCGTTGAGCCAGAACATGGCCTGTTGAGCGTCATCACTGTGTGGCGCGTTCGCGATGGTGGCGGAGATGACTGCGCCGAGGAACGCGTTGAGCGCAATACCGACGAGCAACAGGGTGGCTCCGCTGCCGCCATTGAGACCGGCGACGATCTGGACAAATATGACAGCCAGCAACGCGCCTATGAATGCGCCTGCCGAGAGGACCCACGGCGCTTTCGCGGCCACGCCAGTGACGATGAGAATAACGGCTACCACTGCTGCACCTGAGGAGACACCGGTAACACCGGGTTCGGCCAGTGGATTGCGAAAGACTGCCTGCATGGTTGCGCCTGCGACAGCGAGCGAGGCACCGACCAGCCCCGCCAACAGGACACGGGGCAGCCGAATGCTCCAGACAAGTGATTGCGTAGCAGGGGATATCTCTGGCAGAAGGTGGTTGAGAGCTGGGAGGTCGTCGGAAAGCGTATTGATGAGCGGGGTGAGCAGTGCGACGATGCCGTTGCTGAAACCTGTTCCCGCGGGGCCGATGGAGATCGCCAGGAGGATTGTGGTGGGGACGGCCAGGAAAAATAGAAAGCCGAAGAGCCGGGCTCGAAGTTTTTGTTTTCGAGTACGCGGAAGAGAAGCTCTATCGACAATAGTTTTCATTTGGTTAATGATGGACAATTTGAAAACTATTGTCAATAAAGGAGTGTCGGTGGGGCTGCGCGCTCTCCTAAGTACAGCAAAACCCCGCACCAGCTCCCCTGTGAAAGTGGGGTGCTAATGCGGGGTGAAGAGCGCTGTAGCTTACTTCTCGTCGCCCAGGCGCTCGTCTGCCAAGTCGCGAGCCTTCTTGACCTGGTCGGCCTTGTCCTCGCCGAGCTTGTCCTTGCCCAGCTGCTCAGCCTTGTCCAGAACCTTGTCGGTGTTCTCTTCGTTGTTCAGTGCGTCCTTGGCCTTGTCCATAAGTCCCATGGTGAAGACTCCTTCCATTCGTAATGTCTACTCGCGATTTTTCGTTTGTGACATAGAGTGTACCGATGAATTGGCGACCTTGCGACCGTACTGTCGTCACGGATCCAATCGGCGTCCTCATGGGTCCAATCGGCAGTCCGATTAGCAACACCGCGACTGTGGATTCGCCTCCGCATCAGCGTGTCGACGTCGCCAGAATTCGCGCTCACTGGGGATGGGCTGATCTGGGTGATGAATGCGCAGGTGATCGCAGTATTTCTGGTAGTCATGGTCGCCCATGAGCTCGCCGAAATACCAAGCAATGGCCTTAAATGGCTTCAGTGCTTGCGCAATCATCAGCGTCCCCCAACATGAGCGTGTGAGTGGGCGGTCTCCTGGAAGCGCCTAGGGTCGTCGTCGGGGATCTCGGTCCACGCGGACTCAATTTCCTTCTCAGTATCCGTGCGCACAAAACCAATCGGAGCGAAGTAACGGGAAGCAACGTAGGGCTCAGCACTTGTTCCGACGTCTTTGCCAGAAGCAGCACCATTTTGCAGGGCCTTCACAATTGTTGCGACGCCCGCAAATACAACCATCAGCGTCACGGCCGCGAACACTACAGAGAGCGTTCCCTGTACGGCGGTGTTGCGGACAACGGCATCGATGTCCTCAGCTGTCTTGGCCGTCTTGAACTCAGTCAGTCCCTGCGCCCTCGCATCCTTGAAAGCATTGTGTAGTGCCCAGTAGCCAATCGCAGGGTCATCGTGGAAGATTTTCTGCCACGACGCGGTCATGGTGATAATGAGATCCCATGCCAACGGCAGGCCCGGAATCCATGCCCACTTGATCAAGCCATGCTTTACGACGACCACCGTGATCAGCGTCAATGCCATCGCCGCCAGTAGCTGGTTTGCAATACCGAACAGTGGGAACAGCATGTTGATGCCGCCCAGCGGGTCGGTGACGCCCATGACCAGGATAGAACCCCAGCCGAGGCAGACGACAGCCGAGGTAATCAGGTTGCCGGTGGTCCACGACGCATCGCGGAACTTGGTCAAGCCGGGGATGTTACCGATGGCGTCGCCAAGCATGAAGCGGGCGACACGAGTGCCAGCGTCGATGGTGGTGAGAATGAAAAGGGCCTCAAACATGATGGCGAAGTGGTACCAGAAGGCCTTGAGGGCATCGCCGCCGAAGAGCTCGGCCAGAATCTCCGACATGCCGAATGCAAGCGTCGGGGCACCGCCGGTGCGGGAGACGATGGAGTTCTCCCCGACGGACTGTGCTGCGGCGGTGAGCGCTGTGGCGTCAATATCCGGAGAGTTCAGGCCCAGGCTGTTGACGTAGGTTGCTGCAGTGTCAGCGGCACCACCGGTCAGGGCGGCAGAGGCATTCATGGCGAAGTAGAGGTGCTGGTCGATAATGACCGCCGCGCACATTGCCATCACGGCCACGAAGGACTCCATGATCATGCCGCCGTAGCCGATCATGCGCATCTGGGATTCCTTTTCCACTAGCTTCGGAGTGGTACCCGAGGAGACCAGTGAATGGAAACCGGACAAGGCGCCGCAGGCGATGGTGATGAACAGGAACGGGAACAGTTCGCCGGCAAACGCCGGGCCGGTGCCGTCCAGTGCGAATTTGGTGACTGCTGGCATCTGAATGCTCGGGCTGACCAGCACAATGCTGACGGCCAGCAGGCCAATGACACCGATTTTCATGAACGTCGACAGGTAGTCGCGTGGGGCCAGCAGCAGCCATACCGGCAGGACAGAGGCGACGAATCCGTAGCCAATCAGTGCCCAGGCCAGGGTGGTCTTGTCCCACAGGAAGATGTCATGCCAGGTCGGATCGGCGTTGACCCAACCACCGGCGATGATGGCCAGCATTAGAAGAGCGACGCCGATGATGGAGACCTCAGAGACCCGCCCGGGACGAATGTAGCGCAGGTAGAGCCCCATGAAGATGGCGATTGGGATGGTCATCGTGATGGAGAACACGCCCCACGGAGACTCAGCAAGTGCGTTGATAATGACGACGCCGAGCACCGCAATCAGGATGGTCATAATGACCAAAATGCCGACAATCGCGAAAATGCCACCGACTTTACCCATCTCGTCGTTAATCATCTGACCGAGCGACCGACCCTTGCGGCGCGTGGAAATAGCCAGCACCATGTAGTCCTGCACGGCTCCCGCAAACACCGCACCGAACACAATCCAGATTGTGCCCGGCAGGTAGCCCATCTGAGCTGCCATGATTGGTCCGACTAGTGGGCCGGCGCCGGCAATGGCGGCGAAGTGGTGGCCGAAGAGTACGCGGCGGTCGGTCGGCATGAAGTTTTGGCCGTCGTTATAGCGTTCAGCGGGAGTGGCGCGGTCATCGCGTGGGCGAATGACCTTGTACTCAATGAGGCGTCCGTAGAAGCGGTAGCCGATGATGTAGGTTCCCACTGCGGCTAGCACGAGCCAGGTCGCGTTAACGGTCTCGCCGCGATTGAGGGCAATCATTGCCCAGCCGATGGTCGCGACAATTGCGATGGCGGCAAAAATCAGCCGCTTCGACCAGGGCATTGGACGCCGGTCGACATATCCGACCGGCGGTAGGTCTTTTGCTGGCGCGAGCAATTCGACGCCCGGGCGCTCTGCGATGGTGGTTGCAGAGGCATTGAGTTCTTGCGCTGGCATGGCACCCCTTAGCTAAAAGCATGTAAAAATGCGGTCGGTTCCGACGCTGAGTGTCGAAAAACGCGAGGGGTGGGGCTGTTTGCCGACGGTCCGAGCGGGGAATCAACCAAAAACGAAATAATGCGTGTGTTTGCGCCAAAGGGTGGTGAAACGCAAATGCACCGCGCTGATCAGGTTGAACTCAGTGGGTGGGCAGCAATTATTAGAGAAATTTAACTTTGGTTTAGTGGTAAGTATAGAACCCCCGAAGGGGGCGACTAACACTGACTACAAAATTTCTTCAATTGCCTCGGTAGGACGCGCCATGCGGACACCCTTGTCAGTGACAACAAACGGGCGCTCAATCAGGCGTGGGTGCGCGACCATTGCGTCCAGGAGTTCATCGTCACTGGAATCCCTGGAAAGCCCGAGTTCCTTGAACTCCGCTTCCTTCGTGCGCACAGCATCGACGACATTCAGGCCGGCCGCCTTAATTAGCGAGCGCAGCTCGGCCTTAGTTGGGGGAGTGTCCAGGTACTTGATGATTTCCGGTTCGATTCCGGCTTCGCGCAGTACTGCGAGAGCCTGGCGGGACTTTGAGCAGCGGGGGTTGTGATAAATCTTCGCTTCCATGCCTCCATCATGGCTGATGTTGTGGTGTGAAGGTTAGCGCTGCGGTGAAACCGCCTGCGGTTAGATCCTGTTCACTGTTTATCTTTAAAAAATGTAATGCCAAAAACACTTAAGTTCAATGGGTTGAAAATCTATGTCGTTAGGTTTACTCTCACACGTGAAAGATGAACGGCGAAGTGCGTCCCAACCGCCCCTAAGGTGACCAGCTTTACTGAAGCGGCCGGTCAGCGTAGCCGTCGTAAAGCAGTAACAAACAATCAAGAGCGGACACCAACATGACAATTTCCGGAAAGCTTTCGCGATCAGCTAAGTCCATGTGTGCGGGCCTTTCGATCTTGCTAGCGGGCGCTGGCCTTGCAGCGTGTGGCGATGGCAGTGAGGGAGCCAGCGGCGAGAACCCAATCAACGTCGTGGCTTCCACGACGCAGATTTGTGATTACGTGAAGCAGCTGGACATCGATGAAGTGGATCTGACCTGCCTGTTGGCACCGAATGCAACAGCACATGAGCTGGAAATGACCCATGAGCAGCTGACCAAGACCGGTAACGCGGATCTCTTGTTCGTCAACGGTGTTGACCTGGAGCACTTCCTGGACCAGGCGATTGAGTCCTCGGGCTTTTCGGGAACGATGGCAGTAACCAGTGGCGTTCTCACTGCAGGTGACGTAGATGCCATGAAGGCAGCCAAGGACACGGACAAAACCAAGCCGCTGCCACCAGAGAAGGCGAAGAATGGTAACTACACCATTGACCGAGGCGTGGAAAAGATTGATGTCGCCCCATGGCCATTCCCGCCGGAAGAACCCGGTGAGGAGGCGGAATTCCGCTTCGATCCGCATGTATGGACCTCGCCGAAGAATGCCAAGGTACAGGTTGCCAACATCGGATACGCCCTGGAACAGGTCGCTGAGGAACGTGGCGACAATGAGCTGAAGTCCACCATCGCCGACCACGTTGCGGCCTACCAGGAGAAGCTGAATCAGCTGGATGAGTGGGCAAATAAGTCCATCGCCACCGTGCCGGACCCTGTGCTGTTTACCAGCCACGATGCCTTTGGATACTTCTCCCACGAGTTCAATATCAACTTCATCGGCGCGGCGCTGTCTGATTTCAACGAGCAGCAGGATGCCACGGCCGCGCATATCGCCGAGGCGGCAAAGACCGTGAAGGACTCGGGTGCAACCGCGCTGTTTGCGGAGAACTCGAACAACTCTAAGTCAATTGAGGCGATCGCCAAGGCCGCAGGTGTCAAGGCCATTGTTGGTGAGGACGCACTCTACGGTGACTCCCTTGGTCCGGCTGGCAGTGCCGGCGAGACCTACATCGGTTCCATCATCCACAACGTCACTCAGGTCGTGACGGCATGGGACGGAACTGTCGCGCCGCTGCCAGAGGGCATCAAGTGAGCCGTAACCGCTTAGCTAACCCCATGTCTGCTGACCCCATAGTCACGCTCCGCGATGCCTCATTCGGCTACACGGCGGTACCCATCGTCAGTCACATCACCGCCAGCGTCACGCCGGGTACCGGGCTTGCACTCATCGGCGCCAATGGCTCTGGAAAAACGACTGTGCTGCGCGGAATCCTGGGTGGGACTCGTCTTCTCGCTGGTGAGATGCACAACAACGCGAAGATTGTGTCCTACGTCCCGCAGTCGGCAGACCTCGATTGCACTTTTCCGGTCACGGCTTTCGATGTCGTCGCCATGGGGGTGCTGCACGAACTGCGCCCTTTCCAACCGCTTGGACACCGCAAAGAACGCATCCACGCAGCGCTAGCCAAAGTCGGACTTGCCGACCGCGCCAGCGAACGCTTCGGCAACCTCTCCGGTGGTCAGCAGCAACGCATCCTGTTGGCTCGCGCCATCGTCGCACGTCCGCAACTCGTGCTTCTCGACGAGCCGTTCAACGGCCTCGACACTGAAAATCGGGCGATGCTGCTGAACCTTCTCAACGAACTGAAGGAAATTGGCACGGCGATTATCGCAGCCACCCATGATCTTGTTCTTGCTGAGGAGACCTGCGAAAACACATTAATCGTGGCGGAGCAGCCGGCTTTTGGTGTGACCTCGAAGTTGGTGCCAGCCTATGTGGACTGAGCTTGCGAATGCGCTTGGGGTAGCGCCTTTCATGTTCAGACCGCTGGTGCTGCTGATTGCCCTCGGGGCGGTCTCTGGCCTGGTCGGTGTCATCGTGAACCTGCGTGGCCTCGAGTTCAATGCCGAGGCCATGGTGCATTCGATTTTTCCCGGAATTGTGGCCGGTGCCGTATTCGGCGGCATCGACATGATTATTCCGGTGGCCACGGCGTTTGCGGTGGTAGTGGCAGTGGCACTGACCTTGGTATCACGCTCGCACATGTCGGAAGCCGGAGTGGCCGTTGTACTGACCAGCTTCTTTTCCATCGGTGTGATCCTTTCACTGAAGAAAGGTGACCAGTCAGGACAGCTGGAAGCGCTCATGTTCGGGCGACTGCTGGAAGTCACTGACTCCCGTCTCACCAGCGCCCTGATTGTCTGCGCCATCGCCTTGGCTCTTATCGCAGTGACCTGGCGCCAGCAGGTGTTTGTTGCCTTTGATCGCTTCGGTGCCAAAGCCGCAGGCGTCAATGTGTGGGGCATCGACCTCACCATTAATGCGGCGATTGCTGCGGTCGTGGTGTCGTCGGCAAGCGCAGTGGGCGTGCTGCTGGTAGTCGGATATCTGGTCGTGCCGGGAGCGGCGGCGAGACTGCTGACACGTCGAGTGCATGTGATGGTGCCGATTGCGATTGCAGTGGGCTGCCTCAGTGGAATCGTGGGTTTGGCACTGGTGCCTCTGGGGCCGGTGTCGCCTCAGGCAGTCGTCGCGCTGACCTCGGTGGGACTGTATTTCGTGGCACTGGGACTGCGCGCCGTGATGGGAGGCGACCGTGTCTAGCATCCTGATTTTGCCAATTATCGAACTGATACTGGTAGGAGCTCTGGCTGGAGTAGTCGGGGTACTCGCGGTGCTGGGAAAACAAGTGTTCTTCGCGGAAGCGATTACACATGCGACTTTTCCCGGCGCGGTTGTGGGTGTTGTTATTGCGGCGGCGCTCGGCCTGAGCCACTCGTGGATTTCGGTGTTCCTCTTTATCGGAGCATTTCTGATGTGTATTCCGATTGGGGCACTGTTCGGTCTGTCAAAGGTGGGAACGACGTCCTCGGCGGCGGGAATTGTGCTGACATTCGGGTTCGCACTGGGCTACTTCCTGAATAAGTGGTTCGCCCCGTTGCCGGTGAAGGTTGAGAGTTTCCTGGTCGGCAGCGTACTTAACGTGAACAAGATTGATATTGCGCTGTCGGGTGGGCTCTTGCTGCTGGTGGCGTTGGTGCTGGTGGCTCGGTGGCGCCAGCTGATTTACTTCACCTTCGACCCGGAGTCTTTCAGAGTCGCGCATTCGAGGAGAAAAGCACAGCTGGTCATCAGCGGGCTGATTGTGTTGACTCTGGTGGCGCTGATTCCGGCTGTCGGCACGATTCTATCCATCGCGCTGCTAGCTGCCCCGGCAGCTGCGCTTGTTGGGGTAGTGAACGATACCCGTTGGCTATTCGTGTTGGCGCCATTGATGGGTATCGCGATTGGCCTGGTGGGGCTATTCATTGCGGTGGCGGCGAATCTGTCAGTTGGTGGCTGCATTGGTGTATGCGCCGGCTGTTTCTATGTCCCCCTCAAGATTGCGTCAACACGCAATAGCGCTAGAGTTTGAAGAATGCACGTGGAGGATTTACCAGCAAAGACCCAGGACTACCTCAAGGTCATTTGGGATTTGCACGAGCGCACCGGTGAAAAAGTGGCACTTGGCGACGTCGCTGAGCGGATGGGCGAAAAGAAGCCCACCGCCAGCGAGGCTGTAAAGAAGCTAGCTGCACGTGGCCTTGTCAACCACGAGCCGTACCGGGGCATTAGCCTGTCGGACCGTGGGCGAGACATTGCGCTGATCATGGTGCGTCGCCACCGGCTGATTGAGAGCTTCTTGGTCTCGACTCTGGGATACACCTGGGATGAGGTTCACGAGGAAGCCGAAAAGCTTGAACATGCGGTCTCGGATGATTTCATTAGTCGCATTGATGCAATGCTGGGATTTCCTGAGCGCGATCCGCATGGCGATCCAATTCCCAGCGCAAGCGGTACCATCGCCAGCGCAGTGCGCACCGATTTGACGGATATCGAGGCTGGCGAGAGGGTAGTAGTCGATCGCATTAACGACTCCGACCCTGAACTGCTGCGCTATTTGGCGACCTCAGGGGTAGGTCCGGGAACCGTGCTCCGAGCCGAAGCCGCACCATATGCAGGCATGCATGTCTTTGCCATCCTCGATGAGGTGGACGATGCCGAGCCAAAGAAAATTCATGTGGCAGACTCGGCACTATGGGCAATCAAGGCGACTCCAACAACGAACTGACCAGAGCCGCAGCGCGCTCTTACTATAAGGTGTCGCGGAATCTCACTGGGCCAACTAAAGTGCCACCCGCACCGTCAGTTTCGTTCGACAGCGTGAAGAGTGCTCGTCGGCAGGCATATGCCAGTGTCGAGAGCTTTGATGTGCCACTCAATGCCATCGCTATCTCGCCTGCTGAGCAGCAGGAACACATGGCTGATCTTGAACGCCGCTTGAATGCCTCGACCAAAGACATGCGGGCACTGCTGGACTACGAAGAGCAGCGCATTGCGGTCACTAGCACCGTCAAAGAGGCAATCGTCTATACGTTGCTGGCAATACTCCTTTTGGCAGCAGCCGTCGGACTTGGCTACGCCAGCCACCTGGGGGCCGATGCGATTTTGAATGCTGCGGCGGAGGTGACGCCGCGATGAGTAAACGCTCAGGCTCCGACAACGGGTGCGTGACGGTCATTGTCGTATTTTTCTTCTTCGGCCTGATTATTCAGCTCTTCGGTGTCACGCTGTGGATTCTGCAATATGCATTGCCAGTTGCGGGCTTGGTGCTTGCGATTCTCATTGCATACCAGGCGTGGGCCGGTGTGCGCCGCAGCGCTGAGGCGCACGAGCTCGCCGAGCGTAATCACGCTGAGCTGCAGCAGGTTGCCATGGACACCGAGTACCAGCTCACCGCAATCCTCTCTGCCTGGGACAACGTGAACACCACAATGGGTGTCGGCACCATCTACAAAGATGTATTTGCCTCCGGTGAGGCTACGCCGGAGCTCATCGAGCTACGCGGTGAGCTCTCTCGTGCTCGAAAGCTAAACAACCGACTGCGCGAGCAGCGCGAAACTATGACTAACCGGGAGCTGCTGGACGCCATCTCTGATGCCGACGAGCTGTGGTGCTCGCTGACGAAGACGTATCAGAACGCTCGTCGCGAGCTGTAGTAACGCACTTGAATTACTCGACGGTCATCACGATCTTGCCGTCAGCGTGCCCGTCTTCTAATACTCGGTGGACCTCCGCGACCTCGGTGAGATTCTTAGTCAGGCCGATAGGAAGTGAAATCTCACCGGCAACTACGCGGTCGGCCAGGTCGGCATAAATGGTCGTGTCATTCGAAATAGCCGGAATGTGTGCCTCAATGCCGCGTTCCTTCGTCGGTGTTAAATCGGCCAGCGAAGGCAGCGCCACAATCCGACCATCCGATGCCAACACATCCAGTGAGGGCAGGAAAGTGTCGAAATACACGCCGTCAAGGACAACGTCCACGCCCTCGGGGAACTGTTGTCGCACAGCCTCGAATACATCTTCCGCTGTGTAATCAATGTGCTGCGCACCAAAGCCCACTAGTTTTTCATGATGGCGTGACGACGCGCTGGCCAACACAGTTGCGCCACGGGCAACCGCAAGTTGCGTCATCAGCTGGCCAACACCGCCACCGGCACCATGGATGAGTACGGTGTCCCCGCTTTTTACCTTTGCAAGCTGCTCGACAGCCACGGTCGCCGTGATTCCCACTAGGGCAAGGCCCGCAGCGGTAACGTCGTCAAGCGAATCGGGCGTTCGGACCACACCGTCGGCGGGGAAGACGTTGTGCGTTGCGTAGGTGCCGCGGAAGTCGTCGAAGCTGCGCATGCCGAAGACACGGTCGCCGGGGGCGAGGTTGTCCACGCCTTCGCCGACGGCAACGACTTCGCCAGCGGCTTCGCGTCCGAGCACCGCGGGAGGGGTGAACTTTGCGCACAGGCCGGAAGATCCATCGCGCATCTTGTAGTCCAGCGGGTTTGCGCCGATTGCTGTGGTTTTAACTAGGATTTCGCCGGGGCCCGGCTCCGCAGGCTCGATAGGTGTCCTGGTGAAAATGTCAGCGGGGCCAAATTCCGTAATGGTCATTGCGTATGCGTTGCCTGAATTTGCTGCCATGTCCATCACTGTAGTCCTAGCTGCTAATTATCAACGGTCGGCAAGCGGGAGGGCAGCGGTGACGGCGCCGAACGACTCATTGAGGTAGGCGCTGAGGAGGTCGGCGGCGTGGTGTGGGGTGTCCTCGATGAGAACTTTGGCGATACTGATGTGGCGATCGGCGTATCGGGCATGGAGTTCGATGCTTTGGGGGTAGGAGAGGAAGCAAAGACGGAGTTGGGCCTGAATTGATTCGGCGGTGGCTAACAGGTCGGGGGACCCGGAAGCTCTGACGATGGCGAGGTGAAAGGCATTATTCCGTTCGGGAAGGTTCAATGATGACTGCGAACCACAAATAGAAAGAATCTCTTCGCCGAGGAGCTTTGCTTGGCTCTTGCTTAGCGACCGCAGTGTTCCGCATTCGGCGACATGGCGAAAAGCATACAGCTCGCGGATGCGTTCTTTGTCGAAGGAAGCGATAAAAACGCCGTGATGAGGGATATGAGTGAGTAGCCCCTCAGATTCCAGCTTCCGGTACGCCTGTCGGATGGTGTTGCGACTGACCTGCAGTCGCGCAGCAAGTTGGGTTTCACGGAGCTGCTCGCCGCTGTAGTGCTTTCCGGCGAGAATCTCTCGGCGCAGGACAGTTGCGGTGACATCCGCTACTGAAACGTCATGTTGTTTTTCCCCAGAGGACGTGTGGGTCTGATCGTCGAGGATGTTTCCGGGGGTAGTCATGTAATACAGACTACTAAAGCACTTTTGTGTGGCGGCCATCACCAATTAACATACGAGACATTGTTCAACAATCTCGGTGCAGACGATTTTCAACGTAGGAATCCTTCAACGTGGGAATCGTCTGACTTGTAGGGAAAGGCCTTACGCTATGGACGCTTCAACATCTGCCCACAAGGCGCGTCGAACGGCACTCCTCGGCGCTGTATTCCTGATGGCGACCAGTGCTATCGGGCCGGGTTTCCTCACCCAGACCGCAACCTTTACGGCCAAGCTTGGCGCGGCTTTCGCCTTTGCCATTTTGATCTCGGTGCTTCTTGATATTGCGATTCAGCTCAACGTGTGGCGAGTGATTGCTGTCTCTGGACGCCGCGCGCAGGAGCTCGGCAACGCCGTGCTTCCGGGGTTGGGCTGGCTTATGTCAATTCTCATTGTCATCGGTGGTGTGGTCTTCAATATTGGCAACGTCGGCGGTGCTGGACTTGGTGCGAACGCGATGTTGGGCGTGGACGCAAAGATCGGCGGCATTGTTACTGCAATCCTCGCCATTGGCTTCTTTCTCTCCCGGCGGGCGGGTATGGCGCTGGACAAGGCACTCGTCGTGCTCGGTGTAGTGATGATTCTGGTCACTGGAATTGTGGCGTTCAGTTCTAACCCACCAGTAGGGGAAGCGCTGAAAAACACGGTCATGCCCGACACGATTGACTTGCTGGCAATCATCACGCTGGTCGGAGGCACTGTTGGCGGTTACATTACATACGCTGGCGCTCACCGCATGCTTGACGCTGGTGCCGGCGGTGTAGACAACCTCGCGCAGACCACTCGCTCATCTGTGACGAGCATCATCGTCACGGCCATCATGCGTTTTCTCCTTTTCCTAGCTGTTTTGGGAGTAGTCGCTGGTGGCGTGGTCCTCAATACGGATGGAAACCCCGCTGCGGAGGCATTCCAAGCTGCGGCAGGAGATTGGGGTATGCGCTTCTTTGGTGTTGTCCTGTGGGCTGCGGGAATCTCGTCGATTGTGGGCGCCAGCTACACCTCGGCAACGTTTTTGACTCGTTCCTCGGGTGCAGGAGCCAAGACTCAAAACACGATCACCATTGTCCTAATTGCAATCTCCACGCTGCTTTTCGGTGTCATCGGTACGGCTCCAGCGACACTGTTGGTTTTCGCCGGAGCCTTCAACGGTTTGGTTCTACCAATTGGCGTCACTGTGTTGATTTACATCGCGCTGTTCCGTGCGGACCTCATGAATGGCTACAAGTACCCGAAGTGGTTGGCGGCTATCGGAATCTTGGGTGTCGCAGTCGCCTGGTTCTTGGCGTGGCGTTCGTTCGGCGGTGTGTTTGAAATGCTCGGCTAATCACCCGGTTTCTCGCACAGTGCAGATGAGAACCAACATAACAACGGTACAAAGACCAGCATTACTACCTGGAAGGAGCGGCGACGTTTATGGGCGCCACTATCGATCTCAACTCTGATCTTGGGGAAGCTTTCGGCTCATGGAAGATGGGTGATGATATCGCTCTGCTGGACATTGTGACCAGTGCGAATATTGCCTGCGGGCATCACGCGGGTGACGCTCGCGTCATGATGGAGACCTGTGAGGCAGCTGCCGCACGCGGAATTCGCATCGGCGCGCACGTCGCCTACCGCGATCTCGCCGGGTTCGGACGACGACGCATGGATTACTCACATCGAGAATTGCGAGCCGAAACCATCTATCAAATTGGTGCCCTTTCGGCATGTGCACGGGCGGCGGGTACCGAAGTTTCCTACGTCAAGCCCCACGGAGCCCTCTACAACCGCATCGCAGTGGATGAAAATCAGGCCGCTGCAGTGGTGGAGGCGCTCCTGCTCGCTCGCTCCACCTGCGGAGATGGGCTTGCCATTATGGCGCAGCCGGGGTCGGTCATCGAACGACTCAGCCTCGACGCGGACCTCCCTGTGATTCGGGAAGCTTTTGCAGACCGCGCATACAACTCCGACGGAACTCTGGTGTCCCGAGCACTCGAGGGCTCGGTCATTGTAGAACCCGATGCCGTCGTCAAACGCGTCATTGCAATGGCTAGTGGGGAACCAATCGCCGCCTACGACGGTTCACCGTTGACCGTGCAGGCTAACTCTATTTGTTTGCACGGAGACACCCCTGGCGCGGTCGAACTCTCCCGTATGATTCGCCAAGGGCTCGTCGACGCCGGAGTCACCGTCGCTGCCCACGTATAGCGCGGACTCGCACACCGGTCTTATTGACCGCAGTTTTTCAACCCCGCAAGAAAGAAAGGATCAGCACCGCCATGGCCGAGATTCGCCCTATGGGAACAAATGCGCTGCTTATCGACTATTCATCATCGGCCAATCCGTTGGCGAAGGTACTTCGTGCACACTCTGCTGCGGCCGAGATCGAGGGACTCGTTGACAGGGTACCTGCAGCCCAAACGCTCCTACTTCGCTTTCGCGGACCGGCTCGTCGTTACCTTGGCGCAGTCGAAACCGCGCTGCGGGGCAACAATACGCAGAGGCAGACCGTCGACAAGCGAAAGACAGTGACGATTCCCGTTCACTATGACGGCGCGGACCTTGAGTCCTTGGCACAAAGCCTTGGGATGAGCCCCCAAGCGTTAATTGATTGGCACTGCGAGCGCCCTTGGACGGCCGCGTTCGGTGGATTCGCTCCGGGCTTTTATTACATGGTGCGGGGGAGCGGTCAGGGATGGCCAGAGCCGCTTGATATTCCCCGCCTTGCGACGCCGCGCACTCGAGTTCCCAAGGGCTCTGTCGGACTTGCGGGCCAGTTCGCAGGTGTGTATCCCATCGATTCGCCCGGTGGCTGGCAGCTCTTGGGGCATACAGATGTGGAGATGTGGGACTTAAATCGGCCCAATCCGGCGCTGCTTGAGCCCGGGGCTGAGGTTCAATTTGAGGCGACTTCTACGGTGAGTGCGGCGTAGAAAAAGGGTGCGGAAGAGATGAAGAATTCTATCGAGATTATTCGACCCGGTATTTTGACGACTATTCAGGATTGGGGCCGTGCTGGGCAAGGGAGCTTGGGGGTGAGTACCTCCGGTGCGTTCGACCGCGAGTCCGCGGCAGCTGCTAACCGGATGGTTGTCAACGAAGAAAGCCTCGCTGTGCTCGAATGCGTCGTCGGCGGGTTGGAGTTCCAAGTAGCGGAGGGAGCAATCATCTCCTTTGCAGGAGCCCACGGTGAGGTGACTGTCGAACAGGATGGCAAGGTCATCAAGACCTCGATGAATAGCCGAATTGTGGTCGGGGAGAAGGCAACTGTACGGCTTGGTACCTTCGATGCAGGTCTTCGTGGATATGTCGCGATTCGAGGGGGCATCGATGTCGCGGAAGTGCTGGGGTCGCGGTCATACGATACGCTCGGCAAGCTCGGTCCAGCGCCTTTGCAGGCTGGTCAGGTCTTGCAGGTCGGCGACCCGGAGTATTCGACGGGGTCGTCAATCGCAATTTATCCCGCTCCTCATTGGTCGAGCGAGGCTGCCCGTCTTGATGTTGTCCCTGGGCCTCGGGCGGACTGGTTTACGTCGGAAAGTGTCAGTGATTTCTTTCACGAGACATGGACCGTGACGCAAGAGGCCAACCGCGTCGGACTTCGGCTGAGTGGGACTACTCTTGAGCGCCAGGTCACCCATGAATTGGCAAGCGAGGGAATGGTTCCCGGTGCGATACAAGTGCCCGCATCGGGGCAGCCGATTATTTTCGGTCCTGATCATCCGGCGACGGGTGGATATCCGGTCATTGGTGTGCTGACGGAGCAGTCATTGTCGAGAGCCGGGCAATTGGTACCCGGTGCGAAGGTAAAATTCCGCCGGGTGCGGGCGGCATAGGTCTGCGGCTTCATTCTGCGCTATGGTGCCCCACAGCGTCTGTTAGCTGTCAGAGTCGCACAGCTCTTCGCAGTAAAATCAGCCACCATGATTGAACACGCCTCCTTTTCCCAACTCAGCGCGACGGATGTTTATGCCATCTCCGCGCTACGCACCGATGTGTTCTACCTCGAGCAGTCCTGTGCCGAGCCGGAAATGGATTGGCGCGACCTGGAAGATACCGCAGAGCACTATTTCATCCGCGACGACAATGACTCCCGCAAGATTATTGCCTACTTGCGTGTAATTGACACGCTCGATGAGTACTCGTCGAGCTACCCGCGCACCATCGGCCGAGTTGTCGTTGATGCTGCGAGCCGAGGTCGGGGGTTGTCCTCGAAACTGCTGCAGCAGGTCATCGCTGACCATTCGGATACGGGGCTGGTTCTGCATGCCCAGACACAGGCGAAGGCTGTGTACGCAAAAGCCGGCTTCCATGAGGTCGGGGAGACCTTCATGGAAGCCGGCATCGAGCACATCACCATGGTGAGTGATGCAGGTAGTGGCGAAGCCTAGGAATTAATCGCCCAGGCTCCGGTTTGTACGGTGTTGCTTACTTCGGGTTTAAGCGTTGACCTTCGAATCCGCCAGGATGCGGTTCAGAGAGTCGACGCTGGCCTTCGCATCGCCGATAAGCATGTCGGTGTTTTCGTTGAAGAACAGCGGGTTCTGCACGCCCGAGTAACCTGAACCCATCGAACGCTTCAGCACAATCACGCGCTCAGATTCCCAGACCTTCAGCACCGGCATACCGGCAATCGGGGACCCCGGCTGTTCTGCCATCGGGTTGACGGTGTCATTGGCGCCGATGACCAGGGTGACATCCACATCGGCGAAGTCATCGTTGACCTCGTCAAGTTCCAGCACGATGTCGTATGGGACCTTGGCCTCTGCCAACAGCACGTTCATGTGACCCGGCAGGCGGCCAGCGACTGGGTGGATACCGAAGACCACTTCCTTACCGTCGGCACGCAGGTTACGGACCAGGTCAGCAACGGCGTACTGAGCCTGTGCCACAGCCATACCGTAGCCCGGAGCAATGAGAATCTTATCCGCGTTGCGCAGGATTTCTGCAGTGTCCTCGTGGTTGACCTCAGTATGGGAGCCTTCCACAGCGCTTGCCGACGTAGCTTCGGAGCCAAAGCCACCCAGAATAACGTTGGCAAAGGAGCGGTTCATGGCCTCACACATGATGTACGACAGGTAGGCGCCGGAGGAACCAACCAGCGCACCAGTGATGATGAGCAGCGGGTTGCCAAGCATGAGACCGGTGAAAGCAGCGGCCCAACCGGAGTACGAGTTCATGATGGACACGACAACCGGCATGTCGCCGCCACCGATGGCGATGACCAGGTGCCAGCCCAAGAACAGGCCCAAAGCAGTCACAGCAACCATGCATGCCCATGCGATGGTGCCGCCCTCGGTGCCGGTTGCGATGAAGACAGCCAGGAGAACCAGAGTGACCATCAGAATGGCAATGTTCAGAGCATTGCGGCCCGGCAGCAGCAGTGGCGAGCCCTTGATCTTCTCAGACAGCTTCAGACCTGCGACGATGGAGCCAGTGAAGGTCACAGCGCCGATGAAGACGCCAATGTAGACCTCACCCAAGTGGAACTTCTGGGCATCGGCGGTGACATCCTCAGCAAAGATGTAGGAGTTGAAGCCAATAAAAATTGCACCGAGTCCGACCAAGCCGTTGAACAGTGCGATGAGCTGAGGCATACCCGTCATGGCGACACTGCGGGCGCGGGTGATGCCAATGACACCGCCGATGCCGATAGCGACAGCGATGAGAATCAGGGTAATCAGCGGGGAGAAGTGAGAATCCGGCTTGGTGTCAGCGGTGACGAGTGCCTGGAAGATGGCGATGACAACGGCTACGGCCATACCGGCAATACCGAAGGAGTTACCGCGGCGAGCGGTCTCTGGCTTGGATAGACCCGAGAGGGCAGCGAGGAACAGGACAGCGGCGACAATGTAGCCGACGTTGGACAGGCGGTAGGTCCAGTCCAGAAGCGAAGCAGTATCAATGCTAGCCATTAGACTTTATGCCTCCTCTTTCACAAACATGCCAAGCATGCGGTCGGTGACGGCGAAACCGCCGAAGATATTGATGGAGCTGACCACGATGGCCGCGAACGCGAGACCGGAAACTAACAGGTTGGAGCTTCCCACTTGGAGAATCGCACCCACCAGAACAATGCCGGAAATCGCGTTGGTCTCAGACATCAGCGGTGTGTGCAGGCGCGGCGTGACCGCAGAGATCACGTAGAAGCCAAGCACGATAGCCAAGGTGAGAACCATGAAGTTGGCGCTCACGCTGTGCGGTGCGCTGAGCATAACCACAATTGCCAGCAGTGCCGTCAGGCCCAAAGCAATCTTCGAGCCCATGCCCGATCCCATGAAAGAGACCTTCTCCGGAGCGTTTTCTTCAAACGCAGCCTGCTGAGCCTGCTGCTCCTGCAGCGGGGCAGCAGGGGTGACAGCGACCTTAATCGGCGGTGGTGGCCAGAGAATCTCAGCTCCGGTAGCGCCGGCGCCATTCTGGGGGCGAGCCTTTGTCACCGTAATGCCACGGATAATCTCGTCGTCGAGATTGAGAACTGGAGAGCCATCCTTTTCTGGCGTAATCAGCTTGAACAGGTTGACAATGTTCTGGCCGTACAGCGACGATGCCTGCGCGGGCAGTCGTCCTGCAAGGTCGGTGTAACCGATGATGGTCACACCGTTGTCAGTGACAATGGTCTTACCTGGAACGGTCACCTCGCAGTTACCGCCACCGGCGGCAGCCATGTCGACGATGACGCTGCCCGGCTTCATAGCTGCAACGTCAGCAGCAGTCAGCAGCAGCGGGGAGCGGCGGCCCGGGATGTTCGCGGTGGTAATGACGATGTCAGCCTGTGCGGACTGCTCAGAGTAGAGCTTTGCCGCCGCAGCAGCCTGATCATTGGTCATTTCCTTGGCATAGCCATCTTCGGACTTCTCAGTGGCGGCCGGAATCGGGATGAACTCTGCGCCCATCGATTCGACCTGCTCGCCGGCTTCAGGGCGCAGGTCTGTTGCCTTGACAACTGCACCCATCGAGTTTGCTGTACCAATTGCGGCAAGACCGCCGACGCCAGCACCGATGACGTAAACGGTAGCTGGCGGCATCTTGCCTGCAGCAGTCACCTGACCAGTAAAAAGGCGACCATACGCAGACGCTGCTTCGACTACTGCGCGGTAGCCACCGATGTTGGCCATCGAGGACAGCACGTCCATCGACTGTGCCCTGGAAATGCGGGGAACTGCGTCCATAGCAAGGGCAGTGATATTGCGCTGAGCGAGCTCTTCGACCAGTTCTTCGTTACGGCCTGGCGCAAGTCGGCTGATTAGCATGGCGCCGTCGTTAAGCAGTGCACGGAACTGCTCCGGCGGGGTGTCGAGCGTTACGACGATATCGCTGTGCCAGACAGACTCGTCGACAATGGTGGCACCGGCGGATTCGTAGTCCGC
This sequence comes from Corynebacterium sp. HMSC073H12, assembly GCF_001837775.1. Classification (NCBI taxonomy): domain Bacteria; kingdom Bacillati; phylum Actinomycetota; class Actinomycetes; order Mycobacteriales; family Corynebacteriaceae; genus Corynebacterium; species Corynebacterium sp. HMSC073H12. Next base: position 283,737 of record NZ_KV834038.1, on the reverse strand, counting down.
GTTGGTGAACTTAGCAGCCAGGCCGGCGTCAGCCTGCACGGCGACCTCGTAGCCGAGCTTGACGAGTTTGCCGACGGTCTCCGGGGTCGCAGCCACAATTGTTTGCTGGGGATCGGGTTCTAAGGGGATGCCGATTCTCATTGTGGGAGTTCTTTTCTATTCGGGGGTGTTGTTAAGGGCCATGCGCACTCGGTTGTCGGTTAACAGTGAGTGTGGGCGTGGCCACTTTCTCCTTGGTGTCAATAAGGTATGCGCTGCTGGGGAGATAGCGGAGGCGTTTGTGGAAAAAGGTAATAAAAATATGCGGGTAACGGTGGTGAGGTGGGTTTTCTGAATTTGCGCCCTCTCGTAAAGGGGGTAGGAAATGGGGGTGGAGGTGCTAATTATGGGTGAGAGTGAACATTTTCTGCGCTCTGAATGATTGTTTGAGGGGTGAAGTATGGGGGAGGGTATTTCTGTCTTTACGTACGTCTTTACGCATTAGGTAAATTCGTATTCCTAGGTTCCTGGCAAGAGTTAAGGAAAACGATGATTGGTTCACTAAGTGCCGCCGGAAAGACCGTGCCGGCATCCCGCCGAGGGCAGGGGCGCAAGGGCGTTTAAAGCCAGCTACTCCATCGACTCTGGAATCAGCTTTGCCGCGGCCTCGGCGATTGCCTTACGCTGTGCTTTCGTGAGCTGATTGCCGTTGAGGTAGTCGTTGGCCCAGAGGCCATCGGAAATCATTTGGACAACGTAGGCCATGCAGGCTTCCTCATTGGTGGCAATCTGTTCTACCGGCGGATTCCACCGGCGCAAAAGGCGCGTCCAGATTTCGCGCAGCTCCGGGTCGGCGGCAGAGTCGATGGACATGAGTAGCTCGGCCCTCGTTGCCGTATCCAGTGAGACCTGGAGGTTTGCGCGTAGGCGGTTGGCGGGGGAGACCTCCTCTGCGGGCCCGCCCGCGGCTTCAATCAGTTCTTCCTCCCATAGCTGCGCCATGTGCTCATGGACGCTGCGAATCATGTCTTCGCGGGAGGGGAAGTGGTAAATCAACCCTGATTTACTCATTCCGCATTGAGTTGCGACATTTTCGTAGGTGACCTCGGAAAAGCCGTTTGTCTCGATAATCTCAACGATTGTGTCGAGAATGGCAGTGCGCTTACTCGTGCGCATATTCAGTCTCCTTCGGGTTGCCGCGAAATGCCACCGCAGTCGCAATCGCTGCAATGACAGCAACGACAGCCAGGATAATCAAAATGGCCAGGTAGGAACTGTCGAGGCCGGCGCGGGCGCCGTCGTTAAGCGCTGGCGTGTGAAGTGCATCGGTGAGTGAGATGCTGGCGTCGACAGGCGTGAACAAGGCGTAGAACATGGGTAGGAGGCTGCCTGTGATTGCAACGGTGATCAGTGTGCCAAATTCGTAGGACACGGATTCCATCGCTGCCGCCATACCGGCCTTTGACCTCGGGGCTGAGCCGATAATCGCGGTCGACGACACCGACATCACAGAACCTGCGCCCGCGCCGAGCAGTATCAATCCTGCGATCATGAGCGGGAAATTGCCCGAGGAAACACCGTAGTACATGCCCGCCAGGCCGACGGCGTTGAGGAGGAAGCCGCCGGTGATGAGTGTGCGGAAACCCACTCGATGCAGCGCCATGCCGCCGATGACACCAACTGGCAAGGACGCCAGTGCCGCGGTGGCAACTAGCAAGCCCGCGTCGAGTGGTGTGTATCCGACGGAAATCTGGAAGCGCTGCGTCGTCGTCAATTCGGCGCCTGCCAGGACAAACATGGCAAGCGCGGCTGCCAGCACGCCACCGGAAAACATCGGCGAACGGAAGACGGAGAAGTCGATGAGGGGTTCAGTAAGACGTGCCTGACGACGCTGAAACAGTGCCGCGCCCACTAGCCCGCAGGCGATAGCTGCGACGATGACGGTGGAGGAGCGATGACCAGCGAGTTCCTTAATGAGCGAAACCAGGCCCAGCATGGCCAGCATCGCGTAGAGGCTGGTGAGAAAATCCCAGCGCTTGGCCGGGTTGGGCTGATTCGGCGGAGCAAAAATCAGCGTGCCAATGATTGCGAAAACTACTACAGGGGTGTTGATAAGGAAGATTGAGCCCCACCAGAAGTGCTCCAATAGGAAACCGCCAACGACGGGGCCAGCGGCGGCACCCAGTGTTGCCGTGGCAGACCAAATGCCAATAGCTGTGGCAAGTTCACGAGGGTGGCGGAAGGTCTCACGTAGTAGTGCGAGGGTCGCCGGCATCATGGTCGCGGCGCCCAGTCCTAGACAGCCGCGGGCGATGACCAGCGCCCAGGCGTGCGGCGCAAAGGCCGCGGCCAGGGAAGAGAAGCCAAAAATTGTCAGGCCCACAAGAAACATCTTGCGGTGACCGATGCGGTCGCCCAGGGTTCCTGTGCCGAGGAGGAGTGCGGAGATCACCAGTGGGTAGGCGTTGATGATCCACAGGCCCTCCAACTCGGTTGTGTGGAGCTGCTCGCGCAGAACCGGCAGAGCAGTGTAGAGCACCGAGTTATCTATGCCGATGAGTAGTAGGCCGGCGCTGATGATAGCGAGGAAGATCCACCTGTGGGTGACTGAAGTGGGCGGATTAGCCCTCGTGGAAGCGGCGTGGTCGGTACTTGTCATTCCAGTAACTGTAACGAACGTTCGGTTTAGTTACAACGTCGGAAGGGTGCCGATTTAGGCCTAAAACTTCAAGAAAAGTAAGCCAATCTCGCCCAAGGAGCCGGTGAAAAAGTGTCTAAGTTGCAGGCGTTGTTGAGGTACGAATTCATGGACGCCGTTCGATTTCCCGTGGCGTCCGAACGGGTAAAGATCAGCTTGAGCGCGCTGATTTTATGCTCGGAGGCTTACGGTCGGCGCTTTACGATCGGACGTTGTGACCAATCACCGCCGGGATAGTGATTGGCGCATCCCCGAAAAGCTCCTTCTGGTATTCGTTCTGCTCGAAAGCGCCGGCATCGTTATCCCTGATCGTGGCCACGTTTGTCAGTTTGCGTGCCGACGGTGCGGAGTCCTTTTGGAGCAGTCCGCCACGGCTGCCCGCAGTGGTGGCCGCGAAAGCCCCTGCGCCACGGTTTCCAGCAGCAGCGCCCGCGGTTCCGCCAGCAGCACCCGTAGCTCCGGTAGCAGTACTGTTGCGCGCGCTGATTAGGGAATTCATCAATCCACTTCTGCGCTGTGCAAGGCTATTCGAGGCGTTTGGCAAGGCAGAACCAGCAACCCCGGCACCCAAGCCGGTTCCCATCCCGCGCCCCGCTGTTGGCGCTGGCATACGACCGGGACTCGAAGTCGGAAGTCCCGAGGCCGGTGGACGGGGGCGTGCGTTTCCAGAAGACGGCAGTGCCGGGATATTGCTCGCTGGTGTGAGCCCCGCAGTGCGACCTGCACCGAGGGAGCCAGCTGGCCGGTTGCCGTGAACTCCGTAAGGCGAGACTCCTTGCGGTGATGTGCGTTGAAGTGGGGCGCTCGCTCCCGAAGGGGCGACCATGGCTGGATTCGCCGTGTTTGGTTGAGCTATGGCTGATGTGCTGGTCGGGGATGTTGGCGAGATTGTGGAGCTCGTTGGGCTGCTAGGTGATGCTGGGTGCACAGGGGTAGCAGACGGATTTGTGGGGCTCGACAAAGTCGAAGTGCTCGGTTGCACCTGCGAAGGAGCGGAAGGGCTCGCGGTTGTGGATTGCGGTGTTGGAGAATCCGGAACAGTTGAGGTGGCACCAACTGGTGCGCTGGCGGCCTGCATGCTTCCAGTCATCCCCGCAGGCGAAAGGCTAAACTGGCTAGTTCCAGAACGCCCGGCGACTGTGGCTCCAACGGACACCTCGGCAGTCACACCACTTCCCGCATCGGCAGAAACCAGGTTAGGAATTCGGGGAATAGCGGTCTGTAACTGTGCGGTATACGGACCAGAGAGAAAGGCTGCTACCTCGGCCTGTTCAAAAGCCTTTTGCGCGCCAGGGTTTGGGAGTGCCTTGGACTCGGCCTCAATCGCCGATAGTGCATTGACGGCCATTGCCTTAACGGACGGCAAGACGGCAAGGTGCCCGGCCATGACCTCAGATGCGGTGGCGATGCTGGTTGCGCGTGCGGCCAGACCTTTCATTGTTGAGTCAGCAGCAGAGAAGACAGCACCGCTATTGCTCGACACCAAGCCGGATGAGATAGAGGTTAGATTACTGGCCAGCGTGGTCATAGTTTCAGCGAAGTTATTCCAGTAGGCGATTGCCTCGGCTACGGCACCGTCGTTTGTTGAGGAAAACATGGATAGTAGGGACTTCGCATCGAGACCAAGTTCCGCAGAAAGAGTGACTGGCGCGAAAGTGAGACTTCCAGCTTCAAACATCGGCCGACGCTGAAATACACCACTTGTTCGCGCTACTTCAGCAAGGGAAGCGCCGTCACCATTGAACGGGTTAATGCTTCGAAGAATCCGGTTCATGGTGGATTCGTGCTCAGTGATCACGCGACGGAAGTCAGCGAGATTTGTTTGCGCCCACGTGAGCTGTTTGCCCATCGCCAAATGGATGGAACTGGCGCTACCAGGACTGCCTGTTATTGCGAGCGAATGCTCATTCGCAACCAGCTGCAAGGACGGTACCTGTGAATAACCGCCCAACGTTGGGTAGGCAGCTGATGACAAACCCGCCGAAACAGAAGATTTACTTAGTTGTGAAATGGCGTTGTCAATAGACGGGATGAAAGCATTAATCATTACAGGTCCCCCAAATACTTCGTAAGCAGATTATCCACGGGTTTACATAGTTCTTCGGTCAAATCGGAATCATCTTGGCCAGTGATATCGACTGCAAACCCCAACGATCCACGTTCAGTTTCAACGGACGCAATACAGTATGAGAGACCAATTGGGGTTGTCATTGTGTATGTAACCCCGTTGTGGACTCCGTTTTGTCGGTCAATTGGAAGCCCACCGTAACTGGCGAGGCTGGAATGGGCGATCGAAGCTCTCCAAATTCCGAAAACCTCAGACAATGCTGAGCTTTCGGAACCTATGATGCATCCGAGTTGCCTTGTTCCCTTTACGCGTTGAGAAACCTCAGACTGCTCCCGGAACCCCAGTCTGTCGAGGCGCCCCATAATCTCAGGGTCGTCACACGGATTGGTCAGGACGAATTCGGGTGCGTCGTAGTTATAGTGCCCATCGGGGCCAAGTGGAGCATCACCGGGCTCCGGCGGGTTGTTGGGTGGAAGCACGCCCGCAGGTAACGTCACGCCCGAGTCAGTAGTCATGGTTGTCGCATTGTCGCCGACAGGTTGAACGTCCTCGCCGGAAGCCTCGGTCAATGCGCAACTAGTCCCCGTTATTCCCCATAGAAGTGCTGACAGTAGGGCGGCAGTAGTCGCCTTTTTCAATTTTTCCCTCCCCAAAGAATTTGTGTGAGAAAGATATAACACCGCGGTCACAATTGCGCTTGCTGAGAAGCCGAAAAAATAGACCGGCTGTGGATAACTTTTAGGGGTGTGGACAACGCGGTCGCCGCGCGAAACAACGCCGCTGTACAGCCACCACCTGCCCCTTTGGGGTGCGTTCTCCGTGTCGTCGTTAAGCGTTGGTGGACAGCGTGGGTGTAATAACCGAAGTAATCCGAACGATTGGTTAGACTATGAGGCGCATTACAAAACCACGGGAGTGCCAACCGAAATTCCGGCACTGAGAGGACGCTAGGGATCGAGCGTCGACCGGACGAACCTGAATCTGGGTAATACCAGCGTAGGAAAGGGATGTGTTGCTTCATGGCCGCACGTGTATCTGTATCCGCTCCGCCGAAAGAGGGCGAGGTTACAACTGGCCCAATTTACCGCAGCAACAAGCATTACGACGAGGTTGCGTTTAGCAACGATTTTGGTGAGGCGAACCTGCGCATTCCAGCTCGTCGAATCAATCTGACGGATGGCACTCACTTCGATGCGTACGACACCTCGGGTATTTACACCGAGGAAAATCCGGAGCTGAACCTGAAGGAGGGTTTGGCTAAGACTCGTGACTCTTGGCCGAAGGCTCCGGCAGTGCCGGCGGTTGCGGGGTCTGAGGACGCCCCGAAGGTCAAGACGCAGCTGGCATGGGCTCGAGCGGGAATTGTCACCCCAGAGATGGCATTCATTGCTGCTCGTGAAAATGTGGATCCGGAAGTTGTTCGCGAAGAGGTTGCTGCGGGGCGTGCCGTGATTCCGGCCAACCACAAGCACCCGGAGACCGAGCCGATGATTATTGGCAAGCGCTTTGCCACCAAAATCAACGCCAACATTGGTAACTCGGCTGTGACTTCGTCCATCTCCGAAGAGGTGGAGAAGATGGTGTGGGCGACCCGTTGGGGCGCGGACACCATCATGGATCTGTCCACCGGTAAGGACATTCACGAAACCCGCGAGTGGATTCTGCGTAACTCCCCGGTGCCGGTTGGTACGGTGCCGATTTACCAGGCGCTGGAGAAGGTTAAGGGTGACCCGGCCAAGCTGACCTGGGAAATCTACCGTGAAACCATCATTGAGCAGTGTGAGCAGGGCGTGGACTACATGACCGTTCACGCGGGTGTGCTGCTGCGCTACGTGCCACTGGCCGCCAACCGCGTGACGGGAATTGTCTCCCGCGGTGGTTCGATTATGGCCGCATGGTGCCTCGCGCATCACCAGGAGAGCTTCCTCTACACGCGTTTCGCTGAGCTGTGCGACATTCTGGCACAGTACGATGTCACGTTCTCCCTCGGTGACGGCCTACGTCCGGGCTCCATTGCCGACGCTAACGATGAGGCCCAGCTGGCTGAGCTGCGGACCCTCGGCGAGCTGACCAAGATCGCCAAGTCCCGCGGCTGCCAGGTCATGATCGAAGGCCCAGGCCACGTTCCGATGCACAAGATCGCTGACAACGTGAAGTGGGAAGAGGAGTGGTGTGAGGAAGCTCCGTTCTACACCCTCGGCCCGCTGGCAACCGACATCGCGCCGGGCTATGACCACATCACGTCGGCTATCGGCGCGGCAATCATTGCGCAGGCTGGTACCGCCATGCTCTGCTACGTCACGCCGAAGGAGCACCTGGGTCTGCCGAACCGCGACGACGTCAAGGTCGGCGTGATTACGTACAAGATTTCCGCGCACGCCGCTGACCTGGCAAAGGGGCTGCCGCGCGCTCAGGAGCGTGACGACGCGCTGTCGAAGGCCCGCTTCGAGTTCCGTTGGCATGACCAGTTTGCACTGGCTCTGGATCCGGACACTGCGCTGGATTACCACGATCAGACCCTGCCTGCAGAGCCGGCAAAGACCGCGCATTTCTGTTCCATGTGTGGTCCGAAGTTCTGCTCCATGCGTATTTCCAAGGATGTACAGGACTACGCGAAGGAACACGGCCTGGACTCCGTTGAAGCGATCGAGGCCGGCATGGCTGAGAAGTCCCAGGAGTTCGCTGATCAGGGTGGTCGCGTCTACCTGCCGATTACCGCGGAGTAATTGGTTGCATCAAAGCTGCTGAAGTAAGCCGCGGTCGAGCTTTATTGGGCGTGGCCGCGGTTTTCTTTTGCTCTCAGCCATTTCTTCCAATCTCAGTGTTGAGACTCAAACGGGGGTAGGTAAGGCGTGCCTTAATGAATGTATTAGGGGAGCCTAATATGCGGGGTGTACATTGCTTGTATGCACAGTCTGAAGTTCCTGACTTTCGATCATTTCCACCGCCATCTTGCGGGTGCTCACGAAACTCGCCTTTCGTCCGGCTCTGAATCATCATCCATTGGAGAAGGCAGGCGTCGACCGGTGAGGCAGAGTGCGCGCAGAGGTGTTACTGCGGTTTCGCTGTCCGGTGCCATGGTCCTTTCGGCGTTTGTATCCCCAGCAATGGCTGAAACTGCGAAGCCGATCGTGCCGGACAATTTTCCCAATGTGATTAATCCAGCGGAGAACTTCCAGCCGCAGAATCCGCAGTATGTCGAATCCCCGGAAGTTACTGTCACTTTTGAGGACGGCACACCAGTTGAAGGTGCCACGGTTCATCGCGGCGATGTTCTTATCGTTCGCGGTAGTGGTTTTAATCCGTCGGCCAACCGTGGTGGTTACCCGCTTCCAATTCCTCCGGGTGTGCCCAATGGTGTTTACGTTCTCTACAGTGCTTTCCCAGACTCTTGGAGGCCGAGTGAAGGTGCTCCGTCCTCGTCGCGGAAACATCCGCACGACAACATTGCTTGGGTGACGCCGGCTGGAACTCTCGAGGCGATACCGAACCAGGGCGTCGACATGCGACGTTCTATCGCTCGTCAGGCTACCCCGATGACAGATGACGGCAGCTTTGAGGCGCGCATTGTTGTTGACCCGCCAGAGACCCCAGCTGGTGAAAACTGGGGTATTTACGTCTACCCGGCAGCCGGCTCCATTAATGAGGCCGAGGAAATCTACATCCCGTTGAATTACTCGGATGCTCCGGGCAAGAATGCCCCGGCTCCCTCCAGCGAGGATTTAGTAATTTCTGTATCTGCGTTGGAGAAGGTATTCGGCGCACTGGGCGGTGGCGTCACTGCCAAGAACGGTGCCCTAGAGCCTGAGGCTGGTGTCGTCTCATTCACCCGCGACAATGACAACAGCAATGCCGAAGCGGAGAGTTACCGCGGAGAAGTTCACATCACCGCGAAGTTCAGTCTGGTTCATGTGGTCGTTCGTAATCCACGCATTGAGGAAGGCCCGACCGGAAAGATTATTACGGCAGAGGTCTCGCAGGGCTACGATGTCGGCCCGGATGAGATGGAGCGTATGCCCATAGCCGCCGTGGTCGACAGCGATGGAGATCAGCTGATCACGACGATCGGCACTATTTCACAGTTCCGGTAGTCCCTCCGGCCACCGCCGCCAACTGTCGTTCACCTGGCACTTTGTTCAAAGTACGCCATCATACCTTGCGGGTTCTTGCGGGGTGTAACCACTGCCGTATTGGAATCACTACATTAGATAGAGGCGCTTACCAGCGATGAGGAGGAACGTGGGACGGCATAGTCGGGCAGAAGGACCTGTGTCACAGGATGGGGCATCGTCACAGGCTGCGGAGTCGCAACGTGCTGTTGCGAAGTCTCCGTCACAGGCCTCGCGAAAAATGTGGGCTCGCAAACCCAGTCAGGCCCCCTCGCTGGCGCAATCGCCTGTGATGAGCTGGCCTCTTATTCTGGTCTCGCTGCTCGGTGGTCTTGCCTCGCTGTTGGCCTGGAATGGTCGTACTCAGCCGGACGATTGGGCTTCGCTCTGGGTGGGCGGGCTACTTATGGACAGGGGGCTTGAGTCCCATCTCTATGACGCCGATCCAATCGATTTCACCGCCATGAGTGGAGAGGTCTGGCCACGCCTGGCGCAGGAAGTGTCTGCGCCATTTACGCATCCCTTTGTGCAAAACCCTTTGTTCGCAAAGGCTCTGGGAGCGATATCCCACGTCATGAGCTTTGAAACCTCGGTTGCTTGGTTGCTCTTTCTCTCTGGAATGGCCGTCGTGCTCCTCGTTGCAGCTTCCTACCACCTGTGGTTTCGGTCCACCATGCCCTGGGGTATCGCAGCGCTGGTTACCGCATGCGTATTCGCTCTGCCGACCACTCTTAATTCGTTCTGGATTGGTCAGACGACACCGCTGATTGTCGCGGGCGTTGCTTATGGTCTTGCTGCCTCGCGCACTCGTCCTTGGCTCGCGGGCATCGTGCTCGGCATCGTCGCATCCATTAAATTGACTCCGTATGCGCTCATCGCCGTGATGCTCTTTTTCGCTTATCGACGGCGCGCAGCCCTCTGGGCGCTGGCCACCACGGCGGTACTGGCGGTATGGATGTTTATCCGCGTTGATATGTCGGTGATTTCGGATTGGATTGATCGAGTCGGCGACATTGGTGCGTCAGTCTTGGTCGGCGGTGCGAATCAGTCGTTGGCGTCGACTTTAGCCACAGACCTGGGCAAACCTGATTTATTAGTAACAGTGGTTCGTGATTACCCGAGTCACGTGAAAACGATTCCACTGTGTATTGCGCTTGGCGTGGTGTTGATGGTCACGGCAGTTGCGTGGTTGAACCCGGTCTACCGGTTTGAATTTCTGATCACGGGCGCGTGGCTTATTGCAGCCACATTCTCATCGATTCTTTGGACCCACTACATGTTGATGCTGGTCACGTCTGTGTTCGGTTTGGCCGCCATGGCGCGGACCCGATTGACCAGACAGTGGCCGTATATCGGTATTGCGTTGCTAGTGGTCCTGCTGTCGTTCCCTGTGACAAACCCGATTGCTGCTACGCCATATACCGGCGGATTTATGTATTCGGGGATTACCGCGATGCTCTTGACGCTGGCATTGATGCTAGTTGTTGGTGGCTGCCACGCGTTTGCGGTACATCGGTATGGCGATGGTGATACAGGCGAGGTTGGACCTGGTTTTGGCAGTGAATTAGCTGCTGCGGAGACGTTGAAATTTTCTCAGCCAGAGCCAATGGTCTTATTCGACTTGAGGAAGCGCTAGATTTAGCGGCTCAGCATAGAGACGATGTCACGGGCAGACATGTCGCTGTAGATCTCGTTCCGGGTGCTCTTAACCTGGTGGCCGAAGTGGACTGCGTTAGCGTCACTGCTGGTGTCGCGGGTAAGAGCTTCGCGCAGCGGCTGAGAGAAGAAGGCGCGCTTGGTAGTGAAAGAACGGGGGAACAGGTTTTCAAGGCTCACGGTATAAACCCTTTCTGTGGTCGGAATCCGGTCGGGACTCCGGTTTGAGAGTTTCTGTATTCAAGTGGTTTTCTTTGATGCGGTTGCCACTATATGTCTGAATATGCCCGATATCGAGTTAAAACGGGCAAAAGTGACTAAGCGGATACCGTTCCCAACATGAAATCTGCATCACACTGTGGATCGGCTTAATGCTCGGTCACCGTCAGTTGTGGGCTCCAATACAGTTGTGCCCTCCAATACAATGAAATGCGGAATCAAATTTGAAGTAGGAGTTTGGCTATGGCTATTTCTTCGGCACCCACCCCTGAGTCTCCGGATTCGGCGGATACCTCGGACGCGGCATCGCGCAGCGTTCCGGCGACAGCGCTCAGTCACGTTGAGGATTTAATTGATTTTGTGGCTGCGTCGCCAAGCTCATTTCATGCGGCACAACAGGTCGTTGACCGTCTGAGTGCAGCCGGTGCCACGGTCGTCGACGAGCACGAACAGTGGCCAAGCGAACCCGGTGCCTACGTCCTGCGTCGCGATGGCGCTGCCGTTGCTTGGATCGTCCCGGAGACACCGGCTGCCGATTTGATCGGTTTCCGTATTGTGGGGTCCCACACGGATTCGCCCGGTTTTCGTGTGAAGCCCAACGCGCGCACCTCCGCCGCAGGCTATGCACAGGTCGCCGTCGAAGTCTATGGCGGCGCGCTGTTGGGGAGCTGGACCGACCGCGAAATTGAGTTCGCCGGTCGTGTAATTGATAAAAATGGCAATGAGCACCTTGCTCGCACCGGTCCGGTCGCGCGCATCCCGCAGTTGGCTATCCACCTCAATCGTGCGGTTAACGAAGAGGGGCTGAAGCTCCACAAGCAGAATCACACTGCACCGATTATCGGAATGGATACCTTCGGCACCGATGTGCACCAGGTCATCGCCGATGCAGCGGGCCTGTCTGTCGATGAGATTGTCGCCTGGGACCTCATTTCCTTCGACACTCAGCAGCCGCGCACCTTCGGTGCTCACGATGAGTTCCTGGCTTCAGGCCGGCTGGACAATCTGCTCAGTGTCCACTCCTCCCTGGTCGCCTTCGAGGCCTTGCTCCGCCAAAACTGGAGCACGTCAACCGCTATCCCCGTCATGGTCGCTTTTGACCACGAGGAAGTCGGGTCCGCCTCCACCACGGGCGCTGCAGGGCCACTGCTTGCCGACGTTCTGTCCCGCATCGCAGCGGCCACAGGCGCTGACCTGGAACGCACCCAGCAGCTCTACCGCGGTTCCATCTGTCTCTCTGCCGACGGCGCACACGGTGTGCACCCGAACTATGCAGGGGAACACGAGCCGGGGCACCAGCCGGAACTCAATGCTGGCCCAGTGGTGAAGATCAATGCCAACCAACGTTATGCCACCACGGCGGCTGGGCAGGCCGAGGTTGTCCGAATTGCAGCGGAAACCTCCAAGCGCATTGGCCAGGAAGTGCCGGTACAGTATTTTGTCTCTGCGAACCACAAGCCATGCGGCTCCACTATCGGCCCAATCACCGCAACGCGACTGGGTATTGACACCATTGATATCGGAGCTGCGATGGTCTCCATGCACTCGGCGCGTGAGATGTGCGGCACAATCGATCCATGGTGGTTGGCCGAGCTCACTGTGGATTTCTGGGGCGCAGAGAACTAACAGCTCGTGGGCAGCGCTTAAGTCACCTCTAGCAGGGGAGATGTCGGGGCGCTGTGGCCGTCGGAAAGCGAGAATTGGCAGGAGATTTTCCGCAGATACTCGTCGTGGAGCCTGTTTTCTGTCATGCTATGAACCATGACTGATGCTAACGACACCCTGCCGTCGCACCGCCTTGAAGTACCCATCGAAGAGGCGGTGGCATGGCGTCGCCAACTGCACCAGAATCCGGAGCTGAGCTTCCGGGAGTACCGGACCTCGGACATGATTGAGGATCTGCTCAATCAGTGGGACATCCCGACGTACCGGTTGACTCCGACGTCCGTAATTGGCGTCATCGAGGGCACAGCAGGCGACCCCAGCACGGGCCGTGTGATCGGCTACCGCGCGGATATTGACGCGCTGCCGATTCAGGAGGAAACGGGACTGCCGTACGCCTCGCGCACGCCGGGGGTGATGCACGCCTGTGGTCATGATGTGCACACGGCGATGCTGCTGGGCACGGCGAAGGTGCTTTCCGGAATGCGCGATCAGCTGCACGGAAAGGTGCTGTGCATCTTCCAGCACGCCGAAGAAATGCTACCGGGCGGTGCTCGTGAGCTGGTCGACAAGGGGGCCGCCGATGACGTAGATGAGGTCTATGCCTTCCACGTCGCGCCGCATCCGGTGGGGCATGTTGGGATTTGCCCAGGACGAGTGACAACTATGTCGGGCATCGTCTCCATCGCGATTCGTGGCCGTGGCGGGCACTCCTCGAACCCGCAGCTGTCGATTGACCCGGTGCTCATCGCCAGCGAGGTGACTCTCATGCTCAACACGATTGTCTCCCGCGATGTGGATCCGAAGCACATGAACATCGTCAACGTCGGTTCACTGCACTCAGGTGAGGCCGGCAACGTGATTCCGGATACGGCCAACCTGGAAGTGTCTATCCGCTCGGTGGATGAGGCGGACTGGGAGATTGTCTGCCAGCGTATCGAGGCCGTCGTCAACGGCGTCTGCCAAGCTCACGGCGCACAGGCGACTTTCGACTGGCAGATTCCGTACCCGATGGTGGTCAACGCCGACATTGCCGTCAATCGTGCCTGGCATGCGGCCACGAAGGCGATTGGCAAGTCCAAGGTGTTCGCTGCCGATCCTTGGGCTCCTTCGGATGACTTTTCCTATTTTTCCCGTGAAGCGCCCGGCTGTTACATGTTCCTCGGCACCGGTGGCCCGGAAGCGGGTAATCCCTTCTTTCTCCACAACTCCAAGTTTAAAATTGTGGAGAGAGCCATGGTCAGTGGCATGCGCACGGAAATCCAAATCGCGCTCGATGCACTGAACCCGTCGAAGAATCAACCGCCGGAGCGGCCTGCCGCATCTCAGACCATGCCCGCAGCCGGTTCCGTGCCTCCACGGCCGCGGAACCCAGGCCTTGGCACGCCGAAGTCGCATGCTGGCCAGGTGCGGGCGTCGTCAAGCGAATCGGCGGGGGAGACCTCACCGAGCCCTGAGGCTGCGGCGGCACCAGACAATTCCAATCAGCCTCAGGCACCTAGAGAGGATGCATAGGACAATGTCCACTACCCCCAACGCCCCTGATAAGACGCTCGCTGCCGCCGCACCTGAGTGGACGAAGTGGGCTATTGGATGGCACGTCTATCCACTGGGGTTTGTGGGAGCGCCCATCCGTGAGAAGGATCGAGGCGCCGCGCCGGTCAATCGAATTCGCAAACTGATTGACTGGCTTCCGTACGTCCAGGAGCTCGGGCTCAACGTCCTGCAGCTGGCGCCGGTATTCGAGTCGACTAGCCACGGCTACGATACCGAGGACTACTACCGCATTGACTCGCGCCTGGGCACCGAAGAGGACATGAAGGCCGTCATCGGAGCTGCCCATGAGCGCGGCATCAAAGTGCTTTTCGACGGCGTCTTCAACCACATCGGGTCAGAGGCACCCGCGCTGAAGACCGCGAAGGGAAACCCTGACTCTGAAGAAGCGCAGCTCTTTGCGTTTACGCACTCAGATGGCGACATGACCGCGCCGGTGTTTGAGGGACATGAGAGTTTGGTCGAATTTGATCACACCAGTGACGCGACTGTTGATTTTGTCGTCAACGTGATGAATTACTGGCTGGCGCGGGGGATTGATGGCTGGCGACTGGATGCGGCCTACGCAGTGGATCCACAGTTCTGGCATAAGGTTTTGCCGCGAGTGCGTGCTGAGCACCCGCACGCCTTTATCTACGGTGAGGTCATCCACGGTGACTATGCGGAGATCGTGTCGGTGTCCGGCATGGACTCAGTGACGGAATACGAGCTGTGGAAAGCGACCTGGTCGGCGCTGAAGGAGGAAAACTTCTTCGAGTTGGACTGGACTCTGAAGCGCCATAACACCTTCGCAGAGTCTTTTGTGCCGGTGACGTTTGTGGGAAACCACGATGTTTCACGCATCGCGACACAGGTAGGGGCCGACAAGGCCGTGCTGGCGGCAACGGTGCTGTTTACCGTGGCCGGTGTGCCACTGGTCTACTACGGTGACGAACAGGGCTATACCGGTCTCAAAGAGGAACGCATCGGCGGTGACGACCAGATCCGTCCAGTGTTCCCGGATAGCCCGGAGGAACTCTCTACGCTCGGCGAGGACCTCTACCGTGCTTACCAGCAGCTCGTTGCGATGCGCCGCCGCTTCCCATGGTTGCACTCCGCTCGCGTGGAGACTGACGAATTGCGCAATGGTTTCCTTCGCTACCGCGTGATCGCGACCGATGCGGCGCTCGTGGACGATGCTGCCGGGACCTCGGGTGAGGCTGGAGCTTCCGACGAGATGCCCTCGCTCATTGTCGAGCTGAACCTGGAAAATGGCGCAACCAGCGCGGTAATCCGTGATGGTGACCACGTGGAATTTGAGTTTTCCTAGGCTCTCTTCGTGGCTCTAGGTCGTGGCTCTAGGCTGCCCCCAGAGAACCAAAACCGCCCGGACATCATGGCCGGGCGGTAATTCTTTCGTGCCCCATCGATGAGTGGGCACAAGGGGTAGTGACTGCGTTTCTGTTTGCTAACTACCCCGGTTTTCGCAGTTTCAATTATTGAATCTGCAGTTACATCTCTGCGGTCTCAGCAGGAGTCATCTCGTCGGAGGGTGCTGGGGTGGTGGCCTTCTGCTCGAAGGTCTCCGACGGGTTGGCCTGGTCGCCGACCTTTACGTCCGAGTCAACCTCGTTCGGGGGAGAGCAAGCGACCAGGGCTGCTGCGGCAATGGCGGATGCGGCGATAGCGCCGGCGATGCGGTTACGCATGGATGTGGCTCCTCTGTCGGAAAAACAATAGCTACAAGGGCTAATGAACTTTTCTCACATTATCTTAAAGCAATATCTTAGAGGATACTTAACGGCTTGCGGGAACCAAGGGGCCAATCGCCCCCGCGCCGATGCATAGCGTTGCCCCCGGAGTCGCCTTTTCCACATCGACATGGAGAGTATCTCCACCGCCGCTGAGGTACACATAGCGCGGTCGCAGATCATTGTTCATCTTCACGACCGTGGAACCACCGCGGGTTTGCTCTTCAGTCTCGAAAGGATTGGGGAGCGACAGGCGCACATCCATGTCCTCAGAGGCGGTGGCCGGGAACTCAAGCACCCAGTCACCGAGCTTGATAATGTTCTCAAGCTTGATGTCCTCCGACGCAGTGCCGTCCTCGCCAACTGTGATGCGATGGCCACACTGCTCGACAGGGCCATCGGTGACACGGGTGACCTCGGAGACCTTGGCGTCGATAAGCGAACCGTCTGTATTGAACATGCGCGGGTGACCGGTGACGCGCTCAAACGGAGGGCGATCGGAGACCGCATCAAACACCCGCGAGTACATGTTCATCGGAGCGGCGACGGGCACGAGAATCTCGAAGGGGACGGGCTGGTCAATGAGGTTGTAGTCAATCGCCTTGTCGGGGCCAGCGGCGTCGGCCTCCTCGCGCAGCGCGGACAGCGACGCCTTGGTGTTGCCGATCCACTCCATTGCGATGTCATCAGACCAGGCATTGCGGTAAGTGACCACGGAAATCGTGGAGGTGACAGTCAGCGCGATGCCCAGCGACCAAATCAGAATGTGCGTGCGAGCCGGTAGAAGAGCCGGCGCCTCGTCCTTCGGTGGGAGTCCTGCCAGGGAGATCGCGACGCAGATCACGATGACGAGTGCGACATCAGAGTAGTAGTGCAAAGTGTGCGCCAGCACGCCAGAGGTGTTCTCTCCCGAGCGGAACAGGGTGATGGCGAACAAGGTGGTGAACATGTACGCCACCGATAGCGTCCATGGAGCCCAGCCACGGTAATCGCGGCCGATGAGGGTGGCAGACAGAATCAACAGAATAATGCCGCCGAGAGTAATCAGCTGAGACGAAGCGGAGGCAAACGGCTGTCCCGGAGCCCAGCGTTCCCAGCTTGTTGGGCCGCCGATGATGCCGGCAAAAATCTGGCCGAGGCCGTTGAAGAACAGTTCGGGCTGAAGTTTGTCGGAAATGAAGCCGGTGGTTTCGGCGGAGCCGAAGTAGTACCACAGCGCCCAGGCACCGGTCAGCAGCATCGATGGGATCCAGATGACTAGGCCGCGGCGGAGAACCAGCAGGATATTTCTGCGCTCCATGTAAGCCAAAGTGACGACAACCAGCATGGCAATCGGCGCGATAGCCAGGGACTTCTCAAAGAATCCCAGCGCCACTGCCAGCAGTACAAACAGACCAGCGGCTTCCCACGGGCGGGGGCCGAAGGAACGACGCATAGTGGTGCGAATGGCGACAATCATGAAAACCACGAATGCCAGGTGGAACGGCTGGGAATTGGCCGCAGCCGACCACCAGGTGTCTCCCGGAAGCATCAGTGGAGTCCAGGCGACGACCGTGATGAGGAAGAGCGACACCAGCGTGCGGCCAGTGAGAAGCTCAAAGAGTTTAGTGGTGGCGTATGTCAGCGCTACCGACATCACGGCCATGGTGATAGCCGGCAGCCACCAGTTCCACGGCGCAATGAGGTGATAGAGGCCTTGCACCAGGAAGGCCAGTGGTGCAAGGTGTCCGTCGTGGTCCTGAAGCAGGTAGTCCTTGCTCAGCAGCGGGGTGTCATAAAGATGGCCAACAATAATGAAGTCATCCCAGTAAAAGCCATGGCTGGTCAGCACCAGAATGCGAGCGACAAGCTGTATCGCAATAACAACTCCGATGAGTGGCCACCACTGCTTCGCAGACAGGTCAAGTCTCTCGCCCCACGTCAATGTGGGCATGTAGTATGGGCGAGAACTTTCCTGCTCAGCGGTGTTGTCAGCACCAGGGGCCTCGGCAGTTTTCACTGCGGAATCCGCGGCTGTCCCCTCATCGCCGACTGTCGGCGGATGAGGGGTTTGGGCAGTTGGGGTATCTCCAGTAGATGACCGCTCGGCTTTAGTCATGGTTCCTTATGTTATCTAGGCCATCTGCTGGGCGCGGTAGGGTAGGCAAAAGTTAGTGCTTAGGGCGTGTCGGCACAGGCCCCATACGCCGCTAATGAATACATCAAAATTTTTTGAGCAATATCGCTCGGGTTAAAGAAAAATGGGAGCAAGTGAGATGACGCAATCGGCGAGTGCAGCGCGCGCTAACTTCTCGTGGCGCAATATTGACATCATTATTGCAGCTGTTATCGGCGTGGCCGTTGGCCTGATTTTTGTTATCTGGAACATCATCGGCGGTGCGGGCTATGAAGCAGTCAACGCGCTTACTCCTGGCCTTGGCGGTGTGGTCGCTGGTATGTGGTTCCTCGGTGGGCCGCTCGGCGCGTACATCATTCGCAAGCCGGGTGCCGCTATCTTCGTCGAGGTAATCGCAGCGACAGTTTCAGCACTAATCGGTAACCAGTGGGGTATTACCACCCTGTACTCAGGTTTGGCGCAGGGGCTCGGCGCGGAGCTGGTGTTCCTCATTCTGGCGTATAAGAGCTATAACCTGGCCACCGTGGTTATCTCCGGTCTCATGGCAGGTGTCGGCGCGTGGACCTATGAGCTTTTCACCGGCAACCTGGCCAAGACTTTCGAATTCAACGTCATCTACCTGATCTCCACGGCGCTGTCTGGTGCCGTCCTCGCCGGTCTGCTGGCTTACTTCCTGGCTAAGGCACTGGCGGCAACTGGAGCGCTGGATCGTTTTGCCATCGGGCGAGAGCGGCACGGCGACGTCTAGGAAAATCGATGACAGATGAGGCGTTGACGCGGGGGCCGTCGTCAAGCGGAAATGTCCCTGCGGTGAGCGCGCGGGGGTTCGGATATCGGCACGCGGGGCGCAAAGCTGCGGTACTGAACGACATCACGCTGGACGTCGAGCGTGGTGAAAAGGTGCTGTTGCTCGGCCCATCGGGGGTGGGGAAGTCGACGCTGCTTGCCGCTATTGCTGGCGTGCTTGGCGACGACTCCGATGGCGAAGCCACCGGAGAGCTCCTGATTGAAGGTTGTACTCCCGCTTCCGCACGGGGCGCGGTGGGCTTAGTGCTGCAAGACCCTGACTCGCAGACGATTAGTGCCCGCGTTGGCGACGATGTTGCCTTTGGTGCGGAAAACCTTGGCGTTGCCCCGGCTGAGATCGGCAACCGAGTACGCGCCAGCCTGGATGTGGTGGGACTGGATTTGCCGTTGGACCATCCCACGCACCGGCTTTCCGGGGGACAGAAACAGCGTCTCGCATTGGCGGGTGTGCTGGCGATGGGTGCACGGGTCATTTGCTTGGACGAGCCGACGGCCAACATCGATCCGGCCGGTGTGCCGGTACTACGCGATGCGGCGATTACCGCGGCGGAGAGAACCGGTGCGGCGCTGATCGTGGTCGAGCATCGAGTGGATGCGTGGGTCGATGTGGTCGACCGCATCATCGTGCTGGGCCGCGAAGGTGTGATTGCCGATGGTGCGCCTCATCGTGTCTTGGAAGACCACGGGCAGGCTCTGACGGATGCTGGGGTGTGGATTCCGGGAGCTCCGCCCGCGCTGCCGGACGCGCGTTCAGTTGCCTGCGACCAGGACGGGCACTCTAGCGGTGACATCGCGATTGAAACCCGCGAGTTGGACATCGGCTATGGCGCGAAGAAGTCCTGGTTCAGCGGTGGCGAAGCTGTTGAACCGATTGCTCGCGGTGTATCAATTTCAATCCCATCTCGAGCTTCCACCTGCATTGTTGGTCACAATGGCAGCGGCAAGTCCACGCTAGCGCTGACGCTCGGCGGTCTGCTTGAGCCAATGGCGGGCACGGTCCAAGTGGCAGGCAGCGGTAGCGCGCCGTGGAAATGGCCGTCGAAGAGGTTGGCTACTCGGATTGGCACGGTGTTCCAGGACCCCGAGCATCAATTCGTCACCGGCACAGTGCTGGAAGAGTTGCAGCTTGGCCCCAAACTTGTCGGTGTCAACGCTGATCAGCGCATCGAGGAATTACTTGAGCGGCTGCGGCTAACCGCCCTGACCAAGGCGAATCCATTCTCGCTTTCCGGCGGTGAGAAGCGACGTCTGTCGGTGGCGACCATGCTGGCGACAGCGCCGGATATTGTGCTTCTCGACGAACCGACCTTCGGCCAAGACCGCCGGACATTCACCGAGCTGCTCACTTTGCTTCGCCAACTTGCAGACGACGGCCGAACTGTTATTTCGATTACCCACGATCCGTTGGTGGTCCAAGCGATGGGGGACTACGTCGTCGACATGGATGCGTTTCATCCGGAGCGGTCAGGCCGTGCGGCGCCGGGACAGCGTGGTTCGGGGGAGCAGGCCGGTCCGAGCAGCAATAGCGGTTCGCACGGCCAGGGCGAAGCAGGAGGGAAATCGTGACTGAAGTCGGTTCTGCGGGTACGGCTGAAGGTACGCAGAGCGCCGAGCAGAGCAAGCAGCCTTTCCTCGCGACGGTCAACCCGGTGGCGAGAGTACTGGGCCTATTCTTGCTCACCACACCGCTGCTGATTTCCATCGACTGGGTCTCTGCAGTGGTCGCGCTTGTCTGCACGCTTTTCTTGGTGCCACTGTCGGGTTTGGGTTTTCGTCGTTTTCTAGGACGCAGCCTGCCGCTTCTCATCGCCGCGCCCATCTCGGGCATCTCGATGGCGCTCTACGGCAACCCGGAGGGCAAAGAGTATTTCTCCTTTCTGCTTGCGCATGTGACGGATAATTCCATTTCCCTGGCCATCGCGATCATGTTGCGTGTGCTGGCTATCGGTACTCCAGTTATCGTGCTGACAGCCAATATCGATCCCACCGATCTGGGCAATGGGCTGGCGCAGATTCTCAAGCTGCCCAGCCGGTTTGTGCTGGCAACGGTGGCGAGTCTGCGGCTCGTCGGTCTGTTCATCAGTGATTGGCAGGCGCTGACTCGAGCCCGTCGAGCACGCGGTTTGGGTGACCATGGCGCAATCCGCCGCACTATTTCCCAGGTGTTCGCTCTGCTGGTGTTTGCGCTGCGCCGCGGCACTAAACTGGCTACGGCCATGGAAGCCCGCGGCTTTGGCGCACCGATTAAGCGTACGTGGTGGCACTCCTCGACATTGGCCGCGCGTGACTATGTCACCATGGCCGCCTGCCTTGCCATCGCCGTCGCAGCAATCGGTATTTCCGTGTGGGCCGGGGAGTTCCGCTTCTTGGGCGTGGCGTAGTAAAGGCGTTTCAATCACGATGATTCTGCTTATCGACGGCCGTTCCGGCAGTGGCAAAACCACCTTTTCGGCAAAGTTGCACAGTATCCTCGGTTGGCCAGTGATTCACTTGGAAGATGTTTATCCGGGCTGGTCCGGCCTGCAGAAAGCATCGGCCGCAGTCGCGGAGACCATTTTGAATCCCGCGCTACCGGCCGATGAGCGCGGGTATCGCCGTTGGGACTGGTACGCCAGTGAATTCGCCGAGTGGGTACCCACGCCACCGGACTGCTCTCTCATCGTCGAAGGCTGCGGCGCTGTCACTGAAGCTAATCTTGCCGCTGCCCGTGCCATCGGTGACGGCAACGCATGGGGAGTCTGGGTAGAGCTGGACACGCAGACTCGCTTTGCCCGCGCCATGGCTCGCGACGACCACTTCGAGGAACACTGGGACATGTGGGCCGAGCAGGAATCTCAGCACATGGCCAAGCACAATCCGCAACAGCTCGTCGACTGGACTATCAACGTCCCAGAACAGTTAATGTGGAAACTCTGATGAGAAAAACGCTCGCGTGCCTCGGTGCAGGCTTTGGTTCTATGCTCCTCGTCGGCGGACTACGTGTCGCCGCTAGTTCGGAGCTACGCCCACCACGCCTGCCCAATCGCAGACCTCCGCGGTGGGTTCTTCCCGCAGTCGGTGCCACGTGGACGCTGGCCAGCTACCGCGCCTATTACGCCCGCGCATCGCATCGCTTGACGACGCCCCTGCTCGCCGGCCTCGCAGTACCAGGAGCCGCAGCGATAGTTTTCGAGGCCGTTCGCCTTCGATGTGCTGCCAAAAAGCCAACTGTGCCGCCACGCACCGTGATTGTGCTGGGATGCGCATTGAAGAACAATCGGCCCTCGGTCTTGCTGGCCAAAAGATTGCAGCGAGCAGTGGCAGCGTGTGATGAGCGCACCGAGCGAATTATCTGCTCCGGTGGGCGCGGCAGTGAAGCGGTGACAGATGCCACCAGCTCCGAAGCGGACGCCATGGTGGAGTGGTTGGAGGCGAACGCTGGGGACGTCGTAAAGCGTGGTGACATCGAGTTGATCGCCGAGAACCAATCGACGAATACGTCGGAAAACATTGACTATGCGTGCGAGTTGATGCGTGGCGCAGACGGTGCGTTGAGCGCTGGAACGGTTGTTGTGACCAGTGATTTTCACGTGCCACGGGTAGCGAAGCTCGTGCGCGAACGGGGGCTGGAATCCTGGTGTGTCGTCGGAGCCTATACGCCGTTAAGGTACTGGGCGACATCGCTGCTGCGGGAATTCTTAGCGCAGTTTATTCTGTGGGCGCCGAGCGGAAACGCGAGAATTTTACGAATTTCGCGGGTGCAACAAAGTGTTAGCCACTAGTATCAAACGAAGATAATTACGTCGTGCGGTGATAGAGCTGCGTAGAAATGCGTAGAGCGCGATATCGACCACGACATCGGAATCATTAAATCGGGAGGAACACCCACATGGCTTTGACCCCAGGATTCGACCTGTTCCAGCTGCCAGAGGAGCACCAGGAGCTCCGCGCCGTTATCCGTGATCTGGCGGAGAAGCAGATTGCTCCGTACGCAGCGGACGTCGATGAGAACGAGCGTTTCCCGGAAGAGGCTCTGAAGGCTCTCAACGAGGCTGGCTTCAACGCCGTCCACGTTCCGGAGCAGTTCGGTGGTCAGGGTGCGGACTCGGTTGCGGCCTGCATCGTTATTGAGGAAGTTGCTCGCGTCTGTGGCTCGGCTTCTCTTATCCCGGCTGTGAACAAGCTGGGCACCATGGGCCTGATCCTCAAGGGCTCCGACGAGCTGAAGAGCAAGGTCCTGCCGGACATCGCCAACGGTGAAATGGCTTCCTACGCACTGACTGAGCGTGAGGCTGGTTCGGATGCCGGTTCCATGAAGACCCGCGCTGTCCGTGAGGGCGATGAGTGGGTCCTCAACGGCTCCAAGTGCTTCATCACTAACGGTGGCCGCTCCACTTGGTACACCGTCATGGCTGTCACCGACCCGGAGAAGGGTGCCAACGGCATTTCCGCATTCATGGTCCACAAGGACGACGAGGGCTTCCGCGTCGGTGGCCTGGAGCACAAGCTGGGCATCAAGGGTTCCCCGACTGCGGAGCTGTACTTCGAAAACTGCCGTATCCCGGCTGACCGCATCATCGGCGAAGAGGGCACCGGTTTCAAGACCGCCTTGGAGACCCTGGACCACACCCGCCCGACTATTGGTGCACAGGCACTGGGCATCGCGCAGGGTGCTTACGACTACGCCGTCGGTTACGTGCAGGAGCGCCAGCAGTTCGGCAAGCCGATTGCAGCTTTCCAGAACACCCAGTTCATGCTGGCTGACATGCGTATGAAGATTGACGCTGCTCGTCTCATGGTCTACACCGCAGCCGCTAACGCTGAGCGTGGCACTGCTGAGGGCGGCGCTCGCCTGGGTCTGATGGCCGCAAACGCCAAGACCTTCGCCTCCGACGTTGCTATGCAGGTCACCACTGATGCCGTGCAGCTGCTCGGCGGTTACGGCTTCACCCGTGACTTCCCGGTTGAGCGCATGATGCGTGACGCCAAGATCACCCAGATCTACGAGGGCACCAACCAGATCTGCCGCATGGTCGCAGGCCGCCAGATCCTCGCAGACGCACAAAAGCGCTAACTACCAGCACAAACACCAAACCCCCGCTGAAACGGCGGGGGCTGTTTCATGCCGCCACATCACCCAGATTTTGTCTATTAACCCCAATTCGAGTTACTGACTGCGTTTATGGCTGGCGGCGGGCCAATATGAGTTACTGACTGCGTTTATGACAAAAATAGGCTGAAAAATGGCCTGAAAGTGCCATAAACTCGCACAGTTTCACATTTGCAGCCCGTAATTTTGTCTCTTCGTCCCAGGTTTTTCGGCCGTCCCGCGCGAGCCCTGCACTACACCATCCACCAGCTCGCCAGCAGTCGCACGCATCAGCCTTGCTGATCGCACCTTCATTTCGCCAACCAAGCACAGGAAGCTACAACGATTGTCTCTGCTCCTTGGTCAAGAGTGGGTTGGAGGTCAGGGGCGAAAGCTGGGTTGTGGTTGCCAACGGCGCTGCGCTCATCCGCGAAGCCGCCGAGCCCCTAAGCGCTGCCTACGTCGTCACAAAGAACTTCTGGTTTCGCTCGCCGCGGTAGGACTGGGCGGTTGCAGTTGCGGCGATGATAGAGGCAACAATCAGCAGGCCAGCTGTAATCAAACCGAGCGCCGAGGAGTCTCCGGCGCGCACCTGGGAAATCGTTCCGACCAGCGTCATTGATGCATTAATGACAAAAACTGCCGCTGCCACGGACAGCACCGTGCGCGCTGCCGTCGATCCTTCAAGGAGTTTGCCAGCAAGCCACCAGCACGCAATCGCCGTTGCCGTCTGTGCGATAATCGCAAACGCGAAGCTCACGGCCAAGCTGGTCTGAGCGGCGGAAACCTCGATGTTGTTGGCCTTTGCCGCTTCCGTAACAGTCGCATCCCATTGCAATATGGAACTGACCACGGTGAGGATTAGCGCTGGGATGTAAACATATACCGCCAGCCGCCACCACCTAAAGGACTGCGCCGCATGGTAAGGAACGTCTTTAGCCGAATTGACTGCCATAACTCCACACTCTAAACCACGCAGTCGCGGCGCGAAACGTCACTGCTGGGTTGCACTTATCGCTTGCCGACGAGCAGATAATCGGCAACTGTCCAAAAAGCTAACTTTTATACAGCGCTGGTGCGGTGCGGGTCGGTGAAGTCGACACCTTGGGTTTCCCACACGCGACGCAATTCGTCAACGCCCTTAGCGCGAGCAAGGGCAAATTCGTTGGTTGTGGCCGGGACTGGCTGGAAGATCGTGACTTCGTTTTCCTCTACCACGACCGGCGGGATTTCTGCCTTGAGCAGCACAAAACCTGTGAAGCGCGATTGATCCCACAGTGGCTGGCCAAAGTCGATAAGTGCACCCTCGGTGAGGATGAGGCCTTCGATGCTTGGGGAAGCGGCAAGAATACCCAGCGGGCGGATGACTTCGTCCAGACCACCACGAATAGGCAAGATGAGCTCGGCACGCGGGCCAGCGTTGGTGTCCACCACCATTGCGGACGGATCTTGCATCGCCTCGGCACTGCAACCGAGTGTTGCGTAGGTGACAATCCGGTCTGCGTCAGGTCCGAAGCGCAGCATCTTCAGCGGAGCAGAGCCGAGGAAGGTCAGCTGGGCTTCGCCGGGGTTGGACTCTTCAAAATAGGAGGTAAATGCTGCTCGGACGGCTTTGATGATCGCATTGCTATCAGGGCCGGCGGGAGGGATGGGGCCGGTTAAGTTATCGAACACGAACGGTACTCCTTTGTTGAGGTGGTAGTTCTAGGCTGCAGGCGAAAGCTCAACAGCATCAGCCCACGTCGCTTCGAGGTTCAAAGTCTGCATCCACGCATCAATGTTGTCACCGTGTGCAGCGATTGCGGCGCGTGCAGTCAGCGTGGTCTCGATAGCGAACTCGGTGAGTTCATCGCTAATCAGTCCCTGAGTGTGGGCCGCGACGAGCTCGTCGACATCTTCAACTCGAATCTGCGTGGCCGCATCGACAGGTAGGGGAGCTATGGCCTCAGGGTCGGTCGGTGCCTGCAGGATGTCGAGATACAAATCGGTCATACGCCAGCACTGCGGATCAGTGCGGTCGATGCTGACAATATCGACATAGCGTTGGTGTTCCACCTTCACGCCCGGGCGGAAGTGATAAATGCTGATGCGCAACCCTTCGTCGGCAAGCAGGAATGACTCAAGATATCCAAACTTTGGATGATCCATCCCACGGCGCATATAGAGGCGGCTGGGTGTGAGAGTTCGGAACTCGTCGACTTTGCGCTGAAAGCCCTTGGGGTCGATGTTGACCATTTCACGTAGGTCAAAGGTCTCGACTTTTGGAGGATGTGTGTCCTGACTCGAGTGAATCGGGGAGAGTGCAGGAGCTGCCGCGGTCGAAGCCGAAGTGGCCGGTGAAGTCGCCGGTGAAGTGGACATGCGAATACCTTAACGTGTGGGGGCTGCCTTTTTGGGCATAGAAAAGCCCTTTCTGCATACGTGATGCAAAAAGGGCTAGGGGAGAACTAGAAAAACTTAGTTCAGGCCGACCGGGAAGACACCGGCAGTCGGGGTGTAGTTGCAGTTGGTCGGGCCAGGCTCTTCCTGAGTGGTGATACCGCCCTGCATGACAGCGATGACCACGCCCTTGCCCGTGTCAGCGGTGCCGTTGACAGCGCCCGGGCCCTCCTCGGCGTTGATGCCGTTGTTCTCCAGGGTGGTCTTGCCGTACTTGCCGTTGGCAACGTTGACCCAGTAGACGTTCATCTCGGTGTTCTGTTCCTTAGCCAGCTGCTTGGTGCCCAGGCCAGTGAAGACGAAGCCAAGCTGGTTTTCCGGAACGCCAGGCAGCGGCAGGTCAGCCGGACCCGGAACGGAGGTGGCCATACCGATGGAGCGGCTTTCGCCACCGATGCACTTGTCAGCCACGGTCGGCAGCAAGAACTGGTTGGTCTTCGGGGCGCCTTCCGGAACCTCGAAGCCCGGCTCGCCGTCGCCCTCACCAGTCAGGAAGTCAATTCCCTTGTTCAGTGCGCTGGAAATCTCCTCAGGAACACCTGGGGAGTTAATGATGTCGCGCGCGTTGCCGTAAAGATCCGGCGAAGCGATGTTCAGGGAGTCCAGCGAGGGGGAAGCAGAAGCGGCGGGAGTCATGCCCGCAGTGAGAATTGCAGCTGCACCCAAGGTCGCTGCGGCACGGCGCAGGAAGGAGCGTCCAGTCGAAACCACGGTGAAGTACCTCTCATTCGTGGGCTATTGGAGTCGGAATCAAAATTTCGGAATCGTTGCTCATCTTAGAACGACTCCAACGTGAATTGGAAAGATTTGAAAAAGAAATGTTCAGAATCTTCTCAGGAGATTAACGCACGGATTCCCGCGTGTCGCAAGTCAACTAGAGTGAATAAAGGTGTAGAAAGAGATATTTGTGAAAATTGAGACATACTGCATATGTGTGGGGTTAATGGTGTTTCGCAGCGCGTAAGCGGGCGGAGTCAAGTCTTATCCCGTGGGGTTACAACTATGACATTTGGTCACATCTATCACATGGCGGGCTGAGGGATTACCGTCGTGAAGCGTTGTGGTGTGGGCTGATATGCCGTTATGGCTGTCGGTAAAGCGGGGGTGCAACAAGGGGGTAATTTATACCTAAGGGTGGCGCGGCAGTGCCACTTTGCATGACGGATAGGCGCTCGGGGTTGCGAGAAGCTCTGCCAGATGTGCAGGGCCATTAAGAAGGAGTACACTGTAGAACGCTTTATTACGCGTTGATGCGGGGCGTTAAAGGCAGTCGCAAAAGACAGTCCTTTAGGGCAAGGCCGTATCTTTTTCTTTTAGTCCTATTAGCTTGTTAGGAGCTATCCGCCTGTGAGCGATACCGAGTTCCGTAATGTCGCCATTGTCGCACACGTCGACCATGGCAAGACCACTCTCGTGAACGCCATGCTGGAGCAGTCCGGCGTTTTCGGCGACCACGAAGAAGTTGCAGACCGAGTGATGGACTCTGGTGACCTTGAAAAGGAAAAGGGCATCACCATCTTGGCGAAGAACACCGCTATTCGCCGAAAAGGTGAGGGCAAGAACGGCGAAGATCTCATCATCAACGTCATTGACACCCCCGGTCACGCCGACTTTGGTGGCGAGGTGGAGCGCGCACTGTCCATGGTTGACGGTGTCGTGCTGCTGATTGACTCCTCTGAAGGTCCGCTGCCGCAGACCCGCTTCGTCCTGGGAAAGGCGCTTGCTGCCTGCATGCCGGTAATCATTGTGGTCAACAAGACTGACCGCCCAGATGCACGTATCGACGAGGTTGTTGAGGAAGCCCAGGATCTGCTGCTAGAGCTAGCCTCCACCCTGGAAGACCCGGAAGCTGCTGAGGTCGCTGAGCGCAACCTTGAGCTGCCGGTTCTCTATGCTTCCGGTCGTGCCGGTAAGGCTTCGACGGAGAACCCGGGTAACGGCAACTTGCCGGAGTCTGAGAACTTGCAGCCGCTGTTCGACGTCATCACCGAGGTGCTCCCGGAGCCGTCCGCTGAGATTGATGCCCCGCTGCAGGCGCAGGTTACTAACCTGGACTCCAGCTCCTTCCTTGGTCGAATTGGCCTGATTCGTATTCACAAGGGCCGTATCCGCAAGGGACAGCAGATTTCGTGGATTCACTATGACTCTGATGGCAATGAGCACATCAAGAATGCGAAGGTCGCGGAGCTGTTGCGTACCGTCGGCGTGACCCGTGTTCCTGCTGAAGAGGCCATTGCAGGTGACATCGCTGCTATTTCCGGTATCGACGAGGTCATGATCGGTGACTCTCTCTGTGATGCTGAGCACCCGGATCCGCTGCCGCGCATTCTGGTCGATGAGCCGGCTATCTCCATGACGATCGGTGTGAACACCTCGCCACTGGCAGGCCAGGGTGGTGGCGATAAGCTGACCGCTCGTATGGTCAAGGCCCGCCTGGACCAGGAGCTGATCGGTAACGTCTCGCTGCGCGTGCTGCCGACCGAACGCCCGGATGCCTGGGAGGTGCAGGGCCGTGGTGAAATGGCGCTGTCCGTTCTGGTTGAAACTATGCGTCGTGAGGGCTTTGAGCTGACCGTCGGTAAGCCGCAGGTTGTTACCAAGACCGTCGATGGCAAGGTTCAGGAGCCGTACGAGCACCTGACCATCGATGTTCCAGAAGAGCACCTGGGTGCGGTCACCCAGCTGATGGCGGCTCGTAAGGGACGCATGGAACAGATGGGTAACCAGGGCACCGGTTGGGTGCGCATGGAGTTCCTGGTTCCGTCCCGCGGTCTGATTGGCTTCCGCACCACTTTCATGACGGAGACCAAGGGCACCGGTATCGCCAACCACTACTCGGCAGGTTATGGCGAGTGGGCAGGCGAGATTAAGGACCGCCCGACTGGTTCGCTGGTGGCTGACCGTACCGGCCAGATCACCGCTTACGCGCTGATCCAGCTTTCTGACCGCGGTACTTTCTTCGTCGAGCCGGGTGACCAGGCCTATGAGGGCATGGTTGTTGGCCAGAATCCGCGTGATGAGGACATGGACATCAACATCACCAAGGAAAAGAAGCTGACGAATATGCGCGCAGCCTCGGCTGATGCGACCGTGACCCTGGAGAAGGCTCACAAGCTCTCCCTCGATGAGGCTATGGAGTTCTGTGGCGCTGACGAGTGTGTTGAGGTCACCCCGGAGGGCATTCGCGTACGCAAGCAGATCCTCAGCGCCACCGATCGCGCTCGCGCCCGTTCCCGCGCGAAGGCAATGAATAAGAAGTAATTCGGGTTACTAGGGGGCCAGGCCACCTGGAAAACCGGTCTCGGGGTAACTGACTCGGCCAGGTGTCGAGTAATCTCGTGAATATGTTTATTCGCAGCCGTCGTCACGCAGCTTCTCGTCGATTTTTCGTAGCATCGACACTCTGTGTGACGGCGGCTTTGGCGTCCTCGTGCATGGCTCGCCCGTCCGACGCTCCGACTGTGCCCGGGCAGCAGGACGTGCCGGTACAGCAGGAAGACACCGCTGACCAGGCTAAAAAGATGCGTGAAGTCACGGTCGGTGTCGACGAGTTTGTCGAAGGCTTCAATCCGCATTTGCTTGCCGACGTCTCCCCGGTGACCAGCCTGGTAGCGCGACTGACACTGCCCAGTGTTTTCACCCCCGCGCCAGTTGAGGGCGAGGCTGGTGACGCTACTGTCTCCGCGCAAGCTCCCGGAGTGGTGGATAACGCTGCCAATGCCCGCTCGGCAGGTGCTCCCCAGTGGCTGCTCAACTCCGATTTATTGGATTCCGTGCAGGTCATCAGGAACGATGACAGCAAAGACGGCGACACCAGTAATGGAGCTGGAGGCTGGAAAGCAGCCGATGTTGACATCACGGATCCGACGGTAGCGGCAGAGCATGTCCGCTACCGCATTCGAAAGGGGGCGCAGTGGAGCGATGGCACACCGATTAGCGGCGAGGACTTCCGCTATCTGCATTCCCAAGTCACGTCCACTCCAGGATCGTTGGATACAGCGACCTATGAGCTGATTAAATCCATTGATGTCTCTGACGGGGGCCGTCAGATTGACGTGACGTTCACTGAGCCGATTACGCATTGGCAGCGCCTGTTTGCGCATCTCTTGCCGGCGCATCTGATGCGGTCGAACACTGATGGTTTTTCCGAAGGGCTGGCCAGTCGTTTCCCGGCTTCCGGTGGGCAGTACACCGTCGAGTCGATGGATGTCGGCCGCAACGTTATTCGACTGGTTCGAAATGACCGCTACTGGGGTGAGCAACCAGCGGCCTCGGAGATTATTACGCTGCGCGCCATGCGTAGTGCCATCGATGGTGCGGAGCAACTGCGTTCGAAGCAGATCCAGGCCGTGCAGGTCCGTCCTACGGAGACATCTGAGCTGACGTACGGTCTGATCCCCGGTGTTGCTGAGTTTTTCCATGAGCCAAACCGAGAACTGGTTTTCAGTACCAATCTCGCGTCGAACAGGCTTGCCGACGAGTCCGTCCGCCGGACCATTCTGAGCAGCATCAACGTTGCAGAGGTCTCAGAGGTGGCCACCGGCCGCCGAATTGCGGGTGGTTCTGGTGACGGTGGTGACCAGGAGCAATCCGAGACACCACAGGCCGGTATTACTGAGGACAATCCGCTACGAATTGGCATCATTAGCGACGGTATAGCGGCACGCGCTGCGGCTTTTGCGGTCGCTGACCAGCTGACTGCAGCTGGTATCCCCGCCACCGTTGTTTCGTATTCTCCGGCGGACATGCTGCGGTCTTCGTTGCCCTACGGAACTGTCGATGCCGTGGTGGCATGGGCAGAGCAGCCCAATTCTGTCCAGGCGGCCCGGGAACGCTATGCGTGTACGGAAGGCTCGGTCAGTTCGCTGCCGCCGAAGGACCTGGACGAAGCGGGCGCAGAGTCGGCTGCTGAGTCTGAGTCCGAGTCTGATTCTGATTCTGAGAGCGTCGACAGTTCGACAAAACCTGCGCCAAGTGGAGATCGGGAAAAGAGTGCCGAAGAGCAGGGCTCATTGGACGGGACAACACCGTCTGAGCAGTCCAAATCTTCTACCTCAGCGGAGCCGGCTGACCTAAATGGAGTACCAGTTGCTCCGAAATCGGCTGCTCGGAGCGAGAATCTCTCCGGCCTTTGTGACCCACAGATTGATGAGCTGCTCGCTCCCGACAGTTCTGCGTTGCCCGCTGAACTCGCCGATACCATTGCTGGCCACAGTATCGAGCTGACCTTGGTGAAAGACGGCTTGCTGACGGTGGTCAGCCCGGAAATTACAATTACCGGGAGGAGGGACTCTTCGCAGTGGACCGATGACCCAGTGTTGGGCCGCCTCGGTGTTCTGGGCGAGGTTCGCCGTGTCTCGACACAGAGTGGGGCTCGAGAATCGTCTGAGAATTCTCAGCCGGGAGATAATCCGCGCGAAGATACAGAGCAGGACGGTTCGGGTCAGAACCAAGATGGCCGCGATAACGTCGACCAGGAGAACAAGGGGAAGTAAGAAAGTCCGTGAAGTTACTTTTTGTTCACGCACATCCAGATGACGAGTCCATTTGGACAGGTGGTTTGATTGCGGCTGCCGCGCGGTCCGGAGCGTCGGTAAGCGTAGTGACCTGCACGATGGGCGAGCTGGGAGAGGTCATCGGCGCGCCATACCAGGGGCTAGTTGCTGATGAAGCCGACCAGTTGGGCGGTTTCCGCGTCGCCGAGTTGCGCTCGGCGCTGCGTGCGCTTGGGGCCAATGCTCCAGAAAATGCGCCGCGGTTCCTCGGTGGTGCCGGGCGTTGGCGTGACTCCGGTATGGCCGGTGACAAGGGCAATGAGCATCCCCGCGCGTTCGTGAACTCAGGTGATGAGGCGGTCGCCCAGCTTCGCACCATCCTCGATGAGCTGCAGCCAGATCTGGTCATTACCTACGATGCCGATGGTGGCTATGGGCATCCGGACCACATTCGTGCGCACGATATCACTGTCGCGGCGTGCGGAAATCGCTTTCCGACGCTGTGGGCGGTCACCGATCGTGAGGCAATGGCGGCGGGGCTGGATGCCATTACCGTGGTACCGGAGAGCTGGCAGGCGTGCGATGTCGATGACTTCGCCACCGTGACTGGCCATTTCGAGGTTCAGCTGGATGATACCGCTGTGGCTGCCAAGGTTGAGGCCATGCGCGCGCATGCGACACAAGTGTGGTTCGCCGATGGTTCCGTCAGTGAGGTCAATCCAGATGCTGTCTATGGGCAGACTGATGGTTCTGGTCATGCGCGAGCCGTCTGGGCCTTTTCCAATTTGCTGTGTCAGCCGGTGACGCCGACTGAGGCATACCGTTTTGGTACGGCGACTGCGGCGTCCCTGGAAGCTCTGGGGGAGCTGGTGAATATCCAATTACTGCCAGGGCCGGTAGCGAGCGTCGACTATGTACCAAGCGTAGATCTGGAAGCGGAGGGGAGTGCGGACGATGAGTGACCTTCAACCTCACGAAAGCGAAGACTTGATTAACGCTGCTGGCGGAAAGTTGAAAAACGAGCGCTTGAGTATTGAAAAGCGCACGTTTGGAGATGAGCGCTATTGGGGCGATCCGGAACGTTCGCAGCCACGCGAGAACTTCCATCAGGGTGAAGTCACGGTAGCGCTGGTGTGGCTGTCGCTGGCTGCGCTGGCAGCGCTGGTGATTGAGGTAGTTTTCCTCGGAGCGTGGATTACCGTCGGCTCGGTTGCTATTCCGTTGCCGTGGACTATTCCGTTGGCCTATATTGCCAATCTGGTTATCACCAATACTGCGTTGCTGTGGACTCGTGATCGCTCTAAAGCTGCGATTCCGACTGTCATCTGGGTGCTGGGCTTTGCAGGCATTTTGCTGTGGGCAGTGTTGCCCTTCGGTGGTGATTTGGCAATGGGGCAGTGGTTGCGAACAGTTCTGCTGCTTGTTTGCGGTGTGCTGGGCGGTGCCTGGCCACTGCGCCATCTGCGGGCACTCTAACGGAAACTGCAGCGGAACCTGCAGTCGATGCTGTAGGAGACGGTGGGGAACTTATGCAGGGCAGGCCTGCATGAATGCGCATCTTTCTGGAGCTAGTTGATAACAACACCCACGTTGGGTGTAGACTCCAATCTGAATATACCGCTCTGTCTATTTTGCTCTGGTTCTCGTTGGAACGGCATAATCGACAGATAGCGAAAGCCTCAGCCCATATCTTGTGAGAAAGGTTCTTAAACCTAAAACCATGACTTACATCATTGCTCAGCCATGTGTTGATGTCCTCGACCGTGCCTGCGTCGAAGAGTGCCCGGTTGACTGCATTTATGAGGGCAAGCGCATGCTCTACATTCACCCTGATGAGTGCGTGGACTGCGGCGCCTGTGAGCCGGTCTGCCCAGTCGAGGCCATCTTCTATGAAGACGATGTTCCGGATGAGTGGATTGAATACATCGATGCCAACGTCGACTGGTTCGATGAGCTGGGTTCCCCGGGCGGCGCTGCCAAGCTCGGCCCGCAGGACTTCGACGTGCCATTCGTGGCAGCTCTGCCGCCACAGGCAGAAGACTAAATCCACAGCGGATTAAAACCATTTCCTTCTCCCGGTAAGGACTTCATCACCGCTCATGTCAGCAGCCCGCAAGCGTGTAACTCCCGGTTCTCTTCTGCCTCAGTTTCCGTGGGATTCTCTCACGCAGGCGAAAGCCACTGCGGCTGCGTATCCCGAGGGCATGGTGAATCTCTCGGTCGGTACACCGGTCGATGAAGTCGCTCCGATAATCCGGCAGGGCCTTTCCGAAGGCGCTGCCGCACCGGGCTACCCTCAGACCGTCGGCACGCCTGAGCTACGCGCGGCGATTGTTGCAGCGATGGCGCGGCGTTACGGCGTGACGGGACTGGAGTCGGCGGTCAACGGCGGCAATGTGCTTCCGGTCATCGGTACCAAGGAAGCGATTGGCTGGCTTCCTTTCCTCCTCGGCGTAGGGGCGGGGCATACCGTCGTCATCCCCGAGCTGGCATATCCCACCTACGAGGTCGGCGTTCGCATCGCAGGCGCTGAGCTGCTGCGTGCGGACTCGCTGACGCAAATCGGCCCCGCCTCGCCGACACTGATGTTCATCAATTCCCCGGGCAACCCCAACGGCAAGGTCCTTGGTGTTGAACACCTGCGCAAGGTGGTTGAGTGGGCTCGTGCTCGGGACGTCATCGTCGCCTCTGACGAGTGCTACCTGGGGCTCGGTTGGACTGAACAGCCAGTCAGTATTCTCGACCCGCAAGTGTGCGACGGTGATTTCACCAACTTGCTAGCTATCCACTCGCTGTCCAAGACGTCGAACATGGCGTCGTACCGCACCGGCTGGTTCGCCGGCGATGCGGACCTTATTGCCGAGCTGGTTTCCGTGCGCCGTCACATGGGGCTGATGATGCCGGGACCCATCCAGCACGCCACGATCGCCGCGCTTAACGACGACTCCCACGAGGCCGAACAAAAGCAGCGCTACAGTGACCGCCGTGAGATTCTGCGCGATGCACTGGTAGCCGCAGGTTTTCTTGTCGATGACTCCGAGGGCGGGCTCTATCTGTGGGTTACTCGCGGGGAAGACTGCTGGCAGACGGTTGATTGGCTGGCCGAACGCGGCATCCTGGTCGCGCCGGGTAGCTTCTACGGCCCCAAGGGTGCGCAGCACGTGCGGGTGGGGCTCACAGCGACGCTCAACGATATAGAAGTGGCCGCGGCGCGCATTCGCGGCTAGCCCGGCCAGATGTGCTGGCCCGAGTAGGCCGAATGCTGCAAACGGTGCCGACATCGGCATAGACCAAATCATAAAAAAGGGGGCGTGCCGTGGGACGTGCCGCAGGCAATCGAGATGCTTGGTGGGGACTTGAGAAGAACCGTCAGGCAGCGCAAGTCGATGCCGCCGCTCACGAGCGCGAGGAGTACATCCCCTTTGAGCCGGTAATTGTGGCCGACACTGATGAATTTTTGGTCGTAGACAAGCCACCTTTTCTGCCAGCGACCCCCAATGGCCGCATCGTGGCCAATACCGTGCAGGAGCGCCTGCGACGTAGTCTCGGGGAATCGGAGATTGTGGCCGTTCACCGCCTGGACCTGCTGACCAGCGGGCTGCTGTTGCTCTCTCGGAATCCGGCTACTCGTGCGCGCTACCAGCAGCTTTTCCAAAACCAGGAAATCACCAAAGAATACGAATGCCTCACCGTGATGCCCGATGATTGGCATGCGGGGGAAACCAGGGATGTCACGCTTCTGCTCGATCCCAACCCCGTGGGACGCGGCGTAAAAGTTGTGGAGACCAATGATCCCACACGCGCCGCTGCGAAGAATCCCAAGTTCAAGCTCGCACACACAACAGTGACCTTCCTAGGCCCGATAGCGGCGGATATCGGCGATGTGCTGGCGAGCAGCCGTGGCGGTGGTGCGACCAGCGCCAGTATTCCGCAGCATGCAGTCGGCTGTGGTTGCGGGCATTGCGGTAGCCGCATGCAGGTGGGGCACTGGCGGCTACAGCCCCATACGGGCCGTACACATCAGCTGCGGGCGACGATGGACTGGCTAGGCTATCCCATTCTCGGTGAGGACACCTATGGCCGAGAGGTTGGGACGCAGGGGCCGTCGGCAAGCGCGGGCAACGCGCCAAAGTACACGCCGCAGTTGCGCCTGACGGCGACCGCATTGGCGTTCATCGACCCCGTCACTGGTGAGCGACGTGCCTACCGGAGCGCGCGGAATATTTCGGCCCCGGCAGACGTGCCGACCGCCTTTAGTTAGCGTGCAGATCGGCGCTGAGCTTCACCTTTTCGGCAGCCCACGGCACAACCTCGACTGCACCAGAGAGTGAATTGCGGCGGAAGAGCATATTCGATCCGCCCGAAAGCTCGCGGGCCTTGAGCGTCTTCTTCACGCCGTCCAGGGCAACGTGACACTTCGTGCCGGCGGTGATGTAGAGCCCGGCTTCCAGTACGCAGTCATCGCCGAGCGAGATGCCGAGTCCAGCGTTCGCACCGAGTAGGCATCGCTTGCCGACGGACACAACTTCCTTACCTCCGCCGGATAGTGTGCCCATGATGGACGCTCCGCCGCCGATATCGGAGCCGTCGTCGACGATGACGCCCTGGGAGATACGACCTTCCACCATGGAGTGTCCAAGCGTGCCTGCGTTGAAGTTGACGAAGCCCTCGTGCATGACTGTGGTGCCCTCTGCGAGGTGGGCTCCAAGGCGCACGCGGTCGGCGTCACCGATGCGGACTCCGGTGGGAGTGACGTAGTCGACCATGCGAGGGAATTTATCGATGGAGTAGACGGTGACAGGCCCGCGGCGTGACAACTTGGCTCGGGTCACCTCGAAGCCTTCGACAGCACAGGGGCCAAAATTGGTCCACACCACGTTGTTGAGCTTGCCGAAGATGCCGTCCAGGTTGATGCTGTTGGGCACAACCAAGCGGTGGGAGAGCAGATGGAGGCGCAGGTAGGCGTCGATGGTGTCGGCGGGTGCGTCATCGAGTGAAGCGATAGTAGCTGTGACCAGACGGCGTGTGGTACCACGGTCCGCATCGGCTACGGCCAGGTCTGCGAGGTAGGTGAAATCTTCGGGGAGCGCGTCGGTGTCGATGGTTCCGGTCGTGGTGGAGGTTGCCGTGCCCTCTTCGATGAGCTTGGGGGCGGGGAACCAGACGTCGAGAACAGTATCGTTGTTAAAAGTGGCAATGCCGGTAGCTTGTGCTCCAAAATTCATGGAAAACAGGCTACCGGCATATCCCTATCTATGAAAAGTGTTCCGCAAATGTGTAGCAAGGATGTGTTCGGATAGGGGTAGCAGGGTGGTTAGACCCTGTAATTAGTTGTCACGGGCTAGTTGCTATCGCTGGACTCGAAGGCCTCGCGGGCCGCGGTGCGGCTCTTCTTAGTCAGCGCGGCAAGCACCGCGAGGAACGCAGTGACACACACTACGGCGATAACCTGCTGGCGAGCACCAGGATCGGTGAGCATGCCAACAGCGAGGCCCAGGATCAGGATGACCGCTACCCAGGACAGTGCCGGGTAGGCCCACATGCGAACGGAAAGCTCGTTGTTGGCCTCCATCTGCGGGCGCAGCTTAATCTCGGACAGGGCAATGACCAGCCAGATCACCAGCAAGCAGCCGCCGACAGCGTTCAGCAGGAAGACCAGGACACTCGAACCGTCGAAGACAACCTGTAGGCCAACGGAGATGAAGGCGAAGACCATCGACATAATGACCGCACGGTTCGGAACTGCGTGCTCATTGGTGTGGGCGAAGAAGCGCGGTGCCTCACCGCGGGTGGACATCGAGTAGACCAGGCGAGAGGTGGCGTAGATCTGAGCGTTGAACGCGGACAGCAGCGCCAGAACGATAATGGCCTCCATGAAGCCAACGGCACCTGGAATGTTCGCCTGCTTCAAAACCTGGGTGAACGGCGACTCAGCTGCGGAGTCAGCGCCGTCGATCTGGGAGTACGGCAGCAGCAGGATGATAACGGTCACGCAGCCCAGGTAGAACACAGAGATGCGGAAGATCACTGAGCGGACAGCAGCAGCGATGGAGCGCTGCGGATTCTCGGCCTCAGCAGCGGCAATCGTGACAATCTCGATACCGCCGAAGGCGAAGGCCACAGCCAACAGACCAGCGGCAATGCCGGACACGCCGTTCGGGAGGAATCCGGATTCGGCAATATGCGTCGTACCGACGAAGCTGGTGCCTGGCAGCAGACCGAAGAAAAGAAGAACGCCAATGACCAAGAACGCGATAATCACCGCGACCTTGATGAACGCGAACCAGAACTCAAACTCGCCGAAACCGCGCACATTCGCCAAATTCACTACAGCGAAGAAGACAACACAGACTAGGCCTGGAATCCAGCCCGGAATACCGAACCACGCACCCATGATGGCACCGGCGCCGGTGATTTCAGCGCCGAGCACCATGATGAGCATGAACCAGTAGAGCCAGCCGAGGACAAAGCCAGCCGAAGAACCAAAGGCCATCTCAGCATAGGTGGAGAAGCTACCCGGTGTCGGGCGGGCAGCGGCCATCTCGCCGAGCATCTGCATGACGAGGACGACGATGAAGCCAGCGATGACATAGGAGATCAGAACACCCGGGCCAGCTGCCTTAATGCCGACGCCCGTACCAAGGAAAAGGCCGGCGCCGATTGCGGAGCCAAGACCCATCATGGTCAGGTGTCGAACCTGCAGCCCCTTGCCCAGCTGAGTTGTCTCGCCGGAGGTGGAGGTAATTTGCGATTCGGTCATGTCGCAAACATTACCTGGCTGATAACAGGGGCAATAACCGTATTACGGGTTTACCCCCGTTCACCGTTTCGGGGCCAATTAATGTGCCTTCAAGACACCTAAAGTAGGTTATCCGGCCAGCTCATCCGGCACGTCGGCAAGCTGAGCGAAAGTAGCGGCACCTTCGTCATTGCCCGAGCGCTCCGTGCGGCGGACGCACACCGCCGAGTGGTCCGGGTGATGGTAGAAGTGCATATTGTCGCGGCCCGAGATTTCCCATGCCTGAATACGGTGGTTCTCTTCGGGGACATCGATGGGCGTATCGGGGGCAATGAGGATGCTTCGGTCAATAATGCAGTCATTACCGAGGCTGACGCCGACGGTGCCGGCCGCGATATCGATGTGGCAGCGCTCGCCAACCGTGAGCGGCTTACGCTGACCGGAATCGTCGTGAGCGGCAATGATGGAGGCCGACAGCCCCACCTTCGTGTGCGCGCCAATGACAACACCGGAGGATAGACGTCCCTCAATCTTGCATGGGCCCAGAGTGCCCGAGTTCAGCGAGACAAATCCCTCGCGCAGTACGGATGTACCCGGTGCTAGATAAGCGCCCAGCCGCACGCGCTCGGCCTCTGCAATGCGGACACCGGCTGGCAGCACATAGTCGACCATGCGCGGCATGCGGTCGATGGCATAGACGTGAATCAGGCCGCGGACGCGCAAGTGGGTACGCAGTTGCTCGAAGTTGTCCGGCAGGCATGGCCCCTTGTTGGTCCACGCCACTACATGGAGCAGCTCGTAGAGGCCCTTGGTGTTGAGCTGGTGCGGCTTGACCAGGCGGTGAGAGAGCAGATGCAGGCGCAGGTAGGCATCGTGCGGGTCGACAGCAGGCTTGGACAAATCCTCAATGGACGTGCGCACTGCCACCTGCTCCACGCGGCGGTCCTCGTCCAAAATCACTTGGCGCAGCAGTTGTGGGGTCAGGTCTGCGGCGCCGAGGCGATGGGTGGTTGATTCTACGACCTCATCGCTTAACTGAGGTGCGGGAAACCAAGTATCAAGAACTGTACCGTCCATTGCGATATTGGCGATTCCCGTAGCGACAGCACCAGATGTAATCATGATTCTTAATATTAGTATCCCTTAGAGGAATCTTCGCGGAAGGATGAACTATGCCCCTAGCTGGCCTTGAAAGCACACAGAAGATGAAACAGTGGTTCTTGGTGAGCCTTATCATCGCTGTCAGTGTGCTCGGACTCGGCTTCGTCCTGGCCCTGCCGGTGGTCTTCTATGTCGGATTCGCACTGCTGAGTGCTTGGATTCTCGCCGTAGCCAGCTTCTTTGGTTTCGTTTTGCCGCCGCGAGCAATGCCAATTGGCGCAGTCGGTGTGGCTATTGCCGCAGTGGTTGCGCTCATCGCGCCGAACCGTCTTGTGCTGGTTCTCACAGTTGCCATCGCGGTGGGGCTCGGTGGTGGCATGATCGCCCGTCTTCTGCTGGAGCGCAAGAACCGCGATCAGCAGACACGCATCGACGCGCTGCCGATGTGGGAGCGCGATGAGCTGGGCGATGTCGCCGAAACGCTTCGTCCTGCTTATCGACGAGACATCGATCCCACTCCAGTGCAGCTGCCACATGCAACGGCCAAGATTGTCGCGGCCGTCTGTAAGCCGCTGGCCGGTTCTACGGTGATTGTCAGTACGAATGAGCTTCGTCCGGTGATTGCGGTCTATGGCTCCCGTGTGGCTGTGGTCTATGGGCCCGGCGCGGGCGTTGTCGAGGAAGAAGGCGGCGACGGAGAGGTGACCGATAATGCGGGAGAGGAGCGGGCGCTGGGGTCGTCGGCAAGCGAAACTCCGGAGGAAATCATTGCCCAGACTCTCCCGGAAGGGGCGAAAACCCTGGTCTTTGAGGTGGCAGATGGGCTCAAGGGATCTGCGGAGGGGAGAATTGGTGTGACCTCCGCCGAACCGCATGAGCTGGCGCTGTTCCTCGGTGGTGGCGCGCCTGCCAATGGGGATGCGATCAATGGTCGTGCGGCGCATATTCATCACAAAATTCTGGTTTCGCTGGCGCACAATGGTTTGTACGCTTAATTGATGTGAAATCGAAGTTAAATCTGCTCCAAGATCCTGTAGACCTCACGGCGGCACTGGTGGACATCGAATCGGTGTCCCACAATGAGATCGCGATTGCGGATGCCGTCGAGGTGGCATTGCGTGAGGTAGCGCAGGCAGATGAGTCGATTGAGGTCCTGCGCATCGACAACAACGTGATTGCACGGACCCATCGTGGATTGCCGCAGCGTGTGATTCTGGCCGGACACCTGGATACGGTGCCGACTGCGGACAATGTGCCTTCGACGCGTGGGGTAGACGCGCAGGGGAGAGACACACTCTTTGGCTGCGGAACTGTGGATATGAAAAGCGGGGACGCGGTCTATCTGCATGCTTTTGCGACGCTAGCGGCAAGCCAGGAGCTGCAGCGCGACCTGACGCTCATCATGTACGAATGCGAAGAAATCGCCGCGGAGTTCAACGGGTTGCGGCACTTGAGTGAGTCGCATCCGGAGCTTCTGGCTGGCGATGTCGCTCTGCTAGGCGAGCCCAGCGGCAATGTCATCGAAGCCGGTTGTCAGGGCTCTATTCGCCTGCGTTTGACCGCTCACGGCACACGTGCGCACTCGGCTCGGGCGTGGCTCGGCGACAATGCGGTGCACAAGCTCGCGCCGGTGCTCACGCGGATTGCGGAGTATGAACCGCAGACTGTGGACATCGACGGCTTGGCCTACCGCGAAGGGCTCAACGTCGTCTGGCTGGAGGCCGGAGTTGCCACCAACACGGTCCCCGATGAGGCCGTGTTGCGGGTCAACTTCCGATTCGCGCCCAACCGCAGCGCCGATGAGGCTATGGCACACTTCCGCCAGGTGCTGGGGCTCGACGAGTTCGCGGCCGAGGACCTCACCGTCGATGTCGAGGATGTGAGCCCTGGGGCACTGCCGGGACTGCATGCGGCTGCTGCGAAGGAGTTGGTTGCGGTCGCAGGCGACGTCGTAAAGCCCAAGTTTGGGTGGACCGATGTGGCGCGTTTTTCGGCGCTCGGCATTCCTGCGGTGAACTTTGGCCCGGGTGACCCGGCGTACTGCCACAAGAAGGATGAGCAGATTCCGGTCGAGTGCATAACGGCACTGTGGGAGGATTTGCGGCGGTACTTGACCACCGCGCCGGTGGCTGAGTGACCACGGCGCCGGTGACTGAGTGAGCCTAAAACACACCCTGCCACGCCGACCGGGTGCGAGTATGTCGTAGCTGGCATACATTGTGAGGTTATGAAACCCGTACGTACTCCGTCCCCAGCTAAGCGCCGTGCACTTCGTGGCCCGATTGCAATCCGACAGGCGGGTGAACCGCAGGCATCCACCACAGATCGCAGGCTGTTGTCGCACAATCCAAACACGGATTGGCTGCACAACGATACCTGGCGTGTGCTGCGCATTCAGTCGGAGTTCGTTGACGGCTTTGGTGCGTTGGCGGAAATCCCGCCGGCGGTGACGGTGTACGGTTCTGCACGCTTGACCGAGGACAGCCCTTACTACCAGTGGGGCTTCGACCTGGGCAAGGCGCTGGCGGAGGCGGGTTACGCGACCATCACCGGTGGCGGCCCGGGCATCATGGAAGCCGCCAACCGCGGCTGCTACGACGCCGACGGCCTGTCCATTGGATTGGGCATTGAGCTGCCGCACGAGCAGCACTTGAATGACTGGGTCGACCTGGGCATGAACTTCCGCTACTTCTTCGTGCGTAAGACCATGTTCCTGAAGTACTCGCAGGCGTTTATTTGCCTGCCGGGTGGTTTCGGCACGCTCGATGAACTTTTTGAGTCACTGGTGATGGTGCAGACCGAGAAGGTGGAAAATCACCCAATCGTGCTGCTCGGCACTGA
The DNA here is from genome assembly GCF_001837775.1 of Corynebacterium sp. HMSC073H12. Classification (NCBI taxonomy): domain Bacteria; kingdom Bacillati; phylum Actinomycetota; class Actinomycetes; order Mycobacteriales; family Corynebacteriaceae; genus Corynebacterium; species Corynebacterium sp. HMSC073H12. The sequence continues at coordinate 241,456 of NZ_KV834038.1, read as the reverse complement.
GTTCTGGTCGGGGCTGGTTGATTGGATGCGCGAGAAACTGGTGGCCGTGGAGCTGATTTCTCCGACTGATATGGACCTCTTCCTGGTCACCGACTCCGTTGAAGAAGCTGTCGAGTACATCGAGGCCGCGCACGAAAAGCTGATGGAAGAGTGTGAGCAGACCTCTGACGTTCGCGAAAAGCTCCGCCGAGTCCGTCGCTTCAGCGAAAGGTAGGACGCTGTGCGGAGTTTTTATCAGGACTCCGCGGTGCCGACGGTGATGGCTATCGTCAATCGCACCCCGGATTCCTTCTATGACCATGGCGCGACGGCTGCGGAGGAGACCGCGCTTGCTCGCGTCGACGAAGTTGTTGCGGCAGGCGCGGGCATTGTTGACATCGGCGGTGTCAAGGCCGGTATCGGTGCGGAAGTAACCGTTGCCGAGGAGATCGAGCGTGTGGTGCCGACCATCGCGCAGGTTCGCGAGCGCTATCCTGACCTGCACATCAGCGTCGACACCTGGCGCGCAGAAGTCGGAGAGGCCGCCATCAACGCTGGCGCCAACCTCATTAACGACACTTGGGCAGGCCATGACCCGGAGCTGCTGGAAGTCGCGGGCGCCCACGGGATGGGTTACGTCTGCTCGCACACCGGTGGGGCACTGCCACGCACCAATCCGATTCGCGTGCGTTACGACGACGTCGTGGACGATGTCATCTCAGAAACCGGCAAACTCGCCCAGAGGGCAGTGGACGCTGGCGTGCCGGAGGACCGCATTCTCATCGATCCCACCCACGACTTTGGCAAGAACACCTACCACGGCCTCGAACTTCTGCGGCGCTGCAATGAGCTCGTGGCTACAGGCTGGCCGGTGCTGATGGCGCTGTCGAATAAGGACTTCGTCGGTGAGACTCTGGACCGCCCGGTCGAGCAACGTGTGCCCGGCACCTTGGCAGCGACTGCCCATGCGGCAGCTGCCGGCGTTGCGGTGTTCCGTTCGCATCAGGTGTCCGAAACCCTTGATGTCTGTCGCATGACTCTGGCTATTTCCGGTGGTTTTGCACCACTGCATCCGGTGCGTGGGCTGGTGTAAGGGGCGTAGTTCGAGGTGCTTCACCCATGCCGCTGCGTGAAACAAAGGACTATGATGAAGAGAAGTAGTCGAAAATGCCGACAGGGATTCTAAACCGGGATCTTGAACCGGGGTCTTAGACCGAGGTCTTGAATCGGGATTGTCAATCTCCCGGCTACCACAGCTGAGCTGGGGTAGCTGGTCGTCTCCTGCATCGACATTGTCTTAGAACGAAGGAGTTCACATGGCAGCAATGAAGCCGCGTACCGGTGATGGTCCGCTGGAGGCAGTCAAAGAGGGCAAGAAGATTGTGATGCGCGTCCCCGCAGATGGTGGTGGGCGCCTGGTGGTGGAACTCTCCCCAGAGGAAGCCAAGGAGCTCGGCGCAGAGCTCGTAGCAGTAGTGGAGTAGTGGATAGCCGGGTAGCGGGGTAGCGGCCGGGCTTGTCCGGTTTTGACCCAGGGGTGACCTACACAAATGGTGTAGGTCGCCTTTTCTTTTTCAGGTGATAACGGCTCGAATGCGGGTTTATAAACAAAAAGTACGGGCTGCACATGTGAAACTGTGCGAGCTTATGACACTTTGAAGCCGTTTTTCGGACCATTTTTGTCATAAACGCAGTCAGTAACT
>NZ_KV834038.1:88281-239674 GCF_001837775.1 Corynebacterium sp. HMSC073H12 | reverse complement strand
TTTGTCATAAACGCAGTCAGTAACTCGCATTGGAGTTACTTGGCTGAGCTCGACACGGGCTAAGATAGTGAAAATTATTTTTCTAGCTCAGTTTGAGGAGTGACCGACGTGCTAGCTGACATCATTGATGTGCTTGCTGACCCCATCGATGGCACTGATTTGAAGTTTGGTGATGCCGAACGAATGACTCTGAAGTCCGAATCCGGACATAGCTATGATGTCGCCCGCCAGGGTTACGTTACGCTCGCCGGTGGGGCTGGTCTGCGCTACACCGGCGATGACGCCAAGATGATTACCGCCCGCGAGGAGTTCCTCTCTGGTGGCCACTATGCTCCATTCGTTGAGGCAGTTACAGGTAACGTCCAGGACGTACTTGACGACGCCAACGTGTCCGAGGCCGCCAGCCCAGTCATCTGCGAAATCGGTGCGGGCACTGGTTACTATCTCGCACACACGCTGGACAGCATTCCCAATTCCCGTGGCGTAGGCATTGATGTGTCTGTGCCGGCCGCCAAGCATCTGGCCAAGAGTCACCCGCGGCTCGGTGCGGTCGTGGCCGATGCGTGGGCACGGTTGCCGCTGCGTGATGGCTCCATCGATGCGCTTACGGTTGTCTTCGCACCTCGCAACGCAGAGGAGTTCGCTCGCGTGCTCAAGCCGGGCGGCCAGGTCGTGGTTCTGACTGCCACTACTGGTCACCTGGGCGAGCTTCGTGAGCCGCTGGGCATCATCGATGTCGAGCGCGGCAAGGTCGAGCGCATGATTTCCCAGGCAGAGGGGCACCTCGTGCCTGTTGGTGATCCGGAGCTGGTGGAGTTCGGTATGAACCTCAACCAGAGTGCAATTGCCGCTCAGATCGGGATGAGCCCGTCGGCACGCCATATCCACCCGGAGGTGCTGCAGGAACGTATTGCAGCGCTACCTGCAGAGATGCACGTCACCGCCCGTGCCTACGTCACCCGTCTGGGGCGCCCGGGCGACTAGCGACTACTCCTTGACCTCGGTTTTGTGAATCTGTTCATCCAGGTCATCCGGATCCAGATCAGCATCCGAGAATTCCGCCGTTAGCGGAAGGCGAAGTTGCAGGTCGGTGCCCGGGCACAACTCGATAGTGCCCGAACGCAGCTTAAAGTCCAGCACATGCCCGCCGCCGGTGCCGCCTTCCGCGAGGAAGTGCACGTGACAGCCGGGCACCGAAATTCCCTTCTCATAGACCGGCGTGCGGAAGCCCGCAATCGTGCCCCGCAGGTTCTCAAAATCAACCGAGGCGTCTTCTTCCGTCGCATCAACCATCCTCTGGTACGGCTTTTCCTGCTTTACGACGGTTCGAGTCTTCACCCACTCAAATTCGCCGGTAATTCGCAGTGCGTACATAAAGTTTTGGCTCGGCACCAAGGAATCGATGATGGGGCTAATTTCCTTGCGAGTCAGGTTTTCCGGAGCATCCATCACCGTGTGGGGAACGAAATTGGTCACCACCGTGTAGGGGCTGCGCTGATCCATGGTGGCCCGGGTCGCGGAGCCGTCGTGACGCACCTGCCAGCAGACCCCGTCGAGGATTACCATTTCGCCATCGAGGCCGTCGAAGGTACCGATGCCGAAGTTTCCATGACCAAGGATTTCGCCAATGGTCATCTCGCCGTCGTAGATGCCATCGAGCAGTGCGGACATCAGTGAGTTTTGGAAAATTGTGTGTCGGACCGTTGGAAAATTCTCGTGCGTGGTCATGGAAGCCATTATATTCGCGATATTTGTAGCCCAAGCTGGGGCGGGTGGTCGGTTGGATGTCCGGTCGGCTTGTGGGTAAGGAAATCGTGGCAAGAAAAACGCCCTGCGGAAAAATCCACAGGGCGCAATTTGGTGAATCGAGCGGTTGGTTCTACTTCGGCTGGATGGTGACTGTCACTTGGTCAGCAGTAGAGACGATATGAACCGTCTGGCCATCGGCAGCAACGGTGGCGTGGCCACCTTCGACATTCACCGTGAACCCATTCGGGAAGTTGATCGAGGGCACAACGAGCTCGCTGGTGGAACCAGGTGCGAAAGATCCGGTGCCATCGACGCGGCTATTGTTCCAGCTGGCCTCGTAGACTCGGGTGTCGCGGTTCCAGTCAGTAGCCTGCGGGGTGCCCGCGACTGCCCGCAGGTGTGGAGCGGCGAGGATGGTCATCTTGTCGCGGTTGAAGGCATCGGCACCTACAGGTCCTGGAACAGTCGGGTCGAAGACCATGCCCTGTTCCTTCTGGTTCTGCGTCGTCGGGTCGTTGCATCCGCAGTAGGACCAGTACTGCCAGCCGACCATGTGGCGGCGGGCAAGCGAAATCACGCCGTTGAGGGTATCGGCATCGTCGGTGGCGCCGAACTCGGACAGTAGTGTGGCCGAGCCGTTACCGGATGAGACGATTTCTGCATTGTCGAAGACGCTGCCATCGAAGAAGTCGCAGCCCGTGTAGGTATTGAACAGGGCGTTTGTGGTGCAGTAGACATGCCAGCTGAGGGCCGTACCTGCGGTTTCAGGAACCTGTGGGGCGGCCGGATCGGTATTCAATCCCGTGTTCCACATGGAGTAGGGCTCGTAGTGGACAATTGCGTCTGCATCCTTGGCGACAATCTGATCTGCAGCCTTCTGGTGCAGTTCATCGAGCTTTGCCTTAGCTGGACCGCAGTCGCCCAGAGCCAGGTAGCACAGTGGGTACGCCGAACCTGGCCACGGTTCATTTATGATGTCGTAGCCCATCAGACCCGGCATATCACCGAGACGTTCTGCGACATGGCCCCACATGGCTGCGTAACGCTCCTGCAGCCCAACGCCGCCTGGCCCTTCGCGGTTATTCAGGAAGTTGTCGTATGCCCTAATGAGGCCGATATTAAGGGCCTGGTTAGTTGGGAACCCAACCTTCAGAAGGCTGGGAACGCCGTCGTCAATGACAGCCCAATCGGGGGCAAATTCGCCCTCGAACTTTTCGTTGTACATGTCCTGGTGGGCATCGACCAAGACCGCGATTCCACGCTCAGTGAGCATAGAGATGGTGCGGGCAATGGAATCCAGGTATTCGTCGTTGTAGACGCCGGGCTCTGGCTCTACTGCTTTCCAGATAATGCCGACTCGCATGGAGTCGAAGCCCTGCTGCACGAGCCAGTCAGCGTCGTCCTCGTTAAAGCCTCCGGCCTCGGGGGTGTAGGGATCGTGCTTGTAGACGATGTTCGACCCCTGAGTGAGGAAAGCTCGGCCATCACCGTCGGTAAACCAGCGACCGGACTGCCCCAGGGGACCACGCTCGGTGATGGTAGTGGTACTAGGGGATGGTGCTACTTCTGTAGCGAGCGCCTGATGCGGTACTGCACCCGCTAGCGCTATAGCAATGGCGGCACCAACTGCTGCCACCTTCTTAGTGAATCTCATACTCAATATGCTATTGACCAGTATTGATAAAGTCACCCAAAATTCAATTTAGGCTTAGAAAAGTGGGCAAAGGCATAATTAAATGTCCTGAATGGGGTTAGCAAAAAGGCTAAAAGGCCCACCGCTTCCTCTTTGGAAGCGATGGGCCTTATGAGGAGGCTCTGTCCACCGTGCAGTCGTGGTGTGCAGTCCCGATGGACGGTCACTATGCACGGCAATAGCGCGCGGCAATCAGCCTGCTACATCAAAGACCTATAGACCTCAACGGTCTGCTCGGCGATGTTCTCCCAGCTAAACACATCCTCGGCGCGCTTCTTGCCCGCCTGGCCAATCTTGGCAGCGCGTTCACGGTCGGCGACCATATTGTTGACAGCGGCAGCGATGCCTCGTTCGAAGCCCTCCGGATCGGACTCGTCGTAGTGAACTAAAGTGCCGGTTTCACCGTCGACGACAACCTCCGGAATACCGCCGACATCAGAGGCGACAACGGCGGTGCCACAGGCCATAGCCTCGAGGTTAACGATGCCCAGCGGCTCGTAGATCGATGGGCAGACGAAAGAATCCGCGGCCGTCAGGATCTCCTGGATCTTCTCCTTCGGCAGCATGTCCTGCACCCAGAAAATGCCATCGCGCTTCTCCTGGAGGTCATGGACGAGCTGCTCAGTCTCCTTCGCGATTTCCGGGGTGTCCGGAGCGCCGGCGCACAGAACGAGCTGCACACCGTCGTCGAAAAGCGATGCGGCCTTGACCAGGTGAGCGACACCCTTCTGACGGGTGATGCGGCCGACGAACGCAACCATCGGGCGAGACGGGTCAACGCCGAGCTCCTCCAGGACAGACCAGCCGTTCTGTTCCTTGGACTCTTCCCACGTCGGTCGCGGGTGCCACAGCTCGGTGTCGATGCCGTTCAGGACGACGTGGATCTTGTCGGGGGAGATACGCGGGTAGGCGTCCAGGATGGCGTCCTTCATGCGCGCGGAGACAGCAATGACAGCGTCTGCGTACTCCATAGCATTGCGCTCGGACCAGCTGGAAACGTCGTAACCGCCGCCGAGCTGCTCGCGCTTCCACGGGCGGTGCGGTTCCAGTGAGTGCGCGGTGGCCACATGCGGAATGCCCTTGAGCAGACCGGTGAGGTGGCCGCCCAGGCCTGAGTACCAGGTGTGAGAGTGGACGACATCAATGTCGGTTGCCGCGGCGGCATTGGCCATGCGCAACCCCGTGGACAGCGTCTTAATCGAGGCGTTGGCATCCTTCAGCTCCGGGTCAACGCCGTGGACATATACATCCGCCTCATCGCGAGGAGCACCCATGCAGTGCACATCGACATCAACGCCGTCGAGGCCGCGCATGAAACGAGTCAATTCAGTTACGTGAACACCTGCTCCGCCGTAAATCTCCGGAGGGTATTCCTTGGTCATCATGGCAACACGCATAATTCCAGCGTAACCAGATTTGACAATTTCCGTCGCTTGATATGCCCGGGTGTGGGTAGCGAGGAGGGGAGACTGGCAGCGAGGAAAGTAAATCGCATATAGGTTGGTTGGTGTGAGGAGTCAACCACATGTTTTGTCCATTGTCCTTGCCGGTGGCGAAGGCAAGCGTCTCTTCCCGCTGACGGAAGACCGCGCTAAGCCCGCCGTGCCTTTCGGCGGTAGCTATCGGCTTATCGACTTCGTGCTGTCGAACCTGGTCAACGCAGGTTTCCTAAAGATCTGTGTGCTGACCCAGTACAAGTCCCACTCGCTCGACCGTCACATTTCGCAGGCGTGGCAGCTGTCCGGCATCACCGGCCAGTACGTCACCCCGGTGCCGGCTCAGCAGCGTCTGGGTAAGCGCTGGTTCACCGGTTCGGCTGACGCGATTCTGCAGTCGCTGAACTTGGTTTATGACGAGGATCCGGAGTACGTTATCGTCTTCGGTGCCGACCACGTCTACCGTATGGACCCGCAGCAGATGCTGGAGGCCCACATCGAGTCTGGTGCTGGTGTGACCGTCGCTGGTATCCGCGTCCCCCGTTCCGAGGCCAGCGCATTCGGTGTCATTGACGCTGATGACAACAACCGAATCACCGAGTTCCTGGAGAAGCCGGCCGATCCGCCCGGCACCCCGGATGACCCGAACTCGACGTTCGCGTCGATGGGTAACTACATCTTCACTACCTCTGCGCTTATCGACGCTATTAAGCGTGACTCGGAAGATGAAAACTCCGACCATGACATGGGCGGAAACATCATTCCGATGCTGGTAGAGGAGGGCGAAGCTTTCGTCTGGGACTTCAAGGACAGCTACGTTCCGGGTGAGACCGAACGTGACAAGGGCTACTGGCGTGACGTCGGTACCATCGATGCCTTCTACGAGGCCAACATGGACCTGATTTCCGTCCACCCGGTGTTTAACCTCTACAACAAGAAGTGGCCAATCCACACCTTCTCGGAGGAGAACCTGCCTCCGGCCAAGTTTGTCCAGGGCGGTATTGCTCAGGCTTCGATGGTCGGTGCCGGTTCGATTGTCTCCGGTGGTACGGTCCGCAACTCGGTGATTAGCACCAACGTTGTGGTCGAGGACGGTGCGACGGTGGAGGGCTCAGTTCTCTTCCCAGGCGTGCGCGTCGGCCGCGGGGCAGTGGTTCGCCACGCGATTTTGGACAAGAACGTTGTAGTTTCCGACGGCGCCATTATCGGTGTCGATCCGGAGAAGGACGCAGCGCGCTTCAAGGTCAGCGCTGGCGGCGTTGTGGCCGTGGGTAAGGGGCAGGTTATCTAACCTGTCTGAGTCCGACCGGCTGAAAAGGCACGTACCCCACGGTACGTGCCTTTTTAGTACGTGCCTTTTTTCTTTTTACCCTTTTGCTACCTAGCCCCAAAACTGGCAACCCAAAAAATGTGGGCTGCACGTGGAGCTACGGGCTGCAAATGTGAAACTGTGCGAGTTTATGACACTTTCAGGCCATTTTTCGGGCCATTTTTGTCTTAAGCGCAGTCAGTAACTCGGCTCGGCCCGAGGCCGCCAGCCATAAGCGCAGTCAGTAACTCGCATTGGCCCGAGGCCGCTAGCCAGCCGGCCAACAGTAGAAAACTACTTCTTCACCAGCACAGTGGTTCCGGCTGCTAGGGGGAGGCGCATCACGTAAGCGTCGTCAAGCTGGAGCATGTATTCGTCGGCTTCGCGGGCAGCGACGGTGTCACGGTCAGTGCGTGACGAGTCAGCAACAGTGCCGTCGAGGAGCGCGCCGGTCAGGACGAGCGCGCCCCCGGAGCGAAGCAGCGGCCAGGCCTTTTCCTGTGCGGCGCGGAGGATTGCTGGGGCGACGTCCAAGTAGACCAAGTCGTAGGAGTCGGCGGCCAGGCGATCCATGACCTCCAGTGGCTGCGAGGGCAGGAAGCGCTGTCGGTTGGGGCGGATGCCTGCGGCTCGGAAAGCGGCCTTTGCCAGAGACTGGTGCTCGAGCTCAGGGTCGATGCAGGTGAGAACGCCGTCATCGCCGAGACCGGCGGCCAGGTGCAAACCGACTACGCCTGCTGCAGGCGATGCGATGACAGCGGCGGGGTGACCGTCGCGGCGGGCACTGGTCAGGGCCATGAGCGAGGTCAAAGCGGCGCCGGTCATCGTATCGGGGACGGCAACTCCGTATTCGCGAGCGCTCTCTCGGGCGCTTTCAAGGGCCTCGGAGACTACGGTCGTGTTGTTGACGTGCTGTGCAATAGCGTCACGTGCGGATAGCGGGGTAGCAGAAGAACTCGTTTCGGACACGCTCTATAGCGTAGGAAAAAACTCCGTGCAGGGCAGCGGGGCGCGCCGGTCAGTGCCGGACTAGGTGGGTAAACAAGCCGCAAATTTCTCTGGACTCTCAAACTATTTTCAGGGTAAGGTCACTACAAACCTAAGGTTGGTAAGGAACACTGAACCCCATGCCCGAACGAGTCAAGTCCGAACGAGTCAGCGCAGGCGCCAGCCGCGAGGACGCCCCGTCCGCTGACGCAACTGAGCAACTGTCCGGCACCGCGGCTTTTGACGCAGGTGTGGGGGAGATGCCGTCGTGGTCGGAACTTGTCCAAGCCCACGCGGATAGTGTTTACGGGCTCGCATATCGGTTGACTGGTAACCAGCAGGACGCGGAAGACCTGACGCAGGAGACATTCATGCGTGTGTTCCGCTCGCTGAAGTCATACCGTCCCGGCACTTTTGAAGGCTGGCTGCATCGGATTACCACTAACCTGTTTTTGGATATGGTCCGGCATCGGCAGGTCATCCGGATGGAGGCGTTGCCGGAGAACTACGACCGCGTCCCGGGCACGTTGAAGACGCCGGAGCAGGCCGTCGATGACGCGATGCTTGACCCGGATTTGGAAATCGCGCTGGCTGAGCTGCAGCCGGACTATCGTGCGGTAGTTGTCCTCTGTGATGTGGTGGGGCTGACCTACGAGGAAATTGCTAACACCCTTGGGCTCAAGATGGGCACCGTGCGTTCGCGCATTCACCGGGCACGTTCCAGCTTGCGGGCGACGTTGGAGCGTCTGGAGAAGGAACGGCAGGAGCTGCCGGAGTCGGTCACCGCAGGCTAGTTTTCCCGCACTCAATCCGTGGAAGCGGCTATTGTGGGGCTAGTTAAATAGGTGCGATTTCTGGAGGTGCTGCAGTCTGTGATTCAGCAGGGCGATGACAAGCGTTTTTTGTCAACGGAGCATCTCGGCACCGAGGCAATTGCCGCTTTTGTTGACGGCGAGTTGTCGGTCGTAGCTGAGCGACGTGCGCAGGCGCACCTGATGGCATGCCCGGAATGTCGCCGGGAGGTCGCGAAGCAGCGGCAGGCAGCCAAGCGTCTGCGTGATAGCGCGGCCTTGCACATTCCAGCTGAGCTGCGCGCTCGTATCGCGGATTTCGCAGGCAGCTGCGAGGACTTAGAGCCCCATAGGTCGGCGCGGCATCTCGCGCACCGTCCGCCGGAGTCGCTGAGCGCTGCATTGGAGCAGATCGTTCGCGGTTTTCGTAAAGGTGGTAGTCACTAGTGGGCAAACATCGCTCTTTCGATGATTCCGCGTTTGCCCCGGACGCCGATCGTGCCGCCGCAACTGGCGGGTTACAGCGTGCACCAGGGCAAAAGCTTGACGACGATAACTGCGCCACCGCCAAAGAGTATTCGCCGTGGCAGGATTCGTCGTCACGCATGACGACGGGGCGTCCAGCCCGCAAACCCGAAGCGAAGAAGAAACCTCAACCGAAGACGGCTCCCCGCGTCAGCGCGCGGGAAGTGATTTTCGGCCGCGAGGTGCCGTGGCGTGTGATTGCGGCGTCGTCGGCCGTGGTGCTGCTGATTGGCGGTGTCGGCGGCTTTGTTGGCGGTTGGGCTGGCAAGACTTTCCGCTCGGACTATCAGCGGGTGGAGCTGCAGCAGATCGAGGGGCGGCCGGGCAACGGTGATTTGACCGAAATCGGCAAGGTGGCGGAGACTCTTCGTCCCGCAGTGGTGTCGATTGCGGTCAGTGCCGGTGAGGTCTCGGGCGTGGGCTCGGGGTTTGTCATTGATGGTGACGGTCATATTTTGACGAATAACCATGTCGTTTCGGCGGTGGCGGACCGTCAGGATATGCAGGTCTCGGTAACGTTTTGGGACGGCGGCAAGCTGAAAGAGGTGCCGGCCAAGATTATTGGCCGTGACCCGAAGACCGACCTCGCCGTGATTAAGGTCGAAGATGTTGCGGGGCTGACCGTGGCGCAGCTTGGTGATTCCAATGCGGTTGCGGTCGGTGACACAGTGATTGCGATGGGGTCGCCGCAGGGGCTGGGCGGAACGGTGACTTCGGGCATTGTCTCGGCGCTTAATCGGCCGGTACGCCTGGCTGCTGAGGGGACTGATACGGATGGCTACGCGGATGCGATTCAGACCGATGCCTCCATCAACCCGGGTAACTCGGGTGGTCCACTGGTGGATATCCGCGGTGCCATTATCGGTATTAATACAGTGATTTTCAGTAGCTCGGGTGGCTCACAGGGGTTGGGCTTTGCGATCCCGATCAATTCAGCCGTTGCCATCGCTGAGCAGCTCATTGCCGGTGAGAAGCCGGTTCATCCAGGGATCGGCGTGACAGCGCGCACGGTTTCCAATGGCGCACTGACTGGTGCCGAGATTGCCAGCATCCTGCCGGGAGGTGTCGCTGATCGGGAAGGTCTGCAGGAAGGCGACGTGATTACGGCTGTGGGAGACCGCGCGGTATCGTCCGCAGATGAGCTCACGGTGGCGCTGTGGACTGTTGGCGCTGGTAATGAGGCGGTATTGAAGATCGTTCGCCACGGAGCCGAGCTGGAGGCAAAGATCACGCCGGAGTAGGGTGGCGCTGGTGTGGAGATTGACCGGAGAATGAGCAAGCGCGCAATGCTGCATGTGAGTTTCACTGTAACTAAGGTGATATAACGTGTTTTCTAATGTTGGCTGGGGCGAGATTCTCGTCCTCTTTATCCTCGGATTGATTCTCATCGGACCTGAGCGGTTGCCGAAGGTAATTGAGGACATTCGCGCAATGGTCTTGGCTGCGCGCACCGCAATCAATGACGCACGCGATAACCTCTCAGACGAGTTTGGCGAAGACTTTGATGATCTTCGCAAGCCGCTGCAGGAGCTCAACGATCTCCGTCGCCTCAACCCGAAGACCGCCATCACCAAGACGCTTTTCGACGGCGATGACACCTACCTGGACATGCTCTCCGGTAAGCCCGCAGCGGGTGGCGGCGGAACTGGTGCAGCCGGAGCGGCTGGCGCCGTAGGAGCGGCCGGGGCAGGGGGAGTAACCGGAGCAGCCGGCGCTGCAGGTGGCGTTGGTGCTGCAGGTCAGCAAAATCAGCAGTCCAACATGAACCAGCAGCCAGCCCAGCCAATTCAGCCACAACAGAACCCACAGTACCAACAGCCGGGACCGCAGCCGGGCGCATGGCAGGACCCGGTTGCCCAGGCCCGTCAACAGCAAGCACAGCAAACACCACAGCAGCCGCAACAACCTCAGCAGCCTCGTGGTGTGCAGGCATGGGTCGACGACGACAACCTATAGAAGTTGCAAACCGTTCCCGATCGCAAGTTACTGACTAGGTTTATGACACTTTGAGCACAAATTTTGCCATGAAACTGTCATAAACCTAGGCAGTAAGTGCACGCAGCCGCTTCGGCGGATACACCGCCCGCAAACCCCGGGCCACCGAAAACACCTACACCGCCGAAAACACCCACAACACATATGCCCCGGACACCGCAGCCACAATGAGTAGAGCCCCCTTCCCGGCACCGAAAAACCAGGGAGGGGGCGTCGCTGTGATCGTCGTAAAGCGAAGGACTACTTCGGCGTCACGCCCAAGCCTAGCGACTTGCCGGCCAGCGATTCACGGCGAACAACCAGCTTGTCAGCGATGGCGTTTAGGGCCTCGCCAGCGCCAGATTCCGGCTTGGACAGGACGATTGGGGTGCCCTTGTCGCCGCCCTCGCGGAGCTCGGTGTCAAGCGGCACCTGGCCGAGCAGCTCGACCTTACCGCCAGTAATCTGGGTGAGACGGCGGGCAACGGTCTCGCCGCCGCCTGTGCCGAAGACCTCCATCTTGGAGCCATCGGGCATCTCCATCCAGCTCATGTTCTCAATAACACCGGCGATGCGCTGACGGGTCTGTAGCGAAATTGTGCCGGCGCGCTCGGCAACTTCGGCGGCGGCCATCTGCGGGGTAGTAACAATCAGCAGCTCAGCGTTCGGTACGAGCTGCGCCACGGAGATGGCGATGTCGCCGGTTCCCGGGGGCAGGTCGAATAGCAGGACGTCCAAGTCGCCCCAGAACACGTCCGCGAGGAACTGCTGGATAGCGCGGTGCAGCATTGGCCCACGCCAGACAACCGGTGCGTTGTCGTCGACGAAGTGTCCGATAGAAATCAGTGACACGCCGTGCGCCTGCGGAGGCATAATCATGTCGTCGACCTGGTGCGGCTTTTCCTCGGAGCCCATCATGTGCGGGATGGAGTGTCCATAGACATCGGCATCGAGAACGCCGACGGACAGACCCTTCGCAGCCAGCGCGGCAGCGAGGTTCACGGTCACAGAGGACTTACCAACGCCGCCCTTACCGGAGGCGACGGCGAACACGCGGGTGCGGGAGTCCGGCTGGGCGAATGGGATCACCGGCTCGGAGGCGGTACCGCGCACGGCGTTGCGGAACTCGCGGCGCTGCTCGTCATTCATCACATCGGTGGTGACGGTGACGTTGCCAACGCCCTCGATACCTTTCAGCGCATCTTCGGTGCGCTCGATGATGGTGTTTTTCATGGGGCAACCGGCGATGGTGAGGTAAATCTCCACGGACACGTCGTTGTTGTCCGCCACCGAGATGGACTTGACCATGCCAATCTCGGTAATCGGGCGACGTACCTCAGGATCTTCGACCTGCGCCAGGGCGGTGCGAACTTCAGCTTCAGTAATCGTAGACATTATGTAGTGAATCTTATCGTGAGACCCCGTAAGACAAAGAACTACTGACAAAATCAGCAGTTTTCCGCTTTACGACGGTCACAGCGACCAACCCTTCCGACAAGCGCGGTGGTGGCGAAATGTGTGGTGGGGCAGGCGGTGGGGTCGGGTAGCGAAACAGGCGGCAACCCACGTGGTGGAACAATTGGAAACTGTCGGGCGTTGTCCTTGATAGAACGCTTTTTAGCGATAGTTTTAGCAATATTTTCAAGCAACTGAGTCACCAATTGCTGTGACAACAATTACTGAGTCAACAACTGCAAGGGAATGGTGAAAGTACCGATGGCAAATGGGGAAGCGAACAGCGGTTGGGGGAGCGGCCGGGAACAGAGCATGAAGTCCCGGTTGCCTCAGCGTCAGGTGCCTGAGGGATGGCCGGTGGGCAGCTTTACCAACTACGCCGATGCTCAGGCTGCGGTGGATTCGCTCAGCGACCGTGATGAGTTTCCGGTTTCCGACCTCACCATCGTCGGCGTTGACCTAATGCAGGTGGAGCGCGTGGTGGGCAGGCTGACCTGGCCGAAGGTTCTCGGCGGCGGCGCGCTGTACGGCCTATGGATGGGCCTGTTCTTCGGCCTTATTCTGGGGCTTTTCCAGGAAGATTGGGTTAGCCCGTTGATTGTTGGCCTCGGTATGGGCGCCATCTTCGGCATCGTGCTGGCTGCAGTTCCGTACGCTATGCAAAACGGCAAGCGGGATTTCTCCACTACGACGGAGATTGTTGCTCGTCGCTACGACGTCTTGTGCAACCCCCGCAATGCCGAGCGCGCCCGTGACCTGCTTGCGCAGCGGGCGCTCGGTGGGAATCGCGGGTAGGTTGTTGTACTCGTCGTAAAGGGTTGCCTGCCAGAAGCGGAAACTACAGCCACTTGTTGCGGCGCAGGAGCCACACCAAAAACGCCACGATGATGAACATGATGGCGAGGACGATGAAGTAGCCGTACTCCCAGTGCAGTTCGGGCATGCGGTCGAAGTTCATGCCGTAGATACCGGCCAGGGCGGTTGGCACGGCGAGAATAGCCGCGTATGCCGAGATAGTACGCATGTCCTGGTTCTGCTGCAGCTGGATCTTCACTGCGGCGGCGTCGATGAGGGAGGAGAGGCGTTCGTCGAGTCCGGCTACGAGGTCCGCCGCGGCGAGCTGGTGGTCGAGAACATCGGAAAGATAACGGCTGACGTCCTTAGGCATGATGTCTTCCCGCAAATTCATCAGGGAGCGCAGCGCCGGCGTCAGCGGATCGATTGCGTGGCGCATCTCCAGAATCTCTCGTTTGAGGATGTAAATGTCCTCAATATCCGACACCAAATTCGGCTCGAAGACTTCGTCTTCCATAATTTCCACGCGATCTTCCAGCTGCAACGCAATGCGCAGGTAGGCATCGACGAGGTTGTCCGTCAGCGCCCACAGCACGCCCGCGGGGCCGTAGTCGATGGCGTCGGTGGTGTTCTCCACGCGTGCGCTAATGCGCTGCATATCCGAGCTCGGCATGCCCATGCGAATGGTGATGACGTACTCCTGGCCGATAACAATCATCAGCTGGCCAGAGCGAATGATTTCATTTTCGTCGTCCGCTAGACCTTCCGGGGAGTAGTGAATCGAGCGAATCACAAAAACCACGTGATCATCGTGAATCTCAATCTTTGGGCGCTGACGGTTGGTCAGTGCGTCCTCCACCGTCAGCTCATCCAGGCCGTAGAGCTCAGCGATGGCGTCCATCTGCGTCGCGTTGGGGCGCGACAACGACAGCCACGTGAAGCCCTCGCCAAAATTACGCACCTCGGACAGGCCGGAGAAGTGGTCGTAGGTGCCCGGCAAACGCTTACCGCCGATGTAGACGCCGCAATCGCGCAGGGCATCGCTCACAGCCGCCGACTGTGTTTCTCCCACGCTTGACGACGATCCGTTGGTGCGCGTCACCTTCGAGACAGCTGACATTGCTGCGGATTTAGCTGCATTCGTTGCCCGAGCAGTTTTGCCGGGTTTTGCTGCGGCCAACGGTGTTGAGCCTTTATTTGTCGAGTTAGTTCGCGGATTGCGAGCTTTCGCCGAAGCGCTATTGTTGCGGCTATTCGTATCACCCATTCTGGGAGACCTCACAATCCGTTCGTAGGTTACGCTGGTGTCGATGATTGATTTTAGACGTGCGAGCGGCGAGCTCCACTATTGCACTGGCTCAATGGGGAACAGGGGTAGCTCCAAGGCTGCTGTGTGCACTTTTGCTGCCCTGGCGTTGGTCGCTGGGACAGCGGGGTTCGGCCTTTCCGCGTGTTCTGATTTGGATCCGCAGATGCCTGTTCCTCCCGAGCAGGAGGCGGTAGTAACTATCGGGGCAGACCTGCGCAACCCCGAGCAAGCAGCTCTCGCGTACGTGTATGCGCAAAGCTTTGAGAGGGTAGGGCGCCAAGCGGAGGTCGTCGGCATTCGCGATGCTGAGGACCGGTTGCGGGCCGTACGCAATGAAGCGGTTCTGGTCTCTTTCGGATGCACAGGTGAGCTGCTCGGCCTGAGTGACCCGGCGTCGGCGGAGCTGTTGGCCGAGGATTACGCCGAGGACTCCACTCCGGACAAGCAGTTCAGTGGCGAGTGGCGCGACCGCGTTTACGATGCTTTTTCGCGGTCGTTGCCGGGTGAAGTTATGGCCACCGATGCGGGCATGGCGCAGGGGTGCACGGATGTGTCAGCTGACAATGCTGGGGCTGACTTGCCGCAATGGCTTGTGCCTTTCTACGTCAAGCCAGCGTTGGACCGCAGCGACCGAGTCCGGGTACTCAACGAGATTGCTGGTTCTTTGAGCACTGAGGACCTAAAGCTGATGACCCGAGCTGTGGCTGGTGGCGCGAGCCCTGAGTTGGTCGCTCAGGAGTGGCTGGATAAGGCGTAGTCGGGGCGGGGGCTAGTTGCGGCGGTATCTGACGCGTATCCGCTGTTGGCTGCCGCCGTGTTTGTCTATTCGCCCTTGAACGCGGGCTGCAAATGTGAAACTGTGCGAGTTTATGACACTTTCATGCCATTTTTCAGGTCATTTTTGTCATAAACGCAGTCGGTAACTCGCATTGAGGACTCAGTAGTAAATGGTGCCGACCCGGTAACACGCCGACCGGACACGCTTTTTGTCTATTCGCCCTGGATGCCTGGCAACGATCTCCCAAGCACCAAGAAAGGGGCTCCAACCGTTCGGTTGGAGCCCCTTAGCGTTTGATCGCCAGCTCGTAAAGACCACCTGGTGAAGACCACCTGGTGAAGCGGCGATCTCAAACACGCGACTTCACCGCGGTCTCACAAGACCATAGGTCTGTCCAAAACTACTTGAGAGCCTCTTCCAGCAGAGCCTTCTCCTCAATCTGGTGGACCTTGGCCACACCAGTTGCGGTGGAGGACTGTGCACGGCGGGAAACGCGGGTCAGCTTCGGCATATCCGGTAGAGCCTCTGGGAGGTTCAGTGCCAGGAACGGCCACGGCCCCTGGTTAGCCGGCTCATCCTGAACCCAGCGGACTTCCTCAAGATCCGGGTAGGACTCGAAGAGGTCGCGGAGGCGGTTGTGCGGCAGCGGGTGCAGCATCTCCAGGCGAGCGATTGCGATGTCGTCGCGCTTGTCCTTCTTGCGCTTCTTCTCCAGCTCCCAGTAGATCTTGCCGGAGCAGAGCAGCAGGGTCTTGATGCCGGATTTGTCCTTGGACTCGAAGTTCGGGTCATCGATGACCGAGCGGAACTTGTTCGGGTTGGTGAAGTCCTCGACAGCGGACGCTGCCATCTTGTTGCGCAGCATCGACTTCGGAGAGAACACAACCAGCGGACGGTGCAGGTCGGACAGGACGTGGCGACGCAGCAGGTGGAAGTAGTTAGCCGGCTCGGACGGCTGAGCAACGGTGTAGGAACCCTCGGCTGCGAGCTGCAGGAAGCGCTCGATGCGTGCCGAAGAGTGGTCCGGGCCCATGCCCTCGTAGCCGTGCGGAAGCAGCAGAATCAGCTTGGAGGTCTGACCCCACTTGGCCTCACCGGAGGAAACGTACTGGTCAATGGTGGTCTGAGCGCCGTTGGCGAAGTCACCGAACTGTGCCTCCCAGAACACTGCCGCATCCGGGTTACCCAGGGTGTAGCCGTACTCGAAGCCCATGCCTGCGTACTCGGTCAGAGCCGAGTTGTAGATCATGAAGCGGCCACCGTTCTTGGACTTACCGTAGGCGTCAATCGGGTTGTATTCCGAACCGTCCTCGGAGTCAATCAGAACTGCGTGGCGAGAGGTGAAGGTACCGCGGCGGACATCCTCACCTGCGAAGCGGACGTCGATGCCAGCGCCGGTGAAGGAACCAATCGCCAGCAGCTCAGCCATGCCCCAGTCGATGCCACCTTTCTGTGTCATCTCCGCGCGCTTCTTAGCGACCGGCGCAACACGCGGGTGAATCTTGAAGCCCTCTGGGAGGTTGACGTAGGACTGACCAATCTCGACAATCTCTGCCTTGTCAATGCCGGTTTCCAGACCGTGCGGCAGCGGTTGGGAGCCTGCAATACCGGACTGATCGCCCGGCTTTGCGTCCTGAGCTGCACGGACTTCGTTGAAGACCGCCTCCATCTGATCGTGGAAGTCTCGGCGCACTGCCTCGTACTCTTCCTCGGAGATATCACCGCGACCGATGAGGTCCTCGGTGTACTGAGCGCGAACGCTTTCCTTCTCGTCGATGATCTTGTACATCAGCGGCTGAGTCATGGACGGGTCATCGGCCTCGTTGTGGCCGCGCTTGCGGTAGCAGACCAGGTCGATGAAGACGTCCTTGCCGTAGCGGTTACGGTACTCAACAGCCAGCTGGCCGACCCAGACGACAGCCTCAGGGTCGTCACCGTTGACGTGGAAGACCGGGCAGCCGTAGGCCTTGGCGATGTCGGTTGCGTAGTAGGAGGAGCGACCGGAGTCCGGCGAAGTGGTGAAGCCAATCTGGTTGTTCACCACGATGTGGACGGTACCGCCGACCTTGTAGCCACGCAGGGACATCAGGTTCAGGGTCTCCTGGACAATGCCCAGGCCAGCGAAGGAAGCGTCGCCGTGCAGCAGCAGCGGCATGACGGAGTAGCCCTCTTCGCCCTTGTTGATCTTGTCCTGGCGTGCACGAGCAAGACCCTCAACGACCGGGTTGACGGCCTCGAGGTGGGACGGGTTCGCAGTCAGGGTGACGTCAATCTCGCCCTCGCCGAACATCTGGATGTGACGGCCAGTAGTACCCAGGTGGTACTTGACGTCACCAGAACCGCCGACCTGTGCCGGGTCGATGTTGCCTTCGAACTCGGTGAAGATCTGGCGCAGTGGCTTGCCGACGATGTTTGCGAGCACGTTCAGTCGACCGCGGTGTGGCATACCGATGACGACCTCATCGAGGTCAGCACCAGCAGCGGTGTCGATAGCGGAGTCCATCAGCGGAATCAGCGACTCTGCGCCCTCAAGGGAGAAGCGCTTCTGACCGACGTACTTGGTCTGCAGGAAGTTCTCGAATGCCTCGGCGGCGTTCAGCTTCTGCAGGATGTACTTCTGCTCAGCGTGGGACGGCTTCGGCTGGCCGCCCTCAAGGCGCTCTTCCAGCCACTCGCGCTCTTCGCGGTCGAGAATGTGAGCGTACTCGGAACCGACCTTGAGGCAGTATGCGTTGCGCAGGCGAGAAAGCACCTCGCGCAGCGTCATCGTCTCCTTGCCGCCGAAACCACCGACGTTGAAGGTGCGGTCCAGATCCCACAGGGTCAGACCGTGCTCCTCGATATCGAGGTCAGCGTGGTTTGGAGCGGAAGTATTCGGCTGGTCAGAACGCAGCGGGTCGATATCCGCCAGCAGGTGACCGCGGGAGCGGTAGGCCTCAATCAGACGCATAACGCGGGTGTTCTTGTCGATACCCGTGTTCGGCAGGTCCTGTGCCCAACGGATTGGGGTGTACGGGACACGCATGGTCTGGAAGATGTGGTCCCAGAACTTGTCGTCGACGAGCAGATTGCTCATCGTACGCAGGAACTCGCCGGACTCTGCACCCTGGATAATGCGGTGATCGTAAGTAGAGGTGATGGTCACCAGCTTGCCGATGCCCATCTCTGCCAGACGGTCAGCGGAAGCACCAGCGAACTCAGCCGGGTAGTCCATGGAACCGACACCGATAATCGCGCCCTGGCCCTTGGTCAGGCGCGGGACGGAGTGACGAGTGCCGATGCCGCCCGGGTTGGTCAGGGAAATGGTGACACCCTGGAAGTCCTTACCGGTCAGCTTGCCGTGGCGAGCACGAACGACGATGTCCTCGTAGGCGTCGACGAACTGCTTGAAGGTCAGGGTCTCACACTCGCGGATAGCGGCAACTACGAGCGAACGCGAGCCGTCTTTAGCCGGCATATCAATGGCCAGGCCGAGGTTAATGTGCTCCGGAGTAACCAGAACCGGCTTGCCGTCAACAACCTTGTAGTTGTTGTTCATATCCGGGTGGAGCATGACAGCCTTCACCATGGCGTAACCAATGATGTGGGTGAAGGAAATCTTGCCGCCGCGGGCGCGTGCCAGATGATTGTTAACCAGGGTGCGGTTTTCAAACATCAGACGTGCCGGCATATCGCGAACCGACGTAGCAGTCGGCATCTCCAGGGAGACATCCATGTTCTTAGCGATAGCCCGTGCGACGCCCTTCAGAGGCTCCTCGCCGGATTCAACAGCCGAAACCTTGGCTGCTGCATCCATCGGGGACTTCTTCGGCTTCGGAGACGCCGGCTTGTTCGGGGTCTTGGTTGGTTCGACCCCCTTGGACTCACGACGTCCGGTTGCCTTAGCTTCCTCCTTCGTGGCTGCTGCGGGCTTTGCCATATCGGAAAGGTCCTCGCCCTTTTGGGACGGTGTGTGGGTTGCGAAGAATTCGCGCCATTCCTGACCCACAGACTGTGGATCCTTCTGGAATTGCTGGTACATCTCGTCGACCAGCCATTCGTTCTGGCCGAAGCTCATGTCGCTGCTCACGGCAGGTACTCGCCTCTTTTCGTATTAGTTTTACTAACTCACGTTTATTCTAATGAGCGCACGCGTCAAAGTGTCATTCAAGGATAACGAAAATTCTGAATTACTACACCGTCGCGCTCCCCATATGGTACTTGCTCCAGAGCTCTGCGTATTGGCCACCCGCCGCGAGAAGCTCATCATGGGAGCCGTCTTCGACAATACGCCCGTGGTCGAGTACCAATATCCGGTTGGCTCGAGCAGCCGTAGCCAGGCGGTGGGCCACAATAATTGCCGAGCGTTGACGCGACGCACGGTCAGTGGCTTCGAGGATTGCCGACTCTGTTGCAGGGTCGAGTGTCGCGGTGGCCTCGTCGAGAAGCAGCAGTTCAGGACGCATCATTTCGGCACGAGCGAGTGCGATAAGTTGACGCTGTCCGGAGGAGAGTCCTCGGCCATCTGGGCCGACGGGGTGGTGGAAGCCGCCGGGCAGGCTGGCAATGGTGCTGAGAGCACCGACATTCTTCGCGGCCTGCTGGATTTCAGCATGACTGCTGTCCGGTAGACCGTAGGAAATATTTGTTGCTACTGTCCCCGAAAACAGGTGTGATTCTTGGGGTACATAGCCGAGGGTGCGTCGCCAGTCGTTAAGAGGGAAGTCGCGGATGTCAGTTTCGGAGGCTCGCACCACGCCGCCAACTGGATCGTAGAAACGGGCGAACAACTTAATGATTGTTGATTTTCCGGCACCGGTGGATCCGACAATTGCGACTGTTTCTCCGGCAGGAATCTGCAAATCGAGAGCATCGAGGACCTGCGGGCGTTCGTGCTCAGAGTTGGTGGCGGGGTAGGAGAAAGTCACCTTGTCTAAGCGCAGGTCGCCAGCGGCTGCACGGGACGCGC
Source organism: Corynebacterium sp. HMSC073H12 (assembly GCF_001837775.1). NCBI lineage: Bacteria > Bacillati > Actinomycetota > Actinomycetes > Mycobacteriales > Corynebacteriaceae > Corynebacterium > Corynebacterium sp. HMSC073H12. The sequence continues at coordinate 219,925 of NZ_KV834038.1, read as the reverse complement.
CGTCAGTAGTGCCGTAATCTGGCATGGGGGTGGTCTGTAGGAGGTCACCAATGCGATTGAGACCGACCTTCGCCTGCTGGTAGCCGTCGAAAACATGGGACAGCTGCTGGATCGGGCCAAAGAGCATTCCCAGGTACAGCGTGAAGGCGACGAGTACGCCGGGCGTCGTAGTTCCCTCAGCAACCTGTTGGGCGCCGACAGCCAACACCGCAGCTGTTGCCAACTCAGAGACGAAGTTGATGCCGGGGAAGAATAAGGCCACGGCTAGCTGTGCTCGCTGACGAATTGCGCGGTACTTATCTGATTCCTCGGCAAAGGAAGATTCGATATCGGCGACGCGGTGGTACATCTGAATCTCGCGAAGCCCACCAATGGTCTCCTGGAAATCAGCGTTGACCAAGGAGAGCTGCTCGCGTGCAGCCTTGTACAGGCGCGAGGAGATTCGGCGGAATACCAGGGTGGCCACCACAATGATGGGAAGCGTCGCCAACGCCACCGCGGCGAGTGACACCTGTGTGGCAAGCAACAGTACTGAGACACCGAGCAGAGTGAACGTGGCAATCGCGCCCTCTGCCAATCCCGTTTGTAGGAACGAGGACAGCGCGTCGATGTCGGTTGTCATCCTCGTCATGATGGCACCCGAGCGATTGGCCTCGAAGTAGTTAATGCCAAGCGACTGCAGGTGACGGTAGCAGCGCACACGCAGGGCATATAGCAGCCGCTCACCAGTGCGCGCAGTAATAACAGCATTTGTGGCTACGGCAATCCAGCTGATGAGGACCGTCGCCAAGCCACCTGCGGCGCAGGCCCACAGCACGGCCTCATTGTGCTCACTGATGCCGTGGTCAATGGCGTAGCGCACGAGCATGGGGAACGCCAGATCGGCAACGGCAATGAGGGCGAGCAGCGCAATGACGCTTATAAATAGACCGCGGACGTAGGAGAGCAGCCGGCGCAGAGAAAAAGGCTCGGAGTTGTCGAGTGCTCGAGCTGGTACACGCGGTTTTTCGCTAGCGGGTGGGAGGTTTCGCACACGCTCGAGAAGCTCTGGTGTCGCAGGAGCATTGGCGAGAGCCGCCCCCATGCCACCACGACCTCCGCCGCGGCCACCGGGACCACCAGGGCCACCGGGTCCACCTGGACCGCCTCCGGGAAGCCGCGCAGCGGTGTCTGACGTGGAGTCGTCGGAGGTTGGTGCGGATTCGTCGGGCCAGAGTTCCTCGGGGCTGGGGTCCTCACTGCCAATGGGGTCGAGAACGAGGTTTTCGATTTCGGGGTAAGCGCTCTGGTCGATGTCCATCAGCTCGGTGAAGCGCGGATGAGAAGTAATCAGTTCGGCCTTGGTGCCAATGCCAGTGATGGCACCGTCCTCGAAAATGGCGATGTGGTCCGCCTGCTCGAGAGTGGAAGATCGATGCGCCACGATGACGATAGTCGTATCCGCCAGCTGTGAGGTCAGCGCGTTGAAGATTTCCAACTCAGTTGCAGCATCGATTGCTGAGGTAGCGTCATCGAGAACCAAAACTCGAGGACGGGCGAGGAATGCCCGTGCTAATGCCACGCGTTGAGCTTGTCCGCCGGAGAGATTATGCCCGCGCTCGCCGATGGCTGTGTCCCACCCCTGAGGCAGGTCGTCGACGAAGTTGACCTGGGCGGCGGTCGCTGCGGCGATAATCTCTTCCTGGGACGCCGCGGGATTGGCGAATGCGATGTTCTCACGCAACGTGCCCGCAAATAGATAAGGAGTGTCCGGAACGACAGTAATAGCGTCATATACGTCGCTGGAGAGAATGCGCGCGGTATCTGTGGATGTGCCGTGGCTGGGCGCATCGATAGTGATAGTTCCCGAATCCGGCAGATAGTGACGGCCGAGTAACTCCGTGGCGATAGTCTTTCCGGACCCCGGTGGGCCAATCAACGCTAAGGTCGCCCCTGGCTCGACGGAGAATGAGACATCGTCGATAAGCGTGCGTCCGCCACGGCTGTGGGTGACGTGGTTGAAGCTGATGCCAACGGGGCCGTCGGGGAGAGGAAGCGCGTCGGTGGGTTCGGGGTTGTCTGGTCGGGCGTCGATGACATCGGAAATGCGGTCGATGCTTGCCGACGTCAGCTGTATCGAGATGACCATGTTGGAGACCAGACGCGACAGGGCAGTCAGGCTGGTGAGATACGTGGCAAAAGCTACGAACGTGCCTAGGGTGATGTGTCCGTGAATCGCTAGCCAGCCACCGACCGCGATATTTCCGACGAGGGACAGTTGCGGCAACGACTGCAGCGCCGGTTGGAATCGAGCGCTGAGTTTTGCCGCTCGCAGACGGAGGGAATAGAGCAGAGACGAGTTACGCTCCATCTTTGCAACTTCGTTGTCACCCTGCGCAAACGCCTTGACAACACGGATGCCGGAAACGGTTTCCTCGACTTGTCCGGCTATCTCGCCAGCTTGCTGTTGGGCAGCCCAGGTTGCGGCATGGAGTTTGTCACGCGAATTCACTGCAATGTAGACAATCGCTGGCACCACGGCGAGGCCGACCAGTGTCAGGGGCAGCGAGAGGGCGAGCATGATGCCGATAGTGATGAACAGCTTGACGACGGACCCCAGCGTCAACGGCAACATTGCCAGTAGTCCGGACACCGCCTGGAGGTCGGAAATCGACCGTGACACAACCTGGCCGGTGTTGACGCGATCCTGTGCTGGACCATCGAGGTTTTGTAGGGAGCGGAGGATTTTTAGTCGCAGGTCGTGCTGAACATCAATGGAGAGTTTGCCGGAGAAGAATCTTCGCCCCGCCTGGGCGACGAAGCGCACCAACGCGATGGCCAGAAATACGGAAATGACTGCCTGCAAGGGAGTTAGCGAAGGCAGTAGGCGCGCGGGGACACCGCCATCGGAAGAGCCCGTTGCCACATCGATGGCATCTCGAGTGAGAAGCGGAAGCACGGACTCCAGCCCGACAACGATCAGTGCGGCGACAATGACGCCATAGAGCGGTAATGGCCTATGAAGAGACTGTTTCCACAAGAACTTCATGGGAGAGGTTCTGAGGGGTTTGCTCTGGGCCATGGTGGGTACCGCTCTTCCATTGAAAAACGTCGCTGAAGGGTAATCGGGGTAAGAGGAACTACTTATTCTTCTTTTTCTTCGGCCACTTCAGCGCCGAGGGAATAGAGAATCTCGATGACTTTGAGTCCTTCTTCGAATCTTCAGAGGTGTTGGATTTAGCCGGTAGCTTTCGTTCAAAGTCCGACCAATCTTGGGGAAGTGGGCCCAGAGATGCGCGAGTGGAGCTGATAAGAATGCCACCGAGCTTGCGGTTTGCGGAGGCCCCAACCACGGCGCCAATTCCAAATGGCAAAATCTTACCGATGATGGCCAGACGAGCGTTCTTCATCAAGCGCTTGCGTGCCTCGCGAATCAGCAGGCGGTTTGCTGCACCCAGCTGCGGAACACCAAGCCGTGGCAGTAGAGAATTTACGGAAGTCTTGGTCTGCTTCCGCAGCGATTCCTCGCCAAGCAGAGAGGCCATAATAGCTGTCCCCTCAGAACCACTCATGGCCGCAAGAATCAGCGTGCGACGGCGTTGTGGATCGGTGATGTCAATATTGCGCAGTGTTGCTGAGGCCAGTGTGTACCAGGCTGATGCTTCCAGAAACAGCAGCGATTCACCGGTAACCGCAGCCAAGCCCGTGATCATGCCGACGCCGGGGAGAACCGCGCTGCCGCCGGCGGCACCACCGGTGCCGGTGACCAGGTTGAGGTAGTGGGAATCAATACGTTCCTGTACCTGTGCCGGAGTTTCATCTTTTTTGCGCTTGTGCAGGGAACTGACGTATCCGGTGATGGCAGACGACTGCCAGCTCATGGTCTTATCCAGGGTTTGGATAAGAAGGGTTCCCAGTTTTCCGGCATCACGTTCGATCGCTTCGGGGGTTGAGTTCACTGCATCAGTTACTGTGCGAGTTGAATCCTTCTTCGTCTTTTGGAACAAAGTAGTAGACCTCCTAAACGGGTCCGTTGAGAGCCATATGCCCATATAAACACTACTGAGCTGTGGGGAAATTCCGTAGTCGGTGGAAAATAGACAGGTGTACGGCGACTATCACAGTGGATAGAAGGGTGAGACTGGTGAACGATGTCATGCGGGGTGCCGCATTGCCTCCCGAGTACTCCCAGCTTTTGGCGGACTTTCCTCGGTTTTCCGCAGATGTCATGCCTCACGACGGCGCTGCGGAGTGGCACCTTTCTACCGAAGCGGTAGCCGCCGGAATTGAGGCTGGGAGAAAGCTGTTTCCCATGCCCGAGGTTAAGGGGGATACCCGTTTCCAGACCCAGTTGTGGTGGTGGTCCATGTGCGGAGCATTGGTGGGGCCATCGCTGGCATGCGTGATGGTCTCCGGTCGAGTTCCAGTGTGGCAGTGGTCTTCTTGGTTCACATTTCTCCGAGATGACTATTGGGTTGGGTTCCAAGCTCAACAGTTTGAAAGCATTTCCGCTGAGGATGCGGATGAGCTGAAGGATTCCGGCGAAGCACTGGCTCATTTCTTGGAGCCGTTGGCTCAGATTGTTGGAGAAGTCGGGGACATCAAGCCTGCTCCTCTTTGGGCCGTGGCTGCCGATGCTGTGGCTAATGCTGCAATAGCTGCCGGTAATGAGCTGATGGAGCCCTGGCGCGGAGCGCTTATCGGCAAATATGTCGTTGAGGGGATACAGAGAGTACATCGGGTTCCTCTTCCTCGTTTCATGGATTCCTGCGGAGGCGAGGTGCGCCCCTGGGACGAAGCTGCCGCTGAATCGGGAGAAGAACCGGACTTCGATGTAGTTACTCACTTGGAGAGAGCTACTTGCTGCATGATTTATCACAGCCCAGACGCCGATCTGTGTGTCTCGTGTCCGAAACGTTCGCGTGAGGAACGCCATCAGCTCTGGGCACGCTACTGAGCGCTCTGTTTTCGAGAATCGACAGCCGGTGGCCTGCCCCTCAACCGGCTGCGTTGGCGGCTTTGCTGTAGCAAGCGCACTGCCGGCGTGATCTTTCGCAGCAATTGCCGGGGGCATGAGCCGCCCCATGATTGCGCGTTTGTCGCTACGATTGGCTGCGGGTAGAGGCCAATTATCTTTCAAGGGAGGATTCCACCCATGAGCTTTTTCGAGCAGATTGCTGCGGCACTGGACCGCGAGGGCATTGAAAGCCGTGTCAACGATGACACCCTCTTCGTTCCCATTACCTCTGACCTGGAGGTTCAGTTCGTCACCATTGATGAGGACATCCCGGCTGCCGAAGTTTACGTAGCCGCTGCCGATGTGGATGATGAGGACGACGAGTTCGAAGCTGTTCTGGTCTCCGCTGTATTCTCCGTCGAAGATGCCGTCGCGGCAGTTGCCCACCATGTAGCTACTGACCAGGTTGTTGGCCTGCTTCGCACTCTGCTCGATGGCGACGATGACCGTATTGCTGACCTGGAGTTTGAACAGGACCCCGAAGAGGCAACTCTGGTCACCTCCGAAGTTGGTACCTCCTCGTTGGTTCAGGTTTTGGTAACTGCCCACAACAACGAGCCCAGCGCACACGTCCGCTTCATCTCCCAGGACGCGAACTTGGACGACATCGTCGACCAGGCCATCGCGGAGTTCTGGGACTCGGATACCGAAACGGTTCTCACCGATGATGACCGTCGCAAGATGTTTGCTGACCTCTACTCTGACATCCAGGCCTTGCGAAATGAGGTTCTGACGCTGGGCACCTTCAAGGACTTTGACAAGCTGATGGATGTCCTTGCGCTCGTGGTAGACCGCGCAGAGGAATGGGAAGATCAGCTGGTAGCCGTCGATGACGGGTATGCAGAGTACATCTACTCTGATCACGTTGCCTCCTTGGAAGAGGATGATGACGACGAAGACGATGACGATGATGACCTCTACGACGATGGCGACTATGACGACGAGGACGACGATGACGACGAAGAAGGCGACGACAGCGAGTAGCTGTACTGAGGCAGTGCTGCGCCAGCGCTAAGCCGCCGATGGGCGAGAAGAAAAGAGCTCGTTAGGACACGGCAGTGGCCGCGCGTCCCTGGTGCCGATCCAGCTATAACGGCGCCCGGGGAGTGCGGGGTCAGTGCCGTTTTCGTGTATCTTGCTGCAGTCCTGCGCACGATGGAGAGCCTCGGCCACAGCCCGAGTGCGTCGGCGGGTTTCTTCCCGTGTCCGATTCGAACCGCCAATTCCGCGGAGGACTACCTCCGATGAGGATTCCACCTTGACGGAAACGGAGTACATGAACATGGGCTCATCCTTCAGGACGAAGTATTCCGCGTGCACGTCGGCAAGCTGAGAGACCAGTGCGCGAGGAAGCGCTATCCGTGACGCTCGGACGGTGGCCACAGGCCCGTCGGGAAGCGAGAATGTGTGATCCAGCGCGCCGGGCGAATGCCTACGGCCGATGGTGGGGTGGCAGAGGATTGTGCGGATGAGGGCGAGGTCCTCGAAACATTCTGCACGGTAGGTAGCGGATAGCGGGGGAAGGGCTAGGCGGCGGTGAATGGGAAACTCGTTTGTTGTACTCATGGCTACAAGTTATCGAACACCCCGGACTCGTATTTTCGAACATATAGAACGCATGTTCGAAATAGGATTAGCATCAATGGGTAACCTAAGTGGGGGTAGTCAATTGGCTAGGTGTCTGGTGTTATTGCAGGGACATGTGAGGTTGTGGAAACGATTCGATAACGACTTTTGTAAAAGCCCAAGAGTCTGAGAAAACGCTATTTCTGGGGTGGGGTGGTGGATTAGTGTGAGTGGTGGCCCTAAAGAAAAACTAAACATTTGAAAGATTCGTCTCAATGAAGCACGCAAGAAGTCGACTGGCGGTATCGGCTTTCGCAGCACTTTTGTCCTTGGTGGCCCCGGTTGCGGCACATGCTGTAGTGGTTGGTCCGGGTGACCCGATTCGAACCCCCATGGAGGGAAGTCCGTGGGATGGGTATCGAAATATCAACTCGCCGATGTGTTCGGCGGGTGTTCCGGGGACGGTGACGGACCGCAATGGGGAGAAGCATCGGGTCATGTTGACCGCAGGGCACTGCCTGAATGATGCTCCGGATGTGGGTCTGCCAATCGTCACTGGTGAGGTGTATGTGCCAACCACTGAAGGTGATAAGCGCATTGGTACCGCAGGTGCCCATCGTTGGGAATTGCCGCAGGAAGATGCCGGCCTGGAGTCGTTGCCGGCAGGCTTTAATGGTGCGGACTACGGAATAATCAACCTTGATCCAGACGTAGAGACTACTGGCGCAAGCTACTCCATTGATGAAAATGGTCAGAGCTACGGGGAGCCCGTGGTGATGACCGGCATTCAAGACAATGAAGACCTGCCGCGTGGCGAAGTCTCCTTCGATAATTTTGGCAAGCCTATCTGTAAGGACGGTATGCGCACCGGGAGGGCCTGTGGATACCAGGTATTCCGAGCCCGAAACGGCATCTGGACGGTTGGTATCGGCGTTGATCACGGTGACTCTGGCGGAAATGCCTACGATCCGACCACAAATGAAGTTATTGGCGTGAATTCGATGGCCTTCGGTCCGGTCTCGCGTGTGATGCCCGCGGATATTGCCATCCAGGAGGCCTACGGAATTCCCGACGGTCAAGTAAACGACCACTTCGAGGTATCGGATTCCACAGCTCAGCGTGACTCCACCTACCGCACCCTCAGCGAGGATATGACGGCGGATCAGGAGTATGCGCGGGTGCAGGATCCGCAGGCTTCGCAGGAAGATTCTGTACCGCAGTTAGCTGATCTTGTGGACCAGCTGCCGCAGTTGCCGCAACTCCCTGAGCTGCCACAATCGCCCCAATTGCCACAATCGTCACAGTCGTTTGAGCTGCCTCAATTGGCAGAAAATCAGCTTCCAAGCTTTGAGAGTTAGCACCAGTCTGAGAATCTGGCAAAAATCACCCCCGAACCGTTAAGAGAGCCAGGATCATCCACGTTGGATGGTTCTGGCTCTTGCATTGCTGCTGAACAAACTTTTTGATGTGTAATGGGTGTGGCATGAAGACGAATGAACGGTTCCTCGGCTGAGAATTTCACCCTAGGTTCCATTTTTGGAGAGCTTTGTAAAGGTGTCCCTAATACACTGAGTGGGACAAGTTTTCTGTACAGAAATGGAGTACCGCACACTATGGCCAGTTCAAAGAAGGTCGCCACACTCACGGCTGCACTGTCGGTAGCTGCGGGTGGCTTTGTGCCCGGAATCGCGGTAGCTGAGGCTGCACCGGCAAACTCGGATGTTGTCATCGGCCCGGGCTCGCCGTTGCGAATGCCGTTCCCGAGCAGCAAGAACATCGACGGACGTCATGTCCAGTCCCCGATGTGCTCTCTGGGAGTTCCTGGCACCGTTGTGGATCAGAATGGCGTTTCCCATCGTGTCATCATGACTGCCGGCCACTGTGTTGTGGCGAAGGATACTGAAACCGGCGAAGAGGTCACCGGCCAGTTCTTCATCCCAACCAAGGACGGCGACAAGCTGGTCAACAAGGACTACATGGGCACCGATGTCATGCCGGAAGAGGGCGACTTCGACGAAAACACCACTATGCCGGAGTTCTTCAACGAGCTCTTCAATAGCGGTGACTACGGCATCATTGAGGTTCAGGACGACATCAAGACCACCTCTATGTCCCACTCTGTGGATGAGTTCGGCAACGTCCATGGCGAGCCGGTTCAGATCGTCGGTATCGAGGACAAGCGCACTCTCGACCCGATGGAGATTTCCGTTGACAACTTCGGTGAGCCCGTGTGCACCGACGGTTCACGTACTGGCCGCGGTTGCGGCTTCCAGGTCTTCCGTGTCCGCAACGGTGTCTGGGCCATCGCTCCGATTGACCACGGCGATTCGGGCGGAAACGCTTACAACCCGGAGACTCGCGAGGCCATCGGCGTTAACTCCATGGGTATTGGCCCGCTGAGCCGCTTCCAGCCGATTGACGTTGCTCTTGAAGAGCAGTACGACATCCCGGACGGCCAGGTCAACGAGCGCTTCAAGGTAGAGACCTCCACCGAACCGCAGTCTGAGTTCCGCACGATTGACGAGGACGTCCAGTACACCAAGCAGCACGTCCCGCAGGAAGAGCCGGATCTGGGGCCGATTGGCGAGCTGCTCCCAGAGGGCGTTGAGGTCCCGCCGGAGATTGCCGACATCATCTCGGAGAGCCCAGCTCTCCCGGAGCTGCCGATCCCGGAGCTGTCGGGTTCGACCGCTCAGGCAACGGAGGCTGTCAGCAACCTCTCCGCTCAGGCGGGTCTGCCAAACCTGTTCTAATCAGGTCACTGCAGTCTCGTAGATAGGGCGTTCGCTTTACGACGCTCCGTTTAACCCCCTATTCCGCCATGGTGGCGGGGTAGGGGGTTTAGCTTTCGTTAGTCAATCGGCTTTGCGTGAAGGTACTCGAAGAATGTGTCGGGAACGGGATGTTCAAGGTGAAGCTTCATTGTGACAACATTTAATTCTTTGTCTTTTAGCCCCTTCATTGTCGTTTGTTGTGGATCGCTGGGAGTCACTTCGCCAAGGTAGGTGAATCCTTCATCTGGTAAATCATCCCTACGCACAAACAAATGGATTGGGAACTTGTGTTGGATGATGCTCTGGACCTCTTGGCTCTTGAGTGTTCTATTTGAACGTGTAAACCAGCGCATCGTCGAACGGTCAAGAAACTCATCCTCATAAGCGATGCTTGGAGCAAGCCCCTCGTGCTTACGGTAGTTCACAAAGATTGGAATCGTCTGTGAGTGGGAATCAATCTTGTAGCCATTTAGCGTGCCTGTTTGATCCGACCGAAGCCTCAAAAGACGAGAAACATCCTTTCTGGAATAGCGTTGATTGCGGCGAAGCACACCCGCGAAATAATCATTTTCGCGGGACAGGAAAAGACCAGTTTGAATGATGTCATCCACATGTTCTCGAAAGCTATTTGGATATGACGAATCCCACTTGTTGTACAAAGTCAAAAATTCCTCAGTCAGACTGTAACGTGAGGTTTCGTCATCGTACCGGACCAATCTAATTTCTTCGTAGGCCCGCTTCGGGTAAAACTCGAGGTTGAGCACTCGTTCGACAACAGAGAGATCCAGCTCGCTGTGAGAAACAGCCCTTGTGTCGAGAAAGCCAGCAAACTCTTCACGTGTGATGGAACCATGCTTAATAAGCTGGTCAAGTAGAAGTAACTCTTGGGGTTGCTTTCCGGGAAGTAGCTCGCGGGACAAAAACCTCAAGTATTCACTCTGCTTATCCGTTGGTCCTGTTGCTGCTTTGTCTACTCGGTGGAGGAGTTCCCAATAATTCTTGGTACGCCTGGTCGAGATCACTGCAGGGTCAACGAGGTTGAACCGAGCAAAATCCATTAGTCGTGGTACACGATTCAGTCGGTACTGGAGAAGTTGAATATCCTTTTTAAATTCAGCAATCGTGTCTACCGAGGCTGTATCGATGGCTTTAAGGATCTTCTCCTTGGCAATTTCATCAAAGCTCACAGTGGAGCCCGATGGGATATTGGAGGGATCAACGACTTTGCTCTTGAGCTTCGACTTATTTCTAGATGAATCGCCGAAAAGAGCCATCGGGATCATGTAATTGTTCTTGTAGTTTCCAATAAAATCAATTACTCGGAGATGGTCTTTTCCTGGGGCTTTGCGAAGACCACGGCCCAGCTGCTGGGTAAAAATGATGTTTGACTCGGTGCCGCGCAGCATCACTACTTGATTTACTGCCGGAATGTCGATGCCCTCGTTGAAAATATCAACAGTAATGATGTAGTCGAGTTCGCCTGCAGATAACTCCGCAACGACAGCATTTCGTGTCGAGATTGAGTCTTCACCTAGAAGCACCTTCGTCCGTAGCTGCCGGCCAAAGAGCTGCTTTTGGTTGAGCTGCTCCGACAGCGCTTTCGCTTCGTCTTTCCGACTGCAAAACATGAGCCCCTTAACTCTCTCAGGAAACCCGTAGACACGGAGCTTCTCCAGGAGATAGTCGATACGATCTTCATCGACGAGAGCATCGATGGATGCAGTCTTATCACCGATCGCTCGAACTCCATCATCAAAATCGGTGACACCGAAATAATGGAATGGTGCGAGCATGTCGGCTTCAAGAGCGGCTTGCAGTCGGATTTCGTAAGGAACGTTGAAATCAAAGAGGCGAAAAATGTCCCCTGAATCTGGACGCTCGGGAGTTGCGGTCAAGCCGAGGACAAACTCACTGTTGAAGTATTCAAAAACTGGCTTGTAGGAATTAGCAGCGCCACGATGAACCTCATCGATAATGATGAAGTCAAAGGCATCTGGAGAAAAGGTTTTGTAAGTCGATTGGGAATACAAGGATTGAACTGAGGCAAAAAGGTATCGTGCATCAGTTTCTTTTTTCCCACCAACCAAGAGTCCAAAGTCGGCGTCCGTAAGCTCAGAACCGGAATAAGCAAGTACCTTTTGGAACTCACTCTTAGTCTTTTCCAGAATCTGTTCCCGGTGGGCAACGAACAAGACGTGCTTGGCCTGTGCTTCTTTAACTGCTAGTGCAGCAAGGATCGTCTTCCCCGTGCCGGTAGCGGAAATTATGAGGCCTTTCCGCTCGCCTGACTGCCTCAAGTCAGCGATATTCGACAGCGCTACCTGCTGCATTTGATTGGCGATAACTGGGCCCTCGGGCAGCAACTTTGTGTGCGTGTTTTTCGAAACTGGAGGTACGCGTTTCTGTTCGTACTCATCGACCCATTGATGAGTTAGTGGGATGCAACGATTACGTTGCATATCAATGGCCGTCTCAATTTGGAACGTGATATCACCATTCTGGTGACTGGAAAAGTGCAGATTCCACTCTTCGTTTTCCTGGAGCGCCTTTTGCGTCAAATTTGCGCTGCCGACGATGGCTGAAAGCTCAACCTCTTTGTAAAAGAGGTATCCCTTTGGATGAAAACCCCGGTGATGATCCTCGGGGTAGATGTAGACGTTCAGTCCCTCAATTTCGAGTAGTTCTCTGAACATCGATGGTGAATTGAAATCAAGGTAGTTCGACGTGATGATCGTCATTGGGCCAGAAAACTGAAGGAGATCCTCCTTCAGCATGGCAAGAGCGGCCGGAGAAATAAATGCTACTGAAAACATGAAACTCGTAGCGGTGCGTAGCTCCTCGCGGAGCGCATTGTACATAGTGGCGGACTCATCGTTGCGAATGAGTCGGGGATTGTATTTTTTGTCGGCAACGATGTTTTTATCGATGAAGCCGTAGCGTAGGTCTCCGACCAGGGAATTCATCATTGTTTTAGCATACTAAATGCACGCTGCGTCGCTTGTATTGATTACTGTTCGTTTACAAGAATGTCGACTGTAGGAATGTCCGCTGGCGCCCAATCAACGGAATAAAGTTCGGCCGGTTCTAACCAACGATATTCAGTGTGCTCCGTTAGCTTGATTTCGGGAGAAGAAACGGAACAAAAGTATGTCGCAAGTGAGATAACGGCGAAGTCATACTCATGGTCGACAGTGAGAATGTGGTTCCCAATCTCAGCGTCAAGTTTTAGCTCTTCTCTTAGTTCACGGGCTAGAGCCTCACGAGGGGACTCGCCTTCTTCGATCTTTCCACCGGGAAATTCCCAATAGTTTTCCATCGAGCGACCTGGGCCGCGTTGGGCGGCGAAGATTTTTCCTTCATAGGTAAGAACCGCACCTACAACTTCGATTCGTTTTTTCATCTCAACTCCGCGTTCTGTCATTGCGCCTCATTCTAGTAATCGTCACTGTTTGCAGATCGGGCTATGGTGAACTCTTGGGCTTCTTGTTTTCTCTTTTGCACAGTAGAAAGGACCGTTACCTTGTCAGCTTCCCGTTCGCGCGACCTGCTTCGTCGTAAAGCAAAGTGCGAATCTCAGCCAGCTATCGCATCGGAGGTGGGAAGCAAATCACAAGTTCCGGATCCTCAGTCGAGTCAATCAGACCGGACAAAACAGCCGATCCCGCGAGAGATTTGGATTCTGGTCAGCGCCGCGTTCATCATCGCGCTGGGCTTCGGGCTGATTGCTCCGATTCTTCCGCAGTACGCACGCAGCTTCGATGTGGGTGTGTTCGCGGCTAGCTTCGTGGTCAGTTCGTTCTCCATTTTTCGGCTAATCTTCGCGCCGGCATCGGGCTCACTGGTAGAGAAGCTCGGATATCGACGCACGTACCTGACCGGAATCAGTATCGTTGCGTTCTCGACTTTGCTCGTCGGTGTTGCGCAGACATATTGGCAACTGCTGGCGTTTCGTGCACTCGGCGGCATCGGCTCGACGATGTTCACGGTCTCGGCAATGGGGCTGATTGTGCGGATTTCACCGCCGGAGATCCGAGGGAAGAGCTCGGCCGCCTATGGCACAGCCTTCCTACTGGGCAATGTCGTTGGTCCAATCATTGGTGCTGCGATGGGTGCTTGGGGCATGCGAGTGCCGTTTTTCATTTATGGTGGAGCGCTGATTGTGGCAACGATTGTGGTCGGCATGTCGCTGAGTGCGGAGCATCTTCGCCACGTTGTCCCGAAGCGCACGACTCCGGTGCTGACTTTCTCCGAGGCTATCCGGGATTCGGCATATAGGAGTGCACTTGTCGGTGCTTTTGCTAATGGCTGGTCGAACTTCGGCGTGCGCGTAGCAATTGTTCCGCTCTTCGCGGCAGCGACGTTTTCCCATCTTGGTAGCCACGAGCCTGGCAGTGATGGGGCAGTAGCAGCTACCGCAACGGCTGGTTTCGCGCTGACGGCTTTCGCGCTCGGCAATGTTACGGCGCTGCAGTTTTCGGGTCGTTTGTCCGACCGCATCGGCCGTCGCCCTCTGCTCATCACGGGGCTATTTATCAACGGCGTGTTCACGGGCGCTATTGGATTTAGCAGCGGCGCCCTTCCGCTACTGATTCTCTCCGTCCTCGCCGGCTTCGGCGCTGGCATGATTAATCCATCGCAGCAGGCCGTGCTTGCCGACGTCATCGGCGCCAACCGCCAAGGTGGAAAGGTGCTCGCCAATTTCCAAATGGCTCAGGACTTCGGAGCGATCTCCGGCCCGCTGATTGTCGGCGCAATCGTGGATGCCGCAGGATTCAAGGCCGGTTTCTTTGTTTGCGGTGTCATTTCGCTGGTCGCAATGGTGGGCTGGATCTTCGGGCGCGAGACTCTACCAGCCCACTCATCGAACAGCGGAGCCAAAGAAGCCGAAGCGAAAACAGCTTAAGCAGAAGCGGATTCGCTAGCTTCCTCGCCTTTATCGAGTTTTCGGCAAATAGCCACATAGATAGCGCCAGTAATGTTGTGCACCACTGCGGCCACCGCGCCCGGAAGCGCTGCCTCCGGGGTAAAGAACTTCGCAGCCATACCGGAGGACAGGCCAGCGGATTGCGTGCCGACCTCCACGGCCACCGTGCGCTTGCCCGCAGTCGGCATCCCCACCAACTGGCCTGCAAAGAAGCCGAGCACGTAGCCCAGCACGTTGTGGATAATCACAGCCACAAACACAATGAGGCCAATGTGCGCCAGGCTCTCCGCATTCTTGGCGACGGCACCGAAGACCACGCCGCCGATACCGAGGATGGAAATCCACGGCAGAATCGGGAGGATTTTGTTAATAAACGAGTCGGCCACAAACCGAATAATCAGGCCACCAATCACAGGCAGGAGGACTGTCTGGCAGAGGCTCCATGCCATCCCGAGGCCGTCGACCTCCGTGTGCGCGTCGGCAAGCACGAGCATGAGAAATGGCGTCATGATTGGCGAAACTAGCGTCGACACGCTGGTCATAGCGACAGACAGCGCGACATCGCCGCGCGATAGGTATGCGATGACATTCGACGAAGTGCCGCCCGGGACAGAGCCCAGCATGAGCAGACCGACGGCTAGTGCCGGGTTGAGGCCGAGGACTTTCGCCACGGCAATCGCTAGCAGCGGCATGATGACAAACTGCGCGATAACGCCGAAAAGAATCGCCAACGGGCGCTTAGCGACCTGCTTGAAGTCCGGGATAGTCAGGGTGAGGCCCATCGCGAACATGATGATCATCAGGAAGTACGTGATGTAATCCGTCAGCGGAGTAAATGGGGCGGGGAAGAATAATGCCAGCGCCGAACCCGCCAAAATAAAGCCCGGGAATCCGAGAACTTCAATCATTGCTGAGAGCTTCGACGGTGCCGTATTTTCCTGCCCGCCATTCCCAGAAATCTCCTCGGGAGAATGTGGTTTTAGTGGGGACTGTCGGGGCGAAGACGGCTGCGTTTCTGGTGTGTTGTTATTGCTGGACATTCTCTAGCGACCTTGGGCCTGTACCTTGCAAAATTGCAAAAATCCGCCGAACGGTGGGTGTTCCACGGCGGAAAATAGCTGATATGTGTACAAACTTGTAAGGAAAATGTTAACTACCTCACCCCATATAATTGCAAAATAGGCACCCCGAAGTGGGTGCAATTCACTCGCTTGACGACGGCCCCAGCGCCGGGCCTAACCCAAGAAATCGCTCTCCCATTGTTGTGACCTTGCTGACGGGAAATGGTTTTTTGACCGACGGTGGCGTAGTCTGGGCAGTCGGTGTGAAATCCTGACGACAATGTCGCAGAGAATCTGGCAGCGGTATAAATTCGCTGGTGAAACGCTTGAAAGTGCATAATGCATGATGGGCGCCCCCTCCTCGGAAGTAAAAGCTGAACTGGTTTTGGGCGCAATTTTTCGAAGTATGTGCAAGAGAAGCGATGTCATCGCAATTCCGACGTGAGAGCACTGAAAACAAGAACGTAAATTGGGCGGGTCATGTATGTGCGACCCAACTGTGAGTAATCAACTGTTGAATATTGAGTGTGCGGGCGAAAAGGCCCAGGAAGAGCCCCAAATGGCTAATAATGAAATGAATGGCAGCGTCGAGGAGAATCGCGAGGATCAGCGCGAAAACCAGCGCGAGGACGCAATTGTGAAGGCCGAGGATGTAGTGGCCGAGGAAGCGCCAGTGGCCGAAGAGAAGGCCGCTGAGGAAAAGACCGAGAAGGTAGAAAAGACTGCCGAGGCCGAGAAGAAGGCCGAAAAGAACAAAGGCGACAACGACGACGACACCGTCGGCTTCGATGAGCTTGAGCTGCCGGATGACATTGTCAATGCAGTTCGCAAGGTTGGGTTTGAGACTCCGTCCCCAATTCAGGCTGCAACTATCCCGACTCTGATGAGCGGCCGCGACGTCGTCGGCCTGGCTCAGACTGGTACCGGTAAGACCGCGGCGTTCGCGCTGCCGATTCTGGCTCGCATTGACCGTTCCGTCCGTGCACCGCAGGCGCTGGTGCTCGCTCCGACCCGTGAGCTGGCACTGCAGGTTGCGGATTCCTTCCAGTCGTTTGCTGATCACCTGGGCAAGATTCAGGTCCTGCCAATCTACGGTGGTCAGTCCTACGGAGTGCAGCTGTCGGGTCTGCGTCGAGGTGCGCAGATCATCGTCGGCACGCCGGGTCGTGTCATCGACCACCTGGAAAAGGGCTCGTTGGACATCTCCGACCTGCGCTTCCTGGTACTGGACGAGGCCGATGAGATGCTGCAGATGGGCTTCCAGGAGGATGTCGAGCGCATTCTTGCCGACACTCCGGATGACAAGCAGGTCGCACTGTTCTCGGCTACCATGCCGGCTTCGATTCGTCGCCTGTCCAAGCAATACCTGACGGAGCCGGAAGAGATCACCGTCAAGTCCCAGACTCGCACTGCGGACAATATTCGCCAGCGCTTCCTGATGGTCAGCCACCGCAACAAGCTGGACGCGCTGACCCGCATCCTCGAGGTCGAGGAATTTGAAGCGATGATCATGTTCGTGCGTACCAAGCACGAGACCGAGGAGCTCGCCGAGAAGCTGCGTGCCCGCGGATTCTCCGCTGCTGCCATCAACGGCGATATCCCGCAGACTCTGCGTGAGCGCACGATTGATCAGCTCAAGGACGGTCGCCTGGACATCCTGGTGGCAACCGATGTTGCTGCTCGTGGCCTGGACGTTGACCGCATTTCCCACGTGGTCAACTACGACATTCCGCACGACACCGAGTCCTACGTCCACCGCATTGGTCGTACCGGCCGCGCTGGCCGCTCCGGCGAGGCACTGCTCTTTGTCACTCCGCGTGAGGGCCGCCTGCTGCGCTCGATTGAGCGTGCAACCAAGTCGCAGCTGCACGAGATGAAGCTGCCGACCGTCGATGAGGTCAACGACTCTCGCAAGCAGAAGTTCGCTGATGACTTGACTGAGGCGCTTGCTGATTCGCAGGTTCCAGTCTTCCGAGAGCTCATCGAGGAGTACGCAGAAGAGCACGACACCCCGCTGGTTGATATCGCCGCTGCTATCGCTGCGCAGGCACAGTCGGGCGACTTCCTGATGAAGGAGCCGCCGCGTGGCCGTCGTAATGATCGTGACCGTGATCGTTTCGACCGCGACCGCAACCGTGGCCGTGATGGTCGCTCCCGTGGTGAGCGTGGTCAGGGAAAGCGCGCTGACCTGGTCGAATTCGAACGCGAGGGCACCGCAACCTACCGCATCAGCGTCGGTCGTCGCCAGCACGTCCGCCCGGGTGCCATTGTGGGCGCCATCGCCAACGAGGGTGGCCTGTCCTCAAAGGACTTCGGACACATCGACATCCGTGGCGACCACACTCTGGTCGAGCTGCCGGCTAACCTGCCGCAAGAAGTCATCAACAACCTCTCCGATACCCGCATTTCCGGCCAGCTCATTGGGCTGACGCTTGACGACGGCACCTCGGTCGACGACAGCGATGACTACCGCGGTGGCCGTGGTGGATACCGTGGCGATCGTCGTGGCGGTGGCCGCGGTCGCGGAGGATACCGTGGTGGTCGTGGCCGCGATGACCGCCGTGGTGGCGGACGTGGCCGGGGTAGCTACCGTGGAAACTTCGATGACGGTGACGGTTTCGGCGGTCGTGGTCGCGGTCGCGATGACCGTCGTGGTGGCGGACGCGGTCGCGGTGGCTACCGTGGTGACCGGGATGACCGCCGTGGTGGTTACCGAGGCGGACGCCGCTAGACCTGTTAGGCAGGCGAGCAGGGTGGTCGTCGTCAGGCGACCAACGTCCGTGGCGCTGACCTAGACAATAAAAAACTGCCGGTGCGCCTGTACTTCCCAGCCCTAAAAGTCGGGCCGAAACGTACAGGCGCACCGGCAGTTTTATTGTGTCTGAGCGTGTGCTCTAGATGAAGAACATCAGGATGCCGGCGACAACCCACAGCAGGGAGAAGATGCCGGAGAACATGGCCAGCTGGCCCTTCTGCTTGTCCCAGTCGAGCTCGTCAGCCTTCTTGCGACGTTCGATGAACTCCGGATCGTCAACATCCTCGTCTTCGTCAGCGATGCCGAGGCCGGCCATCATCAGACGCTGACGCGGAATGACCAGGAAGAAGAGAAGTGCCCAGGCGATGATCGCCAGCAGGATTGCGGCGTGCATTGCCCCGGACTTCATGTAGGTCGACACATCGGTGAACATGACACCGAAGCCGAGCAGCGGAACGAGCAGCGACCACATGCCGTAGGTGCGCGAAATGGCGTGCATGGTGCGCGCGGCGCCGACCGTCCCAGCTTCTCCGCCACGGGCTGCAAGCGCGAGCTTCGGGAACATCGAAATTGCGACAGTCACCGGTCCAAGCAACAGAATTGCCGCCAGGACGTGAACCATAAGAACTACGTTTTGCACGTATTACCTTTCCACGACTGAATGTAGGCCTCGCGTTCAAGCGAGGAGTGGCCTGGAATTTCTTAATTAAGACCAGTCCTTAACTTAACGTGCTCGCACCTTTTTCTCTATTTCGTGCCTTTCCCCGCGGGGATCCCACACGCAGCTGCCAGCGCCGTCCAGTCTGCCGAAGATACGGGCAGGTCCCATTTAATAGCCACCGCTAAGTAACGCCGCGAATAGTCACACGCCTTCGCATCTTCGGGAAGCCATTCCGCCGGGCTGGCATCTCCTTTATCCCTGTTGACCGCACTTCGGGTGGGCACGAGGTTGGCCTCGATATCGTTGCCAAATTGCCGACGCCGCTCAGCATCCCAGGCGTAGGCTCCGAAATCCCACGCCGCTGCCAACGGATAAATGTGGTCAATATCGACCTCATGTGGACCCACCGGGTCACCCGTGTAAGGGTCGGGGATTTGGCGCAGGGAGCCGTCGTCAAGCGAACATACAGAGCCCCCGAACCACGCCGCCAACACTTTATGGCGTGTATTGCAATCGGCAGAACCTGCCCAGACGTCGAAGCGCTCGCGCTTGTACCCGGTGACGGTGGGGCGGTCGGCGACGACGCGCACAGTGCGCAGTTGCTTGACGACGGCTTCCGCGTCCGACCCAGCGGGGGAGGAGGTGACGAGAACTCGCGTAAGCGCAAAGGACGAGACAAAGGCGGCGGCTAGGATGGCAAATAAAAAAGGGCGCATACCTAGTTGGGCGCGAAAAATACTTTTTCGGTTCCCTTGTAGGTATGCGCTGGGGCTAGCCTGCGGGGCTAGCGGAGGCCAAGCCTAGATCGAAGCGTTAGACCAGAGCCTGCTTTGCTGCGTGGTCGAACTCTTCCTTGATCTTCTCGTTCGGCTCCTTGGTAGCCAGCGTGACGATGACCATCACGACAGTTGCAGCGGCGAAGCCCGGGACGATCTCGTAGAGAGTGTCGCTGAGCGAGCTCATGCCCCATGCGAAGGAGACAACCGCACCGGTGATCATGCCGGCAGCAGCACCTGGCGTGTTCAGGCGCGACCAGTAGAGGGCGGCCAGCAGCACCGGGCCGAATGCCGAGCCGAAGCCAGCCCATGCGAAGCCAACCAGATCCAGAATGGAGCTGTTCGGGTTAGCAGCGATGATCGCAGCGATGATGGCGATCAGCGCGACGGCGACGCGGGAGAGCGTCATGTAGGTCTTCGGACGCAGGGACTTGTTGACCGTTGCCTTGAACAAATCCTCAATCAACGCGGAGGAAGACACCAGCAGCTGCGAGGAAATCGTGGACATGATTGCAGCCAGAACCGCAGTCAGAATCAGGCCTGCAATCAGTGGGTGGAACAGGATGCGGGTCATGTCCAGGAAGATGGTCTCGTAGGAAGAGGCATCTGTGACAGAAGCATCTGGGTTCGTAGCGAAGAAAACAGTTGCGGTCAGAGCCACGAGGACCGAGCCGAGCATGCAGAGTGCCTGCCAGCCAACGCCCCAGCGACGCCCCTCAGTTGCGTCCTTTGCGCTACGCAGAGCCATGAAGCGAACGATAATGTGCGGCTGGCCGAAGTAGCCCAGACCCCAGCCGAGCAGACCGATAATCGTAATTAGCGGAATGCCAGCGAACGGATCGAAGAAGGTCTCAACCGGCTGTCCCTCGCTGCCCGGGTAGGGGTTGTTAGCAGCAAAGCTGAAGATGTCCGAGGCGGAGTTGCCGTTGTTGATTAGGTAGATAATGCCAACGGTCGGAACCGTCAGGAGTGCGATGAACATGATGATGCCCTGGACCGTGTCCGTGTAAGACACAGCCAGGAAGCCACCGAACAGGGTGTATGCGACAGTGATAGCCGCAACCAACAGCATGCCGACGAGGTAGTTGCCACCGAACGTCGACTCCCAGTAACGGCCACCTGCCACCATGCCCGAGGAGACGTAGAAGGTGAAGAACAGCAAAATAATCAGGCCTGCGGCAACGCGCAGCACCTTCGACGTATCGTGCAGACGATTCTCCAGGAACGACGGCACGGTAATCGAGTTACGAGCAATCTTGGTGTAACTACGCAGGCGCGGTGCGGTGAACTTCCAGTTCAGCCATGCGCCTGCGACCAGGCCGATCGCAATCCACGTTTGGTTGAGACCCGAAAGGTAAATCGCGCCGGGCAGACCCATCAGCAGCCAGCCGGACATGTCCGATGCGCCCGCTGACAGTGCCGCGACGAACGGATGTAGGCCGCGGCCGCCAATCATGTATTCGTCATACTCTGCAGTCTTTTTCCATCCGGTCCAACCGATGTAGACCATCAACAGCAGATAAATGACTAGTGCGATGATGAACCATGTGTGTTGGTCCACAGGGCAACTCCTCATTATTTATTAGTCGTACAGTCGGACTCGCGCACTACCTAGCGCGCCAAAAAGCATTTTCGGCGCATAACTCAATTTCGCTTAATCAAGTCTGCTTGACGACGTTCACAGCGCTGCGGCAGCATCGAGCCCAAAAGTGGCCGACGTCCACGGTGGAACCTGCGGTTCGCGATCCAACACAGCTTCAGCTTCCGGACTATCTTCGACAGTCAGCGGAGCCTACTGGCACCTGCGAACCATGGCAGAACTACTGCACGAGTCACACATTTTTAATTCTTGTGGCCTATACGACGTTTTCATGTGATGCGCTGCATTGCAAAATAAGAAGCGTTGAAAAAGGTTTTAAAAATCAGTTAAGTGCGACAAATTACCTGGGAAAAGGGGTATTTGGGTAGAGGGGGAGTAATTTTTGCAAGATATATACTTCGAACATGCGTGCTAATATTGTGGTGTGGTGGAAAAGCTGATCCGGGGTGCGTGGCAGAATCTTCATTGAACAAATATCTGGTGGCGAAGTCGCCGGGTGATTAGACGGTGATGACTGAGCAAGCAGTGGGGAGGAAGTAATGGACCAAGTTGCTAAGTCGGCGGTGCCGTTGCTGCTGCACGCGGTCTGGAAGGATGATTCGGGTCTTCACCTATGGGTGGAGCGGCCAGAGGGGCACCGGATTATTGCGGACGTGGATTTGCTGGAAGTTCCGGCGCATCAGCGTCGGCTTTTTGCAGTGCTGGACCAGGGGAGTCGAGCGCAACTGACGCTAAAACTGCGCACACCGAAGGGGCGGGCAGTAGAGAAAGCGGTACCCACATGGGTGTTCCCGCCATGGGCTGCGGTGACAGCACTGGTGCAATTGCAGGAGGAAGTTTCCTCGGCGGCGATGGCACCGGATCTTCGGTTCTTTGTGGATGTTGTACAGGGATTGGATGCTTTCGCGCGCTCTGGGCGGGCATTGGTGGCGCTGACATGGGAAGACAATGAGTGGTGGCCGACGTGGCGGATGTCGGAGGGGCTGAGTGAGATTGCTTGGCAGAGTCAGGTCATTTCCCGTACACCACCGGTATTGATTGATAACGGAGGTGCCACAGTGGCTGAGGATTTCATCAATCGGATGTTTCATTGGGTCACTAACGCGCTCCTGGCCGATTTGGATGAACCGGCAGAACAGCGTCAGAGTTTCGTGCGGTCGTTGTTGCAGTCTCAGTCTCTGGGGCGTGCGACGCCGGGGGTGGCGCAGTCACTGGCAAAGTGGAGGCTGTCCGCCGATGGTGAGGATGTTCGTCTGCAGCTAATGGTGCAGGAACCTGTTGGTTTTGAAGGCCAGCTGGAAGACTTGCCGGATGTGGATCTTCCGCAGCTGTTGGAGTTGCGGGATCGAGCGGATGAAGAAGGCGGCTCAGTAACTCGCTTCAATCCTCGTTCAGCTGCGGTGGAACATGAGACTCTATGGCCATTGCGGATGTACTACCGCATCGGTGTCGCAGCTCCGGAGCGCCTGAATCCAGAAATGTGTCGCCGGTCTGTGCTGTCGCTGCTTCGCCCGCAGTTATTGGCAGCACAAGAGGCATTCCCAACGCTCAAATACGCGAAAGCAGCGGGCCACCCGGGCTTGGATCTGCTGCTGACCTCAGAGCAGCTGATAGAGCTTATGACTGATGGCATCTCGCAGCTGGCAAAGGTCGATATCGATGTGATGCTGCCGCCGAACTGGAAGTCAGTGGAGACCACCCTGCAGTTGCACACTGAAGTCGTCCAGTTAGATCCGACGGGGCCTGCTGGGCGCCGTTCGGAACCGAAACTCGGATTTGACCAACTGGTTGATTACGAGTGGAAGCTGGCCGTGGGGGACGCCGTACTGACGGAAGCGGAAATGCGTGAGCTCGCTGCATCGAGTACGGGGCTAGTGCATCTGCGAGACCATTGGGTGCACGCGAATCCAGAGGTAGCTAGGGAAGCCCTGAAGTTTTTGGTGGAGCAGACCAAGGCCGGGGAGGAAACCGGTAAGGGGCAAGCCACCCTGAAAGAGCTGGTCTTCGACGGTGGCATGGAGTCGCAAGCTCCAGCCGCAGTGCCAGTCGCCCCCAGAGATCCCTCTTGGCTCAAGGCGTTGGTGTCGAAGTACTCAGACGGTTCCACGGCCCTCGCAGAGTCGGTCGAGGTGCCATCGAGTTTTGTCGGTGAGCTGCGGGAGTATCAACAGCGCGGTGTGGAGTGGCTGGCGGATATGTCCAACCGTGGTTTTGGTGTCATTCTCGCTGATGACATGGGGCTCGGTAAGACTGTGCAAATCCTGGCGCTGTTGGAGTATGAGCGCTGCCGTCGTCAAGCGGATGCGACGGGTCAAGAGCACAAGACTTCGCTTCTGGTCGTTCCGACAGGTGTGCTGCGCAATTGGGCAGCAGAAGCGGCAAAGTTCACTCCAGAGCTTAAGGTTGGACTGCTGCATGGTTCAAACCGGCCTCATGGTGAAGAACTACAGGAATTTATCGGAAAACACGATGTTGTTGTGACGACCTATGGTGTTGCTTCCCGCGATGTGAACGAACTCGCCCAAGTGCAGTGGGATCATGTGATTGCTGACGAAGCACAGGCAATCAAGAACCCCAACGCACAGGTATCAAGAGCGCTGCGGAGCCTGGGCTCGCGACACAACATCGCCATGACTGGTACTCCGGTGGAAAATGACTTGGGCGAACTACGCACCATCATGGATTTTTGTAATCCAGGCATGCTGGGCTCGGCGAATGCATTTCGCAACAAGTTTGCGATTCCCATCGAGCGTGACGGGAATGCGGAAATGCTGCTGCAATTGCAGTCGATTACAGCACCTTTTATCCTGCGCCGACTCAAGTCGGATCCAGCTATTGCGCCGGACCTGCCCAAGAAGAATGAGCAGGTGGAGATGGTTCCTCTCACGACGGAGCAGGCTTTCTTGTATCAGGAGGCCGTGAAGGATATCGAGGACAAGCTCAAGCGCTCGAAGCGGAATCGTTCTGGCAGCTTCGGGCGAAAGAGCATCATCCTCGGCGGCATCATGAAGTTGAAGCAGATTTGCAACCACCCAGCGCACTACCAGCACGACGGCTCGGGGCTGCTTAATCATGGGCAGCATCGCTCGGGCAAGGTCGCACGGTTGGAAGAGCTCGTCGATGAGATTGTGCAAAACGGTGAACGCGCGCTTGTGTTCACGCAGTTCGTGGAGTTTGGCAAGATGCTTGCCCCTCATTTCAGCAAGCGCTTGGGCGTGGACATTCCGTTTATTCAAGGGGCAATGACTCCGGCACAGCGCGAGAAAGTAATGGCAGAGTTTAATGCCCCGGACGGTCCGCCAATCATTTTGCTGTCGACTCTCGCGGCAGGTGTCGGCATCAACCTGGTTGCCGCCAACCACGTCATTCACATTGACAGGTGGTGGAATCCAGCGGTTGAAAACCAGGCCACGGACCGTTCCTACCGCATCGGTCAGCGTAAAGACGTACATGTGCACAAGCTGGTCAGTGTTGGAACGCTTGAAGAACGCATCGACGAGCTGATTTTTGAAAAAGCAGAATTGGCGGATGCAGTTGTGCGCGCTGGTGAAACCAAGCTGACGGAGATGGATTTTCACCGTTTGCGGTCACTGTGGCAATTGGACAAGGACAAGATTCAGTCACTGCGTGAATCGATGGACGCAGCGGAGTCAAAGCCCGGTGGGGCGGTGACCGGTCGGGTGAACCCGGAGGCTACGGCATTGGATTCCGCAACCTCGGATGACGATTCGATTCCCAACAATGTGACACCGTTTAGGGTCCAGAAGAGGTGGTATTAATGGCCGGTGACGGAGACGTGACATGGGGCGACAATGTCATCTTTGCCGAGTTTGGCAAGGGCCCCTCTGGAAAGCGCGGTCGTAAAAGGACTACGGCGCGAAGCGCACCAGCAACCAGCTCGACGATTGAAAAGCTCCTGGCCACCCAGGACTGGGCTGGTGCATTTACCGGGCAGCAGCGACGTGGAACCTCAGCGCGTGTGGCGGTCGAGCCACGTACTACTTTTGCCCGATGGGTGTGGGAGTTCATCATCCGTGGCGCCGATTCGGGTCGTGTTCACAGAGGCGAGAAGTACAGGTTCGACGGCAATGTGCTCGGGCTTCGAATCGCGGATGGTTACATCATCGGGGAAGTGCAGGGCAGCCAGCCGGAACCATTCTCAGTCTTTATTCGGTTCCCACGGCGGGAGCAGAAACAAACCGACGACGTACTGCGGTGGTTGGTGAACAATCCGTCGGCTTTCACGGAGTTTGAGCACGGCGAGTTGCCGTATGAGCAGATGGAAATGCTGTTGTGCGATGGTGAAGAGCACATTTATAGCGAATGCACCTGCCCGGACCCGGCACCTGTGTGTAAGCACACCGTTGCAGTCGCCGCTCAACTTGTTGCTGATATCGACCGTGATCCGCTGTCGCTAATGCAGCTGCGCGATTATCCGCAGCGCGAATTGCAACGCCGCCTTCAGGAACTAACACAGCTGCGAAACCGGACTGCGCCAAAGCGCCTCGGGCTTGGCGGCGCGGTTCGGGAGAATCCCACTAAAACCGCCCAGAAGTCGGATGACGCTGGTGGAAATGATGGCGGTGACAACGAGCAGAAAAAGGTTGCCGAGCTTTTCGCGGTCGAAGCCGACTACTGGGGCAATGATTTGGAACGAGTCAGTGTTCCTTCGCTCGAGGTTATTGACCCACTAACAGTTACCGACCGTAGTTTGCTGCATGAAGCATTGCAGCCAACCTGCGTAGTTTCGAGAGAGACCATTCGTGCCGTCGCCGATTTGGAAGATTGTTGGCAACATCTGCAGGAATCGCTGAGCCTGGGACAAAAGGAGCGCTAGTCATGAAATTCATTCATACCTCAGATTGGCAACTGGGAATGACTCGGTGGTTCCTAGAGCTCGATGGCGGTGAAGCCCAAGCTAGGTTCCACGAAAGTCGCCTCAACGCCATCGACCGCATCGGTGAGTTGGCGACCAGCGAAGGCGCTGAGTTCATCGTCGTCGCTGGAGACGTGTTCGATTCCAATACACTGCCGGACAAGGTGTTCTTGCGGGCTCTTGAGCGAATCGCCAAGCTACCCGTGCCGGTGTATCTCCTGCCCGGCAACCATGATGCGTTTGATGCTTCTTCCATTTATCGACGTAGCGCTTTCGAATCTTTGGAAGACCGAGGAGTTTACGTAATTCGAGACAGCGAGCCCATTTCCATCCGTGACAAGGTGGAACTCATCGGTGTGCCAGTACGCGGCAAGTATTCGGCAGACGACATCGTGGCGGAAATAGCCACGGAGCTTGAGCCGGCCGATGGAATCCGAGTGATGGTCGCACACGGCCAAGTAGAAGGCTTTGGTGCTGATGCGGGAGCCACCATTGATTTGACCAGCTTGGAACAGGCTATTGACCGTGGGGCGTTGCACTATGTGGCGCTGGGGGATTCCCACTCCACGAGCCAACTTGACCATGCTGGCAGAGTTTATTTCTCCGGCGCACACGAAACCACAGCGTATGACGACAAAGAACGGGATTCCGGCAATGCGCTAGTCGTCGACATCGCAGAGGACGACCCCGAAAAGGGCTCAGTTACCGTAGCCTCCCACCGAGTGGGGCGGTGGGCTTTTCATGCCATCGACATGGATATCACTGGCGCGGAAGACCTCGATGAGTTCTTTGCTGAACTGGACGGTATCGAGGCGAAGACAGACACAGCGGTGAAGTATTCATTGCGAGGAACCGTGACACTGTCAGAGTCGACTACCTTTGAAAACCGACTTGAGCAGTACCAACAGCTTTTCGCTGCCCTTTATCGCCGGGAAAGTGGCTCCGATTTAACGGTGGTTCCGTCCGAGGGGGATATCTCTAATCTCAATCTCACCGGTTATCCGCTCATAGCTGCAGAAAAACTAACGGTCTTGAGTAAAGGGCGAACCGAGAGCGGTAGCCCCCTATCAGAATCTGAAACCACCGCAGCAGCTGATGCGCTTCGCTTGCTGGCCCGCCTAGCCGGAGAGAAGGAATAAATCATGCGTTTTCACGACATCGAATTACACAATGTACGTGCGATTGATTCACTCTCAATCACAGGGCTCGCCGAGCGCGGCGTGGTAGTGATTTCCGGTGAAAACGAGTCGGGTAAGACGACAATCGCCAAAGCTATTCACGTTGCACTGACGACAAAATGGAAGTCCAAGTCAAGCGAAGCGCTTAGTCTGAACAGTCACTCCAGCCAGGAAAAGCCGCAGGTTAAGCTCCGGCTGGAGCTTGACGGCTACGAATTTACGCTGGACAAGATCTTTGGTAGCACCAAGGACACCGGCACAATCGTCACCGTCCACTCTCCGACAGCCGAGGTTCTCAAAGATGACCAGGCGGAGGAGTGGCTGGCAGCCCGAATGCACAATGCAGATACCAAGAACCTGTGGCAGGTTTTCGTTGCCGAACAGGGGCAAGCGCAAAAGACTCTCTCCTTGGGCGGTTATGCACAGGTCACTAGCGCACTGCAGTCGGCATCGGGGCAGCGCGCGGAAACCGCAGAAGAGGTAGGCCTTTTTGAAGCCATTGAAGCCGAATACGGCAACTATTTCCAAAAAAATGGCAAAGAGCGCAAGCAGCTTACCGACGTAGGCAAGGAGCTGGCGGAAGCCCAGCAGGTGCGCGACGAAGCGGCGAAAAAGGTCCGGGAATTCGAAGCGCTCAATGAGGAAGCTGCTCGTAATGAAGAAAGCCAGCAAACGCAGCGGGCATCGTTGCCAGAAGCCCAAAACGAAGTCGAGCACTGGGGCCAGGCGCTAGAAGAACTCGAAAAGTTCAGGGTTGCCGTGTCCCAGGCACAGGAGGTCTCTGCAGCGGCGAAGCAGCAGCTGGACTTAGCTAAACAGGCTCAGCAAGAGCGCGAAGCTTTCATTCAGCAGGCACAAGAAGCCAAGGATCAGCATTCTGCCGCAGAGAAGAAAGTTGCTGAATTTAAGGAAGCGTTCGATAAGGAGGTCGCAGCTTTAAAGAAGGCGCAGGAAGATCGCGATGCGGTTGTAAACACGTACCGCGAAGCTCGAAAGGTAGAAGAACTGGCCGCAGCTGAAGTTGCATTGGGAGAGAAGCGCGGCTTGGTTGAAGCCCTGTCGAAGCGAGTGGAAAAACTCGATGCGCTCCGCGCGCAATTGGCAGAGCACAAGGAGGTAATTACTCGGAATTCCGTTACCGAAGAGGTAATGGAAAAACTGTTGACCTGCGAACGCGAAGTTGCAACAGCCACCGCTGTGCTGGAGGCGTCGAGCCCGAGTGTGCAGCTCTCGGCTAGTAGTGCGCAGGAGGTCACGGTCGACGGCGAGAACGTGGGGCTAGCTCCGGAGGCTGAGACAGTTCAACGTGCGGTTACTAAGCCATTGGCCATCGAAGTCGGCGACGTCACGGTTGCTATCCAGCCCGGAGACGGCTCAGATTCGCAGCAGCGCAAGCTAGAAAAAGCAGAGACATCGCTCAAAGAGCAGCTTGAGGCTGCAGGCGCTGATTCCGTCGCGGAAGCACAAAAGGCATACACACGACGTCGGGAAGCGGAAAAAGCAAAATTCCAGGTGGAGACATCCATAACTGCGGTGTCTGACGGTGTGGAGTATCACCAGCTCACAGCAGAGTTGGACGATGCGAAGGAAGAAGCACGAGTACACGGCGAGCGGTATCGGGAACTTGCGGGCGAGGATGCGCCGACGGAGATTGACCTGGTATCGGCAAAGTCCCGGCTGGAAGAAGCCGCAGTGGGGCGTAGGGATGCCGAGTCGGAGCGCGACAGTGCTGATATGCGCTTGTCGAAGCTGGAGAAGCGTCCTGCACACGCCAACTATACGAAGGCCAGCAGCGAGCTTGAAGGGGCTCGGTCCGTCCTGAAGGTCCGCGAAGATTCGCTCACGGCGGCGCGAGAAAAAGCCTCGGATGCCGAGATCTTTGCTGCGGTGGAAAACCGAGGTAAGGACTATGAGGCGGCAGAAGAGCAGCTGGCTGCGGCTCAGAAGGAGCTGGCGCAGCGGGATGCCGACGACGTGGAAGCATCGCTCGCGGGCGCTAAGCAGCGACGGGATGCAGTTGAGAATCGCCTGGCTGAGCTGGAAAAGCGTCGGCAAGAGATTCGGGTGCACTTGGACTATTTCGACAGCGCGAATGAGAAGCTGGCAGCTGCTGAGGGAGTAGTGGAGCGAACACAGCGAGATCGGGATTCAATGCGTCGACGTGCAGCTGCCGCCAAGACTCTCATGGAGGTAATGACACAGGCACGCGCGGCATCGCGGAATGCTCTGGCTGACCCCTTGCTTCGCAAGCTCGAAGAGTACGGCGGCGGTGTGTTCGGTGCGGGAACTCAGTTCACGATGAATGAGGACTTGCAGATTGAGTCACGGTCCAATGCCGATGGCAAGTTCGATGTCGATGAGCTATCTGGTGGAGCGCAGGAGCAGCTGGACATTCTGCTGCGCTTGGCCGTTGCCGGTGTCATGGAGGGCGGGCAAGGCGCTCCGGTGATTATTGATGATGCGTTAGGTTATTCAGACGAACACCGTTTGCGGCGGATGAATAATGCTCTTGCCAAAGCGGGGCGCGATATGCAGGTATTAGTCCTGACGTGCGATGAAGCCCGCTTTGATCGTGTGACGGGAGCGGAGTTTATGAAAATTCAGGATTTGGTTTCAAGATAGTAGGCTCTGTACATATGCAAGATGTTCCGTGGTTAAGTGATGAAGAGCAGCGGTTATGGCGCTCAATTCTGAACGCTAAACGGGCCGTTGACAGGTCAATCGACCTTCAGCTGCAAGATTCTCTCGATATTTCCACTGCAGATTTTTCAGTTCTGGTTGTTCTCTCCGAGGCTGAAGACAATGTAGTGCGCATGCGCACCCTGTGTGAATCCCTGGAATGGGACCGCAGCCGAATGTCGCACCAAATTACTCGCATGGAGCGACGCGGGCTAGTAACTAAGGAACGCTGCGCCTGCGATAACCGTGGTATCGATGTCACGCTTACTGAACACGGTCGAACCGTGATTGAGAAGGCGGCGCCGAACCATGTGAAGCTTGTGCGCCATGTTTTGTTTGATGTGCTCGGTGAAAATATCGACTATCAGGGGATTTCCGCTGTGCTCGATAAGATTGCAGAGACCGCCAATGCTACGGTCGCCGATTCAGTCGACGGAAAAGCAGAGTAGCCAAAGGTTTTTTGTGAGTGTTTTCTCATTTGTCTCCGCTACGAGGCTCTCACCATTAGCCTAGAGCAGTATGAACTCATTTGAATGGCTGAGTGATGATGAACAGCTCTTTTGGCAGTCGATGGTAGCTGCTTTTCGCGAGGTAGAGCGCAATATCGAGCGGAGCCTACGCACTCGAACCGGGCTGACGTTCGCGGACTTTACCCTGCTCATCGCTCTGCATGAGGTAGAGGATGGGATTCTGCATGTTGACAAGATTTGTGATCGACTGAAGTGGAACCATCCCCGCGCGCTGCTGCATACCAACAGGTTGGAAAAGCGCGGATTTATTCACACCGAAGACCACGGCGAAGACCCGGACTCGGATTATGTCGTCGTCTTAACAGGCGTTGGTCGACACGTGTTTGCCGAGGCGGCGCCGGATTATGTAGACACTGTTCGCCAGGAAGTTATTTCACCACTTGCTGATGAAGACCGCGAAGTGATGCTGAGGTGCTTCCAGGCGGTTCTCGGAAGGAAGTAAGACTTCCACGCCGCACACTCTTCCTTTGGTGTACCCGCTTCTTCGACCTTCCATTTTTGCGCTCCCGCTTTAGGGCGAGAGTTTTAGGCGAGTGTTTTAGGGCAAGCCCTGCTAGTAAAACAACCACTAGCAGGGCGCTTTTTTCTCTACGTTTCAAGCTGTAAGGTAAGGCGTGCCTAATGCAAAGGGGTGAGTGTTCACTTCTCTTTGCGCACCCTAAGTACCAAAAGCTACGCAGAAATAAACAAGGCAGAAACAAGAACGCATGAGAGTCAATATTTTCGCCAAGGCTAAAACCGCGCCAAAGACCAAAACTCTGGCCGCAATCGGGTGTGCAGCGCTGAGCTTCGTCGCTACAGCATGCGGTGCGGACGCAGAGTCGAACACGGCTGCCGACAACAAAGGAGAACTCACTGTCACTGATGTCGCAGGTCGTACTGTGACCTTCGACAAGCAGCCGGAACGAGTCGTGCTCGGTGAAGGCCGCGCCATGTTTGTCACCGCGATGCTTGACCAAGAAAACCCGGGTGACCACGTTGTCGCCATGGGCAGCGATTTGCATTCGGGCGCACCGTCGTTTGAAACCAAGCTTTTCGAGACGACCCCAGAGCTGAAAGACATGCCGACCATCGGCAATATCGCCAAGGGCGATGTCACAGTTGAAAACCTCATCTCCCACGACCCAGACGTGGTCGTCATGACCCTTGACCACAAGAAGGCCGCGGAGCAGTCCGGTTTCCTCACCAAACTCGATCAGGCAGGTCTGAAGTACGTATTCACCGACTTCCGGCAAAAGCCCCTGGAGAATACCGCCAAGTCCGTCGAGCTCCTCGGCCAGATCGTCGATGAGCAGGACAATGCCAAGAAGTTCACCGACTTCTACACAAAGCGCGTCAACGAGATCACCGAACGTGCCGCCAAGCTCGAAGACAAGCCAAAGACTTTCGTCTGGCGAGCAGCCGGCCTCAAGGATTGCTGCTCGACCGTCAACAAGTCCAACCTCGGTGATCTCGTCACAGCAGCCGGCGGTGAGAACCTCGGAGACAGCCTCCTCGACACCGAATCGGGCGACGTGACCGCAGAGAAGGTCCTGTCCGTCCAGCCGGAGAAGATCATCGCCACCGGTGGTTCTTGGGCGCTCGACCCGAAGAAGCCGGAAGTCCTGCCACACGTCGAACTCGGCTACACCGCCACCCCAGAGACCGCACAGCGCACTCTGGAAGGCCTGCTGAAGACGCCGGGCTTTGACACCTTGACCGCACCGAAGAAGGGCGATCTGTACGCCGCCTTCCACCAGTTCTACGACTCGCCGTACAACGTCTTCGCCCTCGAGCAATTCGCCAAGTGGATTCACCCAGAGGAGTTCGCTGACCTCGACCCGGTTGCTGATTTCGCCGAGTTCCACAAGGACTATCTGCCCTTCGAACTCAGCGGCACCTTCTTCACCGCGCTGGAGCCGACCAAGTAACCCATCTTCCACCATCGAAGAAGGAATCCGATGACTTACACCAATCTGCACGCTCCCGCGTCAGGGCTTGACGACGAACCCCGCGAGTCCACCTCCACCAACGGCAGTGGAGGTCAAGAGTCGCGGCCCGCCACCGAACAGCTCGAGTGTCCGTCGTCAAGCACGACCTACGACTCTGCGCGACAGTACCGACGACGCTCGGCACGGAAGATCGCCATCATCGCGGTGCTGGTGGGTCTGGCTGTGTGTGCGTTTGTGGTGGCGACGATTGTGGGGCCGATGACATTGAGCGTGGGGGACGTCGTCCGTGGCATCGTGAGCCCGAATGATGTGGACGAAACCACTCGTACGGTGCTGTGGAAGCTGCGTCTGCCCGCATCGGTGATGGCAGTGCTGATTGGTGCAGCGCTGTCGCTTGCCGGTGCACAGATGCAGACAATCCTCGATAACCCTCTGGCGGAGCCGTTTACGCTCGGTATCTCGGCTGCAGCGGCGTTCGGTGGGGCGGCATCGATTGTGCTGGGCTGGGTGATTATTCCGCATGCGCAGTTCAACCTGGCGGCGGTGGCCTGGGTATCATCCGTCGTCGCTGTGGCGATTGTGGCGGCGGCGTCGGTATGGCGCGGCTCGGGTAAGGAATCGATGATTCTGCTCGGCATTGGTCTGGTGTTTCTATTCCAAGCGCTGTTGGCGCTGTTGCAATACCGCGCGACTACCGAGGCGCTCCAGCAGATTGTGTTCTGGACGATGGGCTCGCTACAGCGCGCGAACTGGGTGGCCAACGGCATCATTGCGGCGGCGCTGCTAATCGCTATTCCGTTCACCATCCGCTATGCGTGGGCGCTGACGGTGTTGCGGCTTGGCGATGCCCGAGCAAAAGCTGTGGGCATCAATGTGGATAGGCTGCGCATTGCGACGCTGATTGTAGCCTCGCTGCTGGCGGCAACCGCAGTGGCCTTCGCCGGCATCATCGGCTTCATCGGACTGGTCGGCCCACACATTGCACGCATGCTGGTCGGTGAAGAACAGCGCTTCTTTGCCCCGGCATCGATGGCGGCAGGCGCGGCGCTGCTTGCGGCAGCTCATGCGGTATCCATCACGGTGGTGCCGGGTGTGGCAGTGCCGATTGGCATCATTACCGCAATCGTCGGTGTCCCATTCTTTGTCGGCTTGGTTTTCCTGCGTAAGAGGACGGTGTGGAACTAATGGGGGTATTTCTCGATGTCAATGACGTAGCTGCAGGCTATGGCAAGCGAAAGGTGCTGCGCGGGGCGTCAATACGCACGCTGAAGCCAGGTACGGTGACGGGTTTGCTGGGGCCAAACGCTGCGGGCAAGTCCACACTGATGACCACGCTGGCGGGGATTCGAAAGCCCATGTCCGGGGAGATTGTTCTGACCCGTGGCAATGAACGGGTTATCGGTTCCGAACTGCGCGAAGTCGTCGGCTACGTACCGCAGGACCTGCCCGCTAGCGCCTCGCTGACCGCATTCGAATCGGTGCTGGTCTCCGGGCGGCGCGCCGGGCGTCTGCGGGTGCGTGGCTCCGAGATTGAGCACACGGCGGTGGCTCTCCGAAAGGTTGGCATTGAACACTTTGCCGACAGATTCGTCGGCGAGCTCTCCGGCGGTCAGCGGCAGCTCGTCGCCGTCGCGCAGATGTTTGTCCGCGATCCCGAGATCATGCTTCTCGACGAACCCACCTCCGCCCTCGACCTGCGTCACCAGGTGGAACTCCTAAAGCTCGTCCGCGCGGAGGTCGCCTCACAGAGCTCCTTGGCACTCGTCGCAATCCACGATCTGAATCTCGCCGCCCGCTACTGCGATGAGCTTGTCATGCTTCACGACGGCCACGTGGTTGCCCAGGGGAGTCCTGTTGACGTTCTCGCTCCGGACCTTTTGGCCCGCGTCTACGGAATTCGAGCCCGCGTACTCGATGACGAGGGCGTGCCAGTGGTGTGTCCTATTGAGGAAGACCAGGTTTCTGAAGCCGCGTAGTGGAGATTTGGCTGGGGCGCGGGGCATTTCGCTAATCACCCCAGCCAAGTGGTAACATCGTTTCTCGTTGCACTTGTTGTACTTGTGCCACACGCCCCCGTAGCTCAGTGGATAGAGCGCCGGTTTCCGGTACCGAAGGTCGGAGGTTCGACTCCTCTCGGGGGCACGTTCTATCCCTCAAGTGATTAGGTTTTTCCTGGTTGCTTGAGGGATTTTTGTTTTAGTGGCCACCTAGCGGAAACGTTTAGTTACCGTTCTTCCAGCGGAACAGCCTGGCGGAGGACTTCGAGTCGCCCATGACAATTCACCTTGGTGCTACTGGCCAGCAATAATCACAATCAGCGTGCGTGGCCCGTGGACACCTTCGACTCGGGCAAGCTCGATGTCCGAGGTTGCAGAAGGTCCCGAAATCATGGTGATGGGAGCGGTGGGATCACTCTCGCGTAGACGGGAAATTGCCTCCGGGATGCCGTAGACAATCGTGGAAGCCGGCACAACGCAGATGTGAATATCCGGCACCAAGGTCAGCGCGCGGCGGCCAGAAGTGGCCGAACCGTCCAGAAAAATGGTGCCGGTCTCGGCGCAGGTGACAGCAGAGCTGGTGACAATCGCGTCGAGCTCGTCCAGCTCTTCGGCGGTGAAACCGGTATCGACGCGAATCTCGGTGGTGGCCTTACCTCCACCAGACTCCAACCCCGCAACCCACTCGCGGTCTAGGCCTTCGGGAATACCAATCAATGAAGCCCCGACATCAGCAATTGCCTTCTTCACAGCTTCATTGATTTCAGTTGTCGAGCTCCCACAGCGGCGCACATCGGCTTTGTAATCGGCGATGCGTTCGTCGGCAAGCGAAATAATCTCTTCGGCCGTCAGGTCGGAGGAGCGTTCGTAATCGCGGGGGATGTTGAAATGTGTACCGGGCTCGCCGGTGACGATGCCTGCGTCAGAGGCCAAGTCACGGCCTTCGAAGGCGATCTTCTGAGCATTGCGGATACGCTCGAGGATTTCGCTTTTGGCAATGTTCGCGGATGCTGAGGAATGGGACATCGCTAGGCCTCCTTGCCGGACGTGTCGGGCTGCTTGTTGCCATCCGACAGCCCATTAATCTTCGTCGGAACCTGATTTGCCGATTCACGGGACAGCTGCGCCGAGAAATCCTCCGAACCCCACAGTGAGCGGAACGGCTTCTTCGGCGGAATCGGAGTATCACGCACATCCGACCACCCGCTGAGGAAAAGTGGCAGGGCGTGAATCTCGCCGTCCTTCAACCCGAGTACGCGGGCGAGGGAGGCCATCTTAGCGCTCATGTTCCACAGCTTCTGATTGCCCATGATGAACCCGAGCGTGGCAAAGAGCTTGCCCTCCACCGGCGGACGGTGCTCCGTGACCTTACGGTGTCGCAGCTCCAGCAGCGCCGCAGGGATGTCGATACGCACCGGGCAGACCTCAAAGCAAGCTCCACACAGCGAGGATGCATAGGGCAGGGAGGCATTCGGATCATCGTAGGAGTCCATGCCGGTAAGCTGCGGGGACAAAATTGCACCAATCGGACCCGGGTAGACCGAACCGTAAGCGTGCCCGCCCACGTGCTCGTACACCGGGCAGATATTCAGGCATGCCGAGCAGCGAATGCACTTCAGCGCTTCACGCCCAATCGGATCTGCAAGGGTGGCCGAGCGCCCATTGTCCAGCAACACAATGTGGAAATTCTTCGGGCCGTCGCCGTCCGTGGTTCCCGTCCACAGGGAGGTGTAGGGATTCATACGCTCGCCTGTCGACGACCGTGGCAGTAGCTGCAAGAAGACTTCCAAGTCCTGGAAAGTGGGAAGCAGCTTCTCAATACCCATCACCGAAATCAGTGTTTCCGGCAGCGTGAGACACATGCGGCCATTGCCCTCTGACTCGACGACGGCCACCGTACCGGTTTCGGCCACACCGAAGTTGGCACCGGAAATCGCGATCTTGGCCTCCATAAACTGCTCGCGCAGGAACTTACGGGATGCCTCGGCCAGATCGGCTGGATTGGCTTTCAAATCCGGGTCGACTCCGGGGATTCCATTGAGGAAGATCTCGCGGATATCCTCGCGATTGCGATGGATAGCAGGAACCAGGATGTGGCTCGGCATGTCGTCGGCAAGCTGAACGATGAGTTCCGCCAGGTCGGTTTCGCGGGCGGTGATGCCGGCGTCGGCAAGCGCTTCGTTCAAGCCGATTTCCTGCGTGGCCATCGACTTAATCTTGACGACCTTTTCTTCGCCGGTTTCTTTCACCAAATCCGTAATGATGCGGTTTGCTTCGGCGGCATCCCGCGCCCAGTGGACGTGACCGCCGGCATTTGTCACTGACTCTTCGAACTGCTCCAGCAGTTCTGGCAGACGCGCCATCACATCGCGCTTAATATGGCTGCCCGCGAGCCGCAGCTGCTCCCAGTCATTCTTCTCCGCTACGACATGCGCGCGCTTCTTACGAATCGAACGCGTGGCATGACCGACATTTTCGCGCATGCGAGTGTTCTTGAGTTCCTCGTGCGCCGCGGCCGTGAACCCGCGCGTACCGCGCAGATGCCCGACGTTGTGCGGCGCGCGTGGAGGAAGGGCTGGCATGCCGACGTTAATTGCGACCATTACTGCTCACCTCGCAGGGAAGCTTCTTGGCGGTTGTGCACATCAAACGGGGTCTCCTTGGTGGACGCCAGAATCTCAGCCATATGGATGGCATGAACGCCAGAGTCCTGGCGACGCAGCGCACCACCGATATTGAGCAAGCAGGAGGCATCGCCAGCGGTGACGAACTCCGCTTCCGTAGCGCGGATATTGGCTGTCTTGTCGGCAACCATTGCAGCGGAGGTCTCCGCATTCTTCACCGAGAAGGTGCCGCCGAAACCGCAGCACTCCGCCGCGCCGGGCAGCTCGCGCAGATCGATTCCATCGACTGCACTGAGTAGCCGCCACGGACGGTCACCCACTTTGAGCACCCGCAAGCTGTGGCAAGTGGAATGGTAGGTCACTGAGTGGGGGAAGTAAGCACCGACGTCAGTCACACCAGCGACATCGGTGATGAACTCGGAGAGATCCAGCGTCTTGTTCGCGCAGGCCTGTGCCGCATGGGTTTGGGCACGGGTACCGTAGCGGCCCGCGATCATCGGATGCTGGTGGCGAACGGCGCCGGCGCAGGAACCGGACGGGGCGACAACGTAGTCAATCGAGGAATCCGCAAAAGCATCAGCGTAGGTGTCTAGCTGAGGAAGGATTTCCTTCTGGTATCCGGTGTTGACGTGCATTTGGCCGCAGCAGGTTTGTTGCGGCGGAAAGACTACATCGCATCCTAGGCGCGTGAGAACTCTGGCTGTCGCACGCACCGCATCTGGAAACATCATGTCCCCGATGCAGGTCGCGAAAAGTGCTACTTTCACAGTCGCTCCAAAAAGGGTTGAGGGGTAAAGCAATAATTTCCTACCTGAATGCTACGCCTAGATCCGGATTAAATCTGTCCCCAACATGTATTCGGCTGGATCGTGAAAGCGGCGCAGGACAGCCGGAGGCGGTGGCCTGCAGATGCCCCTCAAATCAATCTTTTGGTGGCTGATGTTTCCACGACTGCGATTGACCTAATAGGATAGGCAATCGTGAATCCTGCTGATCTTGCTGTACTAGTCCGAAAAGTCACCGTCGAGGTTTTGACTTCCCACGATGCCGATGTCTCTATCGTGCCGGAAAACCCGACCGTCGAGCGTCCGCGTAACCCTGAGCACGGCGACTATGCAACCAATATCGCCATGCAGCTGGGCAAGCGTGTCGGGATGGTGCCACGTGACTTGGCAACTGAAATTGCCACAGCACTCGGCGCTTCTGAGGGTATCGAAGAAGCAACCATCGCAGGCCCGGGCTTTATTAACATCCGCCTGGCCTCCGATGCCCAGGGCAAGATCGTCGAGGACGTCTTGGCAGCGGGGGAGAAGTGGGGTCATGCCGACTTCAACTCCAACCTCGACGTGAACCTGGAGTTTGTCTCCGCAAATCCGACCGGGCCGATCCACCTGGGTGGTACCCGCTGGGCAGCAGTCGGTGACGCTCTCGGTCGTGTCCTGTCCGCCACGGGCGCCAAGGTCACCCGCGAGTACTACTTCAATGACCACGGTCGCCAGATTGACCGCTTCTCCGACTCCCTGGTTGCCGCCGCTCGGAACCAGCCGACCCCGGAGGATGGCTACGGCGGAGAGTACATCCAAGACATTGCTGCTGCTGTGCTGGAGAAGAACCCGCAGGCACTCGAGGGCTCTGAGGAAGAGGTCCAGGAGCACTTCCGCGCCATCGGTGTGGACATGATGTTCGAGCACATCAAGGAGTCTCTGCACGAGTTCGGCACTGATTTCGACGTTTACTTCCACGAAAACTCGTTGTTCGAGTCCGGCCAGGTGGAAGCAGCCGTCAATTCTCTGAAGGAAAACGGCAAACTCTACGAAGCTGACGGCGCGTGGTGGCTGAAGTCCACCGATTACGGTGACGACAAGGACCGCGTGGTCATCAAGTCCGACGGCGATGCAGCCTACATTGCCGGTGACATCGCCTACGTTAAGAACAAGTTCGACCGCGGCCACAACCTGTGCATTTACATGCTGGGTGCCGATCACCACGGCTACATCGCACGTCTGCGTGCCGCCGCTGCCGCGCTCGGCTACAACGCAGACGGCGTCGAGGTGCTCATCGGCCAGATGGTCAACTTGCTTCGCGACGGCAAGGCTGTCCGGATGTCCAAGCGCGCGGGCACAGTAGTGACCTTGGACGACCTGGTCGAGGCAATCGGTGTCGATGCTGCTCGCTACTCGCTAATCCGTTCCTCCGTGGACTCCAGCCTGGATATTGACCTGGGGCTGTGGGCTTCGCAGTCCAGCGACAACCCGGTCTACTACGTCCAGTACGGCCATGCTCGTCTGTGCTCAATTGGCCGCCGTGCCGAAGAGGCCGGTGTGACCAGCGAAGATGCCGACTTCTCCCTGCTGGTAGAGGACCGTGAAGGTGAGCTCATCCGCACTATCGGTGAGTTTCCGGCGATCATCAAGTCGGCTGCTGACCTGCGGGAACCACACCGCATTGCCCGTTACGCTGAGCAGCTCGCCGGTGTCTTCCACCGCTTCTACGACACCTGCCAGATTCTGCCTAAGGCCGACGAAGAGGTATCCGAGCTGCACCGTGCTCGTCTCGGCCTGGCTGAGGCTACCCGCCAGACGCTGGCCAATGCTCTGCAGCTGCTCGGTGTTACCGCACCTGAGCGCATGTAGTCGAACGCGCCCGTAAAACTACACCCCGTTGCTCCGCCCGGGTAACGGAGAAAGAGAGCTGTTTCGTGCCTATCGACGGCAATGGTTTCGAGCTGGGTGGATACACCCGCCCGGATTCCACCCAATTCAATGAACTACCAGCGCATGTCTGGCCAACTACCGCCCGTCGTCGAAGCGATGACGAAGAGAACCCCGGCTCGGTGGAAATTGGCGGCGTGAGCCTGGTCGACATTGCCAAAGAATTTGGCACTCCGGTTTTTGTCGTCGATGAGCAGGACTTCCGCTCCCGCTGCCGTTCGATGGCCAAGGCCTTCCGCGGTGCGGAGAATGTCCACTACGCGTCCAAGGCTTTCCTGTCGAAGACCATTGCCCGCTGGGTAATGGATGAGGGGCTGCATCTCGATGTCGCCTCGGGCAACGAGATGGCTATCGCTCTTGCTGCGGGCTTCCCAGCCAAGGACATGACCTTCCACGGCAATAACAAGTCCACCGCAGAGCTGCGCGATGCTATCTCCGCTGGCGTCGGCAAAATTGTGCTTGACTCCCGTTCGGAGCTGCGTCGCCTGTCCCAGGTGGCGGCTGAAGCAGGCGTGGTGCAGGACGTGCTCGTCCGCGTGAAGCCCGGTGTGGAAGCACACACCCACGAGTTCATCGCTACCGCGCACGAAGATCAGAAGTTCGGCTTTTCCCTCGCGTCCGGTTCGGCGCTGGAAGCTGCCAACCTCGTAGAAGAGGACGACAATCTGCGCCTGATTGGTCTGCACTGTCACATCGGCTCCCAGATCGTCGATTCCGACGGTTTCATTCTCGCGGCCGAGCGCGTGTTCTCGCTGGTGGAAAAGCTCGTCGAACGCCACGGCTCTGAAATCTCGAAACACTTCAACACCCTTGACCTCGGTGGCGGTTTCGGTATTGCCTACACCGCAGGCGAGCAGCCCCTTGACGTTGCTCCGCTTGCCGACGAGATCCTCACTGCCGTGGACAAGCTTGCGCAGCGTATCGGCATTGAAACTCCGACAGTGGCTGTTGAACCAGGTCGTGCCATCGTCGGCCCGTCCATGGTCACGGTGTACGAAGTGGGCACTTTGAAGGATGTGACCATCGATGAGGGCATGACCCGTCGTTACGTATCGGTCGATGGTGGAATGAGCGACAATATTCGTCCGGCGCTTTACGGCTCGAACTATGATGGTCGCGTCGTTAATCGCGAAGTATCAGGTTCCAGGATTCCCACCCGTGTCGTCGGAAAGCACTGTGAATCGGGAGACATTCTGATTAATGACGCGAACTACCCGGACGACATTGTCGAGGGTGATCTGTTCGCGCTGGCTGCGACTGGGGCATACTGTTACGCAATGGCCAGCCGCTACAACATGCTGACGCGACCACCAGTAGTGTCGGTATGCGATGGTCAAGTGACCCAAATATTAAGACGAGAAACCGTACAAGACTTACTAAGCCTGGAGTGTGAAACGCCACGATGACTGCCGCAACGAATAATCCTGGAAAGGGCGAGGGCCACAAAGTTGGTGTCGCTATTTTAGGTCTTGGCACAGTCGGTACTGAGGTTTACCGCCTGCTCAACGAGAAGGCTGAGGACTTCGAGCGCCGCATCGGCGGCCCGGTCGAGGTCGTTGGTATTGCTGTGAGCGACAAGACCAAGCCGCGTCCGAATGTGGACCAGGAGCTTCTTACCGACGATGCTTTTTCGCTGGTACAGCGGGATGACGTTGACCTGGTAGTCGAGGTGATTGGTGGTATTGATTACCCACGCCGCGTCGTGCTGGAGGCACTGCGTGCGGGCAAGTCGGTCGTGACGGCCAATAAGGCACTTGTCGCCGCTCACGGCGAGGAGCTCTCTGAGGCTGCCGATTCCTCAGGCGTCGACCTTTTCTTTGAGGCTGCTGTGGCTGCAGCTATTCCGGTCGTCGGCCCGCTGCGCCGTTCGCTGGCCGGTGACACTGTCAATAAGGTTATGGGCATTGTTAACGGCACCACCAACTTCATCCTCGATGCGATGGACTCCACCGGTGCGGACTACGACGAGATGCTGGCAGAGGCCACCCGCCTGGGCTACGCCGAGGCCGACCCGACTGCAGACGTCGAGGGTCACGATGCCGCTTCCAAAGCAGCTATTCTGGCCAGCCTGGCATTCCATACCCGCGTGACTGCCGATGACGTTCACTGCGAGGGGATTACCCAGATCACCGCTGACGACATCGCAGCCGCCAAGAGCGCAGACTGCACCATTAAGCTGCTGGCTACCTGTGAGCGGGTCACGGACGAGAATGGCAAGGAGTCCATTTCCGCCCGCGTGTACCCAGCGCTGATTCCACGTCGTCATCCGTTGGCAACTGTGCGTGAGTCCTTCAACGCTGTCTTCATTGAGGCCGAGGCCGCTGGTCGTCTGATGTTCTACGGCAACGGCGCTGGTGGTAACCCGACCGCCTCTGCAGTGCTCGGTGACCTTGTTGCAGCTGCTCGCAACATCGTCCACGGTGGTCGCGCACCGGGAGATTCCACCTACGCTAACCTGCCGATCCTCGACTTCGGTGACGTTCGCACGCGCTACCACATCGACCTGCACGTCGATGATCGCGTCGGAGTGCTTGCCGATGTCGCTCGCACTTTCGCGGGCCACAACATTTCCTTGCGCACCGTTCGCCAGGAAGAGGGCGCAAACGGCGCTCGCCTGGTCATCGTGACCCACAAGGCGCTGGAGAAGGATTTGGAAGCAACGGTCGACGAATTGCGCGCCAACGACGCGGTTTTGGCCGTCAACAACGTCATTCGTATCGAAGGAATGGATATCTAAATGGCACAGGAGCTTTTCCCGGGTCAGAAGGTCACCGTCACGGTTGCAGGTTCGTCAGCGAACTTGGGCCCGGGCTTCGACACCCTGGGGTTGGCTGTCGCGCTCTACGACATTGTCGAGGTCGAGGTCATCGAATCGGGTGTCGTCGTTGAGATTCACGGTGAGGGCGAAGTCGACCTGCCGCGCAACGAGTCTAATCTGGTAGTGCGCGCGATTCGCGCGGGCCTTCGTGCCGCAGGTGTCGAGGCGCCGGGGCTGAAGGTTATTTGCCATAACACCATCCCGCAGTCGCGCGGCTTGGGCTCTTCCGCAGCAGCCGCCGTCGCTGGTGTCGCTGCAGCTAACGGTCTGGCCGGCTTCCCGCTTAGCGACGACCAGGTAATCCAGGAATCCTCGGTCTTCGAGGGCCACCCGGATAACGCTGGCGCATCCGTCCTCGGCGGAGCAGTGGTCAGCTGGACTGACAAGCCCGTCGATGGTCGCACCGCACCTCAGTACCGAGCAGTGAGCATTCCGGTGCATGAATCCATTCAGGCGACCGCACTCGTACCGGCATTTCACGCCTCCACGAATGCGGTCCGTCAGGTGCTGCCGAGCGATGTTTCGCATGTCGACGCTCGTTTCAATGTCTCCCGTACTGCGGTTATGACCGCAGCGCTGCAGTCCCACCCGGAACTGCTGTGGGAGGGAACGCGAGATCGCCTGCACCAGCCGTACCGCTCCGACGTGCTGCCGGTGACCGCAGAGTGGGTCAACCGCCTGCGCAACCGTGGCTACGCGGCATTCCTCTCTGGTGCTGGCCCGACCTGTATGGTTCTGGGAACTACTGCAGTGGATGAGAAGATCTTGGACGATGCCCGCGAGGCTGGCATCAAGGTCATGGAGCTGGGAATCGGCGAGCCGGTTAAGGTCGTGGTCGACGGCTAAGCCTTTACTGCGGATAGCTGCCGAGCCGGTGGCTTAGTCTGCCACCTACTTTTCGCCCGGCCCTTTCAGTTTCACGATGCTGTACTGGCCTGCGCTCAAGTGCGAGCGCAGGTCTTTCTTGTCGAACTTGCCCACTGAGGTCTTATCGATTGAGTCCACGAAGGCCCAGTATTCCGGCAGCATCCACTTCGGCAGCTTTGGCCGCAGCTCATCGCGGAGCATTTCCGCGGTCTCCTTGCTCGGTTCAACTTCCGGCATCAGCACCGTAATTGCCAGCGGGCGCTCACCCCACTTTTTATCTGGCATGCCGATAATCGCGCACTCGAGTACCTGTGAGCTTTCCATTACGAAGTTCTCCAGCTGGGCAGAGTAGATCCACTCGCCACCAGAG
Organism: Corynebacterium sp. HMSC073H12; assembly: GCF_001837775.1. Taxonomy (NCBI): domain Bacteria; kingdom Bacillati; phylum Actinomycetota; class Actinomycetes; order Mycobacteriales; family Corynebacteriaceae; genus Corynebacterium; species Corynebacterium sp. HMSC073H12. Next base: position 176,231 of record NZ_KV834038.1, on the reverse strand, counting down.
CGAATGACATCGCGAGCACGGTCATGAATAGTCAGGTAGCCGTCGTGAGTAATCGAGCCGACATCGCCAGTGCGTAGCCAGCCGTCCTCGGTGAACTGTTCGCTAGCCTCGTCGACCTCCGCACCGCGGAAGAAGTGCGCGGTGCCTCCAGCTTGAGCCTCCGGAGAGCTGTAGTAGCCTCCGGTGACCGTGTTGCCGCGCACCTGCAGCTCCCCCTGGTTGCGGTCATGCAGGTCGAGCACACGGTCGTTGTCATCAACAATGCGGAACTGCATGATGTCCGGGAAACGCCCTTGGCTGACACGGTAGCGTTCGCGGGCCTCACCGGAGGCGCCGTACGGAGGGCGTGCCACGGTACCGATAGGCGAAGTCTCGGTCATGCCCCAGAAGTGGATGACGTCGACACCGTAGCGCTCTTCCCATAGTCGAATCAGTGCAGGTGGAACAGGGGACCCGCCCGAGAAAATCTCCTGCAGGCTCATGCGCTTCGGAGGATTGCTGAGGTAGTGCGCCATGAGGTTAATCCACAGCGTCGGCACGCCCTGAGCTACGCGTGGCATTGAGGTTTCGATGATTTCTGCCAGACGCGGCGCGGAGAGGTCCGCGCCGGGGAAAATCAGCGATGCCCCGCACATGAAGGAGGCCAGCGGTACGCCCCAGGACAGGACGTGATAAATGGGCACACAGCACAGCCACGGGTTTCCGTGCGAAATTGCGAAGGAGTCAGTGGTGCGCATATTCAGGCTGTGCAAGTACAGCGAGCGGTGGCTGTAGACGACACCTTTAGGTGCGCCCTCGGTACCCGTCGAGTAGCACATGGCTGCGCCGGAGTTTTCGTCGAGCTCAGGCCAGTCGAAGCGGCTAGGGCGTCCGTCGATGAGTGATTCGTAGGAGTACCACGGGATGCCATCCGGCAGGTGCTCGGCCACGTCGGACAGATCTCCGATACCGATAATGATGACAGCGCGGACGCGCGGGCAGTGGGGAAGAACCTCGGCGAGCAGCTCAATTTCGGTCGGGTCCGCGATGATGACCTGGTCATCGGCGTGATTGATAATGTGCACAATCTGATCCGGCATGAGCTGCTTGTTCAGCGGCTGGAATACCGCGCCCATGGAGGCAACGCCGAGGAAGACCTCGAAGTGTTCGGCGCAGTTGTACATCAGGGTAGCGATGCGTTGGTCGCCGTCGATACCGAGCTCATCGCGAAGTGCATGTGCCAGCGCACTTGCGCGCGCGGCGATGGCGGCAAAAGTGGTGGTCTCGGGTCCGTCACTGTTCCAGGAGGTCACCGGAGTCCGACCGTGAATGGTGCGACCGTATTCCACAATCTGAGCGATATTGAGAGGAATATGAGGCATCGTACTGCGCATGAGTTCTACAGTACCGACTCGCAGCCCCGCGACCTAGCGAAACGCAGGTGAGAACTAGTGTTGCTACCTGACTATTTGGTGACTATCCTTGGGCAATAGGTCGTTTTCAATACGCGGAAAGATACGTACTTCTTCATGTACTCCGCATGCCGTTGACCTTCGCTGTTGCTCACACAACACGATGGCGCAACGTGACATTGAGAACACATAAATCAGTAGTGCGACTACATAGTCTTGCGGTGCTGTGGACCTAAAATTTCCTAACTATCTTCAACCCGGAAGCTCGGGTTTGAGATGCGGAAATAATGTAGGCAAGATGCCTCGGTTTAGTTTCAACGTCGAGGCCTTTTGCCTGGCTTTTTCGATAATTTCCCGCCAGCTGCGGATATTTTTCCTCCCGTGGTAAAGGTTCGACGACGGAGCACACGCGGTGGCGGGCAGTAAGAACGAAAAAGTGTCAATGACATAGCCCCTGTAGAGAGTGACTGCAGGGAAGGTCGATGAAAGGACATCCGTGACCGATACGGACACCACTGCCACGGCAGGCGGCCCAGAGAATCTTGCGGCCCTCCGAATGGCAGAACTGCGTGAAATCGCTTCCAGCAAGGGCATTCGCGGCATCTCCGCCATGCGCAAGCATGAGCTGATTGAGGCCATCAAGAATGGTGCCCCGGCTGCTGGTTCCGCGCCTGCTCGGAAATCCCGCGCGAAGAAGGCTGCGGCTGGGGCTGTGGATACTGGCTCCAAGGCGAAGGATGCCAAGGAATCGCCGTCGGAAAGCGCGGACAGGGATTCCAGCAAGAGCGCCGACAAGAGCGACAAGGGCAACGGCAAGCGTGACGACGCCAACGCGGATGGTCGCGAGGAGATGTCCCGCTCTCAGCAGCGTCGAAATCGTCGTAACCGTGCTCGTCAGCGTGAGCAGGAGAATCAGGACGATAGCCGCGACGATAACCGCAACGATTCCGGTAGCGGTAAGGACCGCGGTGAACGTAACGACAATCGCGACGAGCGAGACAACCGCAACGATCGTAATGATCGTAATGAACGCGGTGATCGTAACGACCGCAATAACCGCAACGATCGCAACAACCACGATCGAGACAACGACGATGACGGTCGTGGCAACCGCAACAACCGTCGTGGTCGCAACAACAATCGAAATAACGACCGCAACAACCATGACGATGAAGGTCGTGGCAACCGTAACCGCCGTAACCGTCGCAATCGCCGTGACCGTCGCGGACGCGATAACAACGGTGGGGGGCGCGGCGGTCAGGACGAGATCCGCGAGGATGACGTTCTCCAGCCAGTGGCGGGCATCGTCGATGTGCTAGATAACAAGACCGCATTCGTGCGCACGTCCGGCTACCTGCCGGGCTCTAACGATGTGCTGGTGTCCGCGCAAATGGTTCGTAAGTACGGCCTGCGCAAGGGCGATGCCGTCACCGGTCAGGTCCGCATGCCGCGGGAGAATGGCTCGGGCCAGGTCACTCATGGCAACGGCCGTAATCGCCGCAAGTACAATCCGTTGGTCAAGGTCGAAACCGTAAATGGCCTCGATCCGGAGCAGGCAAAGCAGCGCCCGAACTTCGCTAAGCTCACTCCGCTGTACCCGAACCGTCGCCTGCGTCTGGAGACCGAGCAGAAGATCCTCACCACTCGCGTCATCGACTTGATTATGCCGATTGGTAAGGGGCAGCGTGCGCTCATCGTTTCGCCGCCAAAGGCTGGTAAGACCACGATTCTGCAGAACATCGCGAACGCTATCGCGACGAACAACCCCGAGTGCTACATGATGGTCGTGCTTGTCGACGAGCGTCCGGAGGAAGTCACCGACATGCAGCGCAGTGTCCGTGGCGAGGTTATTGCTTCTACCTTCGACCGCCCGCCGTCAGATCACACGGCAGTGGCCGAGTTGGCTATCGAGCGCGCAAAGCGTCTGGTGGAACAGGGGCAGGACGTCGTCGTACTGCTGGACTCCATTACCCGCCTTGGACGTGCGTACAACAACTCTTCGCCGGCATCGGGACGAATCCTCTCCGGTGGTGTGGACTCCAATGCTCTGTACCCACCGAAGCGCTTCTTGGGTGCTGCTCGAAACATCGAAGAAGGCGGCAGCCTCACCATCATCGCCACCGCGATGGTGGAGACCGGTTCCGCAGGTGACACCGTTATCTTCGAGGAGTTCAAGGGCACCGGTAACGCCGAGCTGAAGCTCGACCGTAAAATCTCCGAGCGCCGCGTGTTCCCGGCAGTGGATGTCAACCCGTCGGGTACCCGTAAGGACGAGCTGCTGCTCAGCACGGAAGAAGCTCGCGTGATGCACAAGCTGCGTCGCATCCTCTCCGCGCTGGAGTCGCAGGCTGCTATCGACCTGCTGATTAAGCAGCTGAAGAAGACCCGAAATAACAAGGAATTCCTGATGCAGGTGGCTTCTTCTGCACCAATGGCCGCCGACGTTGATGTGGACGACATGCTTTAGCTGGGGTTAGCCAAAAGAGGGGGCGGTGCCGGTGACACAGCGCCGCGCTTTCCCAAAAAACCACAGCACTGACCAGCATTTCACCCATCACAATTTGAAGGAATATTCAATGGCTAATCAGGTTTCCGCAGTTGACGACATCCTCTCTGAATACCACGGGCTCGAGGCTCAGCTGGCTGATCCCGAACTGCACAACGACCCGAAGGCTGCCCGTAAAGTCGGCAAGCGCTTCAATGAGTTGCAGCCGGTCATTCAGACTCACAAGAAGCTGACTGAAGTCCAGGATGACCTGGAGGCAGCGCGCGAGATGGCTTACGAGGACTCCGAGTTTGCAGCTGAGGCTGAGCGTCTCGCCGCTGAGTCGGAGGAACTTGAGGAGAAGCTCGCTGACCTGCTGGCTCCGCGCGATCCGCACGACAGCGATGACATCGTTATGGAGATTAAGTCTGGTGCCGGCGGTGAGGAAGCGGCCCTCTTCGCAGGTGAGCTTGCTCGCATGTACCAGCGCTACGCCGAAAAGCACGGCTTTACCACCGAAATCCTCGGCCTGTCCGAGTCGGATCTCGGCGGCGTGAAGGACATGACTATGTCCATCCGAGCCAAGACTCCGTCCCGCGACGGTGCGTGGAGCGTGTTCAAGTTCGAAGGTGGCGTTCACCGCGTGCAGCGCGTGCCGGTCACCGAATCGCAGGGTCGTATTCAGACGTCCGCCGCTGGTGTGCTGGTCTACCCGGAGCCCGATGAGGTCGAGGACATCCAGATCGACGAAAAGGATCTGCGCGTCGACGTCTACCGTTCCTCCGGTAAGGGCGGTCAGGGTGTTAACACCACTGACTCCGCCGTTCGCCTGACGCACCTGCCGACTGGTCTCGTTGTTACCTGTCAGAAGGAACGCTCGCAGATTCAGAACAAGGCCCGCGCTATGCAGGTCCTTGCTGCTCGACTGCAGCAGATGAAGGAAGAGGAGATCGCCGAGGCCGCCTCTGACCAGCGTAAGTCTCAGGTACGCAACATGGATCGCTCCGAGCGCATCCGCACATACAACTTCCCTGAGAACCGCGTTTCCGATCACCGCATCGGATACAAGGCTCACAACCTGGACTCGGTGCTGGGTGGCGACATGGATGACCTGCTCAAGGCCCTCCACGACGCGGAGCGCGCTGAACGTCTTGAAGCCGAGTAGTCCCACGCCCGCAGAAAATAGCTCGCCGACGTTACCGGATTCCGTCCGTACTCTCGGCGAGCTGTTTCGCTATGCGCGTCGCACGCTTGACGACGCGGCGCTGGCTTCTCCGGATGCCGACGCACGGGCGCTATTTGCAGCCGCAGTCAATGCGGGACCGGCAGACGTCATCTTTCGCGGAGACGAACCGTACACCGATGAGGCCGGTCGCAAGAATTTGGCAGAGATGCTGGCCCGTAGAGTGGCTCGTGAGCCACTGCAGCACATCCTCGGTACAGCACCGATGATGAGCCTGGAACTACAGGTTGGGCCTGGTGTTTTTGTGCCCCGGCCAGAGACGGAACTGCTTGCGCAGTGGGCAATCGATCGAGCCCGTGAACTGGTCGCAAGTGGCGTCGTCAAGCCGAAAATCGTTGACCTGTGTACCGGATCTGGGGCGCTGGCGTTGGCGATTGCCGACGCCGTACCCGAAGCGGACGTGGTGGCTGTAGAGCTCTCTGAGCGAGCACGGGCGTGGGCTGCGAAGAACATCGAGACGTATGGCAATGGGCGTGTGCGCCTAGTTGCTGGCGATGTCACGGATATTCAGTTGATTGATGATGGCGGTGAGCTCGCAGATTGGGTAGGCGAGACCGACATTGTTGTGTCCAACCCTCCATATGTGCCCGAAGACACGGAAGTTGACCCCGAGGTGAGAGCTGATCCACACTCTGCGGTCTTTGGCGGCGACGATGGGCTAGATGTCATTCGTCCTATGATGAACCTAGTGGATGCGCTGGTGCGGCCGGGTGGAGTCATCGGCATTGAGCACGATGACTCTTCGGGCAGTGATGTCAGTTCACTGCTGAAGGACACCTGGGATTACGCTGATGTAGAGGTCCGCCGTGACTTTGCAGGCCGTGATCGTTTTACGGTGGGACGCAAGAATTGATCTTAAAAGCAAACTTTGAAGCAGGAGCAAAAATCTGATGAGCAGGATTATGGACTGCAGCACAGATGAAAACCGCGAACGCGCAATTGCAGCAGCAGTAGATGCTGTGAAGGCAGGACGGCTGGTCGTAATGCCTACCGATACCGTCTACGGCCTTGGCTGCGATGCCTTTGATAACCAGGCCGTTGCTTCCTTGCTGCGTGCTAAACACCGCGGCCCAGATATGCCGGTGCCGGTGCTGGTGGGTTCCTGGAGCACGATTGAGGGGCTCGTCCGCGAATACTCACCAGCTGCTCGCACACTCGTGGAGGCTTTCTGGCCGGGCGGACTGTCACTGGTTGTGAACCAGGCGCCGAGTTTGCCGTGGAACCTTGGTGATACCGCGGGTACGGTCATGCTGCGCATGCCACTGCACCCAATCGCCATTGAGATTCTGCGTCGAACTGGTCCGATGGCCGTGTCCAGTGCGAACATTTCCGGCCAGGCGCCGGCCACCAATGCCGTACGTGCCAAGCAGATGCTCGGTGGGGAAGCGGCTGTCTACGTCGATGGCGGCGAAGCCACGATTGGCACCCCATCGACGATTGTCGATATCTCGACTCCGGTGCCGCGGATCCTGCGCGAAGGCGCTGTGTCAGCAGCGGCGGTTGCTGAGGTTTTGAGTACGACGCCCGAGCGACTGCTGGGGCAGTAATCTTGGCTACCTAAAGTCTTTCCTGTTTAGTATCTGCAGCGATTGTGTGGGTGAGTAGTACCTAGTGGTGGACATGAGCTTATTGGCAGCCCAGTCGGGTGGGGCAGGTGTGCCCATCCGCGAGCTCGCCATGCTCGTTTTAGTTTCCGCTGCTGTCAGTTATTTGCTCACTGGAGTAGTGCGTTATGTGCTGGTTCGCTCGGGCTGGTTGGATGCGCCCCGCACGCGCGATGTCCACGATATTCCGAAGCCCAGGCTCGGAGGCGTGGCGATGTACTCCGGGGTGGTCGCAGCTATCGCCCTTGCCTCGGTGATGCCGGCTCTCACCCGTGGTTTTCCGCCCATGACTCCAGATATGAGGGCAGTTGTGGCGGCTGCGTCGCTATTGCTGATTGTCGGTATTTGGGATGATCTCTTTGACCTAGATGCCATCACTAAACTTATAGGGCAGGTTGCGGCGGCACTTTTGATGTCATTTATGGGTGTCAACTGGTATTTGCTCTATATCCCATTTAGTGGCGGTGCCACGCTTATTCTCGACCCAATCATGTCCACAGTCTTGACTGTTCTCTTTACTGTGGCGCTGATTAACGCCTTCAACTTCGTAGACGGCATCGATGGTCTCGCGGCGGGACTCGGCATGATTGCCGCGGCGGCAATCCTTGTCTATTCGATGGTCATGCTTCACGACCAAGGTGGCACTGTCTCTGCCTATCCACCCGCGATGATTTCCGCGTGTCTCCTTGGCGCTTGCCTGGGCTTCTTGCCACACAACTTCGAGCCCGCACGCATTTTCATGGGTGATTCCGGCGCCATGATGATTGGCCTGCTTCTCGCAGCTGCATCGGTGTCGGCGTCGGGACGCATCGCGCCCTCCATGTACGGCACTGCCGACGTCATCGCTCTGATCTCACCGATTGTGGTCGTCATCGCCGCAATTAGCGTGCCAATGCTCGACTTGCTGCTTGCTGTCGTTCGCCGCGTCAGCCAGGGCAAGTCACCCTTCTCGCCGGACAAAATGCATATTCACCACCGCCTCCTGTCGATGGGGCACAGTCATCGCCGCGTGGTATTGGTGCTCTACCTATGGGTGTCGGTCGTCGCGTACGCCGCCGTTGCCACCACTGTTTTCCCCTTCGAATTCGTTGCTCTCACCTTCGGGTTCCTGCTCATTGTCGCGGTTATCTTCACCCTCCGCCGTCGCAATGCGCTTGCCGACGACCGTTCGAGCGGAGCGCGTCCCAGAAGGGGAAGTGGTAGCCGGCAGGTTATGAGACGTCGACGTGGACGCAGAAGGTACAATCTTCGACCGTGACTGAAAAAACAACTCCGGAGCCCGAGTCTAAATACGACGATTCGCGGCGACCGCTGCTGGCTGCTGCTCGCTCGGGCGCAATTGCGCTCGCTGTGATTACCGTGCTTTCGCTGCTGGTCTGGGGTGGAAAAAACGGTATGCCCGGCGTTTGGGGCGTACTCCTTGGCGCGGGCATTAGCGGAACCTTCGTATTGCTTACCGTTCTAGGCATCCTCTTTACTGCTCGAACTTCCCCGTCTGTCACGCTCGCTGTTGTGCTGGGGGGCTGGCTGTTGAAGATTGTCGTACTAATTGGTGTCTTGGTCGTTATTAGAAATCTTGAGTTTTATGACAACATGACTTTCTTCGTCACTGTTGTACTTACGCTGATGGTGACGCTGGGCGCAGAAGTGTGGGGAATGTCGCAATCTAACCTCACTTATGTGCAACCAATGAAGGACGAATAGCTCGTTAATAACTTGTTGACCTGCTGAGAGGCTGTAATGCGCTTCTAAAACCGCAGGTAATAAGCATATTGACGAGTTTGTGCAGAAGATGCCACAAATAGAGGCCGAAACCCACAGGGGGCGTCGGCCTCTTTGTTGGTTTCGGGGTCGGAAACGCGGGGGTGTACCGGGTGGGGAAAATGAGTCAGAACTGTTATCCTGAGTTTCGGGTAAGACGGCCTGTATCGAAATAACTATCATTTCCACAGGTACGGTCCCCGTGAGCGCCGTGCTGATGAGCGAATGGAATCCGCGGCGCGACACGTTAAATGACGTCCTTCGCACCGCTTGACAATAGTTCTAGCGGCCCAATCACGGGAGAGAACGCTGAGCGTTACAACACTTGCCGAGATGCGGGGTGAGTTTCACTCACCCAACTTGCAGGAGGAGTATTTCCCGGGTGAACTTGGCGAACAAATGGGTGAACTTGGCGAGAAAATCGACCAATATCGCTTCATCCTAGGTGGCAGTGGCGACTGGTACGCCATGGACCGCCTGATGGTTGTTCGTCTTTTGATGGCCGTGATCGTCGCCGTGTTCTTCGTCGTCGCTATGCGTCGTCCGAAGCTCGTGCCGACTGGTCTGCAGAACGTTGCGGAGTTGATGCTGGACTTCGTCCGCATCCACATCGCGGAGGAGATTCTGGGTAAGAAGGAGGGGCGTCGTTTCCTTCCGGTTCTGGCCACCATCTTCTTCCTTGTTATCTCGATGAATATTGCGGCTATTATTCCTGGCCTCAATATTTCGCCGAACGCCCGAATCGGTATGCCACTGGTTCTGGCCCTGTTCGCATACGTTGCCTTCATTTACGCGGGCTCGAAGAAGATGGGTTTCTTCAAGTTTGTGAAGTCGGCAGTCGTTATTCCGAACTTGCCACCGGTACTCCACCTCATCGTGGTGCCAATCGAGATTTTCTCCAACTTCGTTCTCCGCCCAGTTACGCTGACCATCCGTCTGATGGCCAACATGCTGGCGGGCCACATGGTTCTAGTCCTGCTTTTCGGTGCCACGAACTTCTTCTTCTGGCAGCTGAATGGTTGGACCGCCCTGTCCGGGTTGACCCTTGTCGCTGCGGTAGCATTCACGCTGTTCGAGATGCTGGTGATTTTCCTGCAGGCATACATCTTTGCCCTGCTGAGCGCCGTCTACATCGAACTGTCGCTGCACGCAGACGAGCACTAACCCATAACTAATGAGGCCGCACATTCGGCAACAAGGCCTCGCCAATTTAATAGCAAGACCCACTTGACCCACAAAGCCCCGGTCGTACCTAGAACAATCTTTAATCCGGGGCCATCCTTTAAGAAAGGGAACGGTTCATAATGAACGACGTCATCCTCTCCGCAGCGGACTCTGCTCAGGCTGTAGACACCAACGCTGGCCTGAAGACCATCGGTTACGGTCTGTCCACCCTGGGCCCGGGCCTCGGTATCGGTATCGTCGCCGGCAAGACCGTTGAGGGTATGGCACGCCAGCCAGAGATGGCCGGCCAGCTGCGTACCACCATGTTCCTGGGTATCGCCTTCACTGAGGCCCTCGCCCTGATCGGCCTGGTCGCAGGCTTCGTTTTTGTTTAAGTCCGGACCTCAAGCGGAGAACACGTAAACCATGACAGATTTCACCTTTTTGCTTGCTGCGGGTGACCTCCCGATGGGAGAGTCCATCAACCCGCTGCTGCCAAAGACATATGACATCGTCTGGTCCGTTGTCCCGCTGGTAGTTATCCTGGTTCTCTTCTGGAAGCTCGTTCTTCCGAAGTTCCAGGAGGTCCTGACCGAGCGGGAGGACCGGATTGAGGGCGGTATTGAACGCGCTGAGGCTGCACAGGCCGAGGCTAAGGCCGCTCTGGAAAAGTACAACAGTCAGCTCGCAGAGGCCCGTACTGAAGCAGCAAAGATTCGCGACGAAGCCCGTGCACAGGGTCAGCGCATCATTGCAGACGCTACGACCAAGGCCAATGACGAGAGCGCACGAATCATCGAGTCCGGTGAAAAGCAGCTCGCTGCCCAGCGTGAGCAGGTAGTCGCAGAGCTGCGCAAGGAAATGGGCCAGAACTCCATCAATCTGGCTGAGCGCCTTCTGGGCGAACAGCTTTCCGACGACGTTCGTAACTCGTCGACGATTGATAACTTCTTGTCCAACCTTGACACCGTGGCCCCGGCCGGAAAGTAGGCGACATGCACGCAGCAAGCCGCGAATCCCTGGCAGCTCTTAGCCAGCGACTGGACGCCGCTATCGGTGGCGACAATGTCGCTGTTGCTCAGGCTGCTCAGACTGGTTCCGAGCTTTTCGACATCGTCGAGGTCCTGGACTCCGACCGCGGCCTGCGTGTCGCTGTCGCCGACACCTCGGCGACTGCGGAACAGCGTTCCGGCCTTGTCCGGAGCCTGTTCGCGGGCAAGGTATCTGAGACGACTCTTAACCTCGTCGTGGATGCTGCCGCGCAGGTATGGTCCACCCCGCGTGAAATGCGTGAGGGTTTGGTAGAGCTGGGCCGTCGCGCCCTCCTTCGCTCTGCCGAAGGCCAAGGACAGCTTGAGACTGTTGAGTCTGAGCTGTTCCAACTGGGACACATCCTGGCTGAGCAGTCGCAGCTTGAACAGCTGCTGGCCGACAAGGCCGCAACCCCCGAAGCCAAGCGTGGGCTCCTCGCCTCTGTGCTGTACGGCAAGGTCACTTCTGTGACTGAGACCCTGGCACTGCAGGCTGTTGGTCGCCCATCCAAGCGCCCCGCGGACGACATTGACTCCCTGTCCCGGCTAGCCGCCGGCCTGCGGAACCACGTCGTCGCTCGCGTGACCAGTGCCACGGCCGTCTCTGACGAGCAAGAGCGAGCACTGGCGGACAAGCTCGGCCGAGTCTACGGCAAGGCGATGTCCATCCACACCGTGATCGATAAGTCGATTCTCGGTGGACTGGTCATCCGGGTTGGCGACGAGGTCATCGACGGTAGCCTTTCAACAAAGCTTGAGAAGCTGCGCGTCGGCCTCGGCTGACGGATGGTTTAGACGATTAATCACTGGAAGAATATTACCGAGAGCAGGAAGAACATGGCGGAGCTGACGATCTCCTCCGACGAGATCCGTAGCGCGATTGCGAACTACACCTCGAGCTACTCCCCGGAGGCCTCCCGCGAGGAGGTTGGCGTTGTTATCAGTGCAGCTGATGGTATCGCCCAGGTTTCGGGAATGCCGTCGGTCATGACGAATGAGCTTCTGGAGTTCCCGGGCGGCGTTATTGGCGTCGCTCAGAACCTCGACACCGACAAGGTCGGCGTTGTGGTGCTGGGTAACTTCGAGTCGCTTAAAGAGGGTGACGAGGTAAAGCGGACGGGTGACGTCCTTTCGATTCCGGTCGGGGACAAGTTCCTCGGTCGCGTAATTAACCCCCTGGGCCAGCCGATTGACGGCCTGGGCGACATTGAGGCTGAAGAGGACCGCGTCCTCGAGCTGCAGGCACCGACCGTGCTGCAGCGTCAGCCGGTTGAAGAGCCGATGGCTACTGGTATTAAGGCCATCGACGCAATGACCCCAATTGGTCGTGGTCAGCGTCAGCTGATCATTGGTGACCGTAAGACCGGTAAGACTGCGGTCTGCCTGGACACCATTTTGAACCAGAAGGCTAACTGGGAGTCCGGTGACCCGAGCAAGCAGGTGCGATGCATCTACGTTGCTATCGGTCAGAAGGGCTCCACTATTGCTGGTGTGCGCCAGACCCTCGAGGAGCAGGGCGCACTCGAGTACACGACCATCGTTGCTGCCCCGGCGTCGGATGCCGCAGGCTTCAAGTGGCTTGCACCATTCGCAGGCGCCGCACTGGGTCAGCACTGGATGTACCAGGGCAAGCACGTCTTGGTCATCTACGATGATTTGACTAAGCAGGCAGAGGCCTACCGTGCCATCTCGCTGCTGCTGCGTCGCCCGCCGGGACGCGAAGCTTACCCGGGTGACGTCTTCTACCTCCACTCCCGTCTGCTGGAGCGTGCTGCGAAGCTCTCCGACGACATGGGCGCAGGCTCGCTGACCGCACTGCCGATCATCGAGACCAAGGCAAACGACGTGTCGGCCTTCATTCCGACCAACGTCATTTCCATTACTGACGGCCAGGTCTTCCTCGAGTCCGACCTGTTCAACCAGGGTGTCCGACCGGCTATTAACGTCGGTGTGTCGGTTTCCCGTGTTGGTGGTGCCGCACAGACCAAGGGCATGAAGAAGGTTTCCGGTAACCTGCGTCTGGACCTCGCGTCCTACCGCGACCTGGAAGCATTCGCAATGTTCGCTTCCGACCTGGACGATGCCTCCAAGCGTCAGCTGGAGCGCGGTCAGCGTCTGGTTGAGCTGCTGAAGCAGAAGGAAAACCACCCGCAGCCGGTCGAGTACCAGATGACCTCCATCTACCTCGCTGGTGAGGGCGAATTCGACGATGTCCCGGTTGAGGATGTCCGTCGCTTCGAGGCCGAGCTGCTTGAGCACCTGCAGGACACTCAGCCTGCAGTCTTCGAGCAGATTGACGGCGGCGTCGCCCTCTCTGACGAATCCAAGGCTGCTCTGAAGTCCGCTACCGCTAACTTCAAGAAGTCCTTCCAGACTTCTGAGGGCGCACCGCTGGCTTCCGAGGCCCCGGTCGAGGCACTCGATGAGGGCGAGCTCAAGAAGCAGCAGATTACGGTCTCCCGCAAGACTGCCCAGAACTAGGCAGGTTGAGCTACTCAATGACCGTTTTCACAATTGAAGGGAGGGAATAGGACATGGCGAATCTTCGTGAACTTCGAGCCCGAATCAAGTCGGTGAACTCGACCAAGAAGATCACCAAGGCCCAGGAGCTTATCGCAACCTCGCGCATTACCAAGGCGCAGCGTCGCGTGGCAGACTCCCAGCCGTACGCCGACGAAATCGAGAAGGTCATCGGACGTCTCGCATCGGCTTCGTCGTTGGATCACCCGATGCTCGTAGAGCGTGAGGGTAACCAGCGTGTTGCAGTCCTGGTTGTCACCAGTGACCGCGGCATGTGTGGCGGCTACAACCACAACGTCCTGAAGAAAGCTGCAGAGCTGCGTACCGCTCTGGAAGAGCAGGGACATGAGGTCGTTCTCTACGTGACTGGCCGTAAGGGCACCGACTACTACGACTTCCGTGGTGTCGAGCTCGCCGGTACGTGGGAGGGCTTCTCCCAGGATCCGGACTACGCCGCAACCCACGACGTGCGTCGTCACCTCATTGATGGTTTCAACGCTACGGCCGAGGGCACTGCCAAGTACCGCGAAGGCCTGCGTGGCACCAACGGCGAGGCCGTTCAGGGCTTTGACCAAGTCCACGTTGTCTACACGGAATTCGTGTCCATGCTTTCTCAGATTCCGCGTGCACACAAGATGCTCCCAATCGAGCCAGTGTACGAGGACGTCGAGATCGCTCAGGGCGAGGACATGCTGACCGATGGGTCGGATGACCTCAAGCCGGACTACGAATTCGAGCCTGATGCAGACACCCTGTTGGCAGAGCTTCTGCCGCAGTACGTGTCCCGCACCCTGTTCGCAGTGATGCTCGAGGCCGCTGCCTCTGAGTCCGCTGCCCGTCGTAACGCTATGAAGTCTGCGACGGACAACGCTACCGAGCTGGTCAAGGACCTCTCGCGTGTTGCTAACCAGGCACGTCAGGCACAGATTACCCAGGAAATCACAGAAATCGTCGGTGGCGCCGGTGCGCTCGACGACAGCGGAGAAAGTGACTAGATATGAGCACAGCTCTAAGTGAGCAGAACACCACCACGGCTGTGGGCCGTGTTGTGCGTGTCATCGGTGCCGTCGTCGACGTGGAGTTCCCGCGTAACGAACTGCCGGCACTTTACAACGCGCTGACCGTGGAAGTTTCCCTTCCTTCGGTCGCCAAGACCATTGTCCTCGAGACTGCACAGCACCTCGGTGACAACATGGTTCGTACCATTGCTATGGCTCCGACCGACGGCCTGGTCCGCGGTGCAGAGGTCAAGGACACCGGTAAGCCGATTTCGGTTCCGGTTGGTGACGTCGTCAAGGGTCACGTCTTTAACGCAATGGGCGACTGCCTGGATGAGCCGGGTCTGGGTCGCGATGGTGAGCAGTGGGGCATCCACCGTGAGCCGCCGGCCTTCGACCAGCTCGAGGGTAAGACCGAGATTCTCGAAACCGGTATTAAGGTCATCGACCTGCTGACCCCGTACGTTAAGGGCGGCAAAATTGGTCTGTTCGGTGGTGCCGGTGTCGGTAAGACCGTTCTGATTCAGGAGATGATTACGCGTATTGCACGCGAGTTCTCCGGTACTTCGGTCTTCGCCGGTGTTGGTGAGCGTACCCGTGAGGGCACCGACCTCTTCCTGGAAATGGAAGAGATGGGCGTTCTCCAGGACACCGCCCTCGTCTTCGGTCAGATGGACGAGCCTCCGGGAGTCCGTATGCGCGTCGCGCTGTCGGGTCTGACCATGGCAGAGTACTTCCGCGATGTTCAGCACCAGGACGTGCTGCTCTTCATTGACAACATCTTCCGTTTCACCCAGGCCGGTTCTGAGGTTTCGACCCTGCTGGGTCGTATGCCTTCCGCCGTGGGTTACCAGCCGACCCTGGCTGACGAGATGGGTGTTCTGCAGGAGCGCATTACGTCCACCAAGGGCCGTTCGATTACCTCTCTGCAGGCCGTCTACGTGCCTGCCGATGACTACACCGACCCGGCTCCGGCAACGACCTTCGCCCACCTCGATGCAACCACCGAGCTCGACCGCTCGATTGCATCGAAGGGTATTTACCCGGCAGTGAACCCGCTGACTTCGACTTCTCGTATCCTCGAGCCGTCGATCGTCGGCGAGGAGCACTACCGCGTTGCCCAGCAGGTTATTAACATCCTGCAGAAGAACAAGGAACTCCAGGACATCATCGCCATCCTCGGTATGGACGAGCTGTCTGAGGAGGACAAGGTGACCGTGCAGCGTGCACGTCGTATCCAGCGATTCTTGGGTCAGAACTTCTTCGTTGCTGAGAAGTTCACGGGTCTGCCTGGTTCGTACGTCCCGCTGAAGGACACCATTGTTGCCTTCGACCGCATCTGCAAGGGCGACTTCGACAACTACCCGGAGATGGCCTTCGACGGCCTGGGTGGCCTCGACGATGTCGAGAAGAAGTACGCTGAAATGCAGAAGAAGTAAGGGGCATCCTCATGGCTGAAATCACCGCTGAACTGGTTGCTGTTGAGCGACCGCTCTGGAAGGGCAAGGCCACTTTGGTCTCTGCTCAGACCACCGAGGGTGAGATCGGCGTGCTGCCCGGACACCAGCCGTTGCTTGGCCAGCTGGTCAACAACGGTACGGTGACCATCAAGACCGCAGACGGCAAGGTTCTTGTCGCTTCGGTACAGGGTGGGTTCATTTCCGTGTCTACCTCGAAGGTTTCGATCCTCGCGGATAAGGCAATCTGGGCTGACGAGGTTAACCTCTCCGAGGCCGAGTCCAACCTGACTTCGGATGACCCTGCAGTAAAGGCACAGGCTGAGTCGGAGGTCCGCGCGGCTCGTCGCGCTTCCACCAAGTAGTCTGTTCGCCTGAACATCCGGTCGCACGACCGTATTCTTCCTGCTTCTTTAAACGGGGCGGGGAGCTTGCAAGAGAAATCTTGCAAGCTCCCCGCCCCGTTTTTCTTAGTTATTTTTCATGTACGTGCAACAATCGGGTAGGGTTTGTAAAAAGCCTCTAATGCGCTTTTGGACCAAGGTTCGTCGTCTATTCACCCGGATGCGAGGCTGGCAGACAGTGCTTTCAAGCGTAACCATGATGTCAATCATGTTCATGATTATCGGTGCGATCTTAATCGTCGGCGGGGCGCTTGCCCTGTGGCGTTTTGCTAGCCTGCATGCAAAAGGTACCCCTGTTATCGCTCGTCGTCTTCCTGCCGGTGATGGCAGTCACTGGCGCCATGGGGTCATGGTTTATTCAGAGTCGACGTTGAAGATGTACAAGCTACGTTCGCTGCGTCCTGGCTGTGATGCCGAATTTGCCCGTCACGATGTCACTATTGTGGATCGCCGAAATCCGACTGACATTGAGGCGGGTTTTTTCGCGCCTGGGCTTCGGGTAGTCAGGGTTAAATCGGGGAAAAATACCGAATGGGAGTTTGCCGTGGACTCGTCCTCGGACACCGCGCTGGTGGCGTGGGTGGAGTCGAAGCCGTCGTCACGCCAGACTCGTGAGTTCCCTACAGATATTGAGCGACGTTTTCGTTCGGCTTATAACCGTGGTCGGGGAAGTCAGTACTAGGCTGCGACGGCAGGTTATTGCGAAGCCTCTAGCGGGTATTGTTTTCTCCCGCGCGGCAGTCACGTTAGGGTAGGGGAATGCGCCTTGTGATTGCTGAATGCACCGTCGACTATGTCGGTCGCTTGAATGCCCATCTGCCTCATGCCCCGCGCTTGCTGTTGGTGAAAGCTGATGGGTCTGTCTCTGTGCATGCCGACGACCGTGCATATAAGCCCCTGAACTGGATGACACCGCCGTGCACGCTGACGGAGAAGGATATTCTCGACGAGTCGGGTGAGGACACTGGTGAAAAGCTCTGGGTCGTTGAGAACAAGAAAGGCGAGCAGCTTCGTATCACTATCGGCAAGGTGTTAGCCGATAGCATCTACGAGCTGGGAGAGGATCCCGGCCTGGAGAAGGATGGTGTAGAAGCGCATCTACAGGAGCTGCTTGCAGATCAGTTCACAACTTTTGGCGAGGGCTACACCCTGATTCGGCGCGAATACCCAACCCCGATTGGGCCAGTGGATTTGCTTGGCCGCGATGAAAACGGAGCCACTGTCGCAGTAGAGGTTAAGCGTCGGGGCGGTATCGATGGTGTTGAGCAGCTAACCCGTTACTTGGAGATGCTGAACCGCGATGAGCTGCTGGCACCGGTGGAGGGGATTTTTGCTGCCCAGGAGATTAAGCCACAGGCCAAGACTCTGGCAGAGGACCGTGGTATTCGCTGTGTGACCGTGGATTACGACGCGCTGCGTGGCCTGGAGTCCAACGAATTGCGGTTGTTTTAGCCATGCCTAGGCGAAACCACAAGCGACGCGGCAATCAACGGGGTAATCAACGCGGCAGGCGTAATAACCAAGGCCAGAATCGCGGCAGCCTGCCCGCATTTGGCAGTTCTTTTCAAAACACCCGCACTGAATCCGGGCCTGCCGGTTGGCAGGACGTGGACTTTGCGGTGCGTAACATCAGCGCTGGCCAGTCCAATAAGGTTTATCGCTGTCCGGGGTGCGACCAGGAAATCATGCCTGGGACCTCGCACATCGTGGCATGGCCACAGGATTATGGTGCAGGCGCCGATGACCGGCGCCATTGGCACACTAACTGCTGGCGCAACAGAGCTCACCGCACTATCACGCGCCGCTGGGGATAGATTTACTTTGCCGGCTCAACGAGCTCCAGCAGGACGCCACCGGCATCCTTCGGGTGGATGAAGTTGATGCGCGAACCTGCGGTGCCAATCTTCGGCTCCGGGTAGAGCACGCGGGTGCCCTGCTCCTTCAGATGTGCCATCAGAGCCTCCAGATCAGTGACGCGAACTGCGTACTGCTGGATTCCCGGCCCCTTCTTGTCCAGGTACTTTGCAATGGTGGACTGGTCATTCAGCGGCGCGAGAATCTGAACCAGAGTGCCACCTTCAACCTTGTCGGCCGGGCCGACCATGGCCTCGTGGACGCCCTGCTCTTCATTGACCTCATCGTGGTAGTTGATGAACCCCAGGTTTGCGCGGTACCACTCAATAGCGGCATCAAAATCTGGAACTGCGACGCCGACGTGATCAACAGCGACTACATACTTATGGGGAATGGGAATCTGTGTCTCACTCATAGTTTCCAGAGTACTCGCTATTATCGGCGCCATGATTGTCGCATTTTCTGTTGCCCCCACTTTCTCCGATCCTGAGCAGGGAATGGCTGAGGCCGTTGCTGAAGCCGTACGTGTTGTGCGCGAATCTGGCCTGCCCAACGAAACTAATGCCATGTTCACCCTTGTTGAAGGCGAGTGGGATGAGGTGATGGACGTGGTTAAGCGAGCCACGGAAGCAGTCAGCCGTGTCAGTCCGCGCACTTCTCTCGTCATCAAAGCGGACATTCGCAATGGGTACACCGGGCAGCTGCGTGCGAAAGTCGATGCGGTGGAGGATGCGCTAAAAGCTACCGACTAGTCTCTTGTTCGGCTTGGACACGTAGGCTCTACATAGGTTTTTACATAGGCTTTACGACGACACTGGAGAGGAACCCTTTTACGATGCCAGCTGGACATGGTCACGCACATGGCCATTCGCATGGTCACTCGCATGGAGCACACGGTCACCGCGAGTGCTCGACCCCGCCACCACCTCCCGGTACGGTTGATTTGGAGCAGCTCCACCAGCGCGCCGAAGCCGAACGTAAGCGCCGAGAGGAGATCGAGCGGGCAACCAGTGATCAGGGAGACGGGCTTCCTCCTGTGGTTGAGATTGCCCCGCAGATCCTTGAGGCAGAAGTCGTCCTGCGCTCGGAGCAGGTACCGGTAATTGTCTTAATCGGCATGGCGGGAGCAGCTGATTCGCTGCGTCTTCGAGCTGAGCTAGAAGGCATGGCCCGTGAGGCCAATTTGAACTGGATTCTGGCGTGGGCAGATGCTGAGGAGCATCCGCAGCTGGCCCAGGCATTCGGCGTGCAGGCAGTGCCGACAGTCACGGCCGTGGCTATGGGCAGTCCCATTGGCATGTTTGTAGGCGAGAAAACCAGGGATTGGCTGGAGCAGTGGCTGACGCAGGTTATGGAGGCCACTCGGGGGCGTCTCAAGGGGTTGCCGGCGGGAACTCGTATGGCTGGGGAGGGCAGCGAGCCGGAGGCTCCCGAGCCGACTGACTTCTTCGGCAATCCCGTACCCACCGATGACCCGCGTTTGGAGCAGGCTGAAGAGTTGCTCGAGGAGGGCAATTTCGACGGGGCGTTGGAGCTGTATGACGCTATGCTGCAGTCCGAGCCCGCAAATCAGGGGCTGAAGCGCGCTCACGCGAATGTGTCCTTCTTCGCCCGCGCTGCCAAAATTGATCGCAGTGCAGATCCAATTGCAAAAGCCGACGCAGCGCCGAAGGACGTCGCGCTCGCCCTCGATGCCGCGGATGTCACGATGCTTGTCGACGACCCAGCGAAGGCGCTCGATCGTTTGTTGAAGTTGCTCCCGCAGGTGTTTGGCGATGACCGTGAGGCCATCAAGTCGCGTCTACTAGAGCTGCTTGTGCTATTCGATACCACAGATCCAGTGGCATTGGATGCGCGCCGGAGGATGGCTAGCGCACTGTACTAGGAGCACTTTACTAGGAGCCTTGAAAGCACAGGCTCCTAGCTAGAAGCATCGGTGTACGGCCAGGCATCCGGAGCCATGAAGTAGTAGACGCTGCCCATTACAGCGGCCATAAACGCCATCAGCAACAGGAAAAGCGTTGCTTTCATTGCCACATGGCGCTGCGCATACCAGGCGTAAAAGGCGTCCAATTTTGCTGCCAACCAGATGTTCAGGCGACGTGTCGGTGGGTGCACCAACGAGAGAATTCCCAGTGCAACAAAGATGCAGAGCCATCCGGGGGCAGGAGTTGGCAAAATGATAATGCCAACAATGAGCAGTGCGAAGCCTGCGACGAGAAGAACTGGGGAGAGCACCGGTCCGTACCAGGTGTTGCGCATATGGGCATGGCGAATCTGCATGCGGTCCATCAAGCGATGTACCTTTTCCTCCATTGCGATTCACTTCCTCCGATTTTCGGTGCCGTGTGCTACTTCTAGCAGCGGCCTCGAACGAGGCATCGTTGAAGCATTAAGCATCAAATGTGCAGCTCAACTGCCTGGGTGCACCGTTGGACATTGACTTTTTAAATCATGTCTATATTTAAGCCATTGTTGCACAAAAGTTGCGCCCCAGTGCAACGAGATTTTTCGGAAGGTGGTAATCTTCCAACAGTTCATAGTGGTTTACAGCAGTTACCACTGCCTTTCATCCGCCTGTTCACCTCAGACAGTTCATACTGCGCTCGGTGCCTTTGGTCTTCACTTTTCTGCAGCCAGGAGTTTTGCATGCGACTTCGCCCCAAAGCCCTTCGCGCTACTTCCGCCTCGGTCCTTGTTGCGCTTTCGGCCTCGACTCTGTTGGTGGGGTGCACCATCGATGGCTCAAACGCCACCGGGGCCAAGGCCACCTCTGCTGCCGCAAAGCCAAAAGCTCCAGATAACGGTTGGGATGCTTCCGAGGAAGTCGCGTGGTCTGATGCCCAGGACGCCCTCGATACCGCGGCTAAGAATTTCTCCGACAACTATGGCATTGAATTGGGCGCCTATTTGCGCGTCATTGATGGTCCGTACAAGGGGCTCACGGCGTCGGTAGGCGAGGACACGAAGGAGTACTCCGCATCGACCATTAAGGCTCCGTTGGTGGTTACTGCGCTGAAGAAATTTGGCGATGAGCTAGACAAGACGGTGACGGTCGATTGGGACAACGGTGTTGGCGGAAGCGTGATTGGTCCTGGTCAATACACACTCGACGGGCTGTTGCAGTACGTGATGCGGTATTCGGACAACACCGCGGCGAATGGGTTGATTGACGCTGTCGGTGGTTTCGACGAGGTCAACAAAACCATCAAGGAAGCCGGTGTTGATGACAAGCGCTACCACCTGGGCAACAAGTTCAACATCCCTAATCCCAGCGGTGATCGGTCCTGGTTTACTCCCTCTCAGGCTGCGCTGTTCATGGCACGTCTCCAGGAAGTGGCCGATGGCACCTCAAAGCACAACTTCATTACCAAGGACACGGCACAAACTGCATTGACCTACCTCACTTACGGTGGTTCGCAGAAGTTTGTGATGTACGTCGGATCCGCGGTACAGAAGACCGGTGACACTGCCGAGGGCGTTAACGACCACGGTATTTTGTACACCGCAGCCGGACCCATCGCTTACGCAATTACGACGCGCTTTGATGGGGTGCCGCTCAATGAGCTTACCGACGGCCTGCTCGGCCAGCTGGGTTCCCAAATCGCCCCGCTTCTGCCGGATTACAATCGCCTTGGTAAGGATGGAAAGCCACTGACTGCCAAGCAGGCTGCGACGTGGAGCGCGGATGAGGATGGCGACGGCATTCCGGATCGCATCGGAACCGACAGCATGGATGGATCCGCGTACACCGATGATTCAGATTCTGCGAATTACAACGAATCTTTGGAACCTGACTGGTTCAATCCGTTCCGAGGATAGGACCTGGATCCGCTCCCCAAAACAAAATTGCCCGTGTGTCAGTTTTTCAGGCCGGAACTCAGGTCACTGAAAACCGTACAACACGGGCAATTCCTATGCGATTGTCTTCTATTCGTGCGGATTCGGGATTAGCCCTGCCACTTCAGCCAAACGGCGGTGTTGGCTGGCAGCACCAAATCAATCGAGTGAGCCTGGCCGTTCCAACCGTGCTCGACCGCGGTCACAGTGCCGTTTTCACCGTAGCCGGAGCCCTCGTAACGTGATGCATTTGTGTTCAAAATCTCCGTCCATTGACCACCGCGCGGTACACCAATCTTGTAGATTTCCTGCGTGGTTCCCGACAGGTTATAGACGCAGGCGACGACCGATCCATCTGTGCCGTAACGGGCAAAGGACACGACATTGTTTGTGGAATCATCCGCGTTAATCCACTGGAATCCCTCGGGGCGGTCATCCTGGGTGTAGAACGCCGGGTTTTCTTTGTAGATGGCGTTGATGTCCTTAACCAGTAGCTGAATGCCGCGGTGGAATTCGCCGCCCCAACCTTCGAGGTTGTCCCAAGCCACGGACTCATCATGGTTCCACTCGTGGTTCTGGCCAAGATCCTGACCCTGGAATAGAAGCTGCTTGCCCGGGTGCGCCCACATGAAAGTCAGGAAAGTACGTAGGCCTGCGGCCTTATCCCAGTCACCGCCCGGCATGCGCTCCCACAGCGAGCCCTTGCCGTGCACGACCTCGTCGTGGCTAATCGGCAGAATGAACTCTTCCGAGTAGGCGTAGACCATAGCGAAGGTGAGCTCATGGTGGTGGTAGGAGCGGTAAATCGGCTCCTTGCTGAAGTACTCCAGCGTGTCATTCATCCAGCCCATGTTCCACTTCATAGAGAAGCCCAAGCCACCGTGTTCGGTAGGTGCGGTCACACCCGGCCAAGAAGTGGATTCTTCGGCCACGGTGAGGAAGCCCGGGTTGTGCTTGTGTACAGTGGCGTTGAATTCCTGCAGGAACTGAACAGCATCGAGGTTTTCACGGCCACCGTACTGGTTCGGCAGCCACTCGCCTTCATTGCGGGAGTAGTCCAGGTACAGCATGGAAGCCACTGCGTCGACGCGCAGACCGTCGATGTGGAACTCTTCCGCCCAGTACAGTGCGTTGGCGTAGAGGAAGTTGCGTACCTCGTTGCGGCCGAAGTCGAAAACGTAGGTGCCCCAGTCGCGCTGCTCGCCGCGGCGCCAGTCCGGGTGCTCGTAGCAAGCCGTGCCGTCGAAGCGGGCAAGTGCGAACTCGTCCTTCGGGAAGTGCCCCGGAACCCAGTCCATGATGACACCGATGCCAGCGGCGTGGAAGGCATCAACAAGACCGCGGAACTGATCTGGGGTGCCGTAGCGGCTGGTCGGAGCGTAGTAGCCGGAAACCTGATAACCCCAGGAACCGGTGAACGGGTGCTCAGATACTGGCATGAATTCCACATGGGTGTAGCCCATGTCGACCACGTAGCGCACCAGCTTCTCCGCCATAACCTCGTAGCTCAGGCCCTGTTTCCAGGAACCCAAGTGGACCTCGTAGATAGAGATGGGCTCTTCGGTCCAGTCTGTGTTGGCACGCTTTTCCATCCACGCCTGGTCACCCCAGGTGTAGTCGGAGCTCGTAACAATCGACCCAGTTGCCGGTGGCAGTTCAGCCGCACGCGCCATCGGGTCAGCCTTATCTCGGCGGTGTCCCTCCGGGGTAGTGATGGCGAACTTGTAGACATCGCCCTCACCCACACCCGGGATGAACAGTTCCCAGATACCTGCGCCACCCATAGAGCGCATTGGGTACTGCGCACCGTTCCACATACAGAAGTCACCGACCACGGCGACGCCGCGTGCGTTCGGAGCCCAGACCGTAAACGAGGTGCCTTCGACCGTACCCAACTCGGTGTCGTAACTGCGAAGGTGAGCTCCGAGAACCTTCCACAGGTCCTCATGACGTCCCTCGCCGATTAGGTGCAGGTCGCCAGCGCCAATAGTGGGGAGGAAACGGTAGCCGTCGGCACGCTCTACGGTTTCGCCGGAGTCCCACGTAATGCGCAGGCGGTAGTCGAAGTCATCACCGCCTGGGACGAGGGCGGTAAAGAAACCGTCGCCCAGGTTTTCCGCCTCAAACTCGCCGCGAGTGCTGACGATAGTAACTGCCTGAGCGCCGAAGACCCTCGTGCGAATAACCGTGTCACCGTCCACGACGTGTGCGCCGTAGATGCTGTGCGGATCGTGATGGGTGCAGTAGCGCAGGCGATCCATATCGCTGGAATCAATTGCGAGGCGGGGATCTGTGTGGGCTCCCATGGAAGGTCCTTCCGAAGCGTTTCTAGGTAGGTGAATGTGAAGTTGTTGAGTTCAGTTCTAAAGAAATAGAGGGAGGTAGGGGACAGCGGGCTGCTAACTCACCCGCCAGCCTAACGACGAATCGTTGCGACAGTGGTCAGGTCAGCGGCCCACTAACCCCGAAAGTTCCCAGCAAGGGTTCTAGCCCTCGTAGTCGGGGACGTTGCGCCAAGCCAACTTGTGGCGGAGCTTGACATCGATTTCCGGCAGCTTGATGATGTGCGCGACGTTTTCCCACGGTGCCAGGCGGACGTAGTTGTCCTTGCCCCAGTTGAACTGGTTGCCGGTAATCAGGTCAGTGACATCCATGCGGTCATGGTTGCGGAGCCCAATGCGATCCATGTCGAGGTGCAGGGTAGCTTCCTGGGCATTCCACGGATCGAGGTTGAGAACAACGAGGATGGCATCGCCGGTGACCGGATCGTGCTTCGAGTAAGCCAGCAGGTTGTCATTGTCGATGTCGTGGAAGTGCAGGTTGCGCAGCTGCTGCAGAGCCGGATGCTCCCGGCGAATCTTGTTCAGCGTGGCAATGAACGGTTCCAGCGAGTTGCCGGTCGCCAGTGCCTGGTCGTAATCGCGGCTGCGGAGCTGGTACTTCTCGCTGTCGAGGTACTCCTCGGAGCCCTCCTTGACCGGGACATTTTCAAACAGCTCGAAGCCGGAGTACATGCCCCACAGCGGAGATAGGGTTGAAGCCAGCGCGGCGCGGATGGCGAAGGCGCCACGGCCGCCCTTGACCAGGAAGTCATGCAGAATATCTGGGGTATTAACCCATAGGGATGGGCGAGCGATGTCCGCATGGCGGGTAATCTCCTCGCCGAATTCGGTCAGCTCTTCCTTCGTAGTCTTCCACGGGAAGTAGATATAGGACTGAGTGAAGCCAGCCTTGGCCAGACCGTAGAGGCGGGCCGGGGCGGTGAAGGCCTCGGCGAGGAAGATGACCTCCGGGTTGGTTTCGTGAACGGTTTCAATCAGCCATTCCCAGAAGTTGCCCGGCTTGGTGTGGGGGTTGTCCACGCGGAAGACCTTGACTCCACGCTTGACCCAAAACTTCACTACACGCAGAACCTCTGCGTACAGGCCCTTGGCATCGTTGTCGAAGTTCAGCGGGTAGATGTCCTGGTACTTCTTCGGCGGATTCTCGGCGTAGGCAATGGTGCCGTCCGGCAGCACGGTGAACCACTCCGGGTGAGCCTTAGCCCAGGGGTGGTCCGGTGCACACTGGAGCGCTAGGTCGATAGCGACCTCTAGGTTGCGCTTCTTAGCAGCCTTGATGAACTCCTTGAAGTCCTTTTCGTCACCGAGACTCGGGTGGATGGCGTCGTGGCCACCTTCTGCGGAGCCGATAGCCCACGGAGATCCGACATCGCCCGGCTCCGGGGCGAGGGTGTTGTTGCGACCCTTGCGGTTGATTTCACCGATTGGGTGAATCGGCGGCAGATAGACCGTGTCGAAGCCCATGCGCTGTGCGCGATCAAGCTGTGCAACCGCAGTCTTGAATGTGCCGTGCAGCAGCTCGCCGTTTTCGCCGTAACCACCGTTAGAACGGGGGAAGAACTCGTACCAAGAGGAGTACAGGGCTTCGCGGCGGTCAACCTTAATCTTGCGGGTCTTTCCGCGGGTCAAAAGGTCGCGCACCGGGTGCGCCTGCAAAATGGCGCGGGTCTCGTCGGAAAGCGCGGCAGCGATGCGGGCGCGGAGATCGCCGTCGCCGCGCAGACCTGCGGCGATGGAACGTAGGTGGTTGCGGTGGATAGCAGCGGCACCAGCGGCGGCGCGGTCGAAGAGAGCGGCGCCAATTTCTAGATCATTAGCGAGCTCAGCTTCGCCCTGACCGGCCTCGAACTTCTTGGTGACAGCGTTGCGCCATGTTGCCATCGGGTCGGACCAGGCATCAATGCGAATGGTCCACAGTCCGGGCACGTCTGGGACGAAGGTGGCATTGACCTGATTTGGATCATGGTCAGAAAAGTGCATTGGAATGCGCTGTGAGCGGGAAGCAAAAGCTGATTCCTTCGGCCCCTTGACGTTGAGTGTGGCATTCATCGCGTCGTGGCCTTCTCGCCAAATGACGGCGAAGGTTGGGACGACTTCACCCACTACGGCCTTCGATGGAGTTGCACCACCGTTGATTTGAGGACGGATGTCATCAATACCGATTCGACCAGTCATAAAAGACGTTCTCCTAATTGTCGGCGAGCTAGGTGAAAATCGAAGCAAAAGCCATCTCGAGTGAACTCGATTTGCTCTCTACCGAGGATAGATGAGAATGTCCAAGCGCACATTTGGGCAAAGTTAGGGCACCATGGATGTGTGGCTGAATTGGAAGAAGACTTTAACGAAGATCTGTTAATCGACTTTCGCGACGTACACCTCATCCGTGGTGGCCGTACGCTGGTCGGACCGGTGGATTGGCAAGTAGAACTTGACGAGCGCTGGGTCATCATGGGGCCGAACGGTGCAGGCAAAACTTCTTTGATGCGCATTGCCGCAGCGGAGGAGTTCCCGTCTTCAGGGGTGGCCCATGTGATGGGCGAGCAGATCGGGCGCACCGACATGCGCGATTTGCGCACCATGATCGGTTTGACGTCGTCGTCGATTGCTCACCGCATTCCCAATGATGAAAAGGTCGCGGACCTTGTTATTTCCGCCAGTTACTCCGTCCTGGGGCGCTGGCGTGAGACCTATGAAGAGATGGATTTCGAACAGCTCTCCGAGATTCTCGAGCGCATGGGTGCTGAGCATCTTGCCGACCGCACCTGGGGAACTCTCAGTGAGGGAGAGCGAAAGCGCGTGCTCATCGCACGAGCCATGATGGTCAACCCCGAATTGCTGCTTCTCGACGAGCCGGGCGCTGGGCTCGACCTGGGCGGTCGCGAGGACCTGGTCGGTTACTTAGGCGAACTCGCGCTCGACCCGGATGCGCCGGCGATGGTGATGATTACGCACCACCCGGAAGAGATTCCGTACGGCTTCACCCATGCGATGCTCCTTGACGAAGGCAATGTTATTGCACAGGGGCTTATTGACGACGTCCTGACCAGTGAGAACCTGACCAAGGCTTTCCACCAGGAAATCGTTGTCGATCGCATCGATGATCGCTACTTTGCGCGCCGGGCACGGCCTGCTGGAAAGCACCGGAAGAAGTAGGCGCTCATGGCGATTCCGACACCTGAAACTCCGAATACGCCCGCGTCGCCGAAACTGGCAGCGACTGTGTTGCTGCTCCGTGACACCCACTGCGGGCTCGAGGTCTACGTTCAAGAACGTGTATCCTCAATGCGCTTTGCGGCCAATATGACCGTGTTTCCCGGCGGTGGAGTAGACCGACGTGATTTCCCCGCTGTCGCGAATGAGGCCATGACCGTGACCGAGCCGTCGAAAGCCGACCCCGAGTCGCGGATTGCACAGGCTTTTAACGTCGACCGCGCGCGGGCGCACGCGCTCACCTGCGCGGCCGTACGTGAGACCTTTGAGGAAACAGGCACTCTGTTGGTTCGCGATGCTGGCGGTGAGATTGTTGCAGATGGCCACCGCTTCCACCGTCAGCGACGACAGTTGGAAGCCCACGAGTTGTCATTGACGGATTTCCTTAGCAATGAAAATCTGACGCTCGATGCCGAACTCGTCAGTCCTTGGGCTAACTGGGTGACACCCGAATCCAACCCCATTCGTTACGACACCTATTTCTTCCTCGCCGCGCTTCCCGACGGTCAAAGGGCCGACGGTGACACCTCTGAGGCGTCATCTTCGGGTTGGTTCCGCCCGACTACGATTTTGGATGGATGGCGCCGTGGGTTACTTGGCCTCATGCCTCCGACCTGGGCGCAACTGACTCGCTTGGGCGGTGTCAGTACTGTGGCGGAGGCTCTCGAGGCAGCTAGAAACACTCCGGTGCGACGCACCAGTAGTGACTTCCTCGGGGAACCTTTTATGGATGAGTACTTTGCCGTTGCCACCCACATGGGGCATTTGCGAAAAGGTATGAATCGCTAACGGGGTAGACCACTTACCGCCAGAGCCGTTACCGGCTAACCCTTAATTGGAAGGAGATAACGAGTGTCCCTGTCCGCTGCAGAGGTGGCCGCTGTTGCGGCTCACCCGGAGTGGCTAGATGAGGCCGACCAACTCGCGCTTACTAAAAAGTCTCTGATTGCAGACTCCGCGCATCTACGCGGGCACTGTGGCGAGTTTGGTCGCGCGGTCATTGAAGTCGCAGCGGCTCGGCGTTCGGCGGTCAGCAAACTGCCAGGGGACTGGATCTTCTCTTCCGAAGCAGCGCAACAGGCCACGCCCTTTGTCGTCGCGCTGGCTCGCGCCCGTCGACTTGCACATCTCGGTGTCGAAGCAGTGGCCGATGTGACCTGCTCCATTGGTACTGAAGTGGCAGCGATTGACCACGAGGGCCTGACCGTTGTCGGGTCTGATCTCGACCTTGCACGGCTGGCCATGGCACGGCATAACGTCGGCAAGAGCATCTTCGCGCAGGCCGATGCTTTGCAACCGGCCTTTGACGCACCTGTCATTGTCGCTGACCCTGCCCGCCGTTCCGGTGGGCGTAGAATCACCAACCCGGAGGATTTGCTCCCGTCGCTGCCGGCGCTCATAGCCGCCTGGCCAGATAGAGAACTAGCTATCAAATGCGCGCCGGGGCTCGACTTCAGCGAGTGGAGCGGGGAAGTGGCTGTCACTTCGGTGGACGGTGCGGTCAAGGAGGCGTGTCTATATACGCCGGGGCTGGCCGGAGTTACCGATGGGCAATCAGTAATGCGGTCGGCGATGGTTGTCCACACCGTCGATAAGCACAGGCCGTTAGAGTTGTCGGCGGTGAACGTGCAGACATACGACGACACCATGCCTGACGACATCGACGTACGGGCGGCCGGTCGGTACATCATTGACCCGGACGGAGCAATTGTGCGCGCCGGGCTGGTGCGGCATTTTGCGGCGGCGCATGGGCTATGGCAGCTCGATGAGCGGATTGCACACGTCAGTGGCGATGTTTTGCCGCCGGGCATTGCCGGGTTTGAAGTTATTGAGCAAGTGAGTTTGAAGCAGGTTCGCAAGGCGCTGGCAGCGTTGGATTGCGGATCGGTGGAGATTCTCGTGCGTGGCGTAGACGTCAACCCCGACGCGTTGCGCAAGCAGTGGAAACTAAAAGGCTCCAGGGCATTGGCGGTGGTGGTCACCCGCATCGGGCGGAGCGCGACGGCGTTTATCTGTCAGCCCCGGAAGATCGGTTAAGGGCCGCTTTACGACGGAAAACTGGTGGGGGGTAGCCCATTGGGGATCAGTGTTTGCTCTTGGCGAATACTGCGGAGGCAGCTGCATTCGATTGCGTACTATTAACGTCTGACATGCAGAAATGGCGTGTTCGCGGGTGGGGTTCGCCCGTGGTGTAGAAAAAAATTTAAAAAAATAACGACATTGTTATCTGGATCACCTTCGCATTGGCGATAGGTTCTGTTATCTTCAACACAGACGACCTAGAGCGTGGCCTGGTTCACTTTATTGTGAGGTGGCTTGCGAAGTAAGGTCAGATAAACGTTCACCAGTAATCAACCAGTAAGGACGACAGAAAAATGCCGAACATTGTGGTTCTGGTCAAGCAGGTTCCGGACACCTGGTCCGAGCGTAAGCTCACCGATGACAAGTTTGTCCTCGATCGTGAGTCTGCAGACGCAGTTCTCGACGAGATTAATGAGAACGCTGTTGAGGCTGCCCTGCAGCTAAAGGAAGAGCACGGCGGAAACGTTACCGTCGCAACTGTAGGCCCGGATCGTGCCATCGAGGCACTGCGCAAGGCTCTGTCCATGGGCGCTGACGACGCCGTCATTCTTTCGGACGACGCACTTGAGGGCTCTGACGCAGTCCAGACTGCATGGGCTCTGTCCAACGTCATTGACACCCTCGAGGATGTTGACCTCATCATCACCGGTAACGCCTCCACTGACGGTGGCACCGGTTCCGTCCCGGCTGTCCTCGGTGTCTACCGCGACCTCCCGGTTCTGACTCACCTGCGCTCTGTGGCTATCGAGGGTGACTCCATCACCGGTGAGCGCGAGGTTGAAGACGGCATCTACCAGCTCAAGGCATCCCTGCCTGCAGTCGTCTCCGTCACTGAGAAGGCAAACAGCCCACGTTTCGCATCCTTCAAGGGCATCATGGCCGCTAAGAAGAAGCCGGTCACCGAGCTGACCCTGGACGATGTTGCTGCTGAGGCGGAGCAGGTTGGTCTCGAGAACGCTGCTACCGGCGTCACTGGCTCCACTCCGAAGCCGGCTAAGACCGCTGGTGAGCGCATTAACGATGAGGGTGACGGCGGCACCAAGCTGGCCGAGTACCTCAAGGCCCAGAAGTTCATCTAAGGCGCTTGACGCGAATAGAAGACTAATAGAGATACAAGTAGGAGAAAGATCACTATGACCGACGTCCTCGTTCTCGTCGAGCACGCAAATGGCGAGCTGAAGAACACCACCGCTGAACTGCTGACTGCTGCTTCCGCATTCGGCACCCCGGCTGCAGTTGTCGTGGGTACCCCGGGCACCGCTGCTGGCTTTGCAGACACCCTGGCTTCCTACGGCGCTGGCGAGATTCTCGCTGCTGAGTCCGACGATGCCGCTAAGTACCTGATCACCCCTGAGGTTGACGTTCTCGTCGGCCTGGCCTCCGAGCGTGAGGTTCCGGTGCTGGTTTCCGCTTCCGCAACCGGCAAGGAAATCGCTGGCCGCGTTGCAGCACTGACCGGTTCCGGTCTGCTGTCCGACGTTATTGCCATCAACGACGACGCTTCCGTTAAGTACTCCATCTTCGGTGGCGAGTACATCGTCGACGGTGTCGGCTACGGCGCATCCCCGGTCTACGCTCTGCGCCCGGGTTCCGTTGACCCGGAGGAGAAGTCCGGTTCCGCTGACGTTACCGAGATTGCATTCCCGGAGATTGGCAACAACGCTGTCGAGATTGTTTCCTTCGCACCGGCTGAGGGCGGCGACCGTCCGGAGCTGACCGAGGCTAAGCTGGTTGTTTCCGGTGGCCGCGGTGTCGCTTCGGAGGATGGCTTCAAGAACGTTGTGGAGCCGCTGGCAGACGTTCTCGGCGCGGCGGTTGGCGCATCTCGTGCCGCTGTTGACGCTGGCTACTACCCGGGTCAGTTCCAGGTCGGCCAGACCGGTAAGACCGTTTCCCCGGACCTCTACCTTGCTCTGGGTATCTCCGGTGCAATTCAGCACAAGGCTGGTATGCAGACCTCCAAGACCATCGTTGTGGTCAACAAGGACGAAGAGGCTCCGCTGTTCGAAATTGCTGACTTCGGTGTCGTCGGTGACCTGTTCGACGTTGTCCCGCAGGCTATCGAGAACCTGAAGTAATACGCACTTGTTGCAAGGCCGTAAGGCTGCTAGCAACTACCTGCTCGGGGTGGGCACAGATTTCCATGTCTGTTCCCGCCCCGAGCGTTTTTGTATGGGGCGGTTATTATTCGCCACTGATCTCACCCCATGTGGTGAGAGGACCTCGGTGATGGTGCGTAGTGAATTTTAGGCGTGCCCGGCGTTATACTGCCTGCATGTCTAATGACCGCAATGTAGCCGTTCCGCGTAAAAAGAGTGACGTGAAGTCTTCCGCGAAGCCACGCCACTTTGTGGATCATGCTGCGACTACGCCATTGCGTCCAGAAGCACGCACAGCGATGGTCGATAACCTAGATGTGGCCAACCCTTCGGGGCAGTACGCTACCGCTCGCGTTGCTAAGAAAGTTCTGGAGGAGTCTCGCGAGGAGATTGCGGAGCTGCTTGGTGCCGACCCCATCGAGGTAGTTTTTACCTCTGGTGGCACGGAGGCTGACAATCTGGCAGTTTCCGGTTTGTACTTCAAGGCGGCAGGTTCAGACATTGTGGTTCCGCCCATTGAACACGACGCCGTGTTGAAGACGTGTCGTCATTTGGAAAAGGAACACTGGGCTCGGATTGTCCCAGCCCCGGTGGATGCCTCTGGAAGAGTGGATTTAGAGGCCTTTCCCACGCTGGACAGGAGCTCCACTGCACTGGTCACTTGTATGTGGGCCAATAACGAAACGGGGGCTGTACAGCCAATCAGTGAAATTTCAGCACTCGCTAGAAAAGCGCGGGTTCCTTTCCATATTGACGCTGTGCAGGCCGCAGGTCATGTGCCCATCGATTTCCATGCCTCGGGTGCTGCGACGATGGCTATCTCAGCACATAAGTTTGGTGGACCTCGCGGTATCGGGGCGTTGTTAGTGCGTCGCGACATTACGCTTTGCCCACACAACAATGGTGGTGGACAGGAACGCGGTTTGCGGTCCGGTACTCAGGATGTCGCGTCGGCCGCGGGGATGGCGGCCGGTTTGCGCGCGGCGGTCTCGGACATGCAAGCCGAACATGACCGGGTTAAGAATCTCACTGAACAGCTGACTCATGCGATTGCCGGCATTGACGGTGCAATCGTGCACACAACTCAGCCGGCATTAGCGGGTCACGTATATGCCAGTTTCCCCGGTGCAGAAGCAGATAGCCTCATTATGCTTTTCGATGCCGCCGGTATTGATTGCTCGACTGGTTCGGCATGTAATGCGGGTGTTAATCGTCCTTCTCATGTGCTCTCTGCCATGGGCGTGGGCGAGCATGAGGCGCGTTCTGCTATCCGTTTTACCTTGGGGTGGACGTCGACACAGGATGATGTCGATGCAGTTATCGCAGCACTGCCCGAAACAGTGATGCGAGCACGCAAGGCCGGCATGGCGTAGTAGTTGTTTGGTCTCACGGGCGCGGGGCCACTACGGCGGATCACTACAGGTCCGCTCAACGATGGTACGGTGACACGAGCTTTCCAACAGTGGCAAAGCTAGGTGTACAGATCACAGAAAGGATTCACTATGCGTGTTTTGGCGGCTATGAGCGGTGGCGTCGATTCTTCGGTGGCAGCTGCTCGCGCATTGGCAGCAGGACACGAGGTTGTGGGTGTGCACTTAGCGCTGTCGAAGGATCCGCAGTCCGTCCGCGCGGGCTCACGAGGGTGCTGTTCCCTGGAAGACTCCGGTGATGCACGACGGGTATGTGATGAACTGGGAATTCCTTTCTATGTGTGGGATTTCTCCGAGCGCTTCAAAGAAGAAGTCATGGATGACTTCTACGACTCATACGAACGCGGCGAAACTCCCAACCCCTGTCTGCGCTGCAACGAACGGATTAAGTTCGCAGCCCTGTTGGAACGCGGTCTGGCGCTCGGCTTCGACGCGGTGGTGACTGGTCACTACGCTTTGCTTGGCGACGATGGTCTGTTGCGCCGTGGCCGCGATATGAAAAAGGATCAGTCCTACGTCCTTGGAGTGCTCGACCGTGAGCAACTCAACCACTCCCTTTTCCCGGTCGGCGATACCGAAAAGCCCGAGATCCGCGAAGAAGCGCGCGATATGGGGCTGGGCACGGCAAATAAGCCAGATTCTTACGATATTTGTTTCATTCCGGATGGGAATACCCAGGCTTTTCTGGGCGCTAAAATTGGGCGTCGGCCGGGCCTTATCGTTGATAAGGAGAGCGGCGATACCGTCGCTGAGCACGATGGTGTTTATGGGTTCACCATCGGCCAGCGCAAAGGCATTGGCCTGCCCGGGCCTATGGCTGACGGCAAGCCACGCTATGTCACTGGAATCGATGCGGATACCGCAACGGTGACCATTGGCACTGCCGAAGATCTGAAGGTCAATGTGCTGCAGGCGGACCGCGCTATTTGGTTGGTTGAGCCTTCGGAGGTTGTGGCAGCGGCTGAGGCAGGGAAACTGCAGGTGCAGGTGCGTGCGCACGGTCGACCTGTGGGCTGTACCATCGATGTGAAGGCCGGTCCCGAAGATGCTCTCACCGGCCGAGGTGGGTCTTTTGAGCTAAAGCTCTCCGAGCCGCTTCGCGGTATCGCTCCAGGCCAGGCGGCGGTGCTGTATCACGCTGATCCGGCTGGAGACTATGTGCTCGGTTCTGGCACGATTATTGCTACTGTTTAATCCCTCGTTATAGGAGACCGCGCTTTCCGTGACATCCTTTGTCGGCTTAGGCCCCATGCCGGGTACCAATCCCCGCGCGGCAGCAGAGATTATCATTGGCGAATGCCTCGATGGGCATGTAACACTGCCAACGCTTCCAGGGCGAGGCCTCGGTGCTGATTTAGTAGGCCGCACGGCTGTGCTCATGGCCGACCTAAACGTGGATAGGGGAGCGCGGAGCTGGAAGATAGCCGACAGAGCCGGCCGGCTTCAATCCCGGGCACGTGATTTTCTCGCCCGAGACATTGATGCCTGCGAAGAACTGTGGGAAACGGCGCCGCAGCTGGTTCGCCTGGTAGTAGCTGGTCCGTGGACTATGGCAGCTTCCGTGGAAACTGCCGGTGGCAGGTTAGTGGCAACAGACCCTGGCGCAGTTTCCTACTTCGCCGAATCTCTGGCTGCTGGCCTCATCGACCAGGCTGCCGATGTGCGACGTCGCTTTGATTGCGCCGTGGAAGTCCTTCTCGTTGAGCCGATGCTCAGTGCAGTTGCCAGCGGGACAGTGCACGCCCCTTCGATGATGCTTGGTGTCAACGGCTATCTCCCAGCTGTAGGTTCGCGTGAGATCGCCGAAGAGTACCGCCGTATCACGTCCGAATTGCTTAACGACGGAATTGAGACCGCAATCGCCGTGGAGAAAATTGAGGGTCTTGAGCTCAGCGCAATTGCAGACTCCGGTGTTACCGGGCTGTGGATTCCGCATACTGAACTCTCGACGAATCAGAACCTGGACTTTGTTGCTGCGGCGGTCGATAAGGGAATAGAGCTGCAGCTTGGCATCGTTCCCGTGCATGTAGCGGAGCGCGATGAATTTACCGGAGCAGCCATCGGTAGCTCTCCGCGTGGAGTAGCTGAGCAGGCTGCACGGTTGTGGGAGGAATTGGGGTATTCCCACCAGAACCGCGCAAGCAAGCTCTCCATTGCCCCTGTGTCGGGATTCGAACACAGCGACGTCGACGAAACTATTGCCCAGCTTCGCGCGGGGCGAGAAGCGGCTGAGTTGATGCGTCGCGCTGCGGGGGATTTGTAGCCCGAGTGGAGGCGGAGACCAATATCGCTTCCACGGCTTCTTCATGCCACGCAATGTAGGTATCCAACTGTTCGTCGTTAAGCGAAAGCGTCTCTACGGCGGTGACGGCAGAGTTGACGATGTTTTGAATCGTGCGTGCGACGAGATATCCCTGAGACTCTGCGAGGCTGTCGAGTTCCGTGATTGCGACGACGAGAATGTCGTGCAGTTCGGCGTGAATCGCACCGATTTCGCGCTGAGCATCGTGGTGAAAGTGGTAGGAAAAGACAGCCGTCCGCCAAGCGTGCTTCGAGTCGCTAGCCATGCAGATGTTGGCGCGGACGAATGCGCGAACTGCAGAAACAGGGTCTTTTGCCTCTTTCACCGACGTGGCGACGGAAGCTTTCCATTCGGGGAAGTCTCGCAGGACGAGCGCTGCAACCAGATCATCGACGGTGTTGTAGTAGCGATAAAAACTGGATCGAGCAATTCCGGCCTCCTTTGCGATCTCACCCACCTTAAGGGGTGCCTCGATGTCGCTAACTGTTTGACGTGCGAGCAGGCTGCTAGCGGCATCCATCAGCTTTTCATTGACTTGTCGACGGTGTTCGACAACGGTGGCTGCGGAAATTCTAGGCATGGCGAAATCCTTGGATTCTGAGAAAGAACGGAGCATTCGTTCCGCTGATTTTATAAGTCACGATGTTCTCATAATCTCAGGAACTGGAGATAATCCACAAGAAAAATGCAGATATCCACCTAGAAAGGACACCCGCGTCATGTATCGGCGATTCAACGCCGCTTTATTTGGCACAAAACGACGCATGTGGCTCACCATCGTTGTTTCGTTGCTGGTAGTGGGGCTTCTGTCAGCCATCGCGCCCTCCGTAGACGACGTTAAGACGAATTCCGGCGATGGTCCGTCGGAAACTGCTCAGTCTATGGAAGCGAAGAAGCGTCTCCAAGAGGCGTTTCCCACAGAACCAAATCTTCTGCCTGCCGTCGTAGTGTTGACGTCAGACTCTGCGAAGACCACTGAGAAGGCCGCGCACGATGTCCTCGCTGACCTGGCTGAGCGGGATGGCGGTTTTACGCGGGCACCGATTAGTCCCGTGTGTACCAGCCTGGAAAGCCAGGTGCTTCGTGACGGCAAGTGCATCCCGGGTTCACCGGAAGGAACCCGGAGCGAGGACGGAAAGACCGTAACCATCGTTGTTCCCATCGTGGGCGACGCTACAGAGAAGTCCTACCGCGATGACATTGATGCACTGCGCGAGGATATTGCCGCAATCGCTGATGATGCCGATAAAAACGGTAACGTGGAAACGCACCTCACCGGCCCAGCGGGCATCGTCACCGATACCGTCAAGGTCTTTTCCTCTGGTGACCGAGTGCTCATGCTCGGAACCATTCTTTTGGTACTGGTTATTCTGCTGCTGGTCTATCGCTCGCCAGTACTCGCCATCCTGCCACTGTTGGCCGTTGGCGTCGCAATGCGGCTGGCACAGAGCGTCGGCGCGTTGCTCGCAGATGCCGGTGCCATTGAGATCAGCTCGCAGACCGCATCGATTATGACAGTGTTGCTCTTCGGCGTCGGTACTGACTATGCACTGATTATCAATGCCCGCTACCGAGAAGCACTGGCTACCCAGCGAGAAAGGGGACAAGAGCTAGACCGTAATGCTGCCATGGTGGATGCAATGGGGCGTACTGGCGAGGTCCTCGCGAGCTCCGCAGGCACCATCATCCTGGCAATGATGGCGCTGCTGTTCACCAAGTCGCCAGCGTTGCAAGGCTTCGGTCCGTACCTCGCTATTGGTGTGGCCTCAATGGCCGTCGTCGCTGCCGTGTTCCTGCCGGCGTTGTTCATTGCGGTGGGCAAGGCTGCATTCTGGCCGGGCGGATATGACAAGGCACTCCAGCGGGTCGACTCGAAGATGTGGACGAAGGTCGCCAATACCGTCGATAAAAAGCCGAAGGCCGTTTTGGCCGCAGGACTGGCGCTGCTAATTGTGATGTCCCTGGGAGCCTTGAATTACAAGGAGTCTTTCAACTTCCTCACTGGCTTCCGCGTGGACACCGACTCGGCGGCAGGGCAGGAGATTGCTGCCCGCGATATTGGTGCGGGCGAAATCGCTCCGACTACCTTGCTTATCGAAGGCAAGGAGCTAAACCTGCCACAGGTGCAGCAAGCTGCTGAAGACGTGGCAAAGAAGGATTCTGCGGATATCGCCAGAATCAGCGTGACTTCCCGAGATGTCACCGATGACGGTGAGACAGCACGCATGACGGTTGTCCTCAACCAGGATCCATACGTCACAGAGTCCATGGAAGCTCTGGAACCCATCAGCAATGATGTGCGCGATGCGCTGAAGACAGCTGGCGCTTCCGCAGACACCGAAGTGACTGCCACGGGCGAAACCGCTGAGCTTAGCGACGTCCGCGCCGACCTCGATCGCGATATCAAGATGCTGGTACCAGTGATGATTGCCATCGTCGCAATCGTGCTGGCAGTGCTACTCAAATCCCTGCTGGCACCGCTGTACTTGGCGGCAACGCTGTTGCTGTCGTTTGCTGCCACGATGGGTCTGACTGTCCTCATTGCACTGAATATTCAGGGAGATGAGGGCATTGGTAACCGCGTGACTGCCTACATTCTGGTGTTCTTGATTGCGCTGGGGGTGGACTACACCATCTTTGTGATGAGCAGACTGCGGCAGGAGCTGAAGCACCACGATGTGCGTGCGGCAATGAAAATTGCTGTTGCCCGTACCGGTGGCGTGGTTTCTTCGGCGGGCCTGATTCTCGCGGCTACCTTCGCGGTACTCATGACTCAGCCAATCCGTGAGCTCTACCAGTTCGGTTTGGGCCTGGCACTTGGTATCTTGCTGGATACCTTCGTGGTTCGCCCTTTCATTGTCCCAGCCATTGTCCGACTGATTGGCGACAATGCACTGTGGCCGACAAAGCCGAGCAAGTTGCTCGCCGAATCAAAGGAACAGCCGCAGGAAGAAATAGTGTCAGCCGAACACTAGTGAGCAGTGGCTAACCAGCCCGTCCATGTGCAAGTACGGTGAGCCGACCTTACGCGTCAGTAACGTCGGTCGGCCATCCGAAAGTAAAGTCGGATACGTCACGGCCCTTATCCGCCAGATAGAGCTGCAGGTTCTTCTTGTACTGGTAGTACGCGACGGCCTGCAGCTCCATCAGCTCTTCTCCCGATTTTTCGGTTAGCTCCCGGTAGTGGCGCGCCATCACCCATGCGATGCGCGCGGCCGCCAGGGCATCTTCGGTGGCATCATGTGCCCCGTCCAGGCGTACCTGATAATGGCGGGAGACATCAGTCAAAGTGCGCTTTTCACGACGTTCCGGGTCGAAGTAATTATCCAGCACAAAGGGATCGACGACGAGGCCGTCAACAGTAAAACTGGGATCCTGCGAGCGCAGTACCGTCAGATCATAGGCCGCGTTATAGGCCACTACGGTCAGACCATCGCGCCAGGCAGCTTGAAGACCCGCAATGGTATCCGCTAGCACTTCATCATGCGGACGCCCCTCCGCGCGAGCTTTTTCAGTGGTGATGCCATGCACGTCAGACGCAGCTTGCGGAATTTCGACACCGGGATCAGCGAGCATGATGGTGGAATCTTTGCCCTGCTCAGTCAGCCGGACCAATGCGGAAGTGACAATCTTGCAGGTGCGAGGATCCGTGCCGGTAGTCTCCAGATCAAACGCGAGCATGCGTCGCGGATCGAAATTATGCATGTCTCAACTGTAGCGGAGAGCGCGGATTCTCTGACGTGACAGGAACGGATTAAGAGAATTTCAGTTCGACCGGCGCATCCGGGCAATGACATAGAATGAGCGACGTGACTTCCTCGACCGATGAGAACTCCGACCTGTCAACCTCCGATTTGTCTTCGTTTTCCAGCGCCCCCGCCTCCGAACCAGCGCCGGCGGACGTCCGGGAGAATTGGCAAGATCTAGCAACTCGCATTCGTGAAAACGCTGCGCTGTACTACACCGCACAGCCGGTTATCTCCGATGCTGAGTATGACGAGATGTTCCGTCAATTGCAGCACTTAGAGGAGAAGTGGCCCGACCTGGTGGTGCCGGACAGTCCCACCCAGCAGGTCGGCGCACAGGTCGAAGCGCCTGCCGACGGGGAAGTTTTCGAGCCCGT
The DNA here is from genome assembly GCF_001837775.1 of Corynebacterium sp. HMSC073H12. Classification (NCBI taxonomy): domain Bacteria; kingdom Bacillati; phylum Actinomycetota; class Actinomycetes; order Mycobacteriales; family Corynebacteriaceae; genus Corynebacterium; species Corynebacterium sp. HMSC073H12. Next base: position 136,891 of record NZ_KV834038.1, on the reverse strand, counting down.
TGAGCACCTCGAGCGCCTCTACAGCTTGGACAATGTTTTCGATGAGCAGGAGTTGCGCGGCTGGCTGGCCCGCACCCCGGCCAGCACGTATCTGACCGAGCTGAAAATCGATGGCCTGTCAATCGATCTGGTCTATGAGAAAGGCCGCCTTGTCCGGGCGGCCACCCGCGGAGACGGCCGCGTGGGGGAGAACGTCACCGCTAATGCGCGCACCATCGAAGATATTCCGCATGAAATCAGCGGCGAGAGTATCCCCGACGTGCTCGAGGTACGTGGTGAAGTCTTTATCTCGTTGGAAGAGTTCGAACGCATCAACGCCGATCGCGTCGAAGCGGGTCAGAAACCGTTTGCCAACCCTCGTAACGCCGCCGCTGGTTCCCTGCGACAGAAGGACGTAGCAGAAGTGGCCAAGCGTCGCTTGTCCATGATTTGCCATGGAATTGGTCATATCGAGGGCTGGCGTCCACAGTCTCAGCACGAGGCCTACCGTGCTTTGGACGAGTGGGGTTTCCACGTGTCGCCGTATACAAAGCAGGTTCATTCCGCGGACGACGTCGTCAAGCAGATGCAGTACTGGGGCGAGCACCGCCACGATGCTATCCACGAGATGGACGGGCTTGTGGTCAAGGTTGACTCCCTTTCCGAGCAGCGCGCGCTGGGCGCGACCTCGCGGGCGCCGCGCTGGGCGATCGCGTATAAGTACCCGCCAGAAGAGGTCACGACAGACCTGCTGGACATTCGAGTCTCCATTGGCCGAACTGGTCGTGCGACGCCTTATGCCGTGATGAAGCCGGTCTTCGTGGCCGGGTCAACCGTCGAGATGGCGACGCTACACAACCCTTCCGAGGTGCACCGAAAGGGGGTGCTCATCGGGGACCGCGTGACCATCCGCAAGGCCGGTGACGTGATTCCAGAGGTGCTCGGCCCCGTGGCCGATCTCCGAGATGGCAGTGAGCGAAAGTACATTTACCCGACTCTCTGCCCCGAGTGCGGTACTCGTTTGGCTCCGGCAAAGGACAGCGATGCCGATTGGCGTTGCCCCAATACCCGCTACTGTCCAGGTCAGCTGCGTCGTCGAATTGAATTCCTCGCCTCCCGATCCGGGTTTGATATCGAAAACCTGGGGGAGAGGGGTGCTGCCGATTTAATTCATCGCGGCGTGCTTGACGACGAGTCCCGCCTCTTCGACCTCACCGAGGAAGATTTGCTCGGCACTGAGGTCTACACCACGGCTTCGCGCAAAACGCTGAATGCCAATGGTAAGAAGCTGTTGGCCAATATCGAGGCAGCCAAGGATAAAGAGCTGTGGCGTGTATTGGTCAGTCTGTCTATTCGCCATGTGGGCCCGACGGTGGCGCGGACCTTGGCGCAGAAGTTCGGCTCGATGGAGGCGCTGCGCGCTGCGAGCCGCGAAGAGATTTCGGCCATCGACGGTATCGGCGAGATTATCGGCGATTCCGTGGCTGACTGGTTCGAAGTGGACTGGCACCGCGAGGTTGTCGAGCGCTGGGAAGCTGCGGGTGTGCGCATGGCCGATGAGGTCACCAATCGCCCAGATCAGGTGCTAGAGGGATTGACCGTGGTAGTCACCGGCTCTTTGGAAGACTTCACACGCGATAGCGCGAAGGAGGCCATTATCTCCCGTGGTGGTAAGGCCGCGGGGTCGGTGTCGAAGAAGACCGACTACGTGGTGGTTGGCGAAAACGCCGGCTCCAAGGCCACAAAGGCCGAGGAACTGGGCTTGCCCATCCTCGATGAGGATGGGTTCAAGCGGTTGCTGGAAACTGGTCAGGCCTAAATCTTGGTCTCTTCCAGCTTCCAGACCTCATTGGCGTAATCGCGGATGGTGCGGTCGGAGGAGAAGCGACCCGAACGGATGATGTTCAGGAAGCACTTCTTGGCCCACGCCAGCTCGTCGCGGTAGTCCTCCGCCATGCGGTCGCGGGTTTCGCGGTAGTCAGCGAAGTCGCCGAGGACGTAGTAGACATCGGCCGGCTCGTACCCGTTGGACTCCAGTAGCGAGAAGTGCAGGTCGTGGAACATTCCGCTGCCACCGTCAGCAAAAGTGCCGTCGATAAGCGAATCGACAGCGCGCTTGAGCCCCGGCACCGTTTCGTAAGTTCCACGCGGGCTGTAGGTGCGGCGTAGCTCCGGCAGTTCCTCTTCCAGCGCACCGAAGATGTAGGCGTTCTCTTCGCCGGCGGCGTCGACGATTTCGACGTTTGCGCCGTCCATGGTGCCCAGCGTCAGTGCGCCGTTCATCATGAACTTCATGTTCGAGGTACCCGAAGCCTCCTTACCGGCAGTGGAAATCTGCTCGGAGATGTCGGTGGCTGGGATGATGTGCTCTGCCGGGGTGACGTTGTAGTTCTCAACGAAGGCGACCTGCAGGCGACCGTCCATGTCCGGATCGTTGTTGACCTTGTCCGCGATAGCGTTGATGAACTTAATGATGGCCTTCGCGCGAACGTAGCCTGGGGCGGCCTTGGCACCGAAGATGAACACGCGCGGTGGCACGTCCAGCGCTGGGTCTTCCTTGATGCGGTAGTAGAGATCCAGGATGTAGAGCGCGTTGAGAAGCTGGCGCTTGTACTCGTGCAGACGCTTAATCTGGGTATCGAAGATGGCGTCCGGGTTCACCGAAATACCCTGGCGGTGCTCCAGCCAGGTGGCGAAGTCCTTCTTGTTCTCGTGCTTGATGTCGAGAATCTCACGCAACACGGCCTCGTCGTCAGCAAACTTTTCGAGCTCAGTGAGCTTGTCCAGGTCGGTGACCCAGGCATCCGAACCCGACAGGCGAGTCAGCAGTGCGGACAGACGCGGATTGCACTGGTTGAGCCAGCGGCGCGGGGTGACTCCGTTGGTCTTGTTGTTGAAGCGCTCCGGCCAGATATCGTGCCAGTCCTTCAACGTTTCGCGCTTAATGATTTCCGTGTGCAGGGCAGCCACACCGTTGATGGAGTACGCGGCGTAGCAGGCGATCCACGCCATGTGGATGCGGCCGTGGGAAATCGGCGCCATGTAGTCAATCTTGCCCTGGTCGAAGCCGCGCTCCGCCAGATCTTCGCGGAAGCGGCGGTCGATCTCACGGGTGATCTCCAGAACGCGGCCGAAGAGACGGTCAAAAATGGAGTATTCCCAGGTCTCCAACGCTTCTGCCAGAACGGTGTGGTTGGTGTAGGCGAAGGTGTTGGACACGACGTTCCAGGCGTCGTCCCAGCTCATATCGTGCTCATCCAGGAGCAGACGCATCAGCTCTGGGATCGCGAGCACCGGGTGGGTGTCATTGAGCTGAATGGAGTTGTACTTGTGGAAATCGCGCAGGTCCTCGCCGTGATTCTCGATGTAAGAATCAATCATCGTCTGCAGCGAAGCCGAGACGAAGAAGTACTGCTGGCGAACGCGCAGCACCTTGCCGTCATAAGTCGAGTCATTCGGGTAGAGCACGCGGCACAGGTCATGGACGCGTTCGCGTTCGACAATGGCGTCGGTGAAACGCTGCGAGTTGAAGGCGTCATAGTCGAACTCACGCATTGGCTCCGAGTGCCACAGGCGCAGCGTGCCGACGTTATCGGTGCCGTAGCCGGTAATTGGCATGTCATATGGAACAGCGCGCACGACCAGGTCATCAAAGGTGACAATCTTGGACAGTTCCTCGCGACGAATGACGAAGGGGTAGCCCTCTTCCATCCACGGATCCGGGTGCTCATCCTGGAAACCATCTTCGAAGGTCTGCTTGAACAGGCCGTAGCGGTAGAGGATGCCATAACCGGTCACCGGCAGATTCTGCGTGGCACAGGAATCCAGGAAGCAGGCGGCCAGACGACCCAGGCCACCGTTACCGAGAGCCGCGTCGTGTTCGGCCTCGAGCACGTCTGTCAGATTCTTGCCGTACTTTTCCACCGCAGCGGAGGCCTCATCCACCAGGCCTGCATTGAGCAGGTTGTTCAGCAGGGCGCGACCCATGAGGAACTCCGCGGAGAAGTAGTGCTGCTGGCGGGTAGCAGCGTATGCCTCCGTGGTGCGCTGCCAGTTGTCCGCTAGGTCATCGACAACAACCCGTGACAGACCGGACCAGAATTCCATCTCAGTGGACGACTGGGGGACACGGCCGGATTCGGCACGAATGTGGGATCCGACGAGGTCACTCAAGTTCGACATCAAAGAAGCTCCTTATTGACTGGTATCATTTCCAGACTTTACCGCTAAGCGTGAATCACTGCGCTCCATAGGGGCGGAGCCATAGGGTGAGAGCTTCGAGCAGAAGGGGGCAGCCCGCAGAAGGGAGCAGCCCACTAGTCGCTGCTAGTCGATAATCGCCCCGACAATCGTGCCAATACGTCCCAAGTGCTCAACCTCACTTGGAAGGAAGTCCGGCCCGCCGGGCCGGCCAATAACGAGAACCAGACCCTCGCCCATTGGAGTAGCGGCAATGGATGAGTCCATAACCGTCCAGTCCTCCGGGAGCCACGTTTCTTCGTCCGGATCCAGGTTTCGCGGCGAGTTAATCGGGGCTTCCGGCAGAGTCCGGCCGTTATCCTCTGGAGCAGCGGTAGAGGAAGCGCGACGTACCCACCGGCCATCGCTCTGTTCGCCGAGGACGATAGCCCAGCCGGCAGTCATAGTCTGAGGCAGGCCGTCGACGACATCTCCGAGGGCACGATCCAAGTTCTTCGTGTGCTGTGAGAACTTGGCCAGCAGCGCAATCTGTCCGCGGCGGTCGACCGAGCCGGAAAAAGGCCTAATTGAATCGACTTCCACTCCGCTAATGGACTGAGCCGCCGTAATCAGTGTGTCTGGTAGCAGGCCCATGGGCAGATCAACCACGATGTCGTCGACAACAACGCCATTAGCGCCGTAATCTACGACATCGACACTGCGAATATCACCTTCTACTTCGCCCAGGGCAGCCGCGACGTAGCCAAGTGCGCCTGGTTCGTCGGGAAGCTGGATGCGAAGTAGGTAACTCATGGCTGTGTGCACAACCTTTCGAATAATTGATAGTGATTCTTGCGGTGTAACTATAGAAGTAGTGATTTAGGCTACAGGGTAAACCTTTGAAATGTAAGACCCTGCGGACAACTGCTTGGCGACAACGACTACTGTTGGCAAGTACAGCCCGCTCGCGCGGTTCAAAATCAGTTTCAACTAAACTTCTGTGCACTAGCTTCGTACGAAGAAATGAAAGGGGTACTAGCGTGCCAGCTATCTCACGCGATGAGGTCGCACACCTAGCGCGATTGTCCCGTCTGGCTCTGACTGACGCGGAACTCGACGAGTTCGCCGGTCAGATCGACGGCATTATTAACCACGTCCAGGCCGTTCAAAAGGTGGCTGCGGATGATGTGGAACCGATGAGTCACCCCTCTTCGCTGTCCGGTGTGATGCGCGAGGACGTCGTCAAGCCGACGCTGACTGCGGAGCAGGCGCTGGACCAGGCGCCGTCGCAGGACCGCCAGCGCTTTGAAGTTCCCCAGATTCTCGGCGAGTAGGAGTACGTGGAAGAAATGACTGCAGCTAACCCGAATCTGCATGCCGCTGTTGCTGAGGACCCGATTCTGGGGCTGAGCGCTTTCGAGCTCGCACAGAAGATTCACGCTCGTGAGCTGACCTCGGTAGAGGTCACCCAGGCGTTCCTCGACCGTATCGCGGCAATTGATGAGGACATTCACGCATTCCTGCACGTCGGTGCCGAAGAGGCCCTGGCTGCAGCTCGCAAGGTCGATGAGTCGCTGGATGCTGGCGAGGAGCCAGCCTCCGCGCTGGCCGGTGTTCCGCTGGCGCTGAAGGATGTCTTCACTACCACCGATGCGCCTACCACCTGCGCTTCCAAGATGCTCGAGGGTTACATGAGCCCTTACGACGCAACGGTTACTGCCAAGCTGCGTGCAGCTGGCATCCCAATCCTGGGTAAGACCAACATGGATGAGTTCGCCATGGGCTCGTCGACTGAAAACTCCGCTTACGGCCCGACTCACAACCCGTGGGATGTTGAGCGCACCGCAGGCGGTTCCGGCGGTGGCTCTTCTGCGGCGCTGGCCTCCGGTATGGCTCCGCTGGCTATCGGTACTGACACCGGTGGCTCGATTCGTCAGCCAGCAGCTCTGACCGCAACGGTCGGTGTGAAGCCGACCTATGGTACGGTATCCCGCTACGGCCTGGTCGCTTGTGCCTCCTCGTTGGACCAGGGTGGGCCGACCGCGCGAACCGTTCTGGACACCGCGCTGCTGCACGAAATCATTGCTGGTCACGACGAGAATGACTCGACTTCCACGGAGCAGCCGATTGCTGATGTGGTTGCTGCCGCCAAGGAAGGTGCTACCGGTGACCTCACGGGGGTTAAGGTCGGCATCGTCAAGCAGTTCGACCGCACCGAGGGGTACCAGGCCGGCGTACTGGACAGCTTCCACGAGGCCGTCGACAAGCTTAAGGAAGCTGGCGCAGAGGTGGTCGAGGTCGATTGCCCGAACTTCGACCACGCACTGAGCGCGTACTACCTGATTCTGCCGTGTGAGGTCAGCTCCAACCTGGCTCGTTTCGACGGCATGCGTTACGGCCAGCGTGTTGGTGATGACGGTTCGCACTCGGCCGATGAGGTCATGGCTATGACCCGTGCCGCTGGTTTCGGCGATGAGGTTAAGCGACGCATCATCATCGGTACCTACGCGCTATCGGTCGGTTACTACGACGCCTACTACATCCAGGCACAGCGCGTCCGTACCCTGATTCAGCAGGACTTCGAGCGGGCCTTCGAACAGGTGGATGTCCTGATCTCGCCGACCACTCCGACCACTGCGTTCAAGTTGGGCGAGAAGGTTGACGACCCGCTGAGCATGTACATGTTCGACCTGTGTACGCTGCCACTCAACCTGGCCGGCATGTGTGGCATGTCCGTGCCGTCGGGCCTGGCTGAAGACTCCGGCCTGCCGGTAGGCCTGCAGATTATGGCTCCGCGCCACGGTGATGATCGTCTGTACAAAGTCGGCGCTGCCTACGAAAAGGTTCGCGGCTCGATTGCATAAAAGCGCTCAATAAGCGTTAGTCGGTTTTCTTCAACCGCTGTTTTCTCACTGAAGTGGGAGAGCGGCGGTTGTTGTCATGCCGGGGGAAGTTTCATACATGCGCAGGAACGCAAACATGGAGAGAGTCAGAATTAAAAACCCACCGCGATTAATGCCTTGGATCTATGGGCTGGTCATTGTCATAGCCATTGCCGTCAGTCTGGTCGCTGCGGTGGTCTTCGGCTCGGCGGATATCACCTGGTCCACCACGACACAGGTCATTTCGCATCACATCTTCGGCACTGAGCTCGATGAATCTGTGCCCGCCAGTTCGGACACCATCATCTGGAACCTCCGCGCTCCCCGGGGAATTCTCGCAGCGATTGTAGGGGCGGGGCTAGCTGTCTCCGGTGTGGCTATGCAGACATTGGTCCGTAACCCGTTGGCAGACCCGTATCTGCTAGGTATTTCCGCCGGCGCCGGCGCCGGTGCGACCGCGGTGATCATCTTTGGTGCTTTCTCCGGTAGCCCCATCGCGCCGCTGACATTCGGCGCACTCCTCGGTGCAGCCATGGCGACCCTCGCAGTCGGTGCTTTCGCCACTGCAGGCGGTGGGCTGACTCCGCTGCGCTTGGTGCTCTCTGGCGTTGTGCTCTCCGCTGCGTTTTCCGCGCTGAGTAGCTTCATGGTCTTCGCTGGGCCAGACCCGAGGGCCGCGCAGTCCGTGATGTTTTGGATGCTGGGCTCTGTTGCCGGTGCGACATGGGTGAAGACACTCTTCCCGCTCGTCGTCCTCATCGCAGTCCTGTTGTTTTTCCTGGTCAAAGCCCGTCATCTGGATGCGCTGGCAACTGGTGAGAGCACCGCAGCGGCCGTAGGTATTGACGTTTCTCGGCTACGCACACAGGTATTTGTGCTCCAGGCTGTCCTCGTTGGCACGCTTGTTGCGGTCTCGGGCGGCATCGGGTTTGTCGGCCTGGTGATTCCACACTTGACCCGCATCTTGGTAGGGGCCACGCACCGCGTTGTCCTACCGGTTGCTGCACTCATGGGTGGACTGTTTCTCATCTGGGTGGACATCATCGCGCGCGTAGTGGGCGGAAGCCAGGAAATGCCGCTGGGAGTAGTCACGGGATTGGTTGGTGCACCACTTTTCCTCTACCTCATGAGCCGCTCGCACTACAGCTACGGAGGTGCCGAGTAAATGAGCGCCCCACAAAAATCTGTACTCGCCGCTAAAGATGTGCGCTGTGATATCGCTGGGCGCACCATTGTCAGCGGAGTCAACCTCAACTTCGGTGCAGAACCCATGACCGCCATCATTGGTGTTAACGGCGCGGGCAAATCTACGTTGCTGCGTGCGCTCGGTGGAATCACGAAACCGGCCACGGGCGAGGTTGAGATTAACGGCAAATCAATGAGCTCAATAAGCTCGAAGCACCGCGCCCGCGATCTGGCTTTCGTCGCGCAAAACGAGGTTCCACCCGCCGAAATGCGCGTGCGCGACTTTGTCTCCCTCGGTCGCTTGCCCTACCAGCGCCTTTTTGGTGGCAACACTGCCGAGGACAATTCCCACGTCGACCGTGCGCTGGAGCTCGTGGGGTTGGAAGCGGTTGCGCAACGCCTGTGTGGGCAACTCTCGGGTGGGCAACGTCGTCGCGTATGTTTGGCGCGCGCCATCGCCCAGGACTCGCCGATTATGCTTCTCGACGAGCCCACTAACCACCTCGACGTGCGCCATCAACAATCCGTCCTCCGACTGGCCCGCTCCAGCGGAGCGTGTGTCATTGCCGCGATCCACGACTTGGACCTGGTAATGAACCACTTCGACCGCGTCATCGTGGTCGCGGACGGCGGTATCGCGGCCGACGGCATTCCCGCAGAAGTGCTTACCCGCGACTTTGTCGCCCAAATCTTTCAGGTTGAATCCTGTCAGCTCAATTCCCCCTCTGGCCGCCGCCACCTCGCAATCGATAGCGAGCTGGATGCTGCCACCATCAACTAGGAGTACTCCCTTGAATAACGCACATGCTTTCCGACGTCCCCTGCGTGCCTCAGCAGCTGGTATCGCTGTGGCTGCACTGGCATTCGGAGCCGCCGCCTGTGGCTCTGATGAGGGAACGCAGGCCTCGTCGTCAGGCCTTACCCTCACCAACTGCGGTAAAGAAGTCAGCTACCCGGGTGTAGCTAAAAAGCTGCTGATTAATGACGGCAATATTGCTTCGCTGGCGCTGGCTGTCGGTGCTGCGGATGAGATCACAGCGGTGAGCTCTATGGCCTCGCATCTGCCGGTGTTGACCGCAGCTTATGGTGATGCAATTGCGCAGAAGCCAGAAGTTGCGAAGGAATACCCGAATCTGGAGCAGGTCATTGCGGCCGAACCGGATGTGATGCTGGCGGGCTGGGGCTATGGCTTTAGTGAAGACAAGGGCATTACCCCGGAATCGCTTTCCGAGCACGGTATCGGTGCCTACACCCTGACGGAATCTTGCCGCACTGGTGACGCAGCCTCGGCGGGCAAGGAAGGCAGTGGCGACCCGGGGCACACTCGTGGTCTGGTGGATCCGTGGGAAGCTGTCAAAATTGATTTGAAGAATATCGCTACCTTGACCGGACACGACGGTGAGGGCGACAAGGTTATTGCAGATATTGATAACCGACTGCAAGCCCTGGATGCCGCGCCAAAGGGAGATAAGAAGCCAGTGGGCTTCCTCTTTGATTCTGTCGGTGAAGCACCATTTACCTCGGGTTCCTTTGGCGCACCGCAGGGCATCCTGGAAAAGGCCGGTGCAATCAATGCGGCCGAGTCGATTAAGGACACTTGGACTACGACCTCCTGGGAGCATGTCGCGGAGATGAATCCTGACTTCATCGCGCTGGTGGACTACCCGGGCCAGACCTTCGAAGAGAAAATCAAGGTTCTGCGCACTAACCCGGCAACGAAGGATCTCGAGGCGGTCAAGGAGAACCGCTTTATTAACCTGCCGATTGCATTGTGGACGGAGTCTCCGCTGAACGTCGATGCCGCAGAGTACGTGCGCAAGGCGCTCGAGGAATATGGTCTTCTGCCGGCGTCGGAGGTGACGACGAAGATGGAGCTACCGTCTGAGCTACCAGGGCAGGAGTACCTGCAGAAGTAGTTTCGACCAAGGCCGTCAAGCACGAACTGACTAACGCGACTAAGGTAGGCATCATGCGAATTGCGACCCTTACTTCCGGTGGAGATTGCCCCGGTCTGAATGCCGTTATCCGTGCAATTGTCCGTACCAGCTCGAGCGAGTACGGCTCAACCGTCGTCGGTTTTGAGGACGGTTGGATTGGTCTTATGGAAGACCGTAGGGTTCAGCTTTACGACGATGAGCGGATTGACCGCATGCTGCTGCGTGGTGGCACGATGCTGGGCACCGGCCGCGTGCATCCGGACATTCTCATGTCTAACCTCGACCGCATCAAGGAAAATCTCGCTGATGCGGGCATCGATGCCCTGATCCCAATCGGTGGCGAGGGCACGCTGAAGGCCGGCAAGTGGCTTTCGGACAATGGGGTGCCGGTCGTCGGTGTTCCGAAGACTATTGATAATGACGTCAACGGTACGGACTACACCTTCGGTTTCGACACGGCTGTGGCTGTTGCCACCGACGCGGTTGACCGTCTGCACACCACTGCGGAATCCCACCAGCGCGTGATGATCGTTGAGGTCATGGGTCGACACGTGGGCTGGATTGCTTTGCATGCGGGTATGGCCGGCGGTGCTCACCACATTGTCATTCCGGAAAAGCCATTCGACATCAACGAGATTGTGAAGTCGATGGAGCGCCGTTTCCAGATGGGTGAGAAGTACGGCATTATCGTCGTCGCTGAGGGCGCCACCCCGAAGCCGGGCACCATGGAGTACGAAGAGGGCGGTGTTGACCAGTTCGGCCACCAAACCTTCAACGGCATTGGTCAGGTTATTGGTGCGGAGATTAAGAAGCGCACCGGGTACGACGTTCGCACCACGGTTCTGGGCCACATTCAGCGTGGCGGTACGCCGACTGCGTACGACCGCGTGCTGGCTACCCGCTACGGTATCCATGCGACCCGTGCAGTACACGAGGGGGACTTCGGCAAGATCGTCGCTCTGCACGGTGAGAACATCGAGCGTATCGACATCGACGATGCGGTTGCTGAGTTGAAGGTTGTGCCGGATGGCCGTTACCGTGCCGCTGCTGCGCTGTTTGGTTAAACGCGTCGGTTAAGCACGCGTTGCTAAACATTTAGGCACATCTTCGTAACAAAATAGGCATACTGCCCGAGCTGGTGCATCAATCACCAGCTCGGGCAGTATGCTTTATAAGGTTCCGGTTTTTGAAAAATAGACTTATATTTAGGATTTTCTCGTTATGTGGAAAAGAGCCACAACAATCGCGATGGCCTTTGTCGGCCTAACTGTCGGTGCCGGATTCGCATCCGGCCAGGAAATGATGCAGTACTTCGTGGCATTTGGCACTAACGGCTTGTGGGGCGTTGTACTCGCTTCCGTCGTGATGATTGCCAGTGGTTTGGCGGTACTGTCAATTGCCAGTTACTTGCAGGCTGATGAGCACTCCGAGGTCTTCGACGTAATCACCCGCAATTGGGTTTCGAAGATTCTGGACATCGCCGTGATGATCACGCTGTTCTGTACCGGCTTCGTCATGTTCGCCGGTGCCGGTGCGAACCTGAATCAGCAATTCGGACTTGAGGTGTGGATCGGCGCCGTCATCATGGTTGCCCTGACTTTGGGTGTCGGCATGCTGGACGCCGACAAGGTCAGCCGCGTGATTGGCATGATCACTCCATTCATTATCGTGTTCCTGCTCGGAGCCGGTATCTACACTTTGTTCACCACCGATACTTCGATGTCGGAGGCCGCGCAGTACACCACTGAACTGTCGACCTCGCTGCCGCACTGGTCTGTTTCTGCCCTGAACTATGTTGGTTTCTGCGTGATGGTGGCCGTATCGATGTCCATCGTCATTGGCGGTAGCTACCTGAACCCGCGTGAAGCTGGCATCGGTGGTCTCATGGGCGGCACCATTTACGCAGGTCTGCTGACGTTGGTGACCTTTGCCCTCTTCTTCAAGGTCGAGTCCGTTGGCCACGAGGATATGCCGACTCTGGCAATTGTCAATGAAATCCACCCGGTTCTGGGTACGGTGATGGCGATCATTATCTACGCGATGATCTTCAACACCGCCATCGGCATGTTTTACGCGCTGGGTCGCCGTCTGACGCGCAATACCCCGCACCGCTTCCGCCTGGTATTCATCGTGACGGTGCTGATTGGTTTTGGCCTGAGCTTTTTCGGATTCAAGGCCCTGGTTGGCTCCATCTACCCGGCTCTTGGCTACGTCGGTATCGCTCTTATCGTGATTCTGTGTGGTGCGTACTTGGCTGGACGTAACAAGCTGATGGAGGAGTCGAAGCGTCGCGGCCGTATCCGTAAGCTCGCACGCCGGAAGATGCATCCGAACAAGAAGTTCACCACCGCCGATCAGAAGAAGCTCGACCGCGCTTTGGCCAACTCCAACATTTCCAACGTCGATCTTCAGGAAAGCGTTCGCGACGACATCGTCGAGGAACTGGTTAGCGACGATAATGTTGAATTCACTGAGGATGATGCCGAGCGCATCGTAGAAAAGGATAATGAGCGCCTGGAGAAGCTCTCCGAAATTGAAGAAGCCTCCGATGATGACAATCCTCGCGAGACCGCGAAAGACTCCTTCCCAGGCGAGACCACGGCTACTGCGCCGAAGAAGCTTGCCGGACAGACTAAGAACGCATTGAAGCGTGTGGCTCGCCCTAAGCCGAAGAAAGAAAAGTAACTAGCGCGACTAGGCAGCTCGAAAATTTAGGCGGCTCGAAAATAGAAGGCATCGCACCGGTAGGGAAGGGCGATGCCTTCTTCGTATGTGTGCCCCAAGTGCTCGTGGAGATACCAATGCAAGTTCGCCTCCACCTTGGCGCGAGTGGAGGGCTTGGAACGAAGCCAATAAGAACGGGTTCGTGCCAGCAGCACGATGTCCTCGATGGTCAGTGTCTGCTCCCAGGCCAGACGTACCTCATCGATTAACTCCAACTCCGGGCCAACCTCGGGGTAGAAGCCGGGACGCAACACGTCGCCGGCGTGCATGATGCGGCTGAGCCGATGCACCCACGGTACGGAAACATCCAAGGTGTTCCACACCAACATAGCCACGCCATCCGCGCGTAGCACCCGAGCGAGTTCTTTACTGGCAGCTGTCGGGTCGACCCAGTGCCACGTCTGCGCACATGTGGCTACATCGACGCTGTCGGACTCCAGCCCCGTGCGCTCCGCAGTACCTTCCAGGCATTCCGCCGCTGGCACATTGTGCATCAGTGCTTGCCGCATAGCGGTGGAGGGATCGAGTGCCAGCAGGGTGGCATCGCGGTAGACGTCGGCAAGCGAGGCGGTGAGCTTTCCCGTGCCGGCGCCGATGTCGGCGACTACCTGTGGGCGCGGTGCAAGACGGGCAAGCGCTTCAATGACGGTCGGAGGATATCCGGGACGCACGCGGTGGTAGCCCGAGGCGCCGTCAGCGCTTTCTTGCAGGTCGTCGTCGAAAGTAGCGCCTGCGCGGTGGCGGTCAGCTGCATCGCGGAACGTTGGCGTTTCGCGTGCTGACGTCGGTGGAATCGGTGGGTGTTCGTTAACTCCGGGCACGACTTATACCCTAGGGCACGCGTGCGGGGCCATCGCTAGTAGACTCTACAAACATGACCGCTGCATACGCTGATGACTTGATGGACTTTGATGAGGTCCTCGAACGTTTTGACCCGGTAATGGGCATGGAGGTTCACGTCGAGCTCTCGACGAATACCAAGATGTTCTCCCCCTCCTCGGCGCACTTTGGTGCCGAGCCGAATAGCAACGTCGATCCCTGCAGCCTCGGCCTACCTGGCGCGCTGCCCGTGGTTAACCGTCAGGGCGTTGAGTGGGCCATCAAGATTGGCCTGGCGCTGAACTGCGAGATTGCTGAGTCCTCCCGCTTCGCGCGCAAGAACTACTTCTACCCGGACCAGCCGAAGAACTACCAGATTTCGCAGTACGACGAACCAATCGCCTACGACGGATATCTTGACGTTCAGCTTGACGACGGCACGGAGTTCCGTGTCGAAATCGAGCGCGCTCACATGGAAGAAGACACCGGCAAGCTGACGCACTTGGGCGGTGCCGATGGTCGTATTCACGGCGCCACGCGTTCGCTGGTGGACTGCAACCGCGCAGGTATTCCGCTGATTGAGATCGTTACTAAGCCGATTCTCGGTGCAGGGGAGCGTGCCCCAGAGGTTGCTCGTGCGTACGTTTCTGCGCTGCGTGACCTGGTGAAGTCCCTCGGTGTCTCCGATGCCCGCATGGACCAGGGCTCGATGCGTGTGGACTCCAACGTTTCCCTGCGCCCAATCGGCCAGGAGGAGTTCGGCACTCGTACCGAGACTAAGAACATCAACTCCCTGAAGTCGGTTGAACAGGCTGTTCGCTACGAGATGCAGCGCCAGGCTGCTGCGATTACTAATGGCGAGGAGATTGTTCAGGAAACCCGCCACTACCAGGAGACCGACGGCACGACCTCCAAGGGCCGCCCGAAGGAATCGCAGTCGGATTACCGCTACTTCAACGACCCGGATCTGCCACCGGTGATTGCTCCGCGTGAGTGGGTGGAGGAAATCCGCGCAACTCTGCCGGAGCTGCCGTGGGTGCGTCGTGCCCGTATTCAGGAAGAGTGGGGTCTGAAGGACGAGGAAATGCGCGACTTGGTTAACGCCGGCGCTCTCGACCTGATTGTCGACACCGTTGAGGCTGGTGCCGGTCCGGCTGAGGCTCGTTCCTGGTGGGTTGCTTACCTGGCGCAGAAGGCCAATGAGGCAGGCGTGGAGCTGGCTGAGCTCGCGATTACCCCGGCACAGGTTGCACGTGTGATTGCACTGATTGAAGAGGGCAAGCTGACCAACAAGCTGGCCCGTAAGGCCGTCGACGGCGTGCTCGCAGGCGAGGGCGATGTTGATGAGGTCGTTGCTGCCCGTGGCCTGGAGGTCGTTCGCGACGACGGTGCTATTGAGAAGGCCGTCGACGATGCACTGGCTGCTAACCCGGACATCGTCGAGAAGTACCGAGCTGGCAACAAGAAGGTTGTCGGTGCCATCGTGGGGCAGGTTATGAAGGCCACCCGCGGCAAGGCAGACCCGGCTCAGGTCAACCAGCTGATTGCGAAGAAGCTGAGCTAGCCTCCCTGAAAGCTAATCCGGGGAACCGCCGGCGGCACCATCGCTCGGCAGTCTGACGACGCGCTCGTCGGACTCCGACGGTTGTGCCCCGGCGGTTTTGTTGGTCGTGGCACCCCAAACTTCAATACCCTGATTCGCTGCGACAGCCGCTACATGCGAGATGTGGCCGAAGTCGCCGTCGACAAGCACTTCAGGGGAACCCTTGACCTCCCACGCCGCGTCGGGCCCACTTGACTTCGGACCCACCGGCATGGAGATGACCTTCTGCGCGTCTGGGATGGCAATGACCACGCGGTCACCCATCACTGCGCATCCACCGATGGAATCGTTCAGGTCCACACCGCCGAGGGGGTTGATCACAGGGCCGGTGAGCTGAACCAGCTGTGGGGTGCCGTCGAGAATGGCGGTTGCCAACGGCGGCATTCCGTCCGGACCATGGCAGAACTGCTGAAACTCAATGCCTGGATCTCCCACGAGCAATTTGCGCGGGGACAGGGTGTCCGAAGTTCGGTCAAAATAGATTCCAAGAATGCCGGGCTCGCTGAGGTCCGGAAGTTCGCGCACATCAGCGGTGCCGCCCTCCACGAGGGTGACGCGCGCAATGGTGTCGTCGTTACGCAAAACAAAGACCTGACGGTCCTCTTCAACCGAGGGACTGGGCAGCAGTTGTTTTGCAGGGGCGCCGAGCCGTGCGACCTCACGCGGTGTCTTACCCGGTGCGACAACGGTGAGCGCACCGTCGTCGGTGGCGACGAGAGCCTCCCCAGGGGCGGTTGAGGCTAGCGCGGTGGTAAGCGGTAGGCAGGCCGCGAGAGTGACATCGTCGAGGTCGCAGGGACCTTTGTCTTTGGCTTTGCTTTCCGTGGTTGGGACCGGGGTAGAGGGCAAATCAGGAGAGGAAAACTTCGGCATGGCAATGCCTGTCGGTTCTGACTTGTCTTCAGTAAACGGCAACTCAAGCGCGCTCGAGGCACTCATGCAGCCGGAAAGAGAGACCATCCCGACGACACCAGCAGCGAGCGCAGCACGACGATGCCGCCCGCGAGCGCGAGCCTGTGCACTGCTGGTGTGGACGAGGTGGAATCCCATAGGCATACACAATACAGCCTCGTTTCACGGCCACGCCTGCGACCAAAAGTGAGGCAGTAGTTTTAATGTGGACGATGTGAGCGACTCAGAGAAGTACCCGAACGACCGCGCCCTCGAGAATGTGGAGGACGGATTCGATGACGATCTCGACGTCCCGACCTACCGCAAGCTCGCTGAGCCAATGAACGAAGAAACCAACCGCGATGACAGCGACAACACCGCAACGCAGATTTTTCCGGGTGTGCCGGAAAAGCGCGTAAAGGAGGAGCCGGAGGCGGAGGCAGACCAAGAAAACCTGCCGCCGGAATCCGCCGCTGCATCAGAGACAGAGGCAGAGACAGAGGTTGAGCCGAGCTCGGAACCGGAGCCTGAAGTTCAGGAAGCCCCGAAGAAGCGCTACGACGCCTACGCCGCTGCAGGCCGCACGGCACCTCAGGTGATTAGCCCTGCCGGTAAGCCTTCGTCGCGGGATGAACAGGCCGAAACTGAATTGGCACCCGCAGCCGATAAAGAGTCGGAGGTAGCCCCGGAGTCGGAGGCGACCGAAATCTTTGAGCAGCCGGCTCGTAGCGAGCGCGTTGATTCAGATGAAGATTTCAGCCAGCCGACGCAAGCCTTCTCGGCTTCTGAAGCGGCAGCAGCGTCCGCAGCGGGAACTGCCGCAAATAAGTCGGAAGCACAGTCAGCATTCGACGATGAGGCGGAGTCAACCTATGGCTCTGCACGCAATTCCGCAGCTGAGACTCAGTATTTCGATGAATCGGATTTCGCTGAACCGGCTGGCTCTCGCGATACCGCTGGTGCAGCTGGTGCCGCTGGTGTTGCAGGAGCAGGCGTAGGAGCCGCCGGGGCAACCGCTGCTACGACTACCGCCGCTGCTGACGACGATGAAGACACGGACTTTTACGACGACAACGAACCGGAGCACCGTCGCGGCACCACTGATTTCGGCCTTCTGCTGCTGCGTCTTGGATTGGGTGCGCTGCTGTTGGTCCATGGCCTGACAACGCTGCTCGGCTGGGGCAACTCCGGTGGCACCACTGCGCTGGAGACGCAGTTTAGCCAGAACAACTTCGCCCTCGGCCCTGTGATGGCCACTGCCATCCCAACAGTTCAGCTCATCGCGGGTGCCCTGCTCATCTTGGGGCTTGCGACACCGCTGGCCGCAGCATTGGCGCTGGCATTGTCCGCCTACCTCAGCATGTTTGATGTAGCTACCTCTGCCAATGGCGTGAATATCGTCGGCCAGGATTCCAGCAACCTTCAGCTACAACTGTTGATGACCGCCATGGCACTTGGCTTGCAGTTCACCGGCCCAGGCCGCATCGGCATCGACTTCGGACGCGGCTGGGCTCGTCGCCCACTGGCATCGTCTTGGATCTTCGGAATTCTGTCCATCGCTGCAGCAATTGGCCTGTGGTGGCTGACGACCGGCACGCTGCCGTTTGTTGGCTAAGGCAGCTTGCAGCTACACAAACAGTCGAGCGACCTAAACTAGGTTCTCGGTTAGGGTCGGGGTACAATGCCCCCTATGCCAAAGTCGAGACACGCACTAAAGACCACCCTCGCGGTGGTCTTTTTCATGTCTTCGATGGGCGCGACAACGTCGATCCACTCACCGTCGACAGCTGCTGCCGACGAGCACAGTGAGGTTGCAGCCTCCGTCTCGTCGGCAAGCGCCTGGCCGACACATGAGGTGAGTCTGCCACGCATGAACCTCAACGCCGAAGGGTTGATTGAGACTGACCCACGCACGCAAATGGCGGTGAGCTACGAGCCGGTGGGCGTGGGGTACAGCAGCCAGGCACCGCAACGCCCGCTGCCGGCGCTATCCCTGATTAAGCTGTATATCGGTCAGTATGTGCTCGAACACGGCACTGCCGACGATGCCGAGCGCGTCGAAAAGATGATTTCGCGTTCCGACGACGATTTGGCAGCCGACTTCTACCGGAAGTACCCGGAATCGGTCGATTCCCTTGCGACCGAGTACGGCCTATTCAACACTTCCGGCGGAGAAAAGTGGGGAGTATCGAGGACCACCGCGGAAGATGTGGTGTCTTTTATTTCCCAGCTTCGTCTGAAGCATCCTAATTCTGAGGTGCTTGAGGCGATGCGACACTGGTCGCCGGTTGCTGCCGATGGCTATCGACAGAATTTTGGTCTTGCCGGCCTGCCCGGTTCTGAAGGTGCGAAGATGGGCTGGTCCAACCGGCGTTCGTGGCACTCTTCCGTTGTTTTTGGCCCCGGATATGTAATGGCGGCCATTACCGAGGGCGGCAAATATGCACACACCGAGGACGTCGCTGAGGGGATTGCCGACGTCGAGTACCGGGATTTGGTGATGCCCACGCGGAAGATTGGGCGCAAAGCTACCCTGGAAACGCCAAAGGCCCGTGCGGTAAGCACAGGCCTTTAAGCGGGTTTGATCTAGCTAGTCGACAATGCGGACCGCGCCCTTATCCGCACTGGACGCCATCTTGGCGTATGCGCGCAGCGCCTTGGATACCTTGCGCGGACGCGGCTTGTGCGGAGTAAACGGCTTGTCGCGCTTGAGCTCCTCATCGCGGCGAGCGGCCAGCTCCTCGTCGGACACCTGAATCTCGAGGCGTCGTTCAGCGACATCGATGTACACCGGGTCGCCGTTGCGGACGAGACCGATTGCACCGCCGGCAGCGGCCTCCGGGGAAACGTGGCCAATAGACAGTCCAGAGGAACCGCCGGAGAAGCGACCATCGGTGACCAGCGCACAGACCTTCCCCAGGCCAGCGCCCTTGATGAATGCGGTCGGGTGCAGCATCTCCTGCATGCCCGGGCCGCCGGAAGGACCCTCATAGATGACAAAGAGAACTTCGCCCGGCTGCAAGGTGCGGTTCAAGATGACCGAGACAGCCTCTTCCTGGCTCTCTACGACACGAGCGGTGCCTTCGAAGTGGAACTGATCCTCGCCGATACCCGCGGTCTTCAGAACAGCACCGTCTTCGGCGATGTTGCCGCGCAGGACACACAGACCGCCTTCCTTCGTGTAGGCGTGGTCGAAGTCGCGGATGCAACCATTTACGGAGTCCGTATCCAGGCTCTCCCAGCGGTTGGACGTGGAGAATGGCTCGGTGGTGCGGACACCGCCAGGGGCTGCGTGGAACAGCTCAATCGCCTCGTCAGTGGCCTTGCCGCCGCGAATATCCCAGTTGTCCAGGTGCTCCTCCAACGATGGGGAGTGAACGGAGCGGACATTCATTTGCAGCAAGCCCGCGCGGCGCAGTTCGCCGAGGATGGCTGGAATACCGCCGGCGCGGTGGACGTCCTCCATGTAGTAGTCCGAGTTCGGTGCCACCTTGGACAGACAAGGCACGCGGCGGGAAATGGCGTCGATGTCAGAGAGATCGAAGTCAATCTCGCCCTCCTGTGCGGCAGCGAGAATGTGCAGCACGGTGTTGGTGGAACCGCCCATGGCAACGTCCAGCGTCATTGCGTTGACAAAGGCATCGCGGTTGGCGATGTTGCGCGGCAGCACGGACTCGTCACCATCGTGGTAGTAGCTCTTCGCCAGGTCCACAATCAGTTCACCGGCGCGGGTGAACAAATCGCGACGGGCCTGCTGAGTTGCCAAGGTCGAACCGTTGCCCGGCAAGGACAGGCCGAGGGCCTCGGTCAGGCAGTTCATCGAGTTTGCGGTGAACATACCCGAGCACGATCCGCAGGTCGGGCACGCCGAGCGCTCGATGTCGAGCAGGTTCTTGTCATCGACCTTGTCGTTCGCGGATGCAGAAATAGCCGAGATGAGGTCAGAGCCGGGCTTGACGACGCCATCGATAACAACCGAAGATCCCGATTCCATCGGCCCGCCGGAAACGAAGACCACCGGGATATTCAGACGCAGAGCCGCATTGAGCATGCCCGGCGTGATCTTGTCACAGTTGGAAATACAGACCAATGCGTCAGCGGTGTGAGCGTTGACCATGTACTCCACAGAGTCAGCAATAATCTCACGGGACGGCAGCGAGTAGAGCATGCCGTCGTGGCCCATCGCAATTCCATCATCGACAGCAATGGTGTTGAACTCACGGGGGACACCACCGGCTGCGGTCACAGCTTCTGCGACGATGTCGCCAACGTCCTTCAGGTGCACGTGACCCGGAACGAACTGAGTGTAAGAGTTGGCAATTGCGATAATCGGCTTGCCGAAGTCGTTATCGGTCATGCCAGTTGCGCGCCATAGGGAACGCGCACCTGCAGCATTACGGCCGGCAGTGGTGACTTTAGAGCGAAGGGGAATCATGGGGGCTGCCCTTCCTAGATAGGGTGCAAGGTAATTAATTATCCATATTAATCACAAAAAGCCCCTAATTTCTCATTTCGCGGTCACTAGTGTCCGCATAATGAGATTTAGGGGCTTTGTGGACTGCTTATATGTTACTCGGCAGAGGTGTCACCTTTAGGCTTGGCATCTTTGGCTTTAGCGCTTTTAGCCTTGGCATCGGCCTCAACCTCACTGGCCTTCTTCATTACGGAGTAGCCATCGCGGTCGAAAACCTCGACCTTGTCATTTTCCGCCATGCGAGCCGAAGCAATCGGATCTGGAATCAGACCGCCGGTGGCTTCCTTCAACTCCGGTAGCGAATTAAAAGAGATGGCCGGCAGGGCGATGCGCTCATCGGACTTGGTCACGGCAAAGGCGCGACCGCCCTTGTTGAAGAATATGCCCGCAAATTCGCTCCAGGGCACCGAGCGGCGCTTGGCCAATAGGTACACCGCAGTGATACCGCGTGGCCCCACAGTGGTGCGTACTCGGAAAATCCAAAGCGTATAAATCAACGGTGCCAGGAAGGTAACGGCCAGCCACGGGGCAAAACCGGTGGCAATTACACACAGCACGAGCATGAACGCAACGATGAACAGATGCGTCTTCTGTGGGCGAAATCGCTGCGTCGCAATTTTTGGCTGTGGAGTCGAGTCAGTCATGGCCTTTGATTGTAGCGGGTAGTTCGGATTCGCTAATGCACGGTAGGCGGTTGCGCGTTATTGCGTATCAGCGGAGTTCGGTTCCGCGTTGTTAGTGGAGTCTGTCGACTGTGATCCGCCAGAGCGCTCGTTGTCGGTGTTGCTCTGGTCAGAGTCCGGCTCGGTGGAGGTGGCCGTCGAAGGTGCGCGGTTCTGCGTGCTCTGAGGCTGCTGGGAAGTCTCGGACGGCTGATTCTGTGGCGTCTGAGTCTGCTGCGAAGTCTCGGTGGGCTGCACACTCTGTGTGGTGTTAGTCGGCTGATTCGATGACTGCGGAGCTGACGACTCTTCCGGGTCCTCTTCCTGTGTCGTTACCCGATCGCTCCACCTGCTCGGTGCCAACCATCCAGATGGGCCGTCCTCAGTTTCGACTGTCATCAGGTTCAAAATGAAGAGAATCAGTAAGGTTACCAAGAGCACAATCGTCGAAACGCGAGCGCGTCCACCTGCGGAGAGGATGCGACGAACCTTCTGGCGCGTCGTGAGTGTCTTCCAATCGGGGTGGTTAATCAGCTTGCGGATCGCGTTGTTGTTTTCACTGTCTTCCTGCTCGCGTCGCGCATCGTCAAGATTGGCTCCCGCGTGCGGAAGATCGGATCGTTCATTCCCGTCTTGCTTGTCGACGGTCTGAGTTTCCATCAGCTTGGTTTCTGCGGTATCCGGCTGGACAGTAGTGTTCGCTACCGCTTCGACAACTTCGGTTGGAGCACTGTCGCCGTCGTCAAGCTGTTGTCTTTGTCCCTGCTTGGCATCGGCTCGCTTGAGCTGTTCTATCATAGTGTCATCGCGGACGTGGCCGGTGATTTCTTCGGCGGGAGCAAACGGGGTCTGTTGGGCGCGCTCGCCGTAGTCATCCCACCAAGTGTCGATGACTGCGGCGCGGATGGCGCGCTCGATGAGCCATTGGTCGCCCGGTTTGCAGTCGACAATCAAGCGCATAGTGACGGTCCACGGCAGGCCCATAACCGTTGGCGGATTGAGTTCCGTGGAGGACTGCAGCTTGATCTCGGAGAGAACTGCGTCCTTGACAGAGTCCAGTGCGATTGCACGCTTGGCGGCGGCGACAGTGCGCTCTTCCAAATCCTTAATGGAGCCACCGGCGGTCATCGGTACGGGAACTTCAACAACAGCACGGGACCACTGTGAGGAGTAGTTGATACACATGCGTGCCTCGGAGTTCGGCACGATGATTTCCTCGCCGTTAAGGGTTCGGACGGTGGTGGCGCGCAATGTCATATTGACCACGTCACCCTGCACGGTCCCCGAAGGGGCATGGAACTCAACCCAGTCGCCAATGCCGTACTGTTTCTCGGCAATGATGAACAGTCCGCCAAGGAAGTCGGCGATGACTCCCTGTGCGCCAAAACCAACAGCGGCGGAAACGACCGTCGCGGGGATAGCGGCGGCGGTCAGTGAGATTCCGAATTTCGACAGAATCGCGATGATTAAGACGAAGTATGCAATGACTTCGACGATGTAAACCACAGCGCCAATCAGTGCGCGCCGGCCCTTGGACTGCTCCTCTGAAGAGGAGATGTTTCCGTCCGCAATTGCCAGAACGAAACGTCGGATACGGGGAACAAGAATTAGCAGAATGGCCAGACACGCGATGGCAAGGCCGTTATTGGCCACCCATTGCCATGTCCGTAACAACATGTATTGCAAAAATTCCATGCCATCCACCGTAGGTCGTTCGCCTTAATATGCGCTGAGTTTAAAGGTAAAGAATCATGCATAAAGACGAGCTTTGGAATTGAGGTTTGCGGGGCTCGGGTGCGTAGGGCTCGGGTGCGCAGGTTTGGGTGTCCCCGGGGTCGTGGTCGGGGAGTTTCTGGGTAGAGTAATTCCCAAAGTTGGGGTGGGGTTCTCGTTGGAATCGGGTGGGTGCTCGGGGTGTTATACGGGCGGGGCGTCCAATTGGCGGGATTGACTTCTCACTATGTGGACGTTATGGTTGTAGCCAACGCCACATTCGTAGCTTCTTCGCGTGAATGTGAGTTGAGTAGTTGCCCACCATGACCCAGGAGCGAAATCGTGAACGCGCACGAGCAGCACACCCCATCGCCCGCCCAATTCGCAGCTAAGGCGCGCACCAGCGCCCCCGAGCGAATTTCTGGTGCACAAGCCATTGTCCGATCCCTTGAAGAGCTTGGTGTTGAGGTAGCCTTCGGCATTCCCGGTGGTGCAGTCCTTCCGCTCTACGATCCGATTTATGACTCGGAAAAGCTCCGCCATGTGCTCGTGCGCCACGAGCAAGGAGCTGGCCACGCTGCCACTGGTTACGCGCAGGTTTCCGGCAAGGTCGGTGTCTGTATCGCGACTTCCGGCCCGGGTGCTACTAACCTGGTGACCCCGCTCGCGGATGCTCAGATGGACTCTGTTCCGGTTGTCGCTATCACCGGTCAGGTCGGTCGCCCGCTGCTGGGTACCGACGCTTTCCAGGAAGCTGACATCCGCGGTGTGACCATGCCGATTACTAAGCACAACTTCATGGTCACCGAAGCTGAGGACATCCCGCGCGCGCTCGCCGAGGCATTCCACCTGGCTTCTTCTGGGCGTCCAGGCCCGGTTCTGGTTGATGTCCCGAAGGACCTCCAGAATACGATGATTGACTTCACCTGGCCGCCGGAGATTGACCTGCCGGGCTACCGTCCTGTGACGACTCCGCACCAGCGCCAGATTGACGAAGCCGCTGAGATGATTGCTGCAGCCAAGCGTCCGGTGTTCTACATCGGTGGTGGCGTCATTAAGGCTGATGCTTCAAAGGAACTGGTCGAGCTCGCCGAGCAGACTGGAGTTCCGGTTGTGACCACGCTGATGGCTCGCGGCGCATTCCCGGACTCGCACCCGCTGCACATGGGTATGCCGGGCATGCACGGCAAGGTGTCCGCCGTCGCTGCTCTACAGAAGTCAGACCTGCTCATCACTATCGGCGCGCGTTTCGACGACCGTGTTACCGGTGATCTGAATTCCTTCGCGCCGAACGCGAAGGTTATCCACGCCGACATTGACCCGGCAGAGATTGGCAAGCTCCGCGAAGTTGACGTTCCCATCGTCGGTGATGCACGCGCGGTCCTTGCCGCACTTAGCGAGTCCTACACCAAGCTCGGTCTTAGCCGCCCGCAGATTGCCGACTGGCTGAAGCTTCTCGACGGTCTCCGCGACGAGTTCCCCCTCGGGTGGGAAGAGCCCACTGATGGTGCAATCGCTCCGCAGTTTGTAATTCAGACTCTGTCCGACATCGTTGGCCCGGAGGCCATCTATGCCGCTGGCGTCGGCCAGCACCAGATGTGGGCAGCGCAGTTCGTCCAGTACGAGCACCCGCGCACCTGGCTTAACTCCGGTGGTGCCGGCACGATGGGCTACTCAATTCCGGCTGCGATGGGTGCCAAGGCGGCTGCTCCAGAAAAGGAAGTCTGGGCCATTGATGGTGACGGTTGCTTCCAGATGACCAATCAGGAGCTGACCACCTGTGCAATGGAAGGTTTCCCCATCAAGGTTGCCTTGATTAACAACGGTAACCTGGGCATGGTTCGTCAGTGGCAGACGCTGTTCTACGATCAGCGCTACTCCAACACCAAGCTGCGCCCGGAGGACAACTCCTACCTGCCGGACTTCGTCCAGCTCTCCGAGGGGCTTGGCTGCGTGGCGATTCGCGTGACCAAGAAGGAAGATGTCGCTGCCGCGATTAAGAAGGCACGCGAGATTAATGACCGACCGGTGGTTATTGACTTCATTGTCGGTGAGGATGCTCAGGTGTGGCCGATGGTGGCAGCTGGCAAATCCAATGATGAGGTTGAATACGCCCGTGGTCTGCGCCCGCTGTTCAACGATGAGAACTCAGCGGCCGAGACCCCGGCTGACATCCACGGCACTGTTGTGGACAACGCCGAGGACGCCGCGAAGCAGCCCGCCGCTAACCACCCGTCCATGAAGGCCCGCTAATCGGGATCCGAAGCAACAGGAAGTGAGTCCCAAAATGGCTGAACTGCACACTCTATCCGTGTTGACCCTCGATGAGCCGGGTATTCTGGTCCGCATTGCGGGCATGTTCACCCGCCGAGGTTTCAGCATCCAGTCGATTACCTCGGGTGAAACTGAGACCGAGGGAGTCAACCGCATCACTGTCGTGGTTGAGACGGAGACGCTGCCGATCGAACAGATTACTAAGCAGCTCAACAAGCTGGTGCCCGTGCTGAAGGTGGTCCGCCAGCCCCCGGAGACCATGGTGTCGCGCGGACTGCTAATGGTGAAGGTTTCCTGCGACAACACCAATCGTCCGCAGGTCGTCGATGCCGCCAATCTCTTCCGTGCCCGCGTGGTGGACGTCTCTCAAGAGTCTGTCATCATTGAGGCGACGGGTGAGCGCTCGAAGCTTGTAGCCCTGCTGGAGGTCCTCGAGCCGTTTGGTATCCGTGAGCTCATTCAGTCCGGTACCGTCGCAATGGCACGCGGGCCGAAGCCGATGCTCCAGACCCGCTAACAACTAAACGCTAAGATTTTTAACGAATCCGATTCGAAAAGAGGCTAATTCTAATGGCTATTGAACTGCTGTACGACGACGATGCTGATCTGTCCATCATCCAGGGACGTAAGGTTGCCATCCTGGGCTACGGTTCCCAGGGCCACGCTCACGCTCAGAACCTGCGCGAGTCCGGTGTCGAGGTTGTTATCGGTCTGCGTGAAGGCTCCAAGTCCGCTGTGAAGGCCCAGGAAGCTGGCTTCGAGGTTAAGTCCAACGCAGATGCCGCTGCATGGGCAGACGTCATTATGGTGCTGGTTCCGGACACCACCCAGGCAAAGGTTTACAGCGAGGACATCGAGCCGAACCTGAAGGACGGCGACGCGCTGTTCTTCGGACACGGTCTGAACATCCACTTCGACCTCATCAAGCCGGCTGACAACATCACCGTCGGTATGGTTGCTCCGAAGGGCCCGGGTCACCTGGTTCGTCGTCAGTTCGTCGATGGTAAGGGCGTTCCGTGCCTGATCGCCGTTGACCAGGACCCGAAGGGCGAGGGCCGCGACCTGGCTCTGTCCTACGCTGCAGCTATCGGTGGCGCCCGCGCTGGCGTTATCCCGACCACCTTCGAGGCGGAAACTGTGACCGACCTCTTCGGTGAGCAGGCTGTTCTCTGTGGTGGCACCGAGGAACTGGTCAAGGTTGGTTTCGAGGTTCTGGTTGAAGCTGGTTACGAGCCGGAGATGGCATACTTCGAGTGCCTGCACGAGCTGAAGCTGATTGTTGACCTGATGTTCGAGGGCGGTATTGCCAATATGAACTACTCGGTCTCCGACACCGCTGAGTTCGGTGGCTACCTGTCTGGCCCGCGCGTTATTACCGCTGATACCAAGCAGCACATGCGCGAGATTCTGTCTGACATTCAGGACGGCACCTTCACCAAGCGCCTGATTGCCAACGTCGAGGGCGGCAACAAGGAGCTCGAGGACCTGCGCGCTTCCTACAACAACCACCAGATTGAAGAGGTCGGCTCCAAGCTGCGCGACCTGATGAGCTGGGTTAAGGTCGACGCTCGCGCTGAGACTGCTTAAGTTTGTTGCTTAAGCGAATCCCTCGCTTGTTCGCGAAGTAGGGCTTCATCACTGAGCTTCACCGCCGTGATGAGGCCCTTTTTCGTATCTCTCTTACTCGTTTTCTTTTACTGAAACGTGTGGGGTAGGCGGGTGGGATAAACGTTTGAGATAAAAGCAACTACGGCCAAACGGGTGTGGCTCCAGCCGCATCCGGGGTTCTAATCTGGGTTTAAAGGTCTCCCTCAACAAAAACGTTCGATAGTCTAATCGTTGAAATCAAATCATTTCACGGAGGTAATTGTGCGAGTATCCGCAATGACGCGGCGCGTGACGGCAACCGTTGCCCTGACGGTCAGCCTGGCGTTGGGGTCAAGCGCCCTGGTCGCGTGTGGTAATTCCGACAGCGCTGTTTCTGCGAAGAAGGTGGACGGTGAGTCGACGGTGCTTAGCGACGACATCGCAGCGTCGGAAAGCCTGATCGACAGTTCGGAAGCAGTTGTCGTTTCCTCGGCTGGCGCCGCTGAGCAGCGTCGGGCGGCAGGCATTGCGGTTGCTGCTGGGCTGCCGATGCTGGTGGCTGGTTCTGCCGAAGATGCAGAAGATGATAGCACTGCCAAGAGTCCCAAGAAGGACGCTCGTGGCCACGATACTGGCGCTGATATCGCCGATGTGGAAAAAGAGATTGACCGCCTGGGCGCAAAGACAGTCCTTACAGTAGGGGCAGTTGACCTGACCGGGGGAGAGGAGCGTCAGGTTATTGCAGATCCGGGTACGACCGATGGCCTCAAGGAGCTTGTCGGTACTGAATTCAAGGTTCTCAAAGAGACGGAGTCGAAGCCGACTCGTGCTGTCGTTGAGATGGATCCGGAGAAGCCCACTGTCGTCAAGGGTGACGCAACGAAGGATGGGGGCGCCAACCAGGAGGCTCAGGATCGCGCCAGCGATGGGCAGGATGACAAGGGGCAGGAGAGCATCACGCTGCCGAAGGGATCGCCAAAGGAGGTCAAAGACAAATTGGCACTGGCCGCACCGGGTACTGGTTTGGCCTCCATTGCTACGGCCCGCGCCGCTGGTCTGAAGGTCAGTTGGTTGCCAGTGGGCGACGCGCGTGCTACCTCTGAGTCGATTTCGGCTGCTCGCGACGGCGAGTCCCTGATTGCTCTGGGTAAGGTTTTCGGCGATAAGGACAAGTTCGATCAGTCCATCGAGCTTGCCAAAAATGACAAGGTTAAGGAATTGCCGGGTGGAGGCACACTGCTGTTCCCCGGTCGTCATCTGATTGCAACGTATGGTCACCCAGGTGCCGCTCCATTGGGTGTGATGGGCGAGGATGATCCGGAGGATGCCGTCGCCCGCGCGAAGGACTACGTCAAGCAGTACGAGAAGTTCGCTGATGATCCGGTACTGCCGGCCTTCGAGATTATTGCTTCAGTCGCACAGGCAGACCCGGGCCCGCGCGGTGACTACTCTGAGCCAGCTCCGGTTGAGACTCTGAAGCCGTACGTCGAGGCCATGACCAAGGCCGGCGGCTACGTCATCATCGACTTGCAGCCGGGCAGTGCAGACTTCCTGGACCAGGCCAAGTTCTACGAAGAACTGCTGAAGATGCCAAACGTCGGTCTGGCGCTGGATCCGGAGTGGAAGATGGAACCGGGGCAGGTTCCGGCGACTCAGGTTGGTCACGTTAAGGCTGAAGAGGTCAACCGCGTTGCTGATTGGCTGGCTGAGCTGACTCGTAAGAACAACCTTCCGCAGAAGATGCTGATGCTGCACCAGTTCCAGCTACAGATGATTCGCGACCGCGAGACGCTGGATCTGTCGCACCCGGAGCTCGCATTCGTACTGCATGCCGACGGCCATGGCACCGCGCAGGAAAAGTTTGAGACCTGGAACGTCATGCTGCAGGATTTGCAGCCGGAGATTTTCGAGGCGTGGAAGAACTTCATCGACGAGGACCAGCCGATGTTTACTCCTGAGGAGACCATGAACATCGAACCGCGTCCATGGTTGGTTACGTACCAGTAGGTTATAGACCAGCAGAAATAAAAATATAACGCGAAGAATTTTGCCGACTTGAATGTCGGGGGCAACGGCGCTTACTCCCTAAACAAAGGGTAGTAAGCGCCGTTTTGCTTAGGTAAGTACCCCCGCGACTCACCCCCAGAGTTTATGATGAGACGTAATGCGCGTGCACGCTTTAGTAGTTTTCTTAAGTGACACCGCACATACTGCATAAATTTTTCGAGACAAACCAGGAGATGCTTGTGAGCCAGAACGCTCGCCCCGTTGTCCTCATCGCCGACAAGCTGGCACAGTCCACAGTGGACGCATTGGGGGATTCCGTTGAGGTCCGTTGGGTAGATGGTCCGAACCGCGCTGAGCTCCTGGCTGCGGTTGGTGACGCTGACGCACTGCTCGTCCGCTCCGCTACCACCGTGGATCAGGAAGTCCTCGAGGCGGCTCCGAATCTGAAGATCGTCGGCCGTGCCGGCGTTGGCCTGGATAACGTCGACATCGATACCGCTACCAAGCGCGGCGTCATGGTTGTTAACGCTCCGACCTCCAATATTCACTCTGCATGTGAGCACGCAATCGCGCTGCTGCTGGCCACCGCTCGCCAGCTGCCGGCTGCGGACGCGTCCCTGCGTGAGGGGGAGTGGAAGCGCTCTTCCTTCAAGGGTGTCGAAATCTTCGGCAAGACCGTCGGTATCGTCGGTTTCGGTCACATCGGCCAGCTGTTTGCGCAGCGTCTCGCTGCTTTTGAGACCAACATCATTGCGTACGATCCGTACGCGAACCCGGCCCGTGCTGCTCAGCTCGGTGTTGAGCTGGTTGAGCTGGAAGACCTGATGGCTCGTGCTGATTTCGTGACCATCCACCTGCCGAAGACCAAGGAAACCGCTGGCATGTTCGATGCTGAGCTCCTGGGCAAGGCCAAGAAGGGGCAGATCATCATCAACGCTGCCCGCGGCGGTCTCGTCGACGAGCAGGCGCTTGCCGACGCGATCAAGGCTGGCAACATCCGCGGTGCTGGCTTCGATGTGTACGCGACCGAGCCGTGCACGGATTCCCCGCTGTTTGGCCTGCCGGAAACTGTTTGTGCTCCGCACCTGGGCGCCTCCACCGTTGAGGCTCAGGACCGTGCCGGTACCGATGTCGCTAAGTCCGTACTGCTGGCACTGGCTGGCGAGTTCGTCCCGGATGCCGTCAACGTTTCCGGTGGCGCTGTTGGCGAAGAGGTGGCCCTGTGGCTCGAGCTGGCTCGTGAGCTGGGTCTGGTTGCTGGTGGTCTGCTGGAGGGCGCTCCGGCCGCTGTTGAGGTCACCGCTCGCGGTGAGCTGCACACTGAGGACGTTAACGTTCTGGGGATGGCAGCAATCCGTGGACTGTTCTCCCTCATGGTGGAAGAGCCTGTTACTTTCGTTAACGCTCCGCGTATTGCAGAAGAGCGGGGTGTGACCTTCACTGTCGAGACTGAGCCGGAGTCCGTCTCCCACCGCTCCGTCCTCGAGGTCAAGGTCATCGGCGCTGATGGCTCCACCGCTACCGTAGTTGGTGCTCTCACTGGCCTGAACCGCGTTGAGAAGATTGTTCGTATCAATGGCCGCGGCATCGACATGCGTGCTCAGGGGCGTAACCTGTTCCTGCTGTACAAGGACGTTCCGGGTGCTCTGGGTCGCGTAGCTACCACCCTGGGTGAGTCCGGCATCAACATCGAGGCTGCTGCTCTGTCTCCGCAGGAAGCAGATCAGACTGCCATCCTGGTGCTGCGTGTTTCCAAGGAGGTTCCGGAGGAGCTCGTCGAAAAGATTGCCGAGGAAATCTCCGCTACCCACGCTCTGCAGCTTGAGCTGGACTAGTTTTGAG
The DNA here is from genome assembly GCF_001837775.1 of Corynebacterium sp. HMSC073H12. Taxonomy (NCBI): domain Bacteria; kingdom Bacillati; phylum Actinomycetota; class Actinomycetes; order Mycobacteriales; family Corynebacteriaceae; genus Corynebacterium; species Corynebacterium sp. HMSC073H12. The sequence goes on along the minus strand of NZ_KV834038.1, from coordinate 106,133 downwards.
CGCCTAGGCGTTTTAGAGCTACTTCCTAGCCTATGAAAAATCCCCTCCAACCGGAGGGGATTTTTTGTTTGCCTGCTGCTTCTTATAGCTGTTTTACAAGCCTTAGCCCTTCATCGAGCCCTTCTCAATCATGTTGACGTGGAAGTCGAAGGCAGTGCGCAGATCGTGCGGGGTAGACATGCCCGGAGCGGTCTTCAGCGCCCGCTCGTAGTACTCCTCCAGCAGTGGCTGGTACTCCGGGTGTGCAACGGAAATCATCTTAGCCACGCGGTCACGCGGTGCTAGGCCGCGCAGGTCAGCGAATCCGCGCTCGGTGATGATGACCATGGCGTCGTGCTCGGTGTGGTCAATGTGCGAAGCGAACGGAACGATAGTCGAAATCGCACCGTCCTTCGCCAGCGACGGCGAGATGAACGAGGAAACGAAGGCGTTACGGGTGAAGTCACCGGAACCGCCGATGCCGTTCATCATGCGGCTGCCGTTGATGTGGGTGGAGTTGACGTTGCCGTAGATGTCGGCCTCAATCATGCCGTTGGTGGCAATCAGACCAACACGGCGGACAACCTCCGGGTGGTTGGAGATCTGCTGCGGGCGCAGGATGATGTTCTTGCGGTAGCGAGCAGCCTCGTTGTTCATGCGCTCTGCCGCTTCCGGAGACAGGGAGAACGAAGTAGCCGAAGCGACGGTCATCTTACCTGCGTCAATCAGGTCAATCATGCCGTCCTGAATAACCTCGGTGTAGGCCTTGATGTTCTCAAACTTAGAGTCCAACAGACCCGCCATCACAGCGTTCGGCACGTTACCGACACCCGACTGCATGATGTACTGGTCGTAAGCCAGGCGACCCGCGCGAACTTCGCCCTCGAGGAAGTCGAGGAAGTGGCCAGCAATGGCCTTTGAGGTCTCATCCAACGGCTTGAACGGGGAGTTGCGGTCCGGCGCGTTGGTCTCGACAACTGCGACAACCTTGTCCAGGTTGATGTCGATGTAAGGGGTACCAATGCGATCACCCGGGGCGTTGATCGGCACCGGCGTGCGGTTAGGCAGGTGCTGAATGCGGTAGATGTCGTGCATGCCCTCGAGTTCCTCGGACTGCCACGAGTTGACCTCAATGATGATCTTGTCGGCGTTGTCCATCCACTCAACGTTGTTGCCAACGCTTGACGACGGAATGAGGTGTCCATCTTCCGTAATACGAGTGACCTCTACAATTGCGGCGTCAATCGGCAGGAAGCCCTGCTCGATGTACAGCGCGGAGTGGGAGAGATGGATGTCCTGGTACTTTGCCTTGCCGGAGTTGATGGACTTACGCAGTGCCGGATCTCCCTGGTACGGCATGCGGTAGCGGATGATGTCAGCTTCTGCCATCACGCCGTCACAGTCCGGGGCAGTGGAAGCGCCGGTGTAGATGTCGACAGCGAACTCTTCACCCTTGGCGTGGAGTTCCTTGCCGCGGTTTGCCAGCGCAGTCGGCAGAGCCTTCGGGTAGCCAGCACCGGTGAAGCCAGAGATGCCGAGGGCATCACCGTGATTGATAAACTGTGCCGCCTCGTCGGCGGTCATTACTTTGCCGCGCAAACCGGCATGTGCGATGCGATCAGACATGTCATCTCCTAAGTAGACTGTTCGACTTTAGTTTTGTCGCTTAACCTAGCATGCGCTAACAGTGTGTTGCCACACCCGCAGGTTGGGAAGTGATTTAGGGCACTCCAATCGCTTCAGTCGGTCGTTTATCGGCGCTCTTCCAGGGGCTTTGTTGCAGCAACTCCCGCACTTCTTCGTCGGTCAGCATGGCATCCTCGAACGCTTGCAGTGTGGCCTCTGGGTTAAATTTCACACCGATGAGTACGACCTCATTGGATGGTGGGACATCGGTCTGTGCCCACATGACAGCAGGGGTGATCTTCAGGTTCGGCCCCGCCTGACTCCACACGTGGGCGACTTCGAGGCGGTCGGAAATCCAGCAGTGTCCCTTGGATCGTACGAGGCCCTTTGTGCTGCGGAGGGCCTTGATTAGTCGTTCGCGGTCGAAGGGGCGGTTGCCTCGGAAAACAACCGAAGAAATGCCGTATTCTTCGGTCTCCGGTGTGTGGGGATTCGCAAGTTCTTCTGCATATCCGTGGAAAGTGGCCGCCGTGCCTTCGTCGTAAAGCGATGCGTCGAGAATGGCGGAGGTGGCGATTTCTCCGTTAGTCACGCGGACGATGCGTGCACGAGGGTTCATTGCGCGGATGGTTTCCTCGGTACCGCCGGTGAGCTTTTCGCCTGCGAGGTCGGATTTGGTGATGAGGATGAGATCGGCGAATTCCACCTGGTCGACAAGGAGGTCGGCGACCGTGCGTTCGTCGTCAGGCAGTGCACGTCCCTGGCGGAGGCTGTCGAGGAATGTGGAGGCGTCGACGAGCGTGACCATCGTGTCGATGGGGGCGATGTCGGCGAGGCGACGGCCGTCGTCGAATTCCCACTCGAAGGTAGCGGCGACTGGCATGGGCTCGGAGATGCCGGTGGATTCGATGACGATGTGCTCGAACTTGCCGCTGCGCGCGAGCTTGCCGACGTTTTCAACGAGGTCATCTCGAAGTGTGCAGCAGATGCAGCCGTTGGACATTTCGATGAAACGGTCTTCGCCGCGCTCGAGATATGTGCCCTGCTCAATCAGGGCGGCGTCGACGTTGACTTCCGAGAAGTCGTTGACGATAACCGCGATTTTGCGTCCCTGCGAGTTTGCCAGGAGGTTGTTCAGGAGGGTGGTCTTGCCGGCGCCTAGGAATCCGGACAGGACGGTGACGGGAGTGGTCGGGGTAGTGGTATCAGAAAATTCGGTAGAAGTCACCCAACAAGACTAGCGTACTGAAAATGATTATCAATAAAGTGTGCGTGAATTAAGGTGTGGGGGAGGTTGTAAAAGTGTCGTATGACTGATTGTTGGCCAGCTGTGACGTAGGGCATAAAACGGTGTTGTAGTCGGTTTTGGTGGCGCGTGGAGCGTGCCTAAAATGGGGGCGCTTTCGGACTTCTGAATGAAGGGCGCTAACCGCTTCGTTGATAGGGTTGGGGGTGTGCTTCGGTGTTCGAAGTGCTACCCCCGATAGTCGCGTTGGGGGATGCAGAAAGGTGAGTTCATGTCAGATCGTATTGCCCATGCCGGCCTCAAATCCAAGGTGATGACCGCGCAGGAGGCGGCACAGTTCATCAATCACGGAGATATGGTGGGCTTTGCCGGATTTACCGGCGCCGGCTATCCGAAGGTTGTTCCGCCGGCTCTCGCTGAGCGTATGGAGGCCGCTCACGAACGGGGTGATGAGTTCAAGATTAAGGTCTTGACCGGTGCTTCTACCGCTCCGGAGCTCGATGGTGTGTTGGCAAAGGCCAACGGTGTCGAGTGGCGCATGCCATACCAGTCTGATCCGACAATGCGTAGCCTCATTAATGCGGGCGACGCGTACTACAGTGATATTCACCTTTCGCACTCTGGTCCGATGACGGAGCAGGGCTTCTTTGGTCCGGTCAATGTTGCCGTCGTTGAAGCCGTTCGCATTAAGGCCGATGGCTCCCTGATTCTTTCCTCTTCGGTTGGTAATAGTGTTTCATATTTGAATGCCGCCGAGAAGATCATCATCGAGGTCAACTCCTGGCAATCTGAGGACCTCGAGGGCATGCATGATATCTACAGTGTCGGCCTGCCTCCGAACCGCAAGGAGATTCCGATTCTGACTCCGGGTGACCGTATTGGCACCCCGTATGTTCCGATTGATGTCGACAAGGTTGTTGCTGTCGTTGAGACTAACGCCGAGGACCGTAACTCGCCGTTCAAGCCGCTGGATGATGACTCTAAGGCCATTGCGGGCTACCTGCTCGACTTCCTCGATTGTGAGGTCAAGGCCGGACGTCTGCCGGAGAACCTGCTGCCGATGCAGTCGGGTGTCGGCAACATTCCAAACGCTGTGCTTGCGGGGCTGCTTGACTCCAAGTATGAGAACCTGACCTCCTTTACTGAGGTTATTCAGGATGGAATGATTAACCTGATGGATGCTGGCAAGCTGACCATGGCTTCCGGCACTGCTTTCTCGCTGTCTCCGGAATATGCAGCTCGAATGAATGAGAATGCTGCTGACTACCGTGACAAGATTGTGCTGCGTCCGCAGGACCTCTCCAATAACCCGGGGCTGACTCGCCGTATGGGGCTGATTGCCACCAACGGCATGATTGAGGCCGACATCTACGGTAATGTCAACTCCACTCACGTGGCTGGCTCGCGCTTGATGAACGGTATTGGTGGCTCCGGCGACTTCACCCGCAACGCCTACATTTCATCGTTCGTGTCTCCGTCGTTGGCTAAGAATGGCAATATTTCTGCTATCGTGCCCATGGTCTCCCATGTTGACCACACTGAGCACGACGTGATGGTTATCATCACTGAGCAGGGTCTGGCTGACCTCCGTGGTCTGGCTCCACGTCAGCGCTCCCGCCTTATTATCGAGAAGTGTGCTCACCCGATGTACAAGGAGGCGCTGCTCGAGTACGTTGAGCGTGCTGAGAAGGCCACTCCGTACCTGCACACTCCGCATGACCTGGGTACTTCTTACGACTTCCACCGTCGCTTCCTTGAGAACGGCTCGATGAAGCCGGTCGACTAAGGTTCTAGTGCGTTTCCCGCTTTACGACGAAGTTTGCGTCGTAGGGCGGGATTTGCTTTTAGTATCCGCTCGAAAGAGTGTTCGAATTTGGCGGTGATTCTTGGGTTTGGGCGGCGGTTTGAATCCGGGGTGGGGGATATGGTGTGGGCGAATTGATAAAGAACTGTTCGTTAGGGGACCTCGTTAGGGAGGGGACAGTGCAATGTCAGAGTTGGAATCGTGTGGGGAATTTCGCTTCAGTCATGAGGTGAGGGCTCATCCGCTCGCCGAAGTGATGCGGGAGATTAATCGTCTGCAGATGGTTATCGCTCAGCGGGTCGCACCACCAGATGATGGCGATGTTGAAGCTCATCTGGCTTATTGGTCGGTGGTGCTCGGAATCTCTCGTACCGAAGTTAATAAATATATGGAAATTGGCTACATGCTTGGGCGCATGCCGCAATTGGCGGAAATGTGCCAGGAGCGCGGGCACTTGTCAATGAAGCATTTGGCAATGCTCGGAAAACACACACGCCCTGTAGTCGATGAAAAAGTTGACGCAGTTGAGTCAGGTCTCGTGGCCGTCGTTAAGCCAAGGCGAGACGGGGAAGCGCTCCGTGGCGTGCGGGCGATGGCAACGCGCGTGCAGCGAGTGATTGGTGAGTGTGCTCCGGAAGTCCGGCCACGCGATGTGGATGTCGCTGGGTTGCACACTGATAGGGTCCTGGCCCGGAATGTGGAAGCGACCGTAGATGCTGCAATTGATGCGGCGGCATACCAAGTCGAGGAGGGTGGAGGGTCTGCGGATAGTCCTGAGGAGTCGAAAGAGGTGCAGGAGGTTCAAGCTGCGGCTCTCGACTACTTTGGCGATCGCATGACGGCTAAGGAGTTTATCGCGGTTGATGAACGTGGTGACGCTGGAGTGGTAACGCTGACTACTGTGCTCGAGCGACATCATGCGGTGGAAGCTCTTGCAATTATCGACGCAGTGGCTAAGAAGATGAAAGTGAGTCGCGCGGCAGCTTTCATGCATGCGCTACGCGGTACTTGTGAGGTGGAGGTGAATCTGGAGCTCTTCCGAGTGCTCTCTCCCGGGGAGGATGGCGAACCGGAAAACACTCCAGTGTGGCTCGCTGGTGCTGGTTGGCTTTCTACGCTGGTGGCCGAGTCTTGGCTGAAACGGGTATCGACATTGCGGGTGCTGGGGGATAGTGCAGTTGAGGGCTATCGGCCCTCCGAGTCGCAGCGTGCATTCGTGCGTGCCCGTGACGGTGTGTGTAGTTTTCCTGGATGCGATGTCCCTGCGGAAAAGTGCGATATCGACCATATTGTGGAATTTGATCACAGTCTTTCCGGTGGTGAGCGGCAAACGGAAGGGGCTACGCACACAGATAATCTCCATTGTCTCTGTCGACGGCACCACAACCTCAAAACTGCTGGTCTGTGGCGAGTTGTTCGAGGTGATGATGGGACTGAAGCCTGGACGTTCCTCTCTTGTGATGAGGGGCCGTTTGCGCAGTCGGACAAAGAGCATACTGGGCATGGTCGGTACACCTTTGCCTCGCAGACTGAAAAGAAGACCGCTGCGCTGGCTGAGCACAATGAGAAACGTCGCAAATTGCATGACAGTCTCCGCGGCCTAGTGGATAAGGTGCGGAGGGATTTGGAAAAGGGGAGGACAGTAGACGGGGTGGATTGTGAAAGCGATAGAGATTGTGAAAGCGATAGAGATGGTAAGAACCGCGGAGACAGTGATGGGGAGTGAGTGCTAGGTTCTGCTACACTCATTTGTGTCCATATAGTGAGAAGGGTATCTCAAAAAATGACTGAGGTAGGAAAGCTGAAGATCGCCGTCATCCCGGGGGATGGCATCGGCACGGAAGTTACGGCAGAGGCACTGAAGGTGCTGGAGGCTGCTATCGGCGAGTTCGACACCACCGAGTATGACCTCGGTTCGCGTCGCTACTTGCGCAATGGCGAACTGCTCACCGACGCCGACCTTGACTCTCTGCGCGAGCACGACGCTATTCTGCTCGGTGCCATCGGTGACCCGGCGAACGTTCCCCCGGGCGTTCTCGAACGCGGACTGCTGCTGAAGATGCGCTTCGCGCTGGATCACCACGTTAACCTGCGTCCTTCCAAGCTCTTCCCGGGTGTCGAGTCTCCGCTGAAGAACCCGGGCGAAATTGATTTCGTGGTCGTCCGCGAGGGAACCGAAGGTGCCTACACCGGTAACGGCGGTGCGATTCGCGTCGGCACGCCACACGAGGTTGCCAACGAGACCTCCGTCAATACCCGCTTCGGTGCTGAGCGCGTTGTTCGCTACGCCTTCGAGCTGGCTATGACCCGTCGCAAGAAGCTGACTCTCGTCCACAAGACCAATGTGCTGGTGCACGGCGGTGGTATGTGGCAGCGTACGGTCGACGAGGTCGCTAAGGAATACCCAGAGGTAGATGTCGATTACTCGCACATCGACGCTGCGACGATTTACCTCGTCACTAATCCTTCGCGTTTCGACGTCATCGTCACCGACAATCTCTTCGGCGACATCATTACTGATGAAGCTGGTGCGGTTTCGGGCGGTATCGGCCTGGCAGCGTCCGGCAACATTGACGCCTCCAATACCAACCCGTCCATGTTCGAGCCCGTTCACGGCTCCGCGCCCGACATTGCTGGCAAGGGGATCGCTGACCCGACGGCAGCCATTCTGTCGGGTGCCATGATGCTTCGCCATCTGGGTCGTGAGGAAGACGCTCAGCGCATTGAAGCTGCTGTGGAAGCTGACATGGCTACCCGCGGTAGTGGCCCGATCAAGACCAGTGAAGTTGGCGACCGCATTGCTGCTGCTTTGAAGTAGCGCATGCGGTAGTGCAAACAGTAGTGCAGTAAAATAGGGGAAGGGTTAGACAATCACAGTTTTGCCATCGACGGTAGTGATGTGAGTCTTACCGTCGGCGGTGTGCTCGATGAAGTCCGACGCATGTCCGACCTGGGCAAGCACATCGATGATGGTGTCGAGGGGGTGTGGGGATGAGCTTCCTGCGCCGCCATCGGAACCATTTCCTCCCAGCCCTGCCACCAGCGCATCCCTTGTGATCTCCGCATGTCCCAGGTGCTGAGCCGCCTCGTGGAAGACATGCACAATCACTCCTTCGATGCTGCCGCACCACCAACGGTCTTTATCGGTAGGAATCGCAGCAGGAGCACCAGCGCGGTCCACGCCTTGCAGCTCCACCAGCGCGGATTCAATAGCCGCGCGATCGCGGTGGTAAATCTCCAGCCCTTCCGAAACACTGCAATGAGCAGAAAACTCCCCATCGCGATCGCGGACATAATCGCGCCCAAGGCAGACGCGCTCGAGCCAGTACCTCGCAGATCCAGTCACATGCCGTAGCAGCACTGCCAGGGAGTTAATGGCTGGGATGGGGAGGGTTGCGTTGAAGGTGTCGTCGTCAAGCGTGGCGACGAGTGCCGCGAGCTTGTCCATCCTGCCGAGGATGTGGACATCGAGCGGCCATTCGGGATTCGTTGAAGCGCTGTGTGTGGAATTGGTCATAAGGTTAAGTATTCCAGGAAAACAACCCGGCAAAAACAGTCCCGCAAATCACTCCTATTGGGGCCAAAAATAGGGGATAATTGACCCCATGACCGTCGAGCTTGCGGAAATCGCAGACTTCCTCAGCCACACTCGCCCCTTTTCGGACCTCTCCGATGAAGAGCGGGCGACTATCCCACCGCTTTTGACCATGCGCTATGCCCGTCGTGGTACGGAGATTATCCGGGCGGGTGCGGATAATAACAGCTGTTTCATTATTCGCTCTGGCATGGTGGATGTTTTTGATCCTGCGGGCACTCTGCTGGACCGGCGCGATGTGGGTGATCATCTCGGCTATTCGACACTATTGAGTAGCGATCCCTCGCTGTACACGATGACGGCGGTGGAGGATTGCGTTTTACTGGTGATTTCCAAGGAGGTCTTTGACCAGCTCAATGACCAGTTTGCTGAAGTTCGGCGCTACTACGGCGGAGAAAACGCACGCATTCGTGCAGTGGCATCGAAGCTGCGGAGTACTGCCGCATCGGAATCGTTGCGTACGCGGGTTGCGGACCTGATGGAAACATCGCTGGTGACTTGCAGCGCTGACGCGACAGTGCAAGAGGCCGCGCAGATTATGACGGAGCGGAATGTCTCCAGTCTGCTGGTGATGGAGTCTGCAGGCGCCAACCAGAGCCCACTCGTTGGCATTATCACTGACCGCGATCTTCGGCGTCGGGTACTGGCAGAGGCTAAGCCAGCGGCGACGCTTGTAAGCGAAGTGATGACCGGAAACCCGGAAACCATCAGTCCCGATCTGTTGGTTTTTGAAGCCATGCTGCTGATGGCCGAGCGCGGCTACCACCACCTGCCGGTGCATGACGGGACACGAGTGGTCGGGATGATCGTCATTGGTGACCTTCTACGCAGTCTGCACACCGATCCCGTGTACGCTACGGCGACGCTGGCGCGGAAGAGTGATATTTCGGAGATTGCGGAGATCGCTCAGAACGCGCGGCGAATTGTCGGCCGGTTCATTGACCGGGGTGACTCGGGGGAGGAGGTCGCTAAGCTGCTGACTGCCGTGACCGATGCTGTCACTCGCCGTCTGGTCACGCTTGCTGAGGAAAAGCTCGGGCCCCCGCCGGTCAGCTACGCGTTTGCGGTACTGGGCTCGCATGGGCGCGGGGAGATGGGGCTCGCCTCCGATCAGGACAATGCGCTGGTTCTCGCCGACGACTACGACGTCGACGTTCACGCTGACTATTTCGCCGCGCTTAGCGACGAGATTTGCACCAACCTTGCCCGAGTTGGTTATCCGCTCTGTCCAGGGGACATGATGGCCAGCAACCCTGCGTGGCGGATGACCAAGTCGCAGTGGCTGCGCACTTTCCACGGGTGGATTACGGCACCGGAGGCGGAGGCGTTGCTACATGCACAGACCTTCTTCGACATGCGTGGGGTGGCGGGCGACGTGCAACTAGTGGAGGAACTGCGCGCCGCCTACCTGCCGCTGGCGCAGGGGGCGCAGCGCCTGCACGCGCACTTGGCCAAACTCGCGGCCTGGCGGGAGCCGCCGCTCGGCTTCTTCCGTGGCCTGGTGCTGGAAAAGGGCGGCGAGCACGCGGAAACCCTGGACATCAAGAAGGGGGGAACTGCTGCTGTGGTGCAGATGGCGCGTCTATTTGCTGTGGCAGCCGGTCTGCCACAGCTGTCGACACGTGAGCGTTTGGCAGCAAGTGCCGGAGCCGGAAGCGTGAGTCGCCAAGGTGCTCAGGACCTTGCGGATGCGTTCGAGTTCCTGTGCACGGTGCAGCTTCATCACCAGCAGGCCCAGTTCAACGCCGGCACCCAGCCGAATAACCACATCTACCCTAAGCGCCTATCAAGCCTGGAACGGGAGCATCTGCGCGATGCGTTTGGTGTTATCCGCAAGTTGCAGCAGAGTCTCGGGGCGAAGTATCCCATCCGGGCGATGTCGTAGTTTAGCTGTGTGAGTGAGCTGTGTGAGTTAGCTGTGGGAGCGCGCAATGTTGAAGTTTTTTAGACCCCGCAAGAAACTCCTGGACGCACCTATCCGCGACAATGCCTGGCTCGCGGTCGATGTGGAAACCACAGGTCTGGATCCTTCCAAAGATCAGCTGCTTTCCATCGGCTGGGTGGCAGTGGAAGGCCGCGACATCGTCCTGGAAGAGTCGGGTCATCTTCTCATCCGCCCAGAGCGCGAGGAGGTGAGCGTCGGCGAGTCGGCGACGGTGCATGGGCTTACCGACGACATGGTCGCAACCGGGGTAGAGGCAGAGGTAGCCGTCGGCAAGCTGTTAGAAGCTCTGCGCGGACGGAAGCTGCTGGCGCACTACGCGCGGATGGAAGTTGGTTTCCTGGATCCGTTGTGCCGGAAGTACTTTGATGCGCGCTTTGATGTGCCGGTGGCGGACACTATGACACGCGAGTACGACGCGATTTTGCGGGCCAACCGCGAGCCCGTCCGTGATGAGCTGCGGTTGTGGTCACTGTGCGACAAGTACGGCATTCCCCGTCTTAAGGCGCACCACGCGTTCAATGATGCACTGGCTTGTGCGCTGGTGTGGCTTGCGCAGGAATCGCGCGGAGTTTAAATCGTAAGTGTTTGAGAGTGGGGGTCGTTGCATAATTATCGCAATGTGACGTGTACCCTATTTTTATGCGTATTGCTCGAATCGCCCACCCAGAGGGCATGTGCTTCGCGCTCGTCGAGGGCGAAGGCAATGAAGTTACTTTGCACGAGATCGAAGGGCACCCTTTCGGTCAGCTGAATAAGACTGGTCGTTCCTGGCCGCTTGCCGACGTACGTCTGCTTGCCCCGATGCTGCCGTCGAAGGTCATCGCTATTGGTCGTAACTACGCTGACCACGTCGCCGAGGTGTTCAAGAAGTCGGCAGAATCGCTGCCGCCGACGATGTTCATCAAGCCGCCGACGGCCGTCATTGGCCCGGAAGCGCCGATTCGTATTCCGGAATTCGCCACCAACGTTGAGTTTGAGGGCGAGCTGGCACTGGTTATTGGTAAACCGTGCAAGAACGTCAAGAAGGAAAACGCTCACGATGTGATCTTCGGATACACCATCGTCAATGATGTTTCTTCCCGTGACCTGCAGTTCGCCGACGGTCAGTGGGCACGCGCAAAGGGCATCGATACCTTCTGCCCGCTGGGCCCGTGGATCCAGACGGAGCTGGACTACAACGAGCTGCCAATCAAGGCGCACCTGACTCACGAGGGCGTTACCGAGACTAAGCAGGACTCCAACTCCAACCAGATGATTATGTCCATCCCGGAGATCATCGAGTTCATCACCGCCTCGATTACGCTGCTGCCGGGTGACGTCATCTGCACCGGCTCCCCGGCCGGGACCGCTGCGATGTTCCCGGGCGACCGCATCGAAATCGAGATTCCGGGTATCGGCAAGCTGGCCAACCCGGTGGAGCGAGCTTAAGCTGCTAGGGGCTTAAGCGCCTTTAACTCCAAAAGCGCGGAGCACAGTGCCCATTTTGGCGCTGGTCTCCGTGACTTCTTCTTCTGGGTCGGAGTGCGACACAATGCCGCCTCCGGCCCATAGTCGTGCCACGGAGCCCTCAGTGTCAATCTCGGCGCAGCGTATGGAGACCACGAACTCGCCGTCGCCATTCTCATCGCACCAGCCGACAGCGCCCGAGTAGAAGCCGCGGTCGGTCTCTACGGCCTGAATGACGCCGAAGGCGGATTCCGTCGGTGTGCCACAAATGGCTGGTGTTGGGTGCACCACCAGTGCCAAATCCAGCGCGGACAGCGACGGATCCTTCAATCGACCGCGGATATGCGTGGCCAAGTGCCACATTTCGGCGGTGCTCATCAGCTCGGGGCTGTCCGGAACATCCAGCGAACTGCACAGCGGCGCCAGGTTGTCGGCGATGTCATCGACAACGAAGGCATGCTCATCCAAGTTTTTGCGTGAATCCGCTAAACGACGAGCCGACGCCCGGTCCACCTCTTCATTTCGCGACCTTGGCAACGACCCGGCCAAGGGAAATGCCTCAACGATGTCGCCTGTACGGCGGACCAGCATCTCCGGGGAAGAACCGATGAGCAACTTGCCCTCGTAATCGGAACCGGCGGGAGAGAGATCCACGACAAAGCCATCGCGGTTGGGGGATCCGTCGATAAGCCGCGATGCGAGTAGGAGCGGGTCAATCGGGGGATCGATTTCGAGTTCCACAGCGCGCGCGAGCACGACCTTTTCCAGCGCCGAGTACTCGATGGTGCGGATGGCTGCGGCGATGCGCTCAGCGTGCTCATCGAGCGGGGGATCGTAAGCGACGATGCTGGCGTGAGGCTTCGGTGCGTTCCAGCGGTAGTGCGCGGGTGGCTCCAGCGGCTGCGAGGAGCGGATGACTTCCCGGGGAACGGTCAGGGCAGCGGGCTTGTCCAAGTCGAAGGGCAGGGCGCCGACCACCATCTTGTGAATGCCCGAGTGCAGTCCCTCGGCCGCGAGCCAGGGGTCGGAAATCTGCTCTTCAATACCTTGCGTGCGGATGGAGCCGTGCGCACGGGAGAGCAAAAAATCAGGAGCGGTGGTTGGGCGGGACGTGTCCCAGCGCGTCGAACGCTTCGGAGTCGCTGCAGGCTCGTTCGACGGGTGAGACTTTTCCTGCTGCTCTTCCTCGTTTCCGCCGCCCAGAGAGGGGTGGTTTTCCATGGACATAGCCCTAACCCGCCTCCTCAATCTAAACCCAGTTGTGCTCCAGTTTAAGGGGCAGGCTAACCCCTGCCCAAAAAGGGCATACCCGCAGCGGTAATCGTAAGCTGATCGATGACGGCACCTGCCGGCAGATTCGCGGCGTAGAGGAAAGTTTCCGCAGCCTGCTTGGCATCGAACATCGGCTCGCTGCCTGTGAACGTCCCCAACAGGTCAGTCTGCGCATTGCCAATATCAATGCGCGTTGCCGTAATGCCGTACTCGCGTCCGTCGAGGGCAAGCACGTGGGTCATTCCGGCAAGGGCGCTTTTCGACGTCGCGTACGCCGCCGTGTGCGCTCTCGGCACCTGCGCCGCGATAGAACAATTGACCAGGATTCGGCCGCCCGCTTGCCCCGCCTTCCCCTCACACCCCGCCTTCATCCGCGAAAAAGCCTCGCGTGCACACAGGTACGAGCCGACCACATTCGTATCGATGACTGCGCGGAAGTCCTCAATGTCAGTCTCACCGAACTCTGCGGGCGTGCCGGGCAGCCCCGCATTGAGCACCGCAACATCAATGGTTCCCGTAGCCACCTGCGCGTCGTCAAACATCGCACGGACCTGCTCGGGGTCGGTGATGTCACACCTGGAGTAGGTGATGTTGTCCGCTTCGGCGGCAACAGTCTCGAGCGCGTCGATACGCCTGCCGCAGATATGCACGTGCCAGCCATCGGCGGCGAAAGCCAGAGCAATTTCGCGACCAATGCCCGCGCCGCCACCAGTTACTACTACCGTTTTGGTCATGAGCACCATTATTAACTGTTCTACGGTCTACGCACACATGTCCCCGCACGACGCCGTCAACGCCGCGCGTGACGACGGCTACGCGGCCGTGGAATTCTGGTGGCCATTTGACCTCGCAGTGCCCGCACCCGATGAGATTTCCGCTTTTTGTGACCTCTTTGACGACAGCTTTGGTCTTTATGCCATGAACTTGTGGGGTGGCGATATGGCAGCGGGGCAACGAGGAGTGCTCGATACTGATGGGTTGCCCGCGGGGCACCTGGAGGCAGTGAGCCAGATCGCGCGAGCCACGGGGCTGAAATGCTCTAACGTGCTGCTGGGGCGCTCGGGGGAGCTAACGGACTTGCAGTTGCAAAGGCTGACCGAGATCACTGCCCAGCTGGAGCTCAGTGGCGTTCGCGCATTGATTGAGCCACTGTCCGGGATGACCGATTATCCCATTACAGATCCCTGGCAGGCCGAGGAGTTAGCGCAACAGACTGGTGCTGGCCTGCTCGCGGACTTTTACCATTTTGCGGCCAATGGCATCGATGTGGATGCTTGGCTCGCTGATGTGGAGACCGGAAGAGTGAGTCTGCCGGCGCACGTCCAGATTGCCGATTTCCCAGGCCGCGGCGCGCCGGGCACCGGTGAGGCGCCACTGCGCAGCTGGGTTGAGCGGCTGCGCGCCGCCGGATACGCCGGTGAAGTGGCAGGGGAGTGGACTCTGTAACCCTATGTAAAACCCTATGCATGCCTGCAGGTGGGAGGGCGGGTATCGTGGGAAAGCATGTCAGATGTTCGCGTACGCTTTTGCCCGTCGCCAACCGGTACCCCGCACGTTGGCCTCATCCGCACCGCCCTGTTCAACTGGGCATATGCCCGTCACACTGGTGGCAAGCTGGTCTTCCGCATCGAAGATACCGATGCCGCTCGCGACTCCGAAGAGTCCTATCAGGCAATCATCGAGGCCCTGAATTGGCTCGGTATTGACTGGGACGAGGGCATCGACGTCGGCGGTCCGCACGGCCCGTACCGCCAGTCGCAGCGCAAGGACATCTACGCCGATGTGTTGCAGCGCCTCATTGACGCTGGAGAAGCTTACGAGGCCTTTTCCACCGCTGAAGAGGTTGAGGAGCGCCACAAGGCCGCCGGCCGTGACCCGAAGCTGGGCTACGACAACTACGACCGCAACCTGACCGAGGAGCAGAAGGAAGCCTTCCGTGCAGAGGGGCGCAAGCCGGTGATTCGCTTGCGCATGCCAGACGAAGACATTGTCTTCGAGGACCTCGTCCGCGGTCGTATCGAGTTCAAGGCCGGCCTGGTTCCGGACTTCGTTATTGCCCGCTCCAACGGTGATCCGCTCTACACCCTGGTTAACCCGGTCGATGACGCTCTGATGGAGATCACCCACGTCCTGCGTGGTGAGGATCTGCTGCCATCGACCCCGCGCCAGATTGCTCTCTACGAGTCGCTGAAGCGCATCGGTGTCGCCAAGTTCACCCCGGAGTTCGGTCACCTGCCGTTCGTTATGGGCGAGGGCAATAAGAAGCTGTCCAAGCGCGACCCACAGTCCAACCTCTTCATCCACCGCGATAACGGTTTCATCCGCGAGGGTCTGCTGAACTACCTGGCTCTGCTGGGTTGGTCTATGGACGGCGACCAGGACATCTTCACCATGGACGAGATGGTTAAGGCCTTCGATATCCACGATGTGCTGTCCAACCCGGCCCGCTTCGACCAGAAGAAGGCCGACGCTATCAACGCCGACCACATCCGCATGCTCGATCCGAAGGACTTCGAACAGCGTCTGCGCACGTATTTGGAAAGCCACTTTGACTTCCCGTCCGACTACCCGGCGGATAAGTTCGCTTTCCTGGCAACGCTGCTGCAGACTCGTGTGAAGACGCTTTCCGACGCCTGGGACCTCTCGAAGTTCCTGGTTGTGGAAGAGGACGAGTTCACCTTCGATGAGCGCTCGGCACGCCGTAACTTCAAGGAAGACGCCGTCGCTGTCCTGGAGGCCACCATTGCAGCTGTGGAGCCACTCAGCGAAGAGGACTTCGTCACCGAGAAGCTCGAAGCTGCACTTCAGAAGGCTCTCATCCAGGACCTGGAGCTGAAGCCACGCAAGGCCTTCGGCCCGGTGCGCGTGGCTGTAACTGGTGCTCAGGTATCGCCGCCGCTGTTCGAGTCCATGGAGCTGCTTGGCCGCAGCCGCAGCCTGAGTCGACTGCGCAAGGCTCTCGAGGTGACTCCTTTTACTGCTGCTCAGTAAAGAGCGCGAGCTGGGCTGAGCGAAGCAGGTTCGTGTAAGAGCCTAATTCCTTGCCCACCTTCTGCGGGTCGCGGTTCAGCATGTTCATGGAGGTTTCGCGGTAGTCCTTGACCAGCGACCCCATGTGGTTATTGAAGAACTCGTGCCAGTCGGTTCCCCAGTAGACCGTGCCGTCCTCGTTTCGCTTGAGCAGTGCGGCAAAGGCGTACACGAGTGGGTAGATGAACCCGTCCGGAATCGCGTAGCCGATGGGCTGGCGGTAGAACTTCGAGTACTTCTGTGGAGTTTTGCCAGTCCGCGGATTCTTCTTGTTGGCCTTGTCAACAGCATCAATGCCGCCGAATTTGCCGCCACTCTTGTTGTAGAGATCGGGTAGCTCCGCGTTGATGCGCTCGAAAATATCGATGAAGTCACGCGTGAGGTTCAAGGCACTGCGGACCTTCTCGTTGTAGAGAACGACCTCTTCGGTGCGCTCATTGATACTTTCAGTGCTGGGCTTAGTGACCTCCGGGGAACTCATGACATCCTCGAAGCGGTCAAGCAGCTTGGCCTTGCCGGAGTAGAGGCTGGTAGGGGTCGGTGCTTCAATCTGCTTGCCGTCGGCATCCTTCGGCAGGTCAATACAGGACAGTGGAATCCACGCCATAGCGATGACATCGCCCACCTTTAGTCGACCAGTATCGTTGGTGCGCCACTGCACGTTGTCGCTAATTCCCTGCGGCAGAGCATGCTTCAGATCGTCAAAGTAGCCGGCGCGATTGAGTTTTGCTTCCGCCTTGAGCTCCGCATTGTTGTTGCGGGCGGCACAGATATCGAGCAGAGCATCGGAGAAGTCCTGCACAGTGTCCTCGTCCCGAGCACCGGGAACGAGTACCTCTACCGGAACTCGGGCATCGAGCTCGGTGAGGCTTTCGTCGGCAAGCAATTCCGCGATTTCTTCGGAGCGCTCCATCCAGACCTCCTTCATTTCGGACCACGTCTTGATTTTGCGGCTAGGCGGTGGAGCGAGCTTGCCCAGGACGAACAGCGCGATAGCCAGCGAGTTGTGGCCGCCGTCGAGGATGCCTTCGATGCGACGGTTGCTGAAGGTGAAGCGGTAGAGATTGTCTTCACTGGTGAACTGAGTGGAGGCCAGGAGCACACCCTTGGACTTGTAGGCGAAGAGCTCCGGCGTGGTGTCGATGGTTTCCATGATGGCATCGGTGATGCGGCCGGTGCGGGACACGCGTGGGTTGGCATCGAGGTTGAGGCCCGAGATGATTTTCGCGAACTGACGGATAGCGACAGTGCCGATGACGCGGCCGATGGTGCCGTTCATTTGCTCCGTGATGTCGGAGAACTCCAGCTCGAGTGTGATGGGGGCGGTTGCTGTTGCCGTTGTTGAGGGGGAAGTCATGATGCTTGCCTTTCAGGGATGGTTTGTGGTGTGTGGCGGCTGTTTGCCAGCCGCTTCACCACGAAGTGTCTCCTGAAGGGCGGATCGACTTTGAGCTGCGATCGAATGGGCTTTCGATCTGGGATTGCGTTAGTTAGATGCACCGCATTGGTTATGCATTAGTTATGTGCACTGCTGAGGTGGGCTGTGGGGCCTCGCGAATTTAAACGAGCCTTTGACAACGAGCCTTTGACCAGGTGATTTGCTCTTGTTCACGCGAATTGGCTATATTATTCCTCGTTGCGTTCAGCAGCGATGGCCTATGGTGTAATTGGCAACACAACGGTTTCTGGTACCGTCATTCTAGGTTCGAGTCCTGGTAGGCCAGCGGAATTCGCTTGCTTAACTAACTTGATTAGTTGAGTTGAATTCAGTTCTAAGCCCCGTTCGTCTAGCGGCCTAGGACGCCGCCCTCTCACGGCGGTAACACGGGTTCAAATCCCGTACGGGGTACAAAGACAGCGCGAAAGCGCCAGTCTTTATTGGCCTATGGTGTAATTGGCAACACAACGG
>NZ_KV834038.1:86415-88181 GCF_001837775.1 Corynebacterium sp. HMSC073H12 | reverse complement strand
ACGGGTTCAAATCCCGTACGGGGTACAAAGTTACTCCCCAGTCAGTCGGCTGGGGAGTTTTTGTTTTTTGGAATCGAGGCGGCTATGACCAGAGGTGACTATGACCAGTGAACGTTTCGCACGACTGAAGCTTCTCCTAGGGGAGGAGGGGCTGGAAACGTTGGCTGAATCTACCGTCATGGTTGTCGGACTCGGAGGCGTGGGGTCGAGTTGTGCCGAAGCTCTCGCGAGAGGTGGCGTGGGCAACCTCATCTTGATCGACGGCGACGTCGTGGAGCCGAGCAATCTCAACCGTCAGGCGCTGGCATTTGTCTCCACGATTGGTCGGGTCAAAGCCGAGGTTATGGAGGCGATGGTTGCCGATATCAACCCGGATTGTACGACCTATGCCCGCCAGATTTTTCTCACACGTGAAAACCTGTCAGAGACCTTCGAGAAGTTCCCGCGTCCGGATTACATCATCGACGCTATCGACGATGTCACCGGGAAAATTGAGATCGCGCAGTGGTGCGCGGAAAATCGCATCCACCTCATTTCCGCTATGGGCGGCGGAAATAAGCTCGACCCATCTCGGCTGACCTTCTCAAAAATCAATAAGACAAAGGTCTGTCCGCTGGCGAAGGTCGTCCGTCAGGTGTGTATCCGCCGACGCATTCGCGGTCTTGAAGTGCTGTACTCATCCGAAGAGCCTGTGCGCATTGCGGACAAGGGCAGCGGCACCAAAGCGGAAACCCTCGGTACCATGAGCTACATACCGCCAATCATGGGGCAGATGCTGGCCGGAAAGGTCATTCGCCGTCTGCTCGGGTTCGAGGAAACCCCGCTGGCCCCGCGAATCGGCGGTCCAGCCGACGATAGCCAGCCACCGACGGAAAAGTAATGCGGTTCATCGATACCCACTTTCACTACGACTTCCTGCCACAGGATTCGCGCGAGCGTTTTAAGGCTGATCTTGCACGGGAGGGTGTAGAGATTATCGCGCAGACGGTCCGGCCCTCCGGCTTTGTCGAGCTAGAGAGTGAAAGCTTGCCCATGGCCGCCGTGGGCTATCACCCGTGGTACATCGATGGCAACTATGAGCGAGAGCTCGAGATTTTTCGCGCGGCCCTCCCTCGCACTCGCTTCATCGGCGAGATTGGCTTGGACTTCGCGCCCCGCAGGCTTGACGACGTTCCCGCCGAGACCCAAATCCACGTCTTCACCAGCATCCTGGATACTGTCCGGAGCTCGAACCAGTCACATATCCTGTCCATTCACACGGTTCGGAGTGCTGGTGTGGTGCTTGACCTAATCGAACCACGTTTGGACACCAGCTCCAGCGTCGCACCAGGCGAGACCTTCGTGCCCATCTTTCACCGCTTCGGTGGCACTAGCGATGAACTGACGCGGCTGATCCGCGCCGGTGGTTATATCTCCGTCAACCCGCTCATGTTGCGGACAAAGCGCGGACGGGCCTATGTGTCGCAGGTGCCCGTCGATAGGCTCTTGCTGGAGACAGACCTTCCGCGCGAGCCTGGAAGCGGTGACGCGGTGGAAGCGGTCGCTGCAGAGGTAGTCGCTGCGTTGCGGGAAACTGTCGCCGAGGTTGCGGCCTTGCGAAGAATGGATGAAGCGGAGCTTGCAAACGAGCTGGCCAACAATGCGAAAACGCTAGGGATTTAATTCCTTAACCTACGGATTTGCAGTTACTATCCACGTCTAGTGTATTGTTTAACAAGTCCGCAGCGCGCGGATGAAAAGTTCTAAGCCCCGTTCGTCTAGCGGCC
>NZ_KV834038.1:8025-86315 GCF_001837775.1 Corynebacterium sp. HMSC073H12 | reverse complement strand
CGGGTTCAAATCCCGTACGGGGTACAAAGATATACAAAGCACAAGCCTTCGCCCGTGATTGGGTGGAGGCTTTTGCTTTTTCGTGCTTGCCTCTACATTGCCTAACCCTCCACCGCGGCACTGGATTTCCACAGTCCTAGTATCGAAACTATGAAACATTCAAAACTCGTTTGTATTGGTCTCGGTCACGTCGGTTCGTATGTCCTGACATATGCCATGGAATCCGGGCTGTTCGCTGAGATTGTCACAATTGATACAGCACCAGGCGTTGCGCATGGCGAGGCTCTGGACCAATCCCAGTCCACTGGTGTTCCCGGCACGGACTATGTCAATGTGCATGCTGGGGACTACAGCGATTGCGTCGACGCGGATATGATTATCGTTGCTGCTGGTGCGTCCATTCTCCCGGATCCGGACGACCCGGATTCCCGGCCGGACCGTGCCGGATTGGCCAAGCTCAGCGGGCAAGTGGTTCGCGATGTCATGCCGGGAATCGTGAAGCATACGCGCGATGCGATTGTCCTCTTTATTACTAATCCGCTCGATGCGGTGGTGCACTTGGCCCATACCGAGTTCGATTACCCCGCGGAAAAGCTCTTTGGCACCGGCACGATGCTAGATTCGGCCCGACTGCGGTGGGTAGTTGCCAAGCAGCTGGGAATTGATCCAAAGTCAGTTACTGGCTACATGATGGGTGAGCATGGGCTTACGGCTGTCCCAATTTTGTCCACACTCAATGTTCAAGGTGTGAGGTGGACAGAACTGGAAAAATGGCATGGCACGCCGCTGCCTTCACCGCAAGAAATTCAAGATGCCGTGGTCGGGGCAGCTTACGATGTTCTCAATGCCAAGGGCTGGACTAATGCCGGTGTTGCACGCTCCGCTTTGGAAATTGCCCGCGCGGTGATGCTGGATCAAAACAGCGTCCACCCGGTGTGTACACGCTTGGATGGTGAATACGGGTTGCCGGATGTCTCGCTGTCGATGCCTGCGGTGATCGGCCGAAGTGGAATCATTCGCCGTATGCCACCACAGCTAAACAGCTGGGAGCTGGAGCGGCTGCGCGAATCTGCTCAGTACATCTTGAGCACCGTCGAGAACATGTAGAAGAAATTATGTAGGTTCCACTTTTGCCGAAACAAACGCGGGAAGTACTTTGCGCTCCTAAAATATTGGCATGAATTCGGCCAAGTCCTCCTACGTTCCGGAGCTGACCAGCATTCGAGCCATCGGTGCGTTCGGTGTCCTGCTTACGCATGCCGCGTTCTGGACTGGACATTACACGGACGATTGGTGGGGGCGCCTCAACGGTCGATTCGAAATTGGCGTCACCATCTTCTTCGTGCTCAGTGCGTTTCTGCTCACAGGGCGTTGGCTCGGTTCGCCTGACGACGTCCCTGCGAATCGACCGGACTTGCGGAAGTACTTCACCAGTCGCGCGAAGAGAGTTCTGCCGGCCTACTGGATTGTGGTTACTGCGGCATTCCTCATTCATGCCGCAGATGACCCGCCACCATCGGGTGGGGGTTTGCAGGGCTGGCTGCGGTCGATGTCTTTTACTCAGACGCTCCAATTCGGCTGGATTCACCCGGGCTTGCCGCAGATGTGGTCGATGGTGGTGGAAGTCGGCTTCTACCTGGTGTTGCCACTGGTGGGGCTTGGCATCTGGACAATCACGAAGGGGAGGCTGCGGCCTGGTCCAACGTTGGCCATCATTATTGGCTTTGGCCTTATTGGCCCGGTCTGGACTGTGCTGTCGCATCAGGAAGAGCTGCTGCCGGTAGCGGCACGGCTGTGGCCGATGGCGTATTTCGACTGGTTCGCCATCGGTATGCTGCTGGCCTACGGGCGAAAAGTTGGCTGGCGCGTCAATTTGGCGGCCAGCTGGCTGATAGCGCTAGTCCTGTTTTTCCTATCCACAACCACCCACGTGGGGCCAGCAACCTTGGTGCCGGATGATGTCGACCAGGCGTTGTGGAAGACCACGCTGTATGGCCTGTCCGCTGGTGCATTCGTGGCCCCGATTGCGCTGGGTACGGAGGTCAGGTGGCTTCGTCATCCAGCCATGATTTGGTTGGGAGAGGTCTCATACGAGTTCTTCCTCGTCCACGTGCTGGTCATGGACTGGGTGATGACGTTGATGGGCTATCAGACCTTCCAAGGCTCGATGTTGGCAGTGGCAATCGTCACCGCTGCCTTTGCCCTGCCGCTGTCGTGGCTGCTGCGACGCATCACCGATGTGCTCACGCGGAGACCAGGGCCTGAGAGCCCGTGGGCTGCCTACTGATCGTCGTCGTCAAGCGGGCCAAGCTCAGCGACGAGCACTTCCTGCGCGACCTTCATCGCGGACAGTGCAGCTGGTGCGCCGCAGTAACCGGAAGCGTGGACGATGGCTTCGGTGATCTCGGTGCGGGTCAGGCCGTTGGCGAGGGCACCCTTGATGTGGCCGCGCAACTCTTCGGTGGCGCGCAGAGCGACGAGCATTCCAATGTTGAGCAGGGAGCGATCACGCTTGGCCAGTCCTTCGCGGCTCCAGACAGAACCCCAGACTGTGGCGGTGATGTGCTTCTGCAGGGTCTCTCCATCGGAGCCGGCGTTGCGAGAGAGGGCGGCATCGACGAATTCGTCGCCCATTACCTCGCGGCGGATCTGGATACCGGCATCGTAGCGGTCGGAGGAAAATAGTTCATCATTGGGATTGCTCATGCTTGCTAAGTATAGGACTAGCAATGCGGATAAATTCCGAAATGTCCCCACTAGCTTCACTGCCGCGACGCATAACCACGCTGAGATTGCGAGTAAAACGGGTGCGGGTGGGGACGATGACGATGCGCCCGAGCGTTACCTGATCGCGAATTGCGCCGCGGGCGATGATTGTTGGCGCTGCCAGCGCAATCATGCCAGCACGCTGTGCTGACAGGGATCCGAATTCTCCCGCGGGTTCGGCGAGATTCCCCAGTGCATCTTCCACGACCTGTCTACTGCCGGAACCGGGTTCGCGAATAACCAGCGGGGTAGTGCACAGTTCCTCGATGGATATCTCGGCCCGCTCAGTCCACGGGTGCCCCGTCGGCACGGCGAGGACCAGCTCATCGGTGCCGATGATCCGCTCTTCGAGGTCGTGTCGACCAGCCTCGCCCTCAACCAGACCAAAGTCCACCGCACTGTCGGCTACTAGTTGCCGGACCTCCCGGGAGTTTGCCTGCACCATCGACAGTTTGACTGCGGGATGTTGCCGGTGGAACTCGGCGGCCCAGCCGGGGTAGTAGAGCTCAGCGACAGTATTGGACACCGCAAGGGTGAGGTGGCGGGGAACATCGTCGGAACGCAAGCTGGCGGCAATGCCCGAAAACCTGTGGCAGGCGGCGAGGAGGTCTGGGAGGGCGTCGATAAGCACTTGCCCTTTTTCCGTAGGTGAGACGCCGTAAGGGGAGCGTTCGAAGACGGTGATTCCCAGCGCTTTCTCCGCCCGTGCGATGCGTGCGGACATGGTCTGCTGGTTGGTGCCGAGCTCACGCGCAGCCTTCGAGATCGACCCCGCACGGGCGACGGTGAGAAGTGCTTCGAGTTCGGCCACAGCAGAGGGGTACATGCATCAATGGTACCCCTCGCAGAGTTTCGTGATAGCTGTGACTGCAGCAAGCGCAAATAC
Source organism: Corynebacterium sp. HMSC073H12 (assembly GCF_001837775.1). Classification (NCBI taxonomy): domain Bacteria; kingdom Bacillati; phylum Actinomycetota; class Actinomycetes; order Mycobacteriales; family Corynebacteriaceae; genus Corynebacterium; species Corynebacterium sp. HMSC073H12. Next base: position 82,663 of record NZ_KV834038.1, on the reverse strand, counting down.
AGTATGGGCATGACCAACTCTCCTCGCAGTGATGTGCTTGCGCCCGCCGGACCTGCGTGGGCAGGATCTCTGATGGGTACGTCCATCTTCGCCACGCTTGCGCACATTCATGACGTGCCGATGGTTCCGGAGCTGCTTCTCATCGTGGCAGTAGGCATTCTCGGTTTCATAGTGGTTGGCTGGTTGCGGCTTCGAAACCCGCCTTTCCACTCGAAGTTGATGGCACCGTGGGGCATGCTCTTGATGGGCATCATGGCTCTCGGTAGTGCTGCGACTGCGCTATCTAGTAACTCATCGTGGCAGCTGACGTCCTGGTGGATTGGAGCGCCGCTGGCAATCTACGTCAGCCTTCGTCAGCTGCGAGGATTCGAAGGCGAACCAACTTTTCAGTGGGGCCTCGCGCTAGTCGCCCCGATGGTGGCGGCGACAAGTGGCGCGCAGCTGAGCGTTGACTACGGCACGTTCTATCACGTCTGCGCACAAATACTCTTTTGGATGGCGCTGATTACGGTTCTGCCGGTTTTCGTACGCTGCTACGTCGCGCTGTTCTCTGGCACCATGCGCATCCCCGATTCTATCGCCGGTACTGCCTGGATTCCGCTCGGGCTGGTCGGTCAGTCCACGGTTGCTGCGCAGCTGCTTTTCAACCGAACCTTCGCTGTTGCTTACGGCGCTGTGGTGCTCATTGTCGGCATTTTCCTCGCTGCCATAGCTTTACGACGATTCACTCGTGCCGTAATCCGTTGGGCCGGCTATAGCCCTGGTTGGTGGGGTGCAACCTTCCCCGTGGGCACGATGAGCCTTGGTACGCACAGCCTGGGTGACACTACCGGCGTGCAGTGGCTATACGTAGTCAGCGCTGGGCTGCTATGTTTGCTGGCTGTGCACTGGTGCGCGTGCGTGGCTCGATTTGTTTGGTGGACGCGGAGCTAGCTAGTCAAGCTCGACCCGCACCCTCCCGTTGCGGTTCTGGTCTTCTCGTGGCGCAATACCCAGCGCGGCGGCGGGGAACAGAGCTGTGACGGCAAACAGTGCGGGGAAGCCCGCAGCGGCCACAATCGCACCCGAAACCGGAGGCGTTGCAGCGTAGATAATGTTCTGGAACGTGTTCTGCGTACCCATAGCGCGTCCGGACCAGAAGGGACCTGCGTATTCAGCAACTGCGGTGAAGGCAAGACCATTCGGGCTGACCACAGCAACGGCCAGTGCGCAGACCAGCAAAGTTCCAAGCGTGCGCCAATCAGCCCAGCTGGCAATCATCATTGCGACAGCCAAAACAAAGGTCGCACCCGCGACCCAGCGGTAGGGGCGGATGCGGGATCGCACTCGGTCGGAGAGCACACCCATTAGTGCTCGCGATCCGGCACCGAGCAGCTGTGAGACCATCACAATCGTGCCCGCCGTGCTATCGGCATACCCCACGGACAACAGCCACACCAGAATGTAGGCACCCATCATCGACTGCGGCCAGGACAGCAGCGCCGAGGCGATATGGATGCGCACGAGGTATTTGCCGTCGCGGTAAGGGCTGGCCGTGACGGTGGGGTTCGAGGCATCAGGGCGAGGGGGGTTCTTCACGCCCACCAGCACAAGCACCGCCAGCACGGCGCACAGGATTGCGGGCATCGCGAGTGCGACTCCGATGCTGTAATTCTGCGCGAGAGGGTGCATGGTTACCGCGGACAAAGCCGCGCCGAGGGGCTGAGCCATTTGGCGAATGCCCATCGCAGTGCCGCGCTGGTGTGGTGGGTACCAGCCCGACACCACGCGGCCGGATGCTGAGTTCACGCTTGCCGCTGCGCATCCGGCGAGGAAGAGTGTGGCCCCGAGCAGGGCCGGGCTTGACGACGAAGCCAGCGCCGCAAGCCCCGTCGTTAAGGCAGTAGAGGTCAGGCCGGCGAACAGAGCTGCGCGTTCGCCATAGCGGTCGACAAACCAGCCCCAGGCGATGAGCGTGAAGACAATACCGGCCGCCGGCATCGCTGCGACGAGGCCGGCGGCGGAGAGGCTTAAGCCGTTTTCCTGCAAGGATGGGATGAGAAAAGGCACACCCATGTGGACGACGGACGAGCCGACCGCCGCGAACATGGACAGAAGAAGGACCAGGTGACGGTAAGCGGGCATTACAGTCGAGAGCTCATCTCCTCGGCGGCGGCAAGAACGTTTGCGCCCCAGCATTCGTAGGGCGACGGAGTCATACGCTCCACGGGGCCGGAGACGGATAGGACTGCAATCATGCGCTGGTTTCCGTCGAAAACCGGGGCGGAGACGGAGGCGAGTGCGGGGTCGCGCTCACCCATGGACTCGGACCAGCCGAGACGTCGGCAGTCGTCGAGGTCCTGTTGGTTGAAGTCGGCGTCGGGCAGCATTCGCTCAGTGAGGTTGGCCGGGCCAAAGGCCAGGAGAACACGTGCGGCGGAGCCGGCGGTTAGCGGCATGCGAGAGCCAACTGGCACGGTGTTACGCAGTCCGGTGGCGGGCTCCATGGAGGCAATACAGGTGCGGGTGTCGCCGGTGAGCCGGTAGAGCTGCACTGACTCGCCGGTCACCTCTACCAGCTTCGGCAGGATGTGCGCTGCGGCGTCGGCAAGCAGGTCAGTTGTGACAGGTGTGATCTCGGTGAGCCCGGGGCCCGTCGTCCAGCGGCCGTCCGGAGTGCGGGTGACAAGGCGGTGCACTTCCAACGCCGTGGCCAGCCGATGGGCGGTCGCGCGGGGCAGCCCGGTGTCCTCGCAGAGCTCGGCGAGGGTGCGAGGAGTTTGCGCAACGGACTTGAGAATGAGTACCGAACGATCGAGAACTTTAATGCCACTTAGAGCTGGCGTCTCGGATGTGCTAATCTGTCCCATGCCATGATATTAACATCTCATACTTTGAGATAAAAGCGATATATCCGGAAGGCGGCTCACCCACCATGCGCACCACGGACACCAGCCCGAAGACTCTGGCCGAGAAAGTCTGGCGTGACCACGTAGTCAAGCAAGGCGAAAACGGCGAACCAGATCTGATTTATATCGATCTGCACCTCGTCCACGAGGTTACCTCGCCGCAGGCTTTTGATGGCCTCCGTCTGGCAGGGCGCAAGGTGCGCCGCCCGGATCTGACCATCGCAACCGAGGACCACAACGTTCCGACCACCGTCGCCGGTGGCCAGATTAATTTGATTGAGGAACCGACCTCTCGCACCCAGATTGCCACACTGCGTAAGAATGCCGAGGAGTTCGGCATCCGCCTGCATCCGATGGGCGACCGTGAACAGGGCATCGTGCACGTTGTCGGTCCGCAGCTGGGCTTGACTCAACCGGGCACCACCGTTGTCTGTGGTGACTCCCACACTGCAACGCACGGTGCTTTCGGCGCGATGGCCTTTGGTATCGGTACCTCCGAGGTTGAGCACGTTCTGGCTACCCAGACCCTACCGCTGAAGCCTTTCAAGACCATGGCGGTCAATGTCACCGGCGAGCTGCAGGATGGTGTTACCGCCAAGGACCTGATTCTGGCGATTATCGCCAAGATTGGCACCGGTGGGGGCCAGGGGCACGTTATCGAGTACCGCGGCGAGGCCATCGAGAAGCTGTCGATGGAAGCCCGCATGACCATCTGCAACATGTCCATCGAGGCCGGTGCCCGCGCCGGCATGATTGCTCCGGACGAGACCACCTTCGAATACCTGAAGGACCGCCCGCACGCGCCGCAGGGCGAGCAGTGGGACGAGGCCGTCGAGTACTGGAAGTCGCTGGTTACTGAAGACGATGCGGAGTTCGACAAGGTTGTTGAAATCGACGGTTCCGCGCTGACCCCGTTCGTTACCTGGGGCACCAACCCAGGCCAGGGTGTGCCGCTGGGCGAGACCGTGCCGGATCCGGAGTTTATCGCTGAGGACTCCGACCGTATCGCCGCCGAGCGCGCACTGGAGTACATGGATCTGAAACCGGGCACCCCGATGCGCGACGTCAATGTTGACGTGGTCTTCGTCGGTTCCTGCACCAATGGCCGCATCGAGGACATGCGCGCTGTTGCCGACGTGCTGAAGGATCGCAAGGTTGCCGATGGCGTTCAGATGCTCATCGTGCCGGGCTCCGCAAAGGTCCGTGCGCAGGCTGAGGAAGAGGGACTGGGCAAGATCTTCGAAGAGGCAGGTGCGGAATGGCGTATGCCGGGCTGCTCCATGTGCCTGGGCATGAACCCGGATCAGCTGACTCCAGGACAGCGTTGCGCTTCGACCTCCAACCGCAACTTCGAAGGCCGCCAGGGCAAGGGCGGTCGTACCCACCTGGTCAGCCCGGCTGTCGCCGCAGCTACCGCCGTCGCCGGTCATTTCGCAGCACCGGCTGATCTCTAACTGACTCTCACTGCCGATCTTTGTACAACAGACCCAAGCAGAACTTCTAAGGACCTTTCACCATGGAAAAGTTTGATACTCACACCGGCGTCGGCGTTCCCCTGCAGCGATCCAACGTCGACACCGACCAGATCATCCCGGCCGTCTACCTAAAGCGCGTCACCCGCACCGGCTTCGAGGATGGCCTGTTCAGCAACTGGCGCAACAACGAGTCTGACTTCGTGCTCAACCGTCCGGAGTACGCAAAGGGCTCCATCCTCGTAGCAGGGCCGGACTTCGGTACCGGTTCCTCCCGTGAGCACGCCGTGTGGGCGCTGATGGACTACGGCTTCCGCGTCGTCATCTCATCCCGCTTCGCCGATATCTTCCGCGGTAATGCCGGCAAGGCGGGCTTGCTCGCCGCACAGATGCAGCAGTCTGATGTCGAGCTGCTGTGGAAGCTGCTCGAGGCCAACCCGGGCATGGAGCTCACCGTCAACCTGGAGACCCGCACCGTCGAGGCCGGCGAGCAGGTCTTCCCGTTCGAGGTCGATGACTACACTCGCTGGCGTCTGATGGAAGGGCTTGACGACGTCTCTCTGACCCTGCGCAACGAAGCGGACATTGTGGCCTACGAGAAGAGTCGTCCGGCCCACAAGCCGAAGACGATGTAGGTCAAAAATGCTCTAGTCCAATCCGCGGTAGGCGTTAGACTTGCCGTATGTATCTGGCAATCACTAAACACTCTCGGCTAGGTGAATCTTCGCCTGTTGAATCGGCACGCGATTTGGGATTTATTTTGCGAAAGCATCCCGATCGCGTGCATGAGGCCGAGTTAAAGTTCGGTGTTGCCCGAGTCTTTTTCCCCACTGCAACCGATGCCGAATGCACGGCAGCCCTCTGGGTTGATATTGACCGCGATGAGTTGCTGAAACTCAAGCAGTACCGTGCCGATACGTTCAATCTGACCGGCTACATTAATGATCGGCAGTGGGCTGCGTCATCGCTTTTGACTGTGGCGTTGAAGTCGGTCTTCTCCACGGCGATGGTCATGGAAAAGACTTCGCCTTACGACGAAACCCCAAGCGACCTCACCGCGACAGTCGCGGCGGTACCCGGCACCGAGGAAGAAATCCGTGCTTTGTTTGAGCCATTGGGGTGGAAGGTCACCTGCGATTTCTTCAACAACATTGCCGGGCAGAAGTTCTCACCGACGGTGACCCTCACAGGTCGAGCAACCGTTCGTGATTTGCTCAATCACCTGTATATTCTGCTTCCCGTCCTCGACGGTGGGAAACACTATTGGGTTGATGACCGGGAAATCGACAAGCTGGCCGCGCGCGCCCAGGACTGGCTGCCGGAGCACCCGAAGCGGGAGAAAATCCTAAAGCGCTACCTTGCCGATCAAAAAGGCCTGGTCAACGAAGCCGTCGTGAAGCTTGCCGGGGAAGCTGGTGCAATCGAACTGGCCAGCGGTGACCAGACAGCCAAGCCGCTCAATCGACAGCGTCAAGACCGAGTGCTGCGTGAGGTATTTAGCCTGCGCCCGCGCAGCGTGGTGGACATCGGCTGTGGTTCCGGCGTGTTGCTGGGGCCGATGCTGGAGAATCCGCGAATCGCGCAGATTGTTGGCACTGATGTCTCTGTAGGGGAGCTTCGTAAGGCGCACAAGGCGCTGAACCTAGATCGCATGCCGGAGCGCCAAGCCGCGCGGGTGGAGCTTTTCCAATCCTCGGTCACCTATGCCGACGAGCGCATTGCAAATATGGACGTGGCAATTCTGATGGAGGTCATCGAACATGTTGATGCCGACCGACTGCCCGCGCTGGAGAACAACGTTTTCGGGCTTGCCAGGCCGCAGTATGTCATCGTCACCACGCCGAACAGGGACTACAACGCGTGCTATCCAAACCTAGCGCCCGGACAGTTCCGACACCTCGATCACCGCTTCGAGTTCAGCCGCGCAGAGTTTCGCCAGTGGGCGACGGGCGTGGCCGAGAAGTTCGGCTATCTCGTCGACTTCGACGGAATTGGGGACGTGCACGAAACCTATGGCCAACCGACCCAAATGGCAGTCTTTTCCTACGACTTCACCGCAGCAGAGGAGAGCTGATTATGAGTACCATCTCGCTTCCTAACCTCAGCTTGGTCATGCTGGTCGGTGTCTCTGGCGCCGGAAAGTCGACGTTTGCGGCACGGCACTTCGGCCCGTTTGAAGTCGTATCCTCGGATACCTGTCGCGGCATTGTTTCCAACGATCCGAATAACCAGGCGGCGACGGCGTCTGCTTTTGAGCTGCTGGAGACGATCGTCGGCAAGCGCCTGGAAGCAGGCTTGCTCACCGTGGTCGATGCGACGAATGTGAAGCCGCAGGACCGTGCCCGGCTCGTGAAGCTGGCGCGCAGCCACCATGCGCTGAATGCTGCCATCGTTTTGAATCTTCCGCTGGCGGAGGCGAAGGAGCGGCACAGGGAGCGCACTGACCGCAATTTCGGAGTAGAGGTGTTGGAGCGGCAGCACCGTGACCTGCGCCGAGGACTCAAGCACATTAAGCGCGAGAAGATTCACAACGTTTTCATCTTGAATTCCGCGACGGAAATTGAAGAGGTCACCATTGAACGTGTTCCGCTCAAGGTCAACCGCAGCGACCTCCACGGTCCGTTCGACATTATCGGCGACGTCCACGGCTGCTTCGATGAGTTGACCGAACTGCTGGCAAAGCTTGGCTATCAGCTCTCGGCAGATGGAAGCGATGCTCATCACCCCGATGGTCGCACGGCCATTTTTGTTGGTGACCTTGTCGATCGCGGCCCCAATAGTCCAGCCGTCTTGAAACTGGTCATGGGAATGGTCGCTGCCGGCAATGCCCTCTGCGTGCCCGGAAACCATGACTCTAAGTTGGTGCGCGCCCTCGACGGCCACAACGTCACCACTGGACACGGGCTGGCCGAAACGCTCACTCAGCTCGCCGACGAAAGTGAGGAGTTCCGGAAGGGCGCCCGTGAATTCATCGACCACCTGCCCGTGCACTACGTGCTTGACGACGGCGCTCTGGTCGTAGCCCACGCGGGATTGCCTGAGCACCTCCATGGCAGAGCCTCCGGAAAGGTCCGTGAGTTCGCGCTCTACGGTGCGACTACTGGCAAGCTCGATGAAAATGGCCTGCCAGAACGTCTGGATTGGGCAGCGGACTACCGCGGTGCCGCCCGTGTTGTCTATGGCCACATGGAAGCGGACCGTCTGCGCTGGGTCAATAACACCATGTGCATCGACACTGGTTGTGTCTTCGGCGGCAAGCTCTCTGCGCTGCGCTATCCCGAACTAGAGACCGTGCAGGTCGATGCAAAGCAGACCTGGTGGGAGGCCCCATCGCGCAGCACCACCAACCGTCCGGAGTCCGAGCTGCGCATCACTGATGTGTTAGACGTCGATGGTATTCAGACTGGCCGGCATGGCCGCATCCGCATTGATAGTGACCGCGCGGCTGCAGCGCTGGAAACCATCAGCCGTTTCACGCTCGCACCGGAGAAAATTCCTTACCTGCCACCGACCATGTCACCGGCGCCGACCTCGCAGCGAGAGGGCTTCCTAGAACACCCGGAGGAGGCATTCCGCTACTACGCAGCGTACACTGACCAGGTCATTTGTCAGGAAAAGCACATGGGTTCCCGAGCTGTGCTGTGCCTGATCCGGCCAGGGGCGAAGACTCGTTTCGGTGCTAGCTCGTACGCATATACCCGGACGGGGCGTGCCTTCTTCGACGACACGACCCCGGCACTTGATGCCATGACCAAGGCCGCAACGCGCGCCGGGCTTTTTGACCAATTCGGCAATTGGATCCTGCTCGACGGCGAAATGCTGCCCTGGAATCTCAAGGCCCAAGGGCTTATCGACGAGATCTATGCACCCACCGCTGCCGCTGGTATCGGTGCAGCGACACACCTCGCGGCAGCGCTGCAGGCGGCAACCGACAGGGGAGTAGAGGTCGGTGGTCCTGCTCCAGAGCAGACTCTGGACGAGCTCGAGAAGTTCCGCGCTGCCTACAACCGGTATGTCGACAGCGACAAGAAGATTCAGTTCGCACCGTTCCAAGTGTTGGCAAGTGAGGATGCCACCTGGCACCACAAGCCCCACTCATGGCACTTGGATATCGCGAACCAGCTGGTAGCAGCTGACAGTGAGATCTACCGGCAGACGCGCTGCTTCGTCCTCGACCCCAGTGACCCGGAACAGGTGGAGGCCGCATCGCAGTGGTGGTTGCAGCTGACAGAGTCGGGCGGGGAGGGGGCCGTCGTCAAGCCAATGGAAAACGCAGAGACGCCGCGTCAGGTGCAGCCCGGCATGAAGGTGCGCGGACGGGAGTATCTGCGCATGATTTATGGGCATGACTACCTGCACCCGCAGCGTCAAGAGCGGTTGAAGCGGCGAAATCTGCAGCACAAGCAGTCATCGGCGCTACGCGAATATGCCCTCGGCATCGAGTCGCTGGAGCGACTAGCGGCGGGCGAGCCTCTGCATCGGATCCATGTCCCCGTCTTCGGCGTGTTGGCGCTGGAGTCAGAGCCGATGGATCCCAGGTTGTAGGGGTTACTTCACCGGCAGAGCAGAGGCGTAGTAATCAGCCGTGGTCATCACACCGTCGTTGAAGCCGAGTACCCAGGCGGAGCCCTTCTTGCACAGGATTTCCTCGTCGAAGGGTAGGGTGCCCTCGGCGGACCAAGCGGCCAACAGGTCAGGGATGGTGATGCCCTGAGAGCAGACCACGCTGACTCCGCCTAGCGCGACAATGTCCTCGAAGGCCTTCTTGGACTCGACCTGATTGGCAATCCAGTGCTCGTCGCCAAGCCGTTCGTCGACTGTGACCTGCATGCCCAGCTCTGCGGCGAGCGGTGCAACGGTGTCCTGGCAGCGCACGGGTTCGGCGGAGTAGACGCGCTCGGGGCGGAAGCCTTCCAAGGCAGAGACAAGCAGTTCCGCTTGACGACGTCCCTTCTTATCCAGTGGCCGCAGTGCATCATTGCCGTTCCAGTTGGTGCGACGGTGCGCACGCCCATGGCGAACCAGAATGAGACGGGTGTCCGGTTCCTTGTTCATGCGCTTGCGGGCCTTGACCAGCACGTCGCGGTCGAGATCGTAGGACAGCAGCTCCTCGGCTTCGTCCCAGGAGACCCAGCGAAGCTCGTTGACCTCGGAGTTCTGCTCGAATTCGCCGTCGAGCACCTCAGCGGTCCAGTACCAGACCAGCTTCGTGCGTCCGGCGACCGGGTAGGAGACGTTGCCGACGAGCTTGCCCAGCCGGACGCGGTAGCCTGTTTCTTCCCAGATTTCGCGGACAGCGGTGGCAATGAGGTTCTCACCGGCGTCGAGCTTTCCCTTCGGCAGCGACCAGTCGTCGTAGGAAGGACGGTGAATCACGCAGATTTCAGGGTTGTGGACATCGCCTCGCCACAGAACCGCGCCGGCCGCGAAGGTCGGCTTGGTGACATCCTGACCTGGCTTCGTCGGAATCTGGCGCAGGCGACCGGTCACGGAGGTATCGCCCTTGAGGTCCTTGTCCTCTTCGTGCATCATCGTGAATTCCCTTTCAATGCTTTGTCGCCGACCTAGTTTAGTATCGCAGTGTGAGAACGTCTCGCTAGACTTGTTGGAGATTAGAGACTAACGGAGGAAGGTCGCGGCGATGGTGCAGGTTTCAGTGATGGGTGCGGGCTCGTGGGGCACGACGCTCGCCAAGGTTTTTGCTGATGCGGGCAATCCTGTACGGCTGTGGTCGCGACGGGCGGAGCAAGCACAGCGTATTCAAATCAGTCGCGAAAACCACGACTACCTACCTGGGCTGGGGCTGCCGCGAAACATTGAAGCCACCTCGGATGCAGAGGCCGCGCTGACGGGCGCGGATGTGGTGGTGCTGGGCGTGCCCTCGCAGACCCTGCGTGACAATCTCAAGGTCTGGAAGGACTTCATCGGGCCGGAGACGATTCTGCTCAGCCTGGCCAAGGGTGTGGAGCGTGAGACACATCTGCGCATGAGTGAGGTTATTGCCGAGGTCACGGATCTTCCAGCCGAGCGTATTGCGGTGCTATCCGGCCCGAACCTCGCCCGCGAAGTTGCGATGGAGCAGCCAGCGGCAACGGTCATTGCATGCGCTGATGAGAACAACGCCAAGATGATTCAGGCGGCAGTCGCCACTAATTACTTCCGTCCCTACACCAACACCGATGTGATCGGCTGCGAAATCGGCGGTGCCTGCAAGAACGTCATTGCGTTGGCCTGCGGTATGGCCGCTGGTCAGGGCTTGGGCGAGAACACGTTGGCAACCATCATCACCCGTGGTCTGGCGGAAATCACGCGTTTGGGCGACGCTGTTGGCGCAGAGGAGAAGACTTTCGCGGGTCTAGCCGGTCTCGGTGACTTGGTGGCCACTTGTTCCTCACCACTGTCGCGTAACCGCACCTTCGGTGACCGTCTCGGTCGCGGTGACACGATGGAGCAGGCGCAGCATGCTACGCGCGGTCAGGTGGCTGAGGGCGTGATTTCTTCAATCTCGGTCCGTGACCTCGCTCGTCGCAATGGTGTGGAAATGCCAATTACTGAGGCCGTTTACGCCGTCTGCCACGAAGGCGCGAAGGTCGATGAGACAATTCGTAAGCTGATGGGGCGCAGCCGCAAGTCGGAGTAACCACTTGAACGAGGTCGGGGCTAAACTTAGTCACCATGACTTCGTCGAATAGCTCGTCTGCAGATCGCATTTCCGTCGCCGTTATCTACGGCGGCGCAAGCCCTGAACACAGTGTCTCCTGTGTCTCAGCTGGCGCAATTATGGATCACCTGGATGAGAACCGCTTCCGAGTGGTTCCCATTGGTATTACCAAGGATGGTGTCTGGACCGTCGGCACGCGTGAGACGGACACGCTGCGCACGCAGGGGCGTACGATGCCGGAGGTCATCCCGGGCGAGGAAGTTGCGCTGAGCACCTCGCCGTCACGCCGCGGTGAATTTCGCTTCGTTACCGGTGAACGCGCCGGCGAGGTTTTCGACACCGTCGACGTTATCTTCCCGGTTCTCCACGGTCCGCACGGCGAGGACGGCACGATTCAGGGGCTCTTTGAGCTTTCCGGGATTGCTTACGTCGGCCCGGGCGTGCTCGCTTCCGCTGCAGGTATGGATAAAGAACGCACGAAGAATCTGCTTCACGCCGCGGGGCTGCCCATCGGTAAGCAGGTTGTTTTGCACGTCGGCGAGTCGCTTTCCGACGAAGACAAGGAGACCCTTGGCCTGCCCGTGTTTGTCAAACCTGCCCGTGGTGGATCGTCGATTGGTATCTCCCGCGTCGATGATTGGGCGAAGTTGGATACAGCGGTAGAGCTGGCCCGCGAACATGATTGGAAGGTCATCGTAGAGGCCGGGGTAGACGGCGCCGAGGTAGAAATTGGCGTGCTCCAGCGCGCTGACGGCAGCCTGCAGGTATCAGTTCCGTCCTTGCTGCGTGGCACAGAAGACTCCGACGAGGGCTTCTACGGTTTTGAAACCAAGTACTTGGATGACATCGTTTCGGCGCAGATTCCGGCTGAGCTGCCAGAGGATGTCCTAAAGGCGCTGGACACGGATGCTCGACGGGCATTCAGGGCATTGGGCTCTGATGGGCTGACTCGCGTGGACTTCTTTGTCACGGATAATGGCCTGATTATCAATGAGGTCAACACCATGCCGGGCTTCACCCCGATTTCGATGTACCCGCAGATGTTTGCAGCCTCAGGTGTTGCCTACGAGGAGCTGCTCAGCGCCCTGATTGAGCGGGCGCTGGTAGCTCGTCGGTAAAAGCTGGTTCTTACTTCTCTTCGCTCGGCGAGATGTTCTCCAGGTTGTCAGCGATGACCGAGGAGAGCACCGGCATCAGCGAGCTAGCCTCCGACATAGGCATTTCAACGGCGACGAAGCGCTCCCGGCCCATGGCGTACCAGGTGGCGGAGGTACCGGAGGACAGCGTTGGTTCGTTGAACCAGACAATGTCACCAACCTGTGTCAGCTGCTGCGTGGTGGTGCTGTAGCCAGCCGGCTCGTCGACACCACAGCGCAGAACCACCGGATCGGCTGGGGTGCCGCCCCAAATGACCATGTCCTTCGGCATGTCAGCCGGCATTTCCTCTGCGCTCAGTCGGTGACGGTTGCCAAGATCGCGGGGGAGGGCAGCTTCCAAGCCGCTACAGCGCTTATCAGCTTCCGGAGCTGCCAGTTCTGCCAGTGGGACGCCGCCGCGCTCCGGCTTGTTCTTGTACTCGGAGTCCGGGCGCAGCGCCTCGGCGAGGTCGAGGAGGGCATCCTCCGCCTCTGCATTTCCTTCGGCGGTAATCGCAACCACTGGCTCACGACCGACGGTGAACCAAGTCGCCAAAGATTCGTCGGTACTGTCGACAACGCGCAGCCACGAAATGCCCTTGACCTCTTCGGTCTTAGCCAGCTCGTTGTACTGGCTCGGTACGTTCGCGCCACAACGCAGCGTGATGCGGTCTTGTTCCAAGTTTCGGTACACAGCGGCACCTTCTGGAGCCGGTTCTGCAATTTCGGCGCGAACCAGACCTGCGGCGCGATCTGGCAGTCGGTCGAGCAGCTCCGCACACTCAGGCGAGTCATTGGCGGGGAGTTCCGGGTTGGAAATCGCGACTGGCTTTGCCGCCTGATTATCCTGGTAAATCTTTGCGGCAAAAATGATGCCGAGGATAGAGATAATGGCGATAGCGAGTGCGATGCCCGCGCGTGTCCGGCTACCCTTGGACTGAACTGTTTCTCCCGATGGGGGTGCGTCTACCATGGGCCTGATTCTACGTTGTCCGGTACCAACTCCAATTAGTTGGGGGCAATGCCGAGACGGGTTCCGCTATTAGCGGTTAACCATCGACTATTAGGAATGTGACTCGACACTGTGACTGAATTGACCATTGGCGATATTGGCGAGTTTGGGGTCATTGAGGCCATTCGGGCTATCGCCCCGTCGGCACGCAATGGCGACGATGCCGCTGTCTTGACGCAGACAACCCCCAACGCCCGCTTTGTCACCTCCACCGACATGCTGGTGGAAGGGCGCCACTTCCGTCTCGACTGGTCGACACCTCAGCAAGTTGGAGCTAAGGCCGCGGTACAGAATTTTGCCGACATCGAATCGATGGGTGCGCGTCCAACGGCAATGCTTTTCGCCATCTCAGCACCGTTGCATACTCCGGTGAGTGTGGTCACCGGTATCGCCGAGGGGTTGTGGCAGGAAGGCAAGCAATGTCCCGCGGAGCTTGTCGGTGGCGACATGGTCAGCGGAGATTCTCTGGTGATTTCCATCACCGCGATGGGCGAACTCGGTGGGCTGGGGCGGCCGCTGCTGCGCTCGGCGGCACGCGCGGGGGATACGGTGATTGCATCGGGGCGCATCGGCTACTCTGCAGCGGGCCTTGCGCTGCTGCAGCACTGCGGAAGCCCGGAAACGGTTCCAAGTGAGTTTGCGCAACTGGTGGCAGCACACTGTACGCCCGAATTTGAATACCGCAGGGGTGCCACGGCGCGAGCCACAGGCGTGCGTTCACTGACGGACAATTCCGATGGACTGGTGGTGGATCTCCGTGCTATTGCGCAGGCCTCCAGGGTTACTTTGGAAGTTGACAGCAGTGCGATTGCGCCCGATGAGTTGCAGATTGCCGCTGGCGAATACCTCGACATCGATCCATGGGAGTGGGTGCTCACCGGCGGGGAGGACCACACACTGATTGGTTCGACACCGGGGGAGCCTCCGACGGGGTTCCGCGCTATCGGCACGGTGTCGAAGGAAAAGTTCGATTCGGTGCTTATCGACGGCAAACCTCCTGCCCGCGATGCCGGTTGGGTTTCCTTTTAAGAGTTCGACGAGGTTTTGAGAAGAAAGGCTGCATGACATGGATTCGTTGCCGGTCGAAGAAGGGTGGCAGAAGGCGCTGGAGCCAGTGGCCGATGACATCCACCGGATGGGGCAGTTCCTGCGCGAGGAAAACGCGGCCGGCTACGGCTACCTGCCCGCGGGCACCGATGTGCTGCGCGCCTTCACTTATCCATTCGATGAGGTCAAGGTGCTCATCATCGGCCAGGACCCGTATCCGACCCCGGGGCACGCGATGGGGCTCAGCTTCTCGGTCCAACCGGATGTGAGGCCGGTACCGCGGTCGTTGGCGAATATTTTTAAGGAGTACTCCTCCGACCTGGGGCTCCCGACTCCCTCCAACGGTGACCTCACTCCGTGGAGTAGGCAGGGCGTAGCTCTGTTCAACCGTGTGCTGACCGTGCGCCCGGGTGCTGCTGCCTCGCACCGTGGTAAGGGCTGGGAGGCAATCACGGAGCATGCCATCAAAGCATTGGTCGCTCGGGACAAGCCTCTCGTGGCAATTCTGTGGGGACGCGATGCGCAGAGTTTGCAGCGTTGGCTCCCGGGCGTGGACTGCATCTGTTCGCCGCACCCGTCACCGCTGTCGGCATCCCGTGGGTTCTTCGGGTCGCGCCCGTTCAGCCGGGCCAATGAGTCGCTGATTCGTCAGGGGGCTACCCCTATCGACTGGACGCTAGAATAGGAATTCATGTCTTCGCAGATTGGTTCTGCCGCGATTGTCGGCTGGGTTGCCCGGGGTATTGATGCGCTTCAATCCCGCCGCGATGAGATTAACAGTCTCAATGTCTTCCCAGTACCGGATTCCGATACCGGGTCGAATATGCTCGCGACGTTGAGTTCGGCGTATGAGGAAGCGCAAAAGGCAGACGCTTCCGATGTTCGCGCAGTTACCGCGGCTCTGGCTGCCGGTGCGGTGCGTGGTGCCCGCGGTAATTCGGGCACTGTGCTCTCGCAGGTTTTTCGCGCGGTGGCTGAGGCCGCTTCCGGTAGTGGCATTGGCGTTGAGTCGGTGCAGCACTCGCTAAAGCTAGCTGTGCAACATGTCTCCCAGGCGATTGCCAATCCGGTGGAGGGCACGATTCTGACAGTCCTGCGTCACGTCGCGATTGCCGCGGAGGAATTTGAGGGCGACTCGATTGAGGAGCTCGCCGACACGATCGCGGATGCCGCTCGCGATGCGCTGGCGAAAACCCCCAGCCAGCTCCCGGCACTGCAGCAGGCGGGCGTGGTCGACGCCGGCGGCGCGGGGTTGGTCATTCTGCTCGACGCGCTTGCCGACGAAGTCAGCGGCCGCGCAGCCGCACCGGTCGATTTGCATGTCGACGCGCCACACGTAGCCACCGTTGAGATGGAGGTCATGTACTTGATTTCCTTGGCGGATACCCAGACGGTGGAGACGCTGCGAGAGCGGTTAAACCCGCTGGGTAATTCGCTCATCATCGCAGGTGACGCTGGTAATGCGGAGACCGCACAGTACATGGTGCATATCCACACAGTGGAGCCGGGCGCAGTTATCGAGGCGGCACTTGACTTCGGTCGTCCGGAGGGCATCCGCATCGAGGTGCTCGATGAGCCGGAGACAACACCTGAGTCCACTCGCATCCTCATTGCGGTAGTGCCGGACGGTCCGCTGAAAGATCTCATCACTTCCTCTGGAGCGATTGCTATCAGCCCGACCCCCGCTCCGACTCCCACATCCACTCCAACAGATCGCGCAGCTATCGCCGACCAGGAGTTCGCTGACAATGTGGTCACCAAGGCACTGACTGCCATGCGGGGTGCGGATGAGGTAATCCTGCTGCCAAATGGTCTAGTCAGCGACCAGGAATTGGCGGATATCGAATTCGCTGCTGCCGCGGCTAATCCGACACTCGCGGTAGTTTCTACAGACTCCATTCCGGCTGGCCTTGCTGCCTTGGCCGTGCATTCGGCTGAGCTGCCGCTGCCGGTTGCCGCGTATGCGATGGGCGAGGCTGCCAATGGCACGCGAACGGCTGTAATCGCTGCGGACGTCGATAAGCCTTTGACTGACGCGCTCACCGAGACCATCTCAGACCTGTTGGCTGGCGGCGGGGAACTAGTGACTCTGCTGCTCGGGCACGGAGCTGAGGACGTGGACATAGCGCAAGTGCGGGCGCGGCTGGACAAGCCTGTGGAGGTCGTAGCCTATGATGCAACTGGCATCGATGAGCCGGTGCAGATAGGAATCGAGTAGCACGATGCTCGGATGGCTCGGCTCGGATTACGCGCGCACGCCCCTGAATATTGTGGTGGGGCCAAAGATTGCGAAGAAACTCCACACAGCCTTCGGTATGGAGACCGTTGCGGATGCATTGACGAATTTCCCAAAACGCTACGTGGCGCAGGGTAAGAGCTTAGATGTATCATTTTCCGACATTGGCGACACCATCACCACAGTCGTGGAGGTGCACAGTATTTCGCCAGCGCCTGCCTTCGCCGACCGACGGAAGCCACTGAAAATCTATGTCAGCGACGGCGTGCGCATTCTTCCGGCCGCGATTTTCGGTGCCGAGTGGCTGCGCAATATGCTGCACCCGGGTGTGCGTCTGCTCATTGTTGGCACGCTCAGCGAGTTCCGCAATGAGCTGCAGCTGAAAAATGTTGACTGCATGGTGCTCAAAGCCGACGGTTCAGTAGGCGCTGCCACTGGCAAGCTGGCCACGCTAACGAAAACGGCAAAGGGGATTGCGGAGATGCAGCGGCTTCTCACTCGCCCTTACCTGCCCATTTACCGTGGCCGCAAAGGAGTAGCGGGTATTCACCTGGCTCTGTTCATGCAGCGCATCCTCGAATGGTTACCGCTGCAGCCAGACCCGGTGCCCGCCACACCGGAGGGACTTACCGATTTCGACTCCGCACTGCGTGGCGCACACTTTCCCTCCATCGCGGGTCCCGACATTGCGCTCGCCCGGCTGAAGTACGACGAAGCGCTTGAGCTCCAACTCGCCGTTGGTGCACGTAAACGCACTCAAGCGAGTCTCACCGCTCCGGCCTGCACGGAGGTCACCGGAGGGCTTCGCGACGAGCTACGCCGAGGACTGCCGTTTTCGCTTACCGACGGTCAGGTCGCGGTCGCGGCTGATATTGCGCACGACATGTCGCAGACCAGCCCTATGAACCGCCTGCTGGCAGGTGAAGTCGGCTCGGGTAAGACCGTGGTGGCCCTGCTGGGAATGCTGCAGGCCGTCGATGCCAGCAGACAGTGCGCGATGCTGGCGCCGACGGAAGTACTGGCCCAACAGCACTACCGCTCACTGACAGCGATGCTCGAGCAGGCTGGAGTAGCCGTCACTGTGCGACTGCTGACGGGATCGATGTCGACGAAGGAGCGCCGGGCAACCCTGCTGGAGGCGGTCAACGGGGAGGCGGACATTGTCGTCGGCACGCATGCGCTGCTCAGTGAGGGCGTGGAGTTCTTCGATCTCGGACTGGTAGTTGTCGATGAGCAGCACCGCTTCGGTGTGCGCCAGCGCGACCAGCTGCGCAGTAGGGGACGGGGCGGAATGACACCGCATCTGTTGGTGATGTCGGCAACCCCGATTCCGCGCACGGTAGCGATGACCATTTTTGGCGACCTCGCGGTATCGCAGTTGACGGAATTGCCAAAGGGACGGCAGGAGATCCAATCCTTTGTCGTACCGACGTTGGAAAAGCCACGCTGGGAGGCACGGACCTGGGAGCGCATTGGGGAAGAAGTGGCCAAGGGTAACCGCGCCTTCATTGTCTGTCCCCGCATTACCCGCGATGAAGAACAATTCCTCGACGAGTCTGTGGAAGCGGTGTTCGACCGCGCGCAGAAGAAACTGCCCGGTGTTCGTATCAGTCAGTTGCACGGCAATATGGCACCGGAGGACAAAGACCGCGTGATGCAGGCCTTTGCCACAGGACAGCTGGATGTGCTCGTGTCCACCACTGTTATCGAAGTCGGCGTGGATGTACCAGAGGCCACAATCATGATGATTCGCCGCGCCGAGAGCTACGGTATCTCGCAGATTCACCAGCTGCGCGGTCGCGTCGGCCGTGGTGACCGGGGTGGACTGTGTTTCCTGTGTACACACACGCATTCGCAGACACCGGAGCGTACCCGGTTGGAACGCATTGCCGCCACCACCGATGGCATTCAACTGGCGGAGTTGGACCTGGCCACGCGTAGTTTTGGCGATCTACTCGGCGATGACCAATCGGGATTGGCAACTGGCCTCGGCCTGGTGGATCTCACCACCGACGGCGAGATTATCGAGCGCACTCGGCACGACGCCACGGCTCTCCTCGACGGCAACGAGAAGCTTGTGGCGGAGCTTATCTCCGATATTGATGAAGAGCAGTCGAACTACTTGGACCGCTCCTAGTAAGACCTAAGTAGACTGTTGGGCATGGTAAATGTCTGTGCACCTTTTGCAGGAGTAGTCCGCTGGGAGGTCGCCGAGAAAGACTCGGTGACGACTGGTCAGGTCATTGCGGTCGTCGAGGCCGTCAAGCTAGAAGCGCCGGTTTTAGCGCCCTGCCCGGGTACGGTCGCGGAGGTGGCGGCAGATCAATTTGTGGATGTCGAAGGTGGTCAGCTGCTGGCACGAATCACGCCAGCAACTCACAGCGCGACGGCACAGAACAACGGCAACGAGAACACATCGCACGAAGGGAAGTAGATGACCCGCATTATTGCAGGTGAGGCGCGCGGTCGCAGACTAGTCGCACCCAAGGGAGAGACCACTCGGCCAACCAGTGACCGCGCGAAAGAAGCCATCTTTTCGTCCTGGTCCACACGCTTTGGGTTAGAGGGAACTCGCGTTCTCGACTTGTTCGCGGGCTCAGGTGCGCTCGGTTTGGAAGCGGCTTCCCGTGGCGCGCGTTCCGTCGTATTGGTGGAAAACGACCCGAACGCCATTGCCGCCATTGAAAAGAACATTCACACCGTGGGGCATCCCGATGTGGCCGTATCTCCGATGAAAGTGTCGTCGTACCTTGCGGGCGCGCCGGGCGAGCCTTTTGACCGCGTCATCGCCGATCCTCCCTACGAGCTGGCGGGGGAGGCCGTTACAGAGATGCTGGAGGCTCTGCGCAGCTTCCTCGCGCCGGGCGCGGTCGTGACTGTGGAGCGTCACCGCGATGACGAGGAGACGCAGTGGCCCGAGGGCTACGAGCAGCTCCAGCAGAAGCTGAAGCGTCGCATTCACGGTATGGCGCGGTTCGACACCGCTATCTACAACGCTTAACGTTCTTCTTTACGCTTTACGACGGCCAAAGGTGGTTTGACCTCTATGACTCACGCATGCTGCCCCGGTTCCTACGATCCCATGACCTCTGGTCACCTCGATGTGATTGAGCGTGCCGCGCGCCAATTCGATCAGGTGACCGTGTTAGTTACCCACAACCCGAATAAGCAGGGCATGTTCAACGTCGAAGAGCGCATGGACCTCATTCGGCAGTGCACGCAGCGCTTGGACAACGTGCGGGTGGACTCCTGGGCGAAGCTGTTGGTGGACTACACCTCCGCGCAGGGGATTACCTGCCTGGTCAAGGGACTGCGCTCGGCAGCAGACTACGAGTACGAGGCTCCTATGGCACAGATGAATCGGCGCATGACTGGCATTGAAACTCTCTTTGTGGAGGCTGATCCGAAGTACGGTCACGTGTCGTCGACACTGATGAAGGAAGTTGTTCGGTACGGCGGTTCGGTGGAAGGCCTAGTTCCTGAGCCTGTCTTGCACGCCCTGCAGCTCAGACTGAAGTAGCATATAAGTCATGTTTCGCGTCTTCGAATCTCTTGATGAACTGGTCCAGATCCTAGAAGAGGCACACGGCGTGCCACTGTCGGCCAATTGTATGGTCCCGCGTCAGCGTGTTCTCGAGTTGCTCGATGAACTGAGGGATGCTTTCCCTGCTGAGCTCGATGACGCGCAGGATGTCTTGGACCAGCGGGATGAGATTATCAACGATGCTGAAGCCCGGGCGAACAACACCATTTCGTCTGCGGATGAAGAAGCCCATCGTATTGTCGACGAGGCAGAGGCCCGCGCTAATCACACCGTCGAGGATGCCAATGCCCACGCGGCTGGCACCGTCGCGGCCGCTGAGGACGACGCCCGTCGTCTCCGCGAGGATGCTCAGCACGAGTACGACAGCATTGTGGATCGTGCTTCTGCCGAGTCCGATCGCCTGATTCACGCTGGTAACGAATCCTACGAGCGTTCCGTTGCGGAAGGCCGTGAGGAGCAGGCTCGCCTGGTCGCTGAATCGACGGTCGTCCGCGAGGCCAACGACGAGGCGAATCGTCTGCTGTCCGACGCACACGCGGATTCCTCTCGCCTCCGCGAAGAGTGTGACCGTTACGTTGACTCCAAGCTCGCCGAGTTTGAGCAGACCCTCCAGGAGACCCTGCGCAATGTCGGTCGTAATCGCTCCGTACTGCGTTCGGGTGCCGGTGCCGTCGGCGGTGGTGCAGGTGCGCAGAACGCGCCGTCTTCCTTCTCTGATGGCCAGGAACGCCGCCGGTACGAGCGTTAGGGCATCTTCGGGGTAGACTGAGGTCTATCATGACTGACTCATCCCCATTTATTCTGGACGTTTCTACATGTCTGCAGGACGACATGCCCGAACAGTTCCGCAAGGTAGGCGATAGCCCTGTTCGCGTCGGTGCCGAGATGATTGGTATTGCCGAAGGCGAGGAGGTTGTCGTTGACGGCATTGTCACGAACCTCGGCAGTGGCGTCATGGTTGACGCGACTGTGACTGCCAAGGCCACCGGTGAGTGCGTGCGCTGCCTAGCCCCGCTGAATCCGGAGCTCAGCTTCCATATTTCGGCTGTCTTTTCCAACAACGAGGACTTCATCACAGGCGACGATGCCGAGGAAGAAGACCTTGAGGACGAAGTTGGTCAGATCGTCGACAATACGGTGGATATCACTCAAGCCGTCATCGATGAGGCGGGCTTGAATCTGCCCTTCAATCCGACCTGTCTGGATTTCGGTTCCAGCTGTGCTGAGTCGGACTCGGAAGTTCCGGAACCAGACGGCATCTCGGGTGAAGAGGAGCGTATTGATCCGCGTTGGGCTGGCCTGGCGGAAAAGTTTGGCTCGCTCGGGGACGATAAGTAATCGACGACGACTTAGACGAAGACTTTAAAGGAGATATAACGGATGAGCCGCAAGCGTCGGCTAACCGGTGAGGCGGCTAGAAAGGCGGCCTTTGAGGCCGTCGATCACGCCCCGCTGCTGGAAAAACTCGGTGTTGAACTACCAGAGGAGTCCCTAAAGCTCGCTCTGACCCACCGCAGTTTCGCAAATGAAAATGGCATGCTGACCAATAACGAGCGTCTAGAGTTCCTGGGCGACGCCGTGCTGGGCATGTGCGTTGCTGAAGAACTCTACCGTCGTTTCCCGGACCGCGCTGAGCAGGATATTTCCAAGATGCGCGCAGGTGTCGTGAACATGTACGCGCTGGCTGACCTGGCCCGCAGCATCGGATTGGGGGAGCACATTCTCCTCGGTCGCGGTGAGAAGGCCACCGGTGGAGCGGATAAACACTCAATTCTCGCTGACACCACCGAGGCGCTGCTGGGTGCCATTTACCTGCAGCATGGCTTTGAGGTTGCCCGCGAGACCGTTCTTCGCCTGTTTAACCAGATGATTGACGATGCCCCGACGGAGTCTCGCGGTCGTGACTGGAAGACGCTGTTGCAGGAGCGCCTGGCAGCCAAGCAACTACCGGCTGCTGAGTACACCGTGCGCACCACCGGCCCCGACCATGACCTAACTTTCTACGTTGACGTGCTGGTTGACGGCGTGGTTAAGGGCAGCGGTACCGGCGCCACGAAGAAGGAAGCCGAGATGCACGCCGCGCATCAGGCGCATACTGCACTGGCATAATGCCCGAGCTTCCTGAAGTCGAGTCCGTACGCCGCGGTCTTGACGCTTATGTCGTCGGTGGCCGCATCGACGATTCCTTCGTCTACAACGCTCGTGCCGTGCGGCGCCAACCCGGTGGTGCCGCAGAATTTATCGGTCGTACGCGCGGGCGCACGGTTATCGCTACGGATCGCCGCGGCAAGTTCATGTGGCTCACGCTTGACGACGACTCCGCAATCGCCATCCACCTGGGTATGAGCGGCCAATTGCGTGTGGAAGCTCCGTACACGCCCGATACGCTGCCCGGACGCCACACCAGGGCCGCATTTGACATAGCCCTGCCGGACGGCGCTCGGCACCTAATAAACTTCAACGATCAGCGCACCTTTGGTTGGGTCTGGGCCTGTGAATTGGTCGAATCCCACGGTCGCTTTGTTCCGGAACCCGCAGCCAAGATCGCCCCCGATCTATTGGAGCCAACTGTCGATGTGGTTGCACTTGCACACCGCATGATGAAGTCGCGTTCGCCAATCAAGGCCGTATTGCTCAATCAGAACATCGTGTCCGGCATCGGCAACATTTATGCCGACGAAATGCTTTGGGCAGCGAAGGTCGATGGGCGCGTGCCGGCGTGCGACCTTTCGGTCCGTCGATTAGCGAAACTTCTGCGGGAGGGCCAAGCGGTACTTCAGAGGGCGCTAGCGGCCGGCGGCACGAGCTTTGATGCACTATATGTGCATGTCAACGGCGAAAGTGGCTATTTCGAGCGGAGCTTGAACGCCTATGGCCAAGCGGGGGAGCCGTGCTCGAGGTGTGGGCGCGCAATTGTCCGTCTGCCATTTGGGAATAGATCGAGTTATCTGTGTCCCACCTGTCAGCGCTAGAATTTCCTTATGAGTTTCATGGAGCAAGCAACCGACTGGGTAAATGCTTGGAATGACAAGTATTGGCTGTTCATGATTCTGCTACTCAGCGGTGCAGGCCTGTACTTCTGTTGGCGGACCATTGTGGTGCAGCTTCGGTACATCCCGGAGATGTTCAAGGCAATTGCCGAAAAGCCGTCTGACATCTCCGAGGGGGTCAAGGGCATCTCGGCCTTTAAGGCCTTCACAATCTCTGCTGCCTCGCGTGTCGGTACCGGTAACGTCGCAGGTGTGGCGGTGGCAATCACTACGGGTGGGCCAGGTGCCGTGTTTTGGATGTGGCTACTCGCTGCGATTGGCGGTGCTACCAGCTTCGTGGAGTCGACGCTGGCGCAGCTGTACAAAGTCCGCGATAAGGACTCCTATCGAGGAGGGCCCGCGTACTACATCACCAAGGGGCTAGGGGAGAACTGGCGCTGGATGGCGTCGCTGTTCGTCATCGCTATCACGGTGACCTATGGGTTCGTGTTCAACGCGGTGCAGTCCAACTCGATTACGGCGGCTGTGGCTGAGTCAACTGGTCTGGATACGCCGATTCTTAAGTTCTGTGTCGGTGTAGTGCTGGCGATTCTGGCCGGCGTCATCATTTTCGGTGGTGTGCAGCGTATTTCGGCGGTGACACAGATTATCGTGCCGATTATGGCCGTGGCTTACATTATCCTCGGCCTGATTGTCTTGGCTCTCAACATCACCGAGGTGCCGGGCATGATCAAGCTGATTTTTGAGCACGCCTTCGGTATCCGTGAGATCGCTGGTGCCGCTGTCGGTACCGCCATGATGCAGGGTATTCGCCGTGGTCTGTTCTCCAATGAGGCCGGTATGGGTTCCACACCAAATGCGGCGGCGACGGCGTCGGTGTCGCACCCGGTCAAACAGGGGCTCATCCAGACGATGGGCGTCTACTTCGACACCTGGGTCGTCTGTACTATCACCGCAGTTATCATCCTGTTGTCCGATCCGACCTTCGGCGGCGATGCGGAGGGCACCGCGTTGACTCAGGCTGCGCTGTCGGCGCAGGTGGGTACGTGGGCCATCCACGCGGTCACGGTTATCATCTTCTTCCTCGCGTTTTCCTCGCTGGTGGGTAACTACTACTACGCCGAGGCGAATATCCCGTTCCTGTCAAAGAGCAAGGCTGTTTTGAACACCGTGCGCGTCCTGGTTATCCTGTGCGTGATTGGCGGAGCTGTCGGTTCCGTGCCGCTTGTCTGGTCGCTTGCAGATACGTTCTCCGCACTCATGGCCACCATCAATATCATTGCCATTCTTCCGCTGGGTGGCGTAGCTGTCGCGCTTCTGCGGAACTACTCCGAGCAGAAGGCCAAGGGACTTAATCCAGTATTCCACCGCGATGATCTGCCAAATCTCCGCGGCCACGACAAGATCGAGTGCTGGGATGGTTCCGACCCGATGACGGTGCGTGAGTCCGATGCCGCTTAACGACGTCCGCCTCACCGCATGGGTACACGGACGTGTTCAAGGTGTCGGTTTTCGCTGGCACACCCGCGCGACGGCACTGGAGTTGGGGCTGGTTGGTTACGCCCAGAACTATCCAGATGGTCGGGTGTTAGTTGTTGCCGAAGGATCGCGGGCAGGCTGCGAGAGTTTGCTCGCTTGGCTGGAGGGGCCGAATACTCCTGGCAATGTGACGGCAGTGGTGCCCCTATGGCAGGAACCGAAGGGTGCATTGAGCACGTTTGACCGTCGTTAAGCGGGTGCTAACTGCCTTCCTTTCCCCCATCTCGGTGTAGGAAGCCGAAAAAATCGAAAAAGTTTTATCCCTCGCTCTGTGTGATTGATTTTGCGCAGGTAGCGAGGGATTTTTCGTGTCTTGGGGTAGTCGGTTGGGACGCTAAAGAGCTCTCGGAGCGCTAGAAAATTACGCAAGTGAGAAAAAGAATACGCAAATACGGAAGAAGAGTGGTTTAAGTTAATAACTACCTACTGACAGACAGGGGAGGCAGAAATGACGCCTGAAGAAGTAATTGCACAGTCGGGAAACTCAGCGTGGATGCTAATCTCGGCTTCGTTGGTCTTGCTCATGACACCGGCGCTCGCGCTGTTCTACGGCGGCATGTCGCGACAAAAGTCGGTGCTCAACATGATGATGATGAGCTTTGGTGCTGTCGGCGTTGTCGGTGCCATTTACGTGTTGTGGGGCTGGTCGATGTCCTACGGATCGCAGTCGATCGGTGGTGTATTTGCCAACCCGTTCGAGTTCTTCGGACTGCGTAATTCGATTACGGATGGCGACGGCAACTACATTGCGGGTGCAAATGGTTACCCGAACATCATTGACATTGGATTCCAGCTCACGTTCTGCTCTATCTCCGTGGCGCTGATTTCTGGGGCGCTGGCAGAACGCGTGAAGTTCTCCACCTGGTTAATCTTCGTCGGTTTCTGGACAACGCTGGTGTACTTCCCAATGGCCTTCATGGTTTGGGGCGGTGGACTGCTAAGTCACTCTGCAGAGAGCCTTTCGGCAAAGCTGTTTGGGACCGCTGACGGCGAGGCTGCCATCGCTCCAATTGACTTCGCTGGCGGTACGGTTGTGCACATTGCTGCTGGTACCGCCGCCTTGGTGCTGGCGATTATCGTCGGCAAGCGCAAGTCTATCGACGGTAGCCAGCATCGCCCGCACAACCTGCCACTCGTCATGCTCGGTGCTGCACTGCTGTGGTTCGGCTGGTTCGGCTTCAACGGCGGTTCGGCATTTGCTGCCGACGGTGTCGCTGGTCTGGCATGGCTAAATACGACGGTGGCAGCGTGCCTAGGCATGCTCGGCTGGATTTCACTCGAACGTTTTCGTGATGGACATCCCACTTCGCTGGGTGCCGCGTCGGGTGTTATCGCAGGGCTTGTGACTATTACTCCGGCCGCAGGAGATATGAACCCGGTGACTTCAATCATTCTGGGCTATATCGGCGGTGTGCTGGCTTGCTGGGGCGTTGGTTTAAAATACAAGTTCAACTTCGATGACACCCTGGATGTGGTTGGTCTGCATCTGGTTGCAGCTATGTGGGGAACGATTGGTGTTGGCCTGCTGGCTAACGATCGCGGACTGCTTACCGGCGGTGGCATCGACGGCCTTAAATTGTTCGCCATCCAGATCGTTATTGCGGTCATCGCAGCTGTGTTCTCGGGCGTGCTGACGTACATCATTGCCCGAGTTCTGAAGGTAACCGTCGGCTGGCGAATCCATGGTGAGCAGGAACATTCTGGTATCGACGTCGCTCAGCACGGTGAGTCGGCCTACACGTCGGCCAAGCAGCCGGCTGCGTAAACAAGGCTGTGTAAACGAGGCTGTGAAAACAAGTGGGTCCTTGGGTTAATTCAGCTCCAGTCCACAACTGCAGGTAAGATAATGCCCCATGTATTTGAAATCGCTGACTCTGAAGGGCTTTAAATCCTTCGCTTCGGCGACGACGATGAAATTCGAGCCCGGCATCTGCGCAGTTGTCGGTCCGAATGGATCTGGTAAGTCGAATGTCGTCGACGCCCTCGCGTGGGTTATGGGCGAGCACTCCGCCAAGACCCTCCGCGGCGGCAAAATGGAAGATGTCATCTTCGCGGGTACTTCCGGGCGAAAGCCCTTGGGGCGCGCGGAGGTTACTCTTACCATCGACAATTCCGATGGAGCACTTCCCATTCAATATAAAGAAGTCTCTGTCACTCGACGCATGTACCGCGACGGCGCCAGCGAATACGAAATCAACGGTTCTCGCGTCCGCCTCATGGACGTCCAAGAACTCCTCAGTGACACCGGCATCGGCCGCGAGATGCACATCATCGTCGGCCAGGGCCGGCTTTCTCAGATTCTGGAGTCACGGCCTGAGGAACGTCGTGCGTTTATTGAAGAAGCTGCAGGCGTGCTCAAACACCGCCGTCGCAAGGAAAAAGCGCAGCGCAAACTGCAGTCGATGCAGGCCAATCTCGACCGACTGCAGGATCTGACAGGTGAGCTTTCCCGTCAGCTCAAACCGCTAAAACGTCAGGCTGAGGCTGCCTCTCGCGCTCAGACTGTGCAGGCGGACCTGCGCGATGCCAAGTTGCGTTTGGCTGCCGCGGACTTCGTGGACTTGCAGGACAGCCTCAATGACATTGCTGGTCAAGCCAAGCTCATTGAGGAAAAAGTAGAAGCTGCCACGGAGCGAGCTGAGATTGCCGCTGAGCGCACTGCAGAACTTGAAGCCGAATTGGAGGACATCACTCCAGCTGCCGACTCCGCTCGTGACCTATGGTTCCGACTCTCCGCACTCGGTGAGCGTATTCAGGCGACAGCCCGCATTGCCGCCGATCGCGCGGCCGACCATTCCGTCGCTCCGTGGGTAGGCCCAGATCCGGACTTCCTGGAGCAGCGTGCTGACGATGCCGCCACCGAAGAAGCCACGCTTGCAGAGGCAGAGGCAGAGGCTCGCGAAAAGCTGGAGGAAATCCGAGAAACGCTTTTCGATGCCGAGGAAACCTTCCGCGAAGCCGAGGCCGAGCACCTCGCTGCTGTTCGCGCTATCGCGGACCGTCGCGAAGGAGTGGTTCGCCTCATTTCCGCAGAAGAATCTCTGCGCACTCGCTTGGAAGCCGCCGAAGCCGAAGCTGCACGCCTTGTCGAGCAAACCAATGAGGCCGACGAACGCCGGGCCGATGCCACCGAAGCCGTGGAAAACGCCGCACAGGAACTAGCTGAGGCCGAATTCGAAGGTCCCGAGCTGCAGAGCGCGTATGAACAGGCTAACCGGGAAGCAGAGCTGGCCTCTACACGGTTGAAAGAACTCCGTGCTGACGAGCGCGACCTCGAGCGCAGCGTCTCAGGTTTGTCCGCCCGCATCGAAGCTCTAGAGACCGCCCGCACCGCCGCTGCCAACGACGGCACCGCGTGGCTACGCGAAAAGCACGAGCTCGGCGTTCTCTCTGAAGTCATTGATGTCGACGCTGGCTGGGAGAAGGCGCTCACCGCAGCCCTCGGCGCAGCCGCCGAAGCACTGGTCAGCGAGGGCAGCGGAGATTCGCTTATCGACGAGCTGGTGGCCGCGGGCAAAGGCAGTGCCGTCGTTATCAATTCTGCGGATGCATCTGATTCTTGGCGCTTGGACATCACTTTGCCCGCACAGGCCTCCTGGCTGCTCGACCATGTGACAGTGCCTGCGGAGCTTTCGGGTTCGTTGACCTCTCTGCTGGTTGATGTCGTGGCCTGCGACGACGAACTCGTTGCCCGTGAGCTGGTGACGCAGGATACTCGACTGCGCGTTGTTGACCGCGATGGTGTGCTGCGTGGCTCTGGTTGGGTAGCTGGCGGTGCTGGTGGGACTGCATCAGGTGTGGAAATCGCCGCCGACATTGCTAAGACTCGCGATGAACTAGCAGAAGCACAGGTGCGTTTGAGTGACCTCGGTGGTGTGCTCTCCGGCGCACAGGCCGAAGAAGAGGACCGCCGCACTGACGCTGCGGCTGCCCGTGCCGCGCTGCGTGAGCATCAGAGTCGTATGAAGGTCCTCACGGATACCCGAACTCGGGCCACGGCGCAGCTGTCCGGCGTGGTGCATGATGCCGAACGCGCTGAGCAGCGCGGAGCCGAAGCCGCGGACCGAGTAGCGAAGCTCCAGAAGGAGTTGGCGGAGGTTGCGGACCGCTTGGCTCGCGTTGACCGTGACCCCGAGGAGGGGGAACCGTCGACAAGCGAACGTGACCGCGCCTCGGAGGCTCTGACGGCAGTGCGCGCCATGGAGACAGAGGCGCGTCTGTCGCTGCGTACGGCAGAGGAGAGACTGTCGAGTGTACGAGGTAAGGCCGAGCGGCTTCGACGCCAGGCTGCGTCGGAGCGCGTAGCGAAGGCGCGCCATGAGCAGGCGCAGATGGCTAAGGTTGCCCAGCGCGAATTGGCAGAAGTTGTCGCGGAGCTGGCTGAGGATTTGCATGCGAAGGTCAACGTGTCGTTGGCGCGGGCAGAGGCCGATCGCGACGATGCCGAGGCGCAGAAGAAGACGGTGTCGCAGGCACTATCGGCGGCCCGGACGGAGGCAAATGCGGCGCAACGTGAGCTGGCACAGCTAACGGATTCCGCGCACCAGGGAGACATCGCCCGTGCACAGGCGCAGGTCCGCGTGACCGAAGCTGCAGAGCGCATCGTCGACCAGTTGGGGCTGTCTGTCGATGACCTGCTCGCGGATTTTGCTCCTGATGAGAACTTTGACCGCGCAGCCGTGACGAAGCAGCTCAAACGGGCGGAGAAGGATCTGCGTGTGCTGGGCCGCGTCAACCCGTTGGCGCTGGAGGAGTACAAGGCGATGGAGGAGCGCTACTCTTTCCTATCCACGCAGCTCGATGATGTCCTCAAGGCCCGCCAGGACCTCACCGATGTTGTCGAGGAAGTCGATGCCACGATTCTGCAGCTCTTCACAGACGCGTGGAACGATGTCGAGGCAGAATTCCCCGCGGTCTTTCAAACGCTTTTCCCGGGCGGTGACGGACGACTGGTTCTCACTGAGCCTGACAACCTGCTCACGACAGGTATCGAGGTTGAAGCCCGCCCACCGGGCAAAAAGGTCAAGCGGCTGTCGTTGCTCTCCGGCGGCGAGAAGTCGCTGACGGCGCTGGCAATGCTCGTCGCTATTTTCCGCGCGCGCCCGAGTCCCTTTTACGTACTCGACGAGGTGGAAGCCGCACTTGACGACGTTAACCTGCGTCGCCTTATTGCGTTGCTCGAGGAACTCCGCGCGACCAGCCAGCTGATTGTCATTACGCACCAGAAGCCAACAATGGACGTTGCGAATGTGCTCTACGGTGTGACCATGCGGGGCGATGGTGTGACTCGAGTAATCTCGCAGCGAATGTCACCGGCATCCGCAACTCCGTCGACAGGAGCGGAGTAGGCGCGGAGTAAGTGAGGAAGAGTCGTTGATACTGCATAATGAGAGTTATGACTCCAACTCAGTGGATACTCCTTGTCGTCGCGATTGTCGTTATTATCGCGCTGCTTTTTGTTGTGGGCTATGTCCGCAGGAAGAACCAGCGCATTTCCTTTGCGAAGGAAGATACTAAGGAACTCACCCAGCAGGAGAAGTCTGGGAATTACCAGGCCACTAGTGGTTTTAACTTCGCTCCGGCCGGTGGTGGGATTGATACCCGTGAGAAGCAGCCGGTTGAAAAACCGATGCCGAAACCGGCGGAAAAGCCGATTGAAAAGCAGGCTCCGGAGCCAGAGGAAAAGCAGGCTGATAAACCTGCCGATCAGCCAGACAGTTCACTGCTGAAACCAGAAGGCCGACTGGTTATTCCGGATAACCCCACCGAAATGGAGGGGGATTATGACCGCGTAATGCGGGAAATCCCAATCGATTTGCCTACGGCCGGGGAAGAGGAATCAAAGCCCGAGCCGGAACCACAACCAGAGCCGCAAGCAGAGCCTGAGGTAGAGGTAGTTCCTGCTCCTGAACCGGAGCCGGAACCGGAACCGACTCCCGAACCAGAACCGACGCCAGAGCCGGAGCCGACGCCAGAGCCAGAACCAGAACAGCAGATTGACTCCATCGACCCGGCTGAGGGACGTCTGGGTCGCCTGCGCGGTCGTCTGTCCCGGTCGCAGAATGCAATTGGCCAGTCTGTGCTCGGCATCTTGGGCGCGGGTGACCTTGATGAGGACGCGTGGGAAGAGGTCGAGGACATCCTGGTGATGGCTGACCTCGGTGCGGCTGCGACGCAGCGTGTCGTCGATAAGCTGCGCGAGCGTATTGCCAGCCAGAAGGTGAGCACGGAAGAGCAGGCACGCGCCCTGCTGCGTGAGGTGTTGATTGAGGAGTGCCAGCCTGAGATGGACCGCTCCATCCGCGCACTTCCGCACGAGGGCAAGCCCGCAGTGATTCTGGTGGTCGGTGTCAACGGCACGGGTAAGACCACGACGACGGGCAAGCTGGCTCGTGTGCTGGTTGCCGGTGGCCACCGTGTTGTTCTCGGTGCAGCGGATACCTTCCGTGCTGCTGCAGCCGACCAGCTGGAAACCTGGGGGCGACGCGTTGGCGCGGAAACGGTTCGTGGCGCTGAAGGCGCGGATCCTGCTTCTATTGCATTTGAGGCAGTTGCTCACGGTATCGAGTCCGGCGCTGATGTGGTGCTCATCGACACCGCCGGCCGCCTGCACACCAAGGTCGGTCTGATGGACCAACTGGACAAGATTAAGCGCGTGGTGGAGAAGAAGGCTCAGGTTGACGAAGTCATCCTGGTTTTGGATGCGACGGTTGGCCAAAATGGTCTACTGCAAGCTCGTACTTTCCGGGATGTCGTAGACATCACCGGCGTTGCTCTGACCAAGCTGGACGGTACCGCGAAGGGCGGCATTGTATTCCAGGTGCAAAACGAGCTCGGCGTGCCGGTGAAGTTGGTTGGCCTTGGTGAAGGTGCTGACCACCTAGCGCCGTTTGAGCCGGAGAGCTTCGTAGACGCACTGCTCGGCGGCCGCAAATAGTAACTAACATCGATGAGTGAGTTTTCCATCGATTGGTGAGTACAGCGTCGGCCGTGGTCCCGGCAGAAATAAAGGCCTCGGCGCCACCGCGTAGATTTCTGTAGAGGATACGCGGGGCTCCGAGGCCTTTACTGTTGAGGTGCTAGGGATCTAGCGGAGAGTTGTGCTAGGAATCCTTAGAATTCTTGCGTGCGAAGCGGGTAGCTGCCACGCCACCGACCAGGAGTGCGAGAGCCGCACCGCCGAGGGCAGTCGCCTGAACACCAGTGACCGCTAGACCAGTGTTCTTGGTCCCGGTTTGCTTACCGTCATTCTTAGGGTCGTCGGGCTTGTCGCCTGGATTTTCCTCCCCAGGATTCTTGTCGTCCCCAGGCTGTTCGTCACCTGGGTTTTCATCATCACCCGGTGCGTCGTCGTCACCTGGGTTTTCATCATCACCCGGTGCGTCGTCGTCACCTGGGTTCTCATCGTCGCCAGGGTTCTCATCGTCGGAAGTTGGACAGTAGCCGTAGACTCCGGTTGCCGGGTCGATCTTGCTCATATCACGCGGGGAACCGTCGGGGCACGTTGCGGTGTCATCGACTCCCGGCGGAATTCCGTCATTCTCTGGGGCATCTTCATCAGGCTCCGGAGTTGGGCCGGAATCATCTGAAGTGCCACAAGCGCCGTAAGCTCCGGTTGCCGGGTCAATCTTGCTCATGTCACGCGGGGAACCGTCGGGACAGGTCTGGGTGTCCTCAACGCCCGGTGGGATGCCATCGTTCGATGAACCTCCTGGATCCGGGTTTGCAGCGTCATCTACACACTGGAAAGTACCGCCAACATTTTCAAAATGTTGACCGGCGGGGCATTCCGACGGAGCGGGGTCAGGAATCTGTGCGGTGGCGGCACCAACGCCGATGAGCATGCCGGCTGAAGCGGCAGCGGCCACCATGGTCGAAGAGAGCTTCTTCATTTGGAAACCTCACAATGCCTTAGGAAAGCCCTGCAATCAATGGGCTTAAGGGGGAACACTGTTCACGCTTTTGATTCTAATAACTAATTACAGTCTTTGGTGGCATGAGTTTGGGGAGGGGGTAAAGCAAAATTGTTGACTCGTCCAAACCCCAGTAAGGGAAAGTGGGAACTTATATTTACAACGCTGAGTGAGTACACCCGCTGTGATTGGAGCGTTTATAGAACTCGCCACTATCGGCTCGGTATGGGGCTTTTCTGTCTTCGCTAATGGATCCGAATCTTCTAATGTCTTATAGTTTTCGCTCATCCTCGCTAGCGAAGCGTGGTATCTGGTCGTGTCGGGGTGGCGAAAGGCGGGTGGGGCGTAGAGGTTTGGTAAAAAATCGGTGCCTGTGGGGTTTATGCTTCGAGCTAAAGGAGTTATGACTTTTCGGAGGTATGACGCACAAAAATGCTCCCGATGCTGAATTTGCATCAGGAGCATTTTATGTTTCGCTAGCGGGGTAGAACCCTAAGCTTCTTAGCGGTTCTTGCGGGCGATGCGGGTAGCGGCGACACCGCCGACCAGGAGAACCAGAGCGGCTCCGCCCAGGGTGGTGGCGTCAACGCCGGTGGCTGCTAGGCCAGTGCTCTGAGTGGAAGAAGCCTTCTTGGACTCAGAGCTATTCTGCTCAGACTTCTTGGAGTCTGAAACCTTCTTTACGTTCTCGGAAGAGGTCGTCTTCTTGGGCTCGGACGCCTTCTTCTCAGCCTTTTCCTTGGCCTTCTTCTCTTCCTTCGTGCACTTGTTTTCGTTCTTGCACTCAGTAGAGATCTTGATGTCAACGTTTACCTTGACATCCTTGCCGTCCTTACCTGGCTTACCGTCCTTGCCGTCTTTGCCCGGCT
The DNA here is from genome assembly GCF_001837775.1 of Corynebacterium sp. HMSC073H12. NCBI lineage: Bacteria > Bacillati > Actinomycetota > Actinomycetes > Mycobacteriales > Corynebacteriaceae > Corynebacterium > Corynebacterium sp. HMSC073H12. Next base: position 49,356 of record NZ_KV834038.1, on the reverse strand, counting down.
TGTCGGTATCCGGCTTGTCCGTGCCTGGCTTGTCGGTATCCGGCTTGTCAGTATCCGGCTTGTCCGTGCCTGGCTTGTCCGTGCCCGGCTTGTCAGTATCCGGCTTCGTCTCGTCCTTGACGCAGACACCGAAGACGTTGGGGTTGCCCGGGACTGGCTTGCTCATGTCGAAGTGCTCGCCCTCCGGACACCGCTTATCAGAAATGCCTGGGTTCCCGAGGTCGCCCGGCTGGGGCTCATTGTCACCCGGTGTTTCAGGCTTAGGAGCTTCCTGGTCTGCGACGCACTGGAAGGTTCCGCCGACGTTTTCAAAGTGCTGGCCGTCTGGGCACTTGTCTGGCATCGGGGCCGGAATTCCGTCAGTGGAATCCTGCTCAGGATGGTCTGCAACGCACTGGAAAGTGCCGTCGACGTTTTCGAAGTGCTGGCCGGCGGGGCGCTCGGTCGGCATTGGGTTCGGAATCTGTGCAGTAGCGATGCCTGCGCTTGCAATTATGCTGGCGGAGAAGGCGGCGGCGATAGCCGTAGTGAACTTCTTTATGAAAACCTCTCAAGGATTCAAACGGTCAGAGGTCAATGAATATGATTTCGCCGTTCATCCCTCATTGTGCACGGCGGAAAATAAAACCAGGACAACAGCGGTTAACTAGGTTCATGATTAACCATAAACCGGTTGATATATGAATGGCATTGGAGGTAGTTATAGGAATAGCTCCAGGTGCGCAGTGGCGCACTTCGACCTGCCGCAATGCTGCCGGTTTGCAATTTGACCGACACCATTTCGGGGGAAGTGTGCACTAAGGTCGCCCTTAGTGAAAGTTAGCTACTGGCGTTATTTGTCTGTTACTTAACTGGTGGTAGTTAGATTGTGTAAACGTTCTTTATGCAGTAGGGCAACCCTGTCTGGGGTCGTGCTTAATTATCACGTTAAAATAATGAATAGCAATTTAACGTTCCCGGGGGTAGGAGAAAGTCACCCTATTGCCGTTTTCTACTTCCCATTGGGCACACCCGAATTGGGGTGTTTAGGGTGGATGGGCTGCAATAGTTGTCGATAGGCGAAGCTGTAGATATGTGCCAAACGGAGTGTCCAGCGGGTACGGTAGAACAGTTAAGAAAAGACAAGGCAAAAGGGGAGCTGGAAACTTGTTTGAGTCTCTTTCCGATCGTTTGACGGGTGCCCTGCGGGGGCTGGGTGGGAAGGGTCGCCTGACTGAGGCGGATATTAACGCCACCGCCCGTGAGATTCGGCTGGCTCTTCTGGAAGCCGATGTCTCCCTCGAGGTTGTCCGTACCTTCATCAAGCGCATCAAGGAACGCGCTAACGAAATTATTGGCAGCCAGACGGTCAACCCGGCCAACCAAATCATTGAGGTTGTCAATGAGGAACTGATCAATATCCTCGGTGGCGAGACTCGACGTCTCAATATGTCGAAGCAGCCGCCGACAGTCATCATGCTGGCCGGTCTGCAGGGCGCTGGTAAGACCACCTTGGCCGGTAAGTTGGCCAAGTACCTCACGGATCAGGGGCACACCCCAGTTCTCGTTGCTTGTGACCTGCAGCGCCCAGGTGCGGTGCAGCAGCTGGAAATCGTGGCTGAGCGTGCAGGCGTGCCGTGCTTCGCGCCGTTCCCGGGAACCAGCCTCGATTCCACCCATGAAATGGGCACCAGCGAGGACAACCCGGTTGACGCCGCGTTCCGTGGCCTCGCTTATGCTCGCCAGCATCGCCACGATGTGGTGATTATCGATACCGCAGGTCGCCTTGGTATCGACGAGGTACTGATGAAGCAGGCCCGCGATATTCGCGATGCCATCAATCCGCATGAAGTTCTGTTTGTCATCGACTCCATGATTGGTCAGGACGCGGTAGAGACCGCCAAGGCCTTCCGAGACGGCGTTGACTTCACCGGCGTTGTCCTGACCAAGCTCGATGGCGACGCGCGCGGTGGCGCTGCTCTGTCTATCCGTGAGGTCACCGGTAAGCCGATTCTGTTCGCCTCCACGGGCGAGAAGTTGGAGGACTTTGACGTCTTCCACCCAGACCGCATGGCCAGCCGCATCCTGGGCATGGGTGACCTGAAGACGTTGGTTGAGGTCGCTTCCAAGGAAATCGATCATGAGCAGGCTGCAAAGTCCGCCCAGAAGATTGGTTCGGGCGAGTTGACTCTCGAGGACTTCCTCGAGCAGATGATGATGGTCCGCAAGATGGGCCCAATCGGCAACATCCTCAAGATGCTCCCCGGCGGCGCGGAAATGTCCAAGGCCGCGGAAATGGTCGATGAAAAGCAGCTTGACCGCATCGAGGCGATTATCCGCGGTATGACTCCGGAAGAGCGCGAGAATCCGAAGATTCTGAACGCTTCACGACGTCGTCGTATCGCCAACGGTTCCGGTGTGTCTGTTTCGGAGGTTAACCAGCTCATCGAACGCTTCAATGAGGCGCGGAAAATGATGGCGCAAATGGCCGGCCGATTTGGTATGGGTGGTGGTCGCCCATCGAACCGCAAGGCCAAGCGTGGTCGAAAGGGTAAGGGCAAGAATAAGCGCAAGGGCGCTAACCGGGGACCGACGCCGCCGAAGGCAATGCGCGGTGGCGGAATGCCCGGTATGCCTGGAATGCCGGGTATGCAGGGCATGCCGGGTATGCCTAGCATGGCTGAACTGCAGAAGCTGCAGAAGCAAATGGGTAACCAGCTGCCAGAAGGTATGGAGGACTTTGACCTCAACAATCTCGACTTCGGGAAGGGCAAGAAGTAGCAGGGACTAGAAGTAGCTAATCCCGCAAGGCCTTCTGAATCTGGCGGTCCATTTCAGGACTGAAAGTGGCCGCTAGTTCATCGGTGATGTGATTGCTGTCGCGGTAGACGTAGATATTGCCGATGACCTTACGGCAGGTGGTCGGACCGCAGAAGATGTCGGAAAAATCTAGACTGTGCCCGTTGGGGAAGTTCGCAAGAATCTCCTCAGCGGGATTTTCTGCATTTAGGGCAGTTTTGCGGTGGATAGTGCAGTCTTCTTCCGCTTCTTCGCACACGCTGGGGGAGAACTGACTCAAGTCCTCCCGTAGCGCCCACGGGTTATCGCGGATGGCGAAGAAATCAATTCCGCGTTCTTGTAGCGCAGCGAAAAACGAGACATAGCCATCCGGTGTGTAATCGCCCGGCTGCGGGGGGTCCGCCTGGAATAAGGGCCTGGTCGAAGTGGTGAAAACCATCTCTGGTTGAATCTCATCAATTTTCTGCAGAGCCTCGAAAGTCCAGGCCACGCAGACATCGCCGACTCCGTGGATTGGTTCTAAGGTCGCGGGACAGCCCTGTCGAAGGAGAACAACCACTCGGTACCCGTTGTTTTTGCCGTAGGCATCGATTGGGGCGAACCAGTGTTCCATGTGCGAGCCCCCGATGATGACGATCGATTCACTAGCATCCGGATCACCATAAACACACGGCTGGGTCTCATCGCGCCAACGGCGATTCGGTGGGAAGTATCCGACGTCCTCACCGCCTGTCGCAAGGCAGCCATCGAGGGCAGGTTCCGGCCAAAGGTCAGTGATGAAATCGGTATTCGGCTTTGTGGCTGCCTTGGGGACCTCGTACCCGTCGGTAAGCGCGAGTGCACCTGGATAGACTGCTGGATCTAGGCCGGTGGCGGAGGCGCGATCGACGCGTACCTGTTGCACGTTGACAAGGCTGGACATGCCGACCAATGCAATGACGACAACAGTGCCGACTACCGCTTGACGACGGGCCGGGCGACGATGCTTAATTGCGTGGATTGCATCGCCGACGACGGGCTGAGTCCGGGTCGGTCGGCGAGTCGATTGAGCCAGCGGCAGCTCGACATACTTGTTGGTGAGCTTGGCCAAAATGAAGGAAACGACGATCACTGCGGTGCCAAGCTTCAGTCCCGGAGTATCGCGGTTTAGGTAGTTTATGGCCAGGATGAGAAGAGGCCAGTGCCACAGGTAGAGCGCGTAGGCGCTCTGGCCTATCTCGCGCATTGGGCGGCTGGCCAGGAACTTGGAGATCCAACCCGCCTCGGGGCCAGCGATAATAATTAGCGCAGCACCTCCGAGGGGCCATAGCGTCCAAGGGCCTGGGAACTGTGCGGCGCCGTCGAAGATGAAACCGGTGGAGACCACCAGTGCGAGGCCGATACCTGCTAACAGCACTCGTAGAGGCTTGGGCATGGGGATGGAGCCCCGGACAAGAATCAGTCCGAGTAGTGCGCCGAGGCAGAGTTCCCAGAGGCGGCTGACAGTGGAGTAGTAGTTCCACCCCTGGTTCTCGGAGTGCATGTAGAAGGCATAGGCAAGCGAGCCGAGAGTGATAACTGTCAGCAACGGGGTGAGGATTCGGCGGAGTCTACCGCCAGTAGCGTCGGTACGCTTCGCCTCCACTGGTGAGGTGACAGTCCCGACAATCCGAGATGAGCGCGTCATCCAGGCGAGTAGGAAGATGAGCAAGATTGAGCCGAGGTAAAACTGACCCTGCACCGACATTGACCACAGGTGCTGCAGTGGGGAAGTTTCGCTCTCTGCGGCAGCGTAGTCCGAGCCCTGGAGTGCCAGTTCATAATTTTGGTAGTAGAGCAGGCTGGCGCGGAGTTGCTGGGCAATGTCGATGGTGCGAAGTGATGGAATGAAGTAAATGACAAACAGGGTTGTCGCAAAGAGGACCAGCACCAGTGTCGGGATTAGGCGACGCAGCGTGCGCCAGATGCTCCACCATGGATTGATGGACTGCCGGGGGTTGATGGCATTGCGGTACTGCGCGCCGAAGAAGAAAAACCCGGAGAGCAAGAGGAATACGTCCACACCACCGGAAACGCGGCCGACGTAAACGTGGAAAAGGACTACGAGGGCAATTGAAATGCCCCGTAGTCCGTCCAAGTCATACCTATACTGGGTGCCGGTGGTTTTCATAGAATGTTACGTTACCGCACTGTCAACGACGTCCAGCTTTAGTGGGTGTGCAGCGTTTCGAGTGCGCAGTTTTGTTAATTTCCAAAAACTGCTGGTAACATACCTCAAGTTGTCTCAATGAGAACCCTCAGCTGAGGCACGACTGCGAATTCATCGGATCCGGCCACGGCCGCCCGGTGGTCACGCGCAGTGTAAATATCCCAAGGGCAAAACCGGTCCGAGGCACTTCGGTAGTTATTACTCGTGAGCTCGGATGCATAAGTATTGTCCAGTGACATAGAAGAAAGAGGAAAACCTCATGGCAGTCAAGATTAAGCTGCAGCGCCTGGGTAAGATTCGTACCGCTCAGTACCGCGTTGTCGTTGCTGATGCTCGTACCCGTCGCAACGGTGCGGTTATCGAGAACCTGGGCATCTACCAGCCGAAGGAAGAGCCGTCGATCATCAAGATTGACTCCGAGCGCGTTCAGTACTGGCTGGGCGTCGGTGCACAGCCGACCGAGCCGGTTCTGGCTCTGCTGAAGGTCACCGGCGACTGGCAGAAGTTCAAGGGCCTCGAGGGTGCAGAGGGCACCCTGAAGGTTGCTGAGCCGAAGCCGACCAAGCTCGAGCTGTTCAACAAGGCTCTGGAAGAGGCCAACAACGGCCCGTCCGCTGAGGCCATCACCGCTAAGCGCCGCGAGGCCAAGGAAGCAGCTAAGGCTGCTAAGGAAGCTGAGGAGGCCGCAAAGGCTGCCGAGGCTGAGGCTGCTGAGTCCGAGGCTTCCGAGGACGCCGAGTAATAAGGACGCTGAGTACGCCGCTTAGCTAATCCGGGCGCTACCTTATACTTCAAGACGAAGTGTTAGGTGGCGCCTTTTTTGCTTTACGCGGGTGTTTTACAGAGCCTTTATAAGAGAGGGAGTGTGCGCGTGTCGGTAGCTGACATGGTGCTTATTGGCCGAGTAATTAAGCCCCACGGTGTACGCGGGGAAGTCGTCGTCGATGCGACAACGGATGACCCGGAAGGGCGTTTCGCAGTCGGGGCCACGCTGTTGGGTGTACAGGCCGGCCGTGAGGAACAGCTGACTGTTAAAGCGGCACGCCCGCACCAGGGGCGTTTGCTGGTTCGCTTCGAAGAGATTCCGGGTCGCAATGAGGCCGAGCGTCATCGGGGTATGAAGTTTTATGCCGAGCCCGTCTTCGAAGACGAGGACTTTTACGACTTTGAACTCGAAGGCCTGCGCGTTGTCCACAACGGCACCGATATCGGCGAGGTCACTTCTATTGTTCGTGCTCCCGCTCACCGTCTCCTTGAAGTCACGCTTGACGGCGGCGGCCGGGAGGTTCTTATCCCTCTGGTAGAGGAAATCGTTCCGGAAGTAGACCTTGAGAATTCTACCGTCACCATCACGCCACCGGAAGGACTGTTGGAGCTGTGAGCTTACGTCTCGATGTAGTCACAATCTTCCCGGAGTACCTCGAGCCACTGCGTCATGCGCTGCTGGGCAAGGCAATCGAACAGGACATTTTGAGCGTCGGAGTGCACAACCTGCGCGACTGGGCGACAGGTGTACACCAAGCCGTGGATGACTCGCCCTACGGCGGTGGCCCCGGCATGGTTATGAAGCCGGATGTCTGGGGTCCCGCCCTCGACGAGGTCGCGACGCTGAAAGCGGAGCAGTCGCTGACATCCGCTGTGCCACATTTGGACAATATCCGCCATGATCAAAAGCTGGGTTTGGCCGAGGAATCTTCCTATGCTGCAGCGGAAGTGCCGTCGTTAAGCGAAGAAGATTCAGCGAAGCCCCTGCTGATTGTCCCGACCCCGGCGGGCGAGCCGTTTACGCAGCAGATGGCGCAGGAGTTCTCACACGAGGAGCACATTGTGTTCGCGTGCGGGCGCTACGAGGGCATTGACCAGCGCGTTATTGATGATGCCGCTAATCGTTACCGCGTGCGTGAGGTCTCTATTGGGGACTATGTGCTGATCGGCGGGGAAGTAGCGGTGCTGGTGATTGCCGAGTCCGTCGTGCGGTTAATCCCAGGTGTGTTGGGCAACCGCAAGAGCCACGAGGAGGACTCTTTCTCTGACGGTCTGCTCGAAGGGCCGTCCTACACCAAGCCGCGCGAGTGGCGTGGACTGGAAGTGCCGGACGTTCTCCTCAGTGGCAATCACGCGCTGGTGGACCGTTGGCGGCGCGATCAGTCACTCATTCGCACGGCCGAGCGTCGTCCGGATTTGCTTGCCGACGTCGACCTCAGCGCCCGTGACCAGGAAACAATTCAAGAGGCCATTGGGGAAGTAACCGAGGAGAACTGCTAGTGGCACGTGTTCGAATTGCGCGACCCCGGCACGTCATTGGTTGGTTAGCTGTCCTCGGGGCACTGGCGTGGTTCACTCAAACGCAGCTGGCGGGGAGCGTAGATCAGTCGTTTGCGGGTTGGGTCAGTGACCTGCATGGGGCACGGGATGGCCGCGTCGATAGTTTGATGCTGACTTTGAGCGAGATTATCCGGCCGATTTACGTCGCGCCGGTCACACTTGTTGCTGCGGCACTCCTATGGTTCCGCTTCCGTGCGTGGGCGTTGCTACTGCCGGCGTCATTCGGTTCGTCGATTGCGGTGACTTATGCCATGAAGTGGTTTTTGGGCCGCGACCGACCGGGCGAGGAGTTCTCGCTGGTCAACCTGCACGATGCGGCGTTTCCTTCTGCACATGTGGCAGCGGTTACCTCCAGCGGCATGGCCGCGATGCAGCTGGCCATCCCCGTATTGCGGCGCACAGCCCGCAAGCTGCTCGACCTGGCCATCATCGCGCTTATCGGTGCTGTGGCACTGTCGCGCGTGTGGGTCGGGGCGCACTGGCTCACCGATGTTATCGGCGGCCTCATCGCCGGAGTTATCGGCTTAGCAGTTGCGCTGCTAGTTCTTAGGAGATGGCCACGAGCACGGCGCTACGCGCTGCCTTAGTCTCCTCGTAGAAGGCCACGAGTTCGCGGTACCGCTGTGTCGCAGTGGCTTCGTCGATAAGCGAACCGTTGTCTGTGATGCGGGCGTCTAAGTCGATGTTTGCCAGCGTCTGGTGCACGTCGCCGACGCGATCGGCGCGGATGACTGCAGACAGCGGCTTGCGGCAGACGCGGTCGGCGCCGAGGATGGCCTCCGCCAGCGGGTCGCCGAGCGCCTGGCCGTCGATGGGATTGCCGGTCAGGGTGCGCAGCAGGGACTCCCAGTCCGTGTCGATGTCCAGGGCGTCTTCGTCCGGAACGTCGACGAAGTGCTGCAGAATAATCTTCTCCGCGCCGTCGTTAACAAGCCCCGCCGTGCCGCCGTCGCTGGTCGCCGCAGGTGCTGCGACCTCAACTAACCGCGCTGCCTCCTCATCGGAAATGCGCAGGTATTCGGCACAGAGTTTCTGCTTCATGGGGCTCCTTTTCCGGTGTTAACTGCGAGCCTTCTGTGGGGCGTTCGCCAATTGGTACTTCCACGATAGTAAAGTTGCCCGGGTGATTTCATCAGTAATTGCCCGAGAACTCGCCGCCACTGGTGCGGACGTTGCCGAAAGTGCCGTCGCCGCCGCTATCAAGCTTCTCGACGAAGGCAACACCGTGCCTTTCATCGCCCGCTATCGCAAAGAAGTAACCGGCGGGCTCGATGACACACAGCTGCGTTTCATCGAGGAACGCGTCGTCTACCTGCGCGAACTAGAAGAGCGCAAGCAGACGATTCTCGCCGCCATCGAAGAGCAGGGAAAGCTTAACGACGACCTCAAGGCCGCCATCCTCGCCTGCGACACCAAGGCACGGTTGGAGGATCTCTACCTGCCGTACAAAAAGAAGCGCAAGACCAAGGCCGATATTGCGCGTGAGGCCGGGTACGAACCGCTGGTGGAGGAGCTACTGGCCGACCCCGCCGCGGACCCCGAGACTCTGGCCACTAAATACGGCGAGGCAGCTGGTAAGGATGCGAAGGACGCTCTGACCGGTGCCCGTGCCATTTTGGTCGATCGCTTCGCTACTGATGCTGATTTGGTTGGCTCTGTCCGTGAGCAGGTGTGGTCTTCTGGTTCCGCCGCCGCTGCCGTGGTGGAGGGCAAGGAGACTGCGGGCGCGAAGTACCGCGACTACTTCGAGCACAACGAACCGCTGGAGACCATGCCCAGCCACCGTGTGCTGGCCGTGCTGCGTGGAGAGGCCGAGGGCATCCTGACTCTCAACATCGATGCGGGTGAAGATGAGACCTACGAACACATGATTCGTGAGGCCTTTGAGCTTCCCGACGGCGGTGCCTCCAAGTGGATTGACCAGGCCGTTCGTTTCGGCTGGCGTACCAAGTTGGAAGTGTCCGCTGCCCTCGACGCCCGCACTCGACTGAAGGAGCGCGCTGAGGCTGAAGCCGTGGATGTCTTCGCCCGTAACCTGCGCGACCTGCTGCTGGCTGCCCCTGCTGGTCAGCGCGCCACTCTCGGCCTGGATCCGGGATACCGCAATGGTGTGAAGTGCGCCGTTGTCGACTCCACCGGCAAGGTGCTCGACACTGCCATCGTCTACCCGCACCAGCCGCGCAATGACTGGTCTGGCGTCAAGGAGCAGCTGGCCACTCTCTGTGCCACGCACCGCGTGGAGCTCATGGCTATCGGCAATGGCACCGCTTCCCGCGAGACCGAAACCCTGGCCCGCGAAATAGCCGATCTGATTGCTCAGGCCGGAGGCCAAAAGCCGACCCCTGTGGTGGTCTCTGAGGCCGGTGCTTCCGTGTACTCCGCATCGTCCCTGGCCGCAGCTGAGTTTCCGGACATGGATGTCTCTCTCCGCGGTGCTGTGTCGATTGCCCGCCGCCTGCAGGACCCGCTTGCCGAGCTCGTCAAAATCGATCCGAAGTCCATCGGCGTCGGGCAGTATCAGCACGACGTTTCCCAGACCAAGCTCGAGCACTCTCTCGATGCCGTGGTGGAGGACGCCGTGAATGCTGTCGGCGTGGAGGTCAACACCGCTTCCGCACCGCTGCTCGGTCGCGTTGCTGGCGTGTCCTCGACCGTTGCGGACAATATCGTCGCCTACCGAGACGAAAACGGCGCCTTCACCTCCCGCAAGGAACTGTTGAAGGTTCCGCGTCTCGGTCCCAAGGCCTTCGAGCAGTGCGCTGGCTTCCTGCGCATCCACGGTGCCACCAACCCGCTGGATGCCTCAGCTGTGCACCCGGAGTCCTACCGCGTCGTCGACGCCATCGCAGCGTCGGCTGGCGTCAGCGTCCAGGAGCTCATCGGCAACTCCCGCGTCCTGTCCAAGCTGCGCGCTGCAGACTTCGTCGACGAGTCCGCAGGTATCGGTCTGCCCACCGTCCAGGACATCTTGACTGAGTTGGACAAGCCTGGCCGCGATCCGCGTCCCGAGTTCGTCACCGCCACCTTCAAGGAAGGCGTGGAGAAGGTCTCCGATCTTCAGCCCGGTATGATTCTCGAGGGCACCGTCACCAACGTCGCGGCCTTCGGCGCCTTCGTCGACGTCGGAGTCCACCAGGACGGTCTCGTCCACGTCTCCAACATGGCCCGCGGTTTCGTCTCCGACCCACACGAGGTCGTCCGCTCGGGCGAGGTGGTCAAGGTAAAGGTTCTCGACGTTGACGTCGAACGCAATCGCATCGGTCTATCGCTCAGGCTTGACGACGACGCCTCGGATGCCAAGCCAAAGCGTGGCGGCGGTCGCCGTGAAGGTCGTGGTGATGGTCGTCGTGGTGATGGTCACGGCAAGGGGCGCAAGCGCGGTTACCAGAACAAGAAGCAGGGCGGTTCCATGGCCGACGCGCTGCGCAGGGCAGGCTTTTAGCGCTTGATCTGTTAGCGCATAGCCTGTTAGCGCATAGCGTCGATGCGGCTGTTAATCTCTCCCGCGACAGTCGCAGCCATTCCATCCGGTACGACGATGGTGTAGTTGGAGCCTGAGGTCTCAATCTTGACGGCCTCGCCCGACCGGGCCGCAACGCTGATGCGACCGTCATTGCCGAGGCGAAGGCCAATACCGCCACCATCGGCCCAGTTATATTTCCCCGGTGCCGCGTACTTAACGGTTCGAAGCTCGATGCGGTGCTTCATCTTCAATGGTCCGCAACCGTTAAAAATAGTGATGGAATCTGTCTTTGGGGCGGTATCTAGTGTCATGCCGGTCTCATATGCAATGAGGAATAGCGGCGTGCACAGCAAGAAAATAATGCCGAGGCTTGGCAGGAACACTGCGAGCGCTACAGACACCACGCACCAGACTGCAAGGGCGACCTTGACCCCCTTAGAGATGGTCACACTGACATCGATGGGAGTTGGGTCTCCTTCTCGATGGGGCAACTGTGGCGATGTCGGCTCGGTGACCGTGGCGTCGGTAAGCGAGGAGTAGTCCTTGAGGCGGCGCGTCACGAATAGGGCAGCTGCTAGGCCGATGACGTCACCGGCGATTGCATAAATCCAGCCGATTCGGGCGGTCGTCGGATCCGTCGTGTCGAGTTGCGGGATGATAATCGCGAATTCAATGCCGATTAAGAAGCCGCAGAGGGCGAGATTGGTTATTGCAATTGGCTTGCGTACGACAAGCGGCGTTCTGGTCTTGGCGCCGAGCCAACCGATCTGTGCACATGCGATGACGATGATGGCCATAATCAAGGTGCTTTGAATCGGCGGCATGAAACCGTTGGGGGTGTCGCTGCCGCTCCAGTGCGTTGCTATTTGTTCCGGTAGCCGATCGGAAATAGCAATCACCCATAGAAGCTGTGCAGTGGCCAGTGCACACGGGGCGATGATTGTTCCTCGAACAATCCAGGGGTCAAAGCGTGGAATCTGTGGCATGGAGACAATCTATCAGTGGGGGGATGCTTTGTGGCGACGGTCGGCGGCGGTCGGCGACGGTCGGCGGCGGTCGTTATTGGCGTGCTGTATCAGCGTGATGTTCTAGCGCGCCGTCTTAGCGTGCGCGGCCTGTCGCAAGAATATGCACCTCGCGACAATCAATATCTCACTCGAAAAGACGAGCGAAAAAGTTTCACCAAAAGGGTTGCATAATCGAACGAGAGTGCTAAAATGGTGCTATCAAGAACAAAAGTACTTGAGCTTCTCTTCTTGGCGTTGGGCTAGTGATATTCACTGGTCGCCGACACCGAGTGGGGTTGGGGCTTTGGGGGAACAATGTCTGAAAAAGGTAGTCCGGCCAAACAACCGTCCGATGTTTACCAAGCGGCTCTGCTGCCTGAAGCGCCGCAGTTTTTCCACGAGTCATCCACGAACCAGTTGGCGGTGGCGGGCATCCAACGCAACCGCTTGGAGCTGGGTATAGCTTGCGGTTGCACGCCGAAGTCGCTTGAGGTTGATGTGGATGCATACATTGCTGAAATCGCGCCCGAGTTGGGTATTTCCCGCGGTAAAGCGCTCGAGTATGTAGAGGTCGGCATTCAGTTAGCGCGCATGCCCCGGCTGGGTGCTTTCGTCAAGGCTCGTGCGCACTTACCTTTTCGGCATCTGCTCACTATCGCTCGCGCGACAGCGCCGCTCCATGATCCAGAGGTGCGCGCAGCTGTTGAAGAAGAAAATGCCCGCTTTGTCATTCCTCGCAGGCAAGGTGAAGTTCTCCGGGGAGTTCGCAGCCTGCATAAGTTCCTGCAACGGGTTATCGAAGAAATTGAACCTCAGCTTCGCCCCAAAAACCTTCCGGGTGATGTTGATCCGCTGCTTCCCGCAGGAGAACGCGAAATAGTAGGAGAGAGCATCGGTTTTGAAGACGGCGACAACTTCGCGGAAGTTTTTATGGAGCTGGAAAAGACCCGCGCTCTCGAATTTAAAGCCACTCTCCAAGCTATTTCCACCTCGGCGGGCTGTACTCGCGTCGAAGCTCTGACGCATCTCATCCGTGGTACCGCCGAAGCAAAGATTGTTCTCAACCTGTACTGTCCCGCCACAGAAGAACGCCCTCGCACTGCCTGGCTCGGTGGCGTGGGGTGGATCTCGCAGTTGGCAACGCAGGCGTGGATTGACAAGGTTACGCATATCCGCTTGCTTGCCGACGAATCCGCTGAGGGCTACGCGCCAACCGAAAGTCAGAGGGCCTTCGTTAAGGGTCGGGACGGCACGTGTCGTTTCCCAGGCTGTGATGTGCCTGCGGAGCTCTGCGACATTGACCATATTGAGCCGTATGACAAAGAGCGCCCAGCCGAGGGCGGGGCAACGGAAACGCCGAACCTCCACTGCCTCTGCCGCCGACATCACAACATGAAAACGGCTGGTCTGTGGAATGTTGCACGTGATCGAGATGGGGTGGAACTGTGGACGTCGTCAAGCACGGGCAAAAAGGCGGTGAGCCTGGAAGATGGGCCGCTCGCCGGGCACGGACGCTACACCTTTGACAAGCGGGGATTGCGGATAACGCAGGCACTGGAAGAATATAACCAGTACCGCCAAGAGCTGATTGAACAATCGCAGAAGCTGGTCGAGGAAGCGCGCAAGGGTGAAGACACCGACACTCCCGACACGCCTGACATCGACACGCCTGACACCGAAGAACCGCCCAACGCGAATGAGTTTGGTTTCTGACCAGGGGGTGTGTAATAATTTCCAGGTTGTCTTTATAGGCAGCTTTACCTGTTTCGGGCATGAACCGGCCGAGCGTCCCTCTGTGGGAAAGCGCCGCCAGGGTCCTCTGTCTATGCAAAAAGTAAAGGAATAAGTTTCCATGAACATTCTTGACAAGGTTGATGCAGCATACCTGCGCGACGACATTCCGGAGTTCCGCGCTGGAGACACCGTCGAGGTCGACGTAAAGATTGTTGAAGGTAAGACCGAGCGTGTTCAGGTCTTCAAGGGCGTCGTTATCCGCCGCCAGGGCGGTGGCGTCCGCGAGACCTTCACCGTCCGCAAGGTATCCTTCGGTATCGCTGTTGAGCGTACCTTCCCGGTGCACTCCCCGAACATCGACGAGATTCGCGTTGTCTTCAAGGGCGACGTTCGCCGTGCGAAGCTGTACTACCTGCGCAACCTGCGCGGTAAGGCTGCACGCATCAAGGAGCGCCGCTAGTTTTTCGGCGCAAAATAATCCCCATCGAGTGTTGAGCTCGGTGGGGATTTTTCTATCGCGTATAGTCTTTTCCCATGACCGACGACGATTCGCGCGAACAGACTGACGGCCAAAAAGAAGACCGTACTGAAGGCTTGAAAGGCTTCCGGAAACTTGACGAGGAGCCTGAAAAACACACTCCGTGGTACATCGAGATTCCAATCATTATCGTGATTGCCCTGCTCATAAGTGCCGGTGTGCAGTCCTTTATCGGCCGCGTCTACGTGATTCCATCCGAGTCGATGCAGCCGACGCTCAACGGATGTGTTGGGTGCACCGGTGACCGCATTTGGGTGGATAAGGTTTCCTACCAGTTCTCAGATCCCAAGCCCGGCGATGTTGTCGTCTTTAATGGCCCGGAGTCCTGGAATAGTAACTACGTGTCACAGCGTTCTACTAACCCGGTGGCGAACTCGCTGCAGACGGTTGGATCCTGGATTGGCCTTGTCGCCCCGGATGAAAATGCGTTGGTCAAGCGTGTGATTGCCACCGGCGGGCAGACTGTGCAGTGCCGGCCAGGAGATCCCGGCATCATGGTCGACGGCAAGATGACAGACCAGGATTTCATTAAAACTCCGGCAGACAAGCCGGTGGTGGATAATCTTGGCTCAGAGCAGTGTGGTGGTCCTTACTTCGGGCCGGTAACAGTGCCGGAGGGGCATCTGTGGGTCATGGGTGATAACCGCACCAACTCCGCGGACTCTCGCTATCACATGGGTGACGAGCTGCAGGGTACTGTGCCGCTGGATAACGTCGTCGGCAAGGTGCAGGCAATCATTCTGCCGTTTAACCGAATCGGTGGCGTCGATGATCCGGACATCCAGCACAACTAAATCCAGCACAACTAGTCAGCACAGTCTGCTCGCGCCGCCGGCGCCGAAACTGCGGAGGTTGAAGCAGTCGCGCACGATGGAGGTCGCGCTGGCAAAGCGCGGCTTTGGGCCTGTAGCTGGGGTCGACGAGGCTGGCCGTGGCGCCTGTGCAGGCCCGATAGTTATCGCCGCCTGCTGCCTTCCCGAACGCCCCATCGCAGAGCTGGATAAGCTCACGGATTCTAAAAAGCTCACGCCAGCCGCACGCGAACGGCTCTTTCCGCTCATCCAACGCTTCGCCACCTCTTTTTGCGTGACGACGATCCCCGCGTCTTACATCGACCAATTCGGCATCCAGGACGCGAATGTCACTGGAATGCGCCGCGCGGTAGCCGGGTTGGGGCAGCGCCCTGGCTACGTGCTTACCGACGCACTCAAGGTGTCCGGCTTCACGGCACCCTATTTGCCCGTGATTGGCGGTGATTCCGCTTGCCGATGTATTGCTGCTGCGAGTGTCTTAGCCAAAGTCACCCGCGACCGCATTATGGTTGACCTATCGGAGAAGTATCCGGACTATGGTCTGGCGGGGCATAAGGGCTACGGCACGGCATCGCATATGGAAGCGATTTCACGCCATGGCGCAACCCCGGAACATCGGTGGTCATACCGCAATGTGCGCTTGGCGCACGCGGAGTATCTTGAGCACAACGAATAGACCAACATGTACAAAAAGAGCAACATGTAAACACTCGAAGGAGCCGTCGCGGTCGTGAGCGCAGAAGATCTAGAAAACTACGAGGCCGACGTTGAACTATCCCTGTACAAGGAGTTCCGCGATGTCGTTAGTCAGTTTTCGTACGTTGTTGAGACGGAGCGCAGGTTCTACCTTGCCAACGCTGTGGAGCTAATCCCGCACAACAGCGAAAACGAGGTCTACTTCGAGCTGCGGATGTCGGACGCCTGGGTGTGGGATGTCCACCGCCCGGCGCGGTTTGTCCGCTACGTGCGCGTCATCACTTTCAAGGACGTCAATATCGAGGAACTGGATAAGCCTGACCTTCGACTGCCGTAGATTTTATAGCTTTTCATCTCTTGGTATGGCTAGCTGTTAACAGTTATCCACAGTCGAAAAATAATCCACAGTTAGTGCCTTCCGAGCATCCATCGGAAGGCCTTTGTCATGCCCGCTGTGCAAGAGTGTTTCCGAACTGCCAAGGCGGCAAAAGTCTAGGCAGTAAACAGCCTAGGCACAATTCAACGGGGAACCAGGGGGACCGGGGGCTATGACACAGAACTTTGAAGAACTGACAACGAGACAGCTCGGCGCGTTTGGGGAGGATTTCGTCGCTGAGATGTTGGAGGATCAGGGGTGGGAAATTATTGCTCGGAATGAGCGCGTCGGACGCTATGAACTTGATCTTATTGCTGAAGACGTCGACGGCAGGCTGCATTTTGTGGAAGTAAAAACACGGCGCAGCTCGCGAAGTAGTCAGTTTGGGGACGGCAGAGAGGCCGTCACGGCAGCAAAGCTTCGTCATTTGTACAAGGCAGCGGCGCAGTGGCGGTCAGAAAGCTCTACCTACTGGTTGGAGTCCGTAGTTATCGACTGCGCAGAAGTCACAGTGTCCAGTCCTTCGTCCGGTCCTCCAGTCGTAGCGGTTACGTACATTCCCGCAATCTGCGACGCGGCGACTATGTGGGACTGCTAGATGACTGTCGGTACAGCTCTCGCAGTCAGCCTCAGCGGCATTGAGGGAACTATTGTGCAGGTCGAAGCCGACGTTGGGCGTGGCTTGCCGGGAATGTATATCGGTGGGCTCGGCGATGCCGCCGTCGGGGAAGCCAAGCATCGCGTGCGCACGGCGGTTGCTAACTCGCAGCTGCCCTGGCCGAAAACAAAAGTCGTGGTTAGTCTGTCGCCGGCGCATATCCGCAAACACGGCACTAGCTTTGACCTCGCCATCGTCTGCGCCATCCTAATCGCAACCAGGGATGACATGGAGGCTCGCGGTCGTCTCCGCCACACGGTGCTCATTGGCGAACTCGGGCTCGACGGTTCCATTCGCCCGGTGCGTGGAGTTCTGCCGCAAGTCCTTGCCGCCCGCGAGGCCGGTGCCCGTTGGGTCGTCGTGCCCGCCGCTAACGCTGCAGAGGCCGCGCTTGTCGACGGCATTGCCGTCTGCACCGCAGCCGACCTCACACAGCTATGGGGCTGGGTACTCACCGGATCAGGTTTGACGACCGCGCTTAACGACGACCCCAGCGAACAAGCCTTCTCAGTAGACCTAGCCGATGTCGATGGCCAACCTGAGGCCCGCTTCGCCCTCGAGGTAGCGGCAGCAGGTGGGCACAATCTGTTCATGCAGGGTTCTCCGGGAACTGGAAAGTCCATGCTCGCTGAGCGCTTGCCCACAATCCTGCCGCCATTGCAGAAGTGGCAGCAGCTCGAGGTCACCGCGCTGCATTCGGTGGCCGGAGCGCTCGATATTACGGACACTCTTGTCCAACATCCACCGTTTGTGGCACCGCATCACAGCGCGACTGTGGCAGCGCTAGTCGGCGGCGGTGCTGTGCCCAAACCCGGCGCGATTAGCCTTGCCCACCATGGGGTGCTCTTCTTGGACGAAATCACCCTCATGCGCCCGGCGGTATTGGATGCGTTGCGGATGCCGATGGAAAACGGGGTGGTCGTCCACCTGCGTACGCACCATCGAGTGACCTTTCCGGCGAGAACACAACTAGTCATGGCGACTAATCCGTGTCGGTGCGGGGCGGCGTATGCCAGCGAATGCACCTGCTCTAGTAGCGAGCGAGCCAAGCATGGTCGCGCATTATCGGGCCCGCTACGCGATCGCATGGACCTCAACGTCACGCTCAGTCCTGCCGGAGCCAAGCTGGGCATTGAAAACAAAACAAACAATGAGCCCTCCGCAGCCGTTCGTGATCGAGTACAGGCCGCACGTGACCGTGCCTGCCACCGATGGCAGGCCCTGGGGCTTGCCGAAGAAGCAGCCGTCACCAACGCGAGTGTGCCACGCTCGCTTCTCCGTCGTCACGCGGGACTGGACGAAGAGGCGATGGCGTTGTTGGACTTTCAGTTGAGGAACGGAGAGATTACCCAGCGGGGAGTGGACAGAGTAATCGCAGTGGCGTGGACGCTCGCAGATCTCGAGGGGGTCGACGCGTTTACCTTCGAGCATGTGCAACGCGCCTGCCAACTGCACGCCCGCGAGGGCGGCTAATTCAACGAGCGGCTAATACAACCGAACCATTATCAAGGGGGAGAAAATGGACGAAATTCACGCGTGGGCTTATCTGAATCGTGTGGTAGAGGCGACGCATCCGCAGATTGTGCGGCTCGTGACGGAGTTTGGGCCGGTAGAGGTAGCGGAAAGGATCAAGGCTCGCGCCGGGCTGCCGGAAAGTCTACTCAATACGACGCAAGCGCGGGCCCAGGTTGACCAAAGCGGCCACGATTTGGAGCTGGCGGCAGCGATGGGGTGGCGCCTTATTTATCCGGGACGCCCAGAGTGGCCGGGGGAGCTGCTGTCCTGCTTTACGACGCTCGAAGTCCGTGACCGCGCAGATGCGCCACCACTTGCGCTGTGGGTGCGTGGCCGTGACTTGCGGGAGATGCTCAGTGAAGCGGTGGCGATTGTCGGAACGCGGATGGCCAGCAGCTACGGGACACAAGTGGCGGCCCAATTCGCGGGGCAGTTCGCGAATGCGGGGGTTAGTGTCATCAGTGGTGGTGCGTTGGGGATTGATGCCGCGGCGCATCGAGCTGCGCTCGACGCTGGCGGCACTACGGTTGTGGTCGGAGCGGGTGGTGTAGGGGTTGACTATCCGCGGGCGCATGCAGAACTCTTCGATCGGATTGCAGAGCGGGGTGCGCTGGTCACGGAGTATCCACCGGGAGTGCGACCTGCGCGACATCGGTTCTTGACTAGGAATCGGCTGGTAGCGGCCCTATCACGAGCAACCACAATCGTCGAGGCGGGCTGGCGTTCAGGGGCGCGCAACACAGCGCACTGGGCAGTGAGGTTAAACAAGCCCTTGGGAGCAGTGCCGGGACCGGTGACGCTGCAAACTACCTCTGGCTGTCATGACCTAATCCGCAGTGGCGAGGCTGTACTGGTGTGTAGTGCCGACAATGTGCGGTCGCTGTATCGGTCAGTTGGCACAGTGAATGAGGATGCTCAGCTCGAATTGTTGTGGGAAAAGTCGGCGGTGCAGAAGCTTTCTCGAAACGAGCTCGCTGTCTTCGACTCCCTGAATTCTGCGGAGCCAACGCCAGTGGGTGAAGTCGCCGCGCAGGCGGGATTAGCCGTAGCGCTTACGACACATTTGTTGTTGGAGCTGCAGGGACAGGGGCTGACCAATCGAGTTGAGGGTGGGTGGTTGCGCCAGGAACAGAAGCGCTAGTGAGGCATTAGTAAAACCTTCTGCAAAGAAACTCGAAAAAATCTTGAATTAGATATTGCAATTCTCTGTACACTCAGTAATATAGGCAAGGCAAGCCTAAGTAACTGTTACGGAAACGGGCTTGTGACATGGGTGAGGCAATAGGGCAGTGGCTCTGGCGAAAGTCGGAGTCACTGCCTTTTCCGCTGTCTGGTGAGGTCTCGCTGTGTGCATCTACTAAGGTCAGAACCGTGAAGCGCGCAACCGATAAAGATGACACGGCTGAGCCGGATTTTGGGTTATCCGCCAATATTGAGGCCGTACTCATGGATTTTCTCGATGAGCTGACTTATTCCCGCAGACTCTCCGGCGCAACCGTCCGCGCCTATCGAGCCGATCTCATCCCCCTCCTCGCCGGCCTGAACCACATCAGTGAACTCTCCACCCCTGTCATCCGTGCGCACCTCGGTGCGAAGCATGCGGAGGGTGCTGCGCGGTCATCGCTGGCTCGCTTAACGACGTCTATTCGGCAGTTCTGTAGCTGGCTTGTAGCTCGGAAACTTCTCGATGCTGATCCGTCGCTGCGGCTGTCAACACCGAAGAAGCATCAGCATCTCCCGGAAGTGCTCTCGCCGGAGAAGGTTGAGGCAGCAATCGAGAAAGTCTCTTCTGAGGACAGTGCAGTAGCGGCACGCGACTTGGCCATCGTGGAATTGTTGTATGCCACTGGGATGCGTGTAGAGGAGCTGTGCAAGGCCGACGTCTCTGATGTCGACTTCTCCCGCCACATCATCTCGGTAGTGGGTAAGGGTAACAAGCAGCGCATCGTGCCCTTTGGGGCGCCAGCGGAGGCGGCGCTCAAAGGCTGGCTCCAGGTGCGTGGAAGCTTCCATGCTTCCGCACAGGCCGAACATGCGCTTTTTCTCGGTGTGCGTGGAGGTAGGTTGAATCCGCGGCAGGCGCGCCGAGTTATTCATAAATGGGCTGATGTTTCACCGCATGCGCTTCGGCACTCTGCGGCCACGGCCATGGTGGAAGGTGGCGCTGACTTGCGTGTGGTGCAGGAGATGCTCGGCCATTCGAGTCTGGCGACCACACAGATTTATACCCACGTCTCAGCGGACCGCCTCCGTGAAGTACATAAGCGGGCACATCCGCGCGCTTAACTGCGCACGGGCTTGAGTACGATTGGCCTCCGCTGTATCAAATCCAGCGGATTGAGATAGTCCTTGCCGCGCAGCGCACCCCAATGCAGGCCCGGTTCGGGATGTTTGGCGCTGACCACAAGATGGCCAATCACCTGGCCTGCGGCCACGCGGTCTCCCTTTTTTAGTGCGGTATTTATGGGCTGATAGGTTGTGCGGATGCCATCGGCGTGCATGATCGACACGGAAGTCATTCCGGCAATCGAACCGGCGAAATGTACCACACCGGGAGCTGAGGCGCGGATTGGCTGATCCGGGGAGGCGTTCAGGTCAACTCCGCGGTGCCCAGACTGCCAGCGTTTTTCCGGTGGGGCGTAGTCGCGTAGAACTTTGCCGTGGACAGGGAAGGTATGCGCAATAGTGGATATTGGTTCGCCGGTAGCTGCAGGTGGGCTTGGGGGTGTTGTTAGCGCGACAGCGAGCACGAATAGCGCTAATGTGCGCATTAGCGAGCGCCTGAAACTCTGCTTGGTCGTCATGCGCGATAGTGTGGCGGACGCTGCACTCGTCGACAAGCGGCAGGGCATTGCAAACGGTTCTAGCTGTGGATGACTTTTTGCCCTGTGGATAGCAGGGTGTGTCAGATATTGCGACCTGCGCGATGTATCAGATAAGATGACGCTCGCGGTGTCTGCCTTAATGGGCGGTCATTAGCACAAAGACTACGCGCGCGACCCATTCCGGCTGGTTCACGGGTGCTCGGCAGGATATCTGTCGGGTGTGAGGCAGCGGGGGAGCGCTAGGGCACAGGGAAAGCCTGTGCGTGAACTGTAACCACCTATATCGGATAAGAAAGGAAGGGAAGCAGCCGCAGCCCTAGTCAGGCTGGACGTGAGGATCTTCCCTGAATATGACATGGCTGTTGTATCCATGCGAGAACTGCTCGATGCAGGTGTCCACTTCGGTCACCAGACCCGTCGTTGGAACCCGAAGATGAAGCGTTTCATCTTCACCGAGCGCAATGGCATCTACATCATCGACCTGCAGCAGACCCTGACCTACATCGACGAGGCTTTCGAGTTCGTCAAGGAGACTGTCGCTCACGGTGGCAACATCCTGTTCGTCGGTACCAAGAAGCAGGCTCAGGAAGCCGTTCAGAACGAGGCAGAGCGCGTTGACATGCCGTACGTCAACCACCGCTGGCTCGGCGGTATGCTGACCAACTTCGCCACCGTTTCCAAGCGCCTGGCTCGCCTGAAGGAGCTTCAGGCAATGGACGCTGCTGAGAACGGCTACGAGGGTCGCGGCAAGAAGGAAATCCTGATGCTGACCCGTGAGCGCACCAAGCTGGAGCGCACCCTGGGCGGCATTCGCGACATGTCCAAGGTTCCGTCCGCACTGTGGATTGTTGACACCAACAAGGAGCACATCGCTGTCTCCGAGGCTAAGAAGCTGGGCATTCCGGTTGTTGCCATCCTGGACACCAACTGCGACCCGGATGACGTTGACTTCCCGATCCCGGGCAACGACGACGCTATCCGCGCTGCTTCCGTGCTGACCCGCATCATCTCCACCGCTGTTGAAGAGGGCCGCAAGGCTCGCGCTGAGCGCGAGGCCAACGCTGCTCGCGAAGCAGCAGGCGACGCTCCGATCGAGTCCGCCGCTGAGAAGACCGACCAGGCTGCAGAGATGGACGCCGAAGGCTCCACTGCAACTGAGACGGCATCCGCTGAGTAAAGCTGAACTTTCTAACCACCACAAGTTCTAACCACCACAAGGAGGAACGCCCAGCATGGCGAATTTCACTGCTGCTGACGTCAAGAAGCTCCGTGAGCTGACCGGCTCCGGCATGAAGGCTTGTAAGGACGCACTCGTCGAGACCGACGGCGATTTCGACAAGGCTGTCGAGATCCTGCGCATTAAGGGCGCAAAGGACGTCGGCAAGCGTGCAGAGCGCACCGCTGCCGAAGGCCTGATTGCTGTTTCTGGTAACACCATGATCGAGGTCAACTCCGAGACCGACTTCGTTGCTAAGAACCAGGAGTTCATCGACTTCGCCAACAAGGTCGCCGACGCTGCCGCAGCAGTCAAGGCAAACTCCCAGGAAGAGCTCGCAGCTGCTGACCTCGACGGTCAGACCGCAGCTGACGCTACCCAGGAGCTCTCCGCAAAGATCGGTGAGAAGCTGGAGCTGCGTCGCGCCGCTACTCTCGAGGGCGACAACATCGCTGTCTACCTGCACCGCCGTGCAGCCGACCTGCCGGCAGCTGTCGGTGTTCTGGTTGCTTACACCGGTGAGGGAGAGGGCGCTGCAGAGACTGCTCACGCAGCAGCTATGCAGGTTGCCGCTCTGAAGGCTCAGTACCTGTCCCGCGAGGATGTCCCGGCGGACCGCGTCGAGGCAGAGCGCGCTGTCTACGAGAAGATCACTCGCGAAGAGGGCAAGCCGGAGCAGGCTATCGCCAAGATCGTCGAGGGCCGTCTGAACGGCTTCTACAAGGACGTTGTTCTGCTGGAGCAGCCGTCTGTCGCTGAGAGCAAGAAGACCGTTAAGCAGCTCATGGAAGAGGCTGGCGTTACCCTGACCGGTTTCGTTCGCTTCGAGGTTGGTCAGCACTAATTCGCTGTAATTTGTGCTCTAGCCTCTAGCTGCTAGCTAGTGTGAATGCCCCATCCGGTTGCTTCGGGTGGGGCATTTTGCTGCCATGTTGCCGACAATGCGGAGCGTCAAGTGTGCCTTGCTGTCGTGACCGGGTAGACTCGTCTGCGACTTTTTAAACGGTGTGAGAAAGGTGCATGGTCATGGCAGAATCTGTCGAGCGCAATGGCTTCAAACGTGTGATGCTCAAGCTCGGTGGTGAGATGTTCGGTGGCGGCAAGGTTGGCGTTGACCCGGACGTGGTGCAAAACGTTGCCCGACAGATTGCGGAAGTTTCCCGAAAGGGCGTCGAGGTCTGTGTCGTCATCGGCGGAGGTAACTTCTTCCGTGGCGCACAGCTTCAGCAGCGCGGCATGGACCGCGCACGCTCTGACTACATGGGCATGCTGGGCACGGTCATGAACTGTCTGGCTCTGCAGGACTTCCTCGAGCAGGAGGGCGTGGACTGCCGCGTTCAGACTGCAATCAACATGGCACAGGTCTCGGAGCCGTACCTGCCGTTGCGTGCTAAGCGCCACCTGGAGAAGGGGCGCGTGGTCATCTTTGGTGCAGGTATGGGTATGCCGTACTTCTCCACCGACACCACCGCCGCCCAGCGCGCCCTGGAGATTGGCTGCGAGGTGCTGCTGATGGCCAAGGCTGTTGACGGTGTCTACTCGGCCGACCCACGTGAGGTGCCGGACGCAGAGCTGTTCGACGACATCACCCACCGTGAGGTTCTGGAACGCGACCTGCGCGTTGCGGACGCCACCGCTTTCTCCCTGTGCATGGACAACAACATGCCGATTCTCGTGTTTAATCTGCTTACCGACGGAAACATTGCGCGCGCGGTAGCCGGTGAGCAAATCGGTACTCTCGTCCACAGCTGATAAATTTGTTCGTAATACGTTCTTTCCACAGAACGCTCTAGAACTATCTAGAACCCGCGTAGAAACCCGAGGTTAAAAACACAATGATTGATGAAGTCCTGCTTGACTGTGAAGAAAAGTACGGTAGCTCCGTAGAACACTGCCGCGAGGAGCTGACCCACATTCGCACTGGCCGTGCGAACCCGACGATGTTCAACGGCGTTATTGCGGAGTACTACGGTGTTCCGACTCCGATTACCCAGATGGCTACCATTTCGGTTCCAGAGCCGCGCATGCTGCTGATTAAGCCGTATGAGCTGAGCGTCATGGGCGACATCGAAAACGCGATTCGCAACTCGGACCTGGGTGTGAACCCGACTAATGATGGCCAGGTCCTGCGCGTAACTATCCCGCAGCTGACCGAGGAGCGCCGTCGTGAGATGGTTAAGGTCGCACGATCGAAGGGCGAAGACACCAAGATCGCGATTCGCAATGTCCGTCGTAAGGGCATGGAAACTCTGAAGAAGATTCAGAAGGACGGCGACGCTGGTGAGGACGAGGTGCAGGCAGGCGAAAAGGAGCTGGACCAGGTCACCAAGAACTACGTCGAGCAGGTGGACTCCTTGGTTGAACGCAAGGAAGCGGAACTGATGGAGGTTTAGGCCTTCACATTCAACCGGGAGAGGGGATTTGAGGCGCCAATGCCAACGTCGAAGCCAGCGTCCAATAAGGAACGTGTTCTAGACGAGCTACGGCTTATTAAGCCACGTAACTCAGCAGGCCGAAACTTGCCGGTTGCAATCACGGTGGGCGTAGCACTTGGTGCAGTCGTCATCATCGGCTTGCTGCTGGGGGCGCTCGCTTGGACCGTTCTGGTCGCCGGGGCGGTTGGTCTCGCAACCTGGGAGGTCTGCGAGCGGCTCCGTGAGTCCGATTGGCAGGTCCCTCGCCCGGTACTGATTCTCGGCGGACAACTGATGGTGTGGTTGTCCGCCTACTGGGGGATTGACGGTTTGGTGATGGGTCTGGCCGCGACCCTGATGCTCTTGCTCGTCGTCCGCCTGTTCTTACACGGGATGGCCGAAGCGCCACGGAACTGGCTGCGGGATGTCGCCGTCGGTGTTTTCGTGATTATGTGGATTCCATTCTTTGCCGCGCTAGCAGTGCAGCTGGTACGCATGGACAATCCCTGGGGAGTTGATCCTCGTCTGGTCATTGTGACCTTCATGATTGGCGTTATCTCAAATGACGTCGGAGGCTATGCCGCTGGTGTAATGTTCGGAAAGCATCCGATGGCCCCGAAGGTAAGCCCTAAAAAATCCTGGGAAGGGTTCGGCGGCTCTCTTGTACTCGCCACCATTACTGGAGCGCTCTGTGCGATCTTTATGTTGCACGCGCCGTGGTGGCAGGGCATCGTGCTGGGCATCGCCCTGGTTATCTCGGCCACGCTTGGTGACCTGATGGAGTCCCAGTTCAAACGAGATCTGGGGATTAAAGATATGTCCTCGATTTTGCCGGGCCACGGCGGTCTGATGGACCGCCTGGATGGCATGCTGCCATCAGCCGCGATGACGTGGCTGATATTGCAGCTTTTCAGCCTAGTTTAATTTGGCTGGTTCAATCGGCCTTTAGTTGCCGCCCTTACGAATCTGGCGGCGCAAATCAAACATTCGCCAGCCACCGATGAGTGCGGTGATGAGGGCACCGAGGATGGCAGCGAAGAGCATTCCGACGCCGACTGGGAAGTTCCAGGTCCAGCCGAACAGGTTTAGTGCGGTCTCCTGCTGATTCTGCAGAATGAACACCAGCAGTACGATCAGCAAAATTGCACTGATGACCAGGCCAATCCACATTGAGCCCGCAGTAGTCTTTTTCACCTTGCGCCGGCCAGGGGCGGGCGCTGGCTCGGGTGTGGAGTCCTTCTCTGTCGTCGCGTCAACGACTGGCTCTGGAAGGTTGTCCTGCTCAGGTGCAGGAGCCACGGAATCATTTGGGGAGTACGACGGGGCATCGTCGAAAAGCGGACTGTCGTTATTCGGCTGATTAGCGTTAGTCATACCTATTATTCAACACGTTTTAGCAGGTATGTACCACTTGTAAAGGTCTACTTAGTTGCGGCTGCCTAGACACTCATTAGGCCAAAACCGTCATTACATGCGAAAATGGGTGCCATCATGGCATCTTCACTTCCAATCGTTCTTAAAGCTCCACGTCGCGGCATGCCCGCGACCCATTTTGCGGACCTCGATGTTGAGGAACGGAAGGCTGCGGTCAAGGAACTGGGCCTGCCGGCCTTCCGTGCCGATCAGATTGCCCGGCACTATTACGGTCGGCTTGAGGCTGACCCTATGACGATGACTGACCTACCAGAAGCAGATCGGCAAAAGGTCAAGGACAGTCTCTTCCCACCTCTGTTGACTCCCGTTCGCCACATCACCTGTGACGACGGCGAGACCCGTAAGACTCTGTGGCGTGCAGGTGACGGTACGCTGCTGGAATCCGTGCTGATGAAGTATCCAGGGCGTGCGACCCTCTGTATCTCCTCACAGGCCGGTTGCGGTATGGCATGCCCATTCTGTGCGACGGGTCAAGGCGGTCTGCAGCGTAATCTCTCCACCGCGGAGATTGTCGACCAGGTTCGTGAGGCCGCTGCCACTATGGCAGCTGAGGGCGGTCGTCTGACCAACATCGTATTCATGGGCATGGGCGAGCCGCTCGCGAACTACAAGCGCGTTCTCGCCGCCGTCCATCGCATTACGCGGCCCTCGCCGGAGGGATTCGGCATCTCGATGCGCAATGTCACCGTTTCTACGGTCGGTTTCGCGCCGAACATCCGACGGCTTGCCGACGAGGACCTGTCAGTAACCCTCGCAGTGTCTCTGCACACTCCGGATGACGAGCTTCGCGACGAGCTGGTACCGATCAACAATCGCTTTACAGTGGCCGAGGTACTTGATGCAGCTCGCTACTACGCAGACAAGACAGGCCGTCGCGTATCTATTGAGTACGCTTTGATTCGTGATATTAACGACCAGGATTGGCGTGCAGACCTGTTGGGTAAGAAGCTCCACAATGCTCTGGGCTCACGTGTCCACGTCAACCTGATCCCGCTCAACCCAACTCCGGGTTCGAAGTGGGACGCCTCCCCGAAGAAGCAGCAGGAGGAGTTCGTCCGCCGCGTACAGGCCCAGGGGGTACCGTGCACGGTCCGCGATACCCGTGGCAACGAGATTGCGGCAGCGTGTGGTCAGCTGGCGGCCGAAGAGGTTTAGTCGCTGAATAGCAAAAGATCCGCACCGAATTCGGTGCGGATCTTTTTGTGCGCTGTAGCGCTATAGAGCTGTTGGTATAGAGCTGTTAGGCCAGACTTTCTGCAAAAGTGGCTAACTCTACTGGTTCTGGCCTTCCGGCAGGCGGTTCCAGGAGCGCAGCTGAGAGTCGGTCAGGTTAGCGTAGACGCCAGTGCCGTTTACCTGGTCGCGTGCCCACTCCGGCTCAATGTGGCCTTCCGGCTTGTTGTGACCCGTAACGGTGCGAACCTGAGAACCCTGCGGGGCGAACAACTGCAGCAGCAGGCCAATAGCAATCAGGGCGGCGATGGCGACCAGCCACCAGTTCTCGACGTTGCCCTTGTGGTTACCAATGGTCATACCCAGCAGGAAAATCACGGAAATCCAGCCGGCCTTCTGCATAGCGCTCTTGCTAATGCCGTGCCAGCCCCACTTCGCCGACGGCTCGTCGAGGGTGCTGACGCCGCGGTAAATTTCTTCCTTTGGCTCGTGGTTGCTCACTTGAAAGTCCTCCTGTTAACACTTTCGGCGAATTGCACTCTATATGCAGTTCAGTCTATCTGCGGTTTTGCTGAAAGCGACTGAGCGCATTTTCAGACAATCTTGAGTATCGGGTGTAAGGATACCTTAGAACTTGCTGAAATTGGGACTTAGCCCGGCCGGAAACTGTTCGCCGGTGTGCTCGTTTGCCCAAAGTGGGGGTAGGGTGAGCACTCGTGACATTTCTTCTTGGAGTTTTACTCTTCGCAATCGGCATCGCGGTGACAATCGCCCTTCACGAATGGGGCCATCTCACCGCAGCTCGACTGTGTGGAATGCGAGTGCGTCGGTACTTCATTGGCTTCGGCCCAACGCTGTTTTCCTTCAAGCGGCATCACGCCGCGGCAGGTGGGCATGACACCGAGTATGGAGTAAAGGCAGTTCCGTTTGGCGGATTCTGCGACATCGCAGGCATGACCGCAATGGATCCAATCGATCCTGCCGAAGAGCCCTACGCCATGTACAAGAAGCCGTGGTGGCAGCGCATTATCGTGATGCTCGGTGGGGTGGCGATGAACCTCATCGTTGGATTCATCATTCTTTACTTCATCGCAGTGACGTGGGGTTTGCCCAACATGGGTAAGGAAATGGCTCCGCGCATTCAGGCGGTACAGTGCGTCTCGCCGGCACAGCGGACCGACGGCACTCTGGAGCCTTGCACTGGCTCCGGCCCCGCAGAGCGTGCAGGGCTGCGTGCTGGAGACGTAATCGAGAAGATCAATGGCACCAAAATCACGTCCTACCCCGAAGCTGTGTCCCTCATCGGCAGCTCTGCAGGTGGCGACATCAAAATGACCATCGACCGCAATGGCACATCCCAGACGGTCACGGTCACCCCGGAAGTCGTCAAACGCAAGACTAACGACGGCCAGGACATCGACCAGCCAGCGATTGGTATCGCCTTCCAGCGCCCAGAGACTATCCTCCACGAGTACAACGCAGTGACCGCCATCGGCGGTGCGGCCAGCTTCACAGGCAGTCTTTTTGGGGCGGTTTGGAACGGGCTGCTCTCCATCCCGGAGAAGGTTCCCGGTGTGGTTGCGTCCATCTTCGGCGCTCAGCGTGATCCGGCCAGCCCCATGAGTGTCGTCGGTGCTTCGCGTGCCGGCGGTGAATTGGTGGAGATGAACCAGTGGCCTTCATTCTTCCTACTGCTGGCCAACCTCAATTACTTCCTGGCCGTGTTCAACCTCGTGCCGTTGCCGCCACTCGACGGTGGCCACATCGCCGTTGTTATTTATGAACGCATTCGCGATCGAATTCGCAAGGCATTCGGTAAGCCAGCGCTTGGGCCTGCCGATTACACCAAGCTTATGCCAATTACTATGGCCTTTACTGCGGTTTTGCTGGTCTTCGGCGTTCTGGTTATGGCCGCTGATGTGGTCAATCCAATTGTGCTGAACCGCTGATAGCAGGTTGCGGCGTGCCAGCGTCGTCGTAAAGCAAAGCGGTGCTAACGTCAGCCCACATGGAACAAACTTCGCGCCGCAAGCCCCTGCTTCGCAGTATCTCGGCTGTGGCAATCACGGGTCTGGTGTTGTCATCCGCCGCGTGTACGCCGCGGCCTGACACCGGGCGCGAGGTGCTAGAGGAATTCCTGGGGGCGCTGGCGGGAGGGGACGTTGCTAAGGCGGCGGCACTGACTGATTACCCGGACTCCGCTGAAGGGGATCTGAAGGCGGCCACTGCCGGACTCCAGCCGGAGGGGCTTGAGTATGAGATTGCGGGTATCGATTCCAGCTCGAATCAGTCCTCGGCCGAAGTCGCCATGAATTGGCAGCTACCGCATCAGCGACGCTGGGGATATGACACCACTTTCACACTGACCAAGACTGAGACTGGGCAACGGGATTGGGCATTGCGCTGGTCGCCAGCATCCCTGCATCCACAGCTGGGGCGTAACCAACACCCAGAATTGCGCACTATCGCAGCTCCACGTCCATCTGTGGTTGGCTCGGACGGTGCGGCCTTGCTAGAGCCAGGGACTGTGCACCGGGTAATTCTCCATCGTGATGGGGCGGAGAATGTGCAGTCGTCGATTAATCGGGCGGCGACGGTTATCAATAATGAAATGCCGGAAAATGGTCCGAAGCTTGACGCGCGAGCAGTGGGGGAGCAGGCGGCTGGTGGGAAGGGTAACTTTTCGCTGATTGTGCTGCCGGGATCCACGCCACAGCGAGTCAAGGATGAGCTCGCGGACATCGACGGAATTTCTGTTAACGATGAAGCCGCTATGGTGCGACCCGACCCGGGGTTTGCGCCTGATTTGATGAGCCGCGTGGAAAAGCTAGTGGACACTGGTGATCACGGTGCCGATGGTTGGAATATCGTGGCGGCCAACGAGGGCGGAGCAGTCGTCGGCACGCTCTATGAGGTGTCTCCGGATGTAGCGCCGGCGGTGCAGGTATCAATTAGTAAAAAGGTGCAGGACGCAGCGCAAAAGGCAGTCGATACGCGGCAAGATGCTAAGGCAATGCTGGTGGCTGTGCAGCCGTCTACGGGCAAGATTCTGGCGGTAGCACAGACGGCGGAAGCAGACAAGGACGGCGACCTTGCGCTGATGGGACAGTTCCCGCCGGGATCGACGTACAAGATTGTCACTGCCGCCGCAGGTGTGCAGCACGAGGGGCTAAATGCGGGATCGACTGTGCCGTGCCCAGGTTCGATGGAGATCGGGCCGCGTATTGTCACCAACTACAACGGAAGTGGTGTCGGGAATACCTCGCTGAGCGATGCGTTCGCGCGGTCTTGCAACACCACGTTTGGCAACATCGCTCACAAGTTGGCGCCAGGGCAGTTCAAGGAGGAGTCCAAGAACTTCGGCATCGGCATCAACTACCACATCGCGGGCCTCGACACTATTACCGGCAGTGTGTCTGATGGCAGTGATGAAGTCGAGCGTATCGATGCGGGCTATGGACAGGGCAGTGACTTGGCCAGCCCGTTTGGCATGGCGCTGGTTTCCGCGACGGTGGCGGCCGGACGCACTCCGACACCGTCACTCGTGCCAAGCGCGGGAACCTGGCAGTCGCAGGTATCAAAGCCACTGCCGCCTGAGGTTTTGAATGAGGTTCGCACACTCATGCGGGCGGTGGTGACCTCTGGTACTGGTTCGGCCATTGCCGGTCGAGGTGAAGTCTATGCAAAGACCGGTGAGGCCGAGTACGCTGGCGGCTCCCATGCTTGGTTTACTGGCTACCGCGATGATTTGGCCTTTGCCACGCTCATCGTTGGCGGTGGTGGTTCGGAGCATGCCGTGGCGATTACCGATGCCTTCTTCGCCAATATGGATGAAGGTTCGGGGGACGAGGGCTAGAGCATTTCTGGCTTTGAAACCGGCACAGGCCGAAAGGCTAATCCGGGGGTAGGGGTAGAGTATGTTCCATGACTCAGCGTTCTCCACTTACTCAGCAAAAGTCCACACCAATTCGCACCGTTCCGGCACATATTGAACGGCCGGAGTACGCCTGGAAGGACGAGGTTCAGGAAGGTGTCGGCGAGCCGCTGGTACAGACTCCGGAAGATATTGAAAATATGCGAGAGGTCTCTCGCATTGCTGCCAACGCGTTGGTGGAGGCCGGCAAGGCCGTAGCTCCGGGCGTGACCACGGATGAGATTGACCGAGTGGTGCACGAGTACCTGTTAGATCACGACACCTACCCGTCCACGTTGGGGTACCGCGGTTTTGAGAAGTCGTGCTGCGTGTCTCTCAATGAGATTGTCTGCCACGGTATTCCGGATACTCAGGTCATTGAAGACGGCGATATCGTCAATGTCGACGTCACCGGATACAAGAACGGTGTCCACGGCGACACCAACGCGACTTTCCTCGCCGGCAATGTCTCGGAGGAGCACCGCCAGTTGGTGGAGCGCACTTACAACGCCACCATGCGCGGCATTAAGGTCATCAAGCCGGGCCGTGAGATCAATGTCATCGGCCGCGTGATTGAGTCCTACGCTAAGCGTTTTGGATACAACACCGTTCGGGACTTCACCGGTCACGGTGTCGGGACCACGTTCCATAATGGTTTGATTGTCCTGCACTACGATGAGCCGAGCCAGGACACCATTTTCGAGCCGGGCATGACCTTGACTGTCGAGCCGATGATTAACCTCGGTGAGCTGCCGTACCACATCTGGGATAACGGCTGGACTGTGCAGAATGATGACTTCAAGTTCACCGCTCAGTTCGAACACACGGTGCTGGTGACCTCCGACGGCTATGAAATCCTCACCCTGCCGGATGAGCAGAACGTGCCAGGCCAGTTCCAGACTGGTTGGAAGCCCGAGGCCTAAGCGGTGCAGGCTCCTGCAGCTCTGATTGCCGGCTGCACCTCAGATGCCGGTAAGTCGGTTCTGGTCGCCGGCATGTGTCGGTTGCTCGCGCGACGCGGAGTGCGCGTCGCGCCCTTCAAGGCGCAAAACATGTCCAACAATTGCGCTGTCACGCTCGACGGCGGCGAGATTGGGCGCGCACAGGCTCTGCAGGCGTTGGCCTGTGGGCTGGAGCCGGATGTCTCCTTTAACCCGGTGCTACTCAAGCCGGGTTCGGACCACACCAGTCAGGTGGTGGTGAAGGGCAAGGCTGATGGGCATGTGAGCGCTCTGACGTACCGGTCGCGGAGAAAAGCGCTGCGCGGAGTAGTTGCGGAGGCTTTGGAAGAGCTGCGGGGGCAGTTCGATGTCGTCCTGTGTGAAGGCGCTGGCAGTCCTGCCGAGGTCAATCTGCGAGAGTCAGACATCGCCAACATGGGGTTGGCGGAGCTCGCTGATTTGCCCGTAGTGGTCGCCGGTGACATCGACCGCGGTGGGGTGCTTGCACATTTCGTCGGCACGCATGCAATTCTGAGCCCCGAAGACCGCGCGCGGATTACCGGTTTTATCGTCAACAAGTTCCGGGGCGATGTTTCGCTGTTGACGCCGGGATTGGACGTAGTGCGTGAATACACCGGTGTACCCGTACTCGGCGTGGTGCCTTTTATTCCAGGGCTGTGGATCGATGCGGAGGACTCGCTCGGCACAGTCGCTGGTGCGTCGGTTGGGCCGGCGAACGCACCGCTGGGCACGGAAACGTTGTCCGTGGCCGCCATTCGCTTGCCGCGCGTGTCCAACGCCACCGATATCGAGGCGCTTGCCTGTGAACCAGGGGTACACGTGCAGTGGACGGTCGATCCGTCGGTCGTTGCTCGCGCCGACCTGGTCGTGTTGCCCGGGACGAAGTCGACGGTCGCTGATCTCGAGTGGTTGCGCGAGCGTGGGCTTGACGACGTGCTAGAGAACCGAGCCGCCCGGGGGCTACCGCTGATTGGCATCTGCGGTGGGTTCCAAATGCTCTGCGACACCATCGCTGACTCGGTGGAGTCGGCAGCCGGGACCGTGAACGGGCTTGGCGTGTTTGATACCGACATTGAATTCGCGGGGACGAAGACACTGGTGAGTCACCCGGATGGCTCGTACGAAGTGCACAATGGGCAGATCGTGCGAAGCAGTGAACATCCTTTTATCACTGAGCCTGAAGAAGGGGCGCGGCGTGGCATGGTGATGGGCACGCACCGCCACGGCTACCTGGAAAATGATCAGGCGCGCCGTGAGTTGCTGATGGAAGTAGCAGTTGCCGTCGGTCGGGACGGCTTCGAGGTCAGCTCTACTACTTCGTTTGCCGCAGAACGGCTGCGGCAGGTCGACATGTTGGCCGATGCAGTCGAGGAGTACCTGGCTGGGCCGGCATTGGCCCAGGCCACAGGCATTGAGCAGCTGGGCTAGTTATCGAACTCCAGGCCCAGGATGGCGTTTTCAATCAGCTCGGGCAGCGCTGGGTGAATCCAGTGCTGGCCTGTGACAACTTCGCGCACATCCATCTCGAAGCTCATCATCTGGATGCACTGCTGCACTAGAGTGGCAGCCTGCTCGCCGATGAAGTGCGCACCCAGCAGGCGGCCTGTGGCGCGGTCCGCAATCAGTTTGGCAAAGCCGTCGCGATCCTCCAGTGCCCAGCCGTAGGCAACGTCGCCGTAATTCTGTACCTTCACGGTAATGTCGGTGCCATTTTCCGCAGCCCAGGCGCGAGCTTCGTCCTCGGTCATACCGACCTGACCGATCTGCGGATGTGAGAAGACTGCCGACGGAATGTAGCGGTGGTCAAATTCGCGCAGGTCGGACGGGTTCAGCACGTTGTGGAAGACCACCTTGGCCTCATGGTTGGCAATATGCTTCAGCTGGTACGGGCTAGAGACATCGCCCAGCGCCCACACACCTTCGGCAGAGGTGCGACCATACTGGTCAACCTTGATGCGACCATCGTCGTGCATCTCCACACCACCGGCTGCAAGATCCATACGGTCACCGTTGGGGATGCGTCCGGTTGCCACTAGCAGGGCATCGGCTGTGAGCTCCGTGCCGTCGTCAAGCGTGGCCGTGACGATCTCGCCCTCCTGGGAGAGTTCAGTGATGGAGGTGTTCATACGGATGTCAATGTCGCGGGCGGCAACCTCGTGGAAACGCTCAGAGATAGCGGCATCTGAGCCACGCAGCATGACATCGGAGCGCACTAGCATGTGCACCTTCGTACCGAAGGATGCGAAGACGTGCGCGAACTCGCTAGCGATGTAGCCGCCGCCGACGACAATCATTTCGCGCGGAAGCTTGTCGACGCGCATGATGTTCTCGTTGGTGTAGTAATCCACCCCGGACTGCGCGATGAGGCCCGGGACATGCGGGCGGGAGCCTGCAGCGATGATGATGTTGTCGGCTGTGATGTCGACGGTTTCCTCGCCGATGCCAGTGCGAATAGTGCGCGGGCCGACGAACGTTGCGTGGCGGTCGTAGACATCGATATTGGGAGTCTCGTCCCCGCGGCGGTATGCCTCGCCGCCGTCGGCAATCTGGTCGACGCGCTGGGCGAAAACGCGATCCTGGATTTGCTTGAGATCAACGGAGTTGAAGGTGCCGTGCACGCCCAGGCGGCTGGCCTCGCGGATGTTGCGGGCGGCATCAGCGGCCAGAACGAACATCTTGGTGGGAATACATCCAACGTTGAGGCAAGTACCGCCGAAACGTCCTTCCTCCACCAGAGCGATACGGACATTGTCGTAGTCCGGGGCCGGAATGGAATTGCCGGACCCTGTTCCGATAATGATGACGTCGTAGTGGCGTGGGGTAGCCTCAGGCGAATTCTCAGTGGTCACAAGCACTCCTAGCATTCTGGTCAAACTAGTTTGGTTCAACCGTACTGAATGCTGATTTATTCCGAGCTCCTATTTTGAGCTGCCTCCCGGATTGACCGTGGTAAGGAACTGGAAGGTCTCATTGAAAGCGCGATCTAATGCTTCGGGCGCGGAGAGATACACGTCGTGGAGGGCACCCGGAATCGCGACGTTGCGAGCCTGTGAGCCCAGGTGGGCAGTGGCATCGGCAATTTGTTCAGTGTTGAGAACAGAGTCAACGCGACTGAGCTCCGGGGTGTAGTCGGAACCGAGAAGGTAGTTGTCCGAGTGGAGGACGAGCGTCGGCACGCCGGTGTCGATACCGCGGCTGACACGTTGTTGGCCGACGATGATGGCATTGAGCCAACGCCAGTTCTTGTCATGGCCAGCCAGCGGCTTGAAAGTACGGTTGTACTCCCAGCGTCCCTGGTGATCGGCGCTAATGGATTTGCCATAGCCGCCCGCAGACTGCACCGGAATAAGACTGTTGGGGCGAATCCGCGACATAACGCGAGTCACTAGCGAGTACACGGGAGCCTTTGCCCGGGAAACGTGCAGAGTCAGCCACGGTGAGTTCAAGACGGCAGCCGTGACGGAAATATTGGGTGCTTGCGGGCAATGGCCGCCTGTGCTTCGTAGCCAATCGAGCCAGAGAACGGCAATCAGACCGCCAGTGGAGTGCGCATTAACAGTGACAGTTGTATGACCGGCGTGGTCTAATACCGCGAGTGCGCCGTTGAGATCCTCGAAGTAATTCGTTAAATCGCTGCAGCCGTGCCAAGTCTGCCCCGGTTGGTGAGCGCGCCCGCACTTGCGCAGGTCAATAGCGTAAAAGGCGTAGCCTTCGGCGTGGTACCGCTCCGCCACGTGCTTCTGGAAGAAATAATCCGACATCCCATGAATCCATAGAACCGCCGGACGCGTTTGGAAGTCGCTTGCCGACGAGTCGGGGCAGTAGCGAACCAAAACCGCGCGTACGGATCCCTCACCGTCGGGGTCCTGGCCGAGTTCGATGACATGGTGGCTGTAGCCCTCGCCTAGGTTATCGGGGTTAAAGGTGGGGGTAACGAAATCGGGAATATCGGTAGTCACAGGGTCAAGCCTAGCGCCGATTACCGGGGGTAGTGGGAATGTGTGCCACAATAGATTATGGACTGAGACGGTAGCTCTCTTTTGCGTCTTTAGTTGTGTGCGCGCATGTGAGCGAGCGCTAGTTTGAATCACTAATCAAGTTAGTAAGGATGTTGACAGCAAAATGGCTGATAACAAGCTTCCTGCT
The DNA here is from genome assembly GCF_001837775.1 of Corynebacterium sp. HMSC073H12. NCBI lineage: Bacteria > Bacillati > Actinomycetota > Actinomycetes > Mycobacteriales > Corynebacteriaceae > Corynebacterium > Corynebacterium sp. HMSC073H12. The sequence continues at coordinate 13,183 of NZ_KV834038.1, read as the reverse complement.
TCCAGTGGCGACGAGGTAGATGTCGTCCTCATCGGTGCAGGTGTAATGAGTGCGACGCTGGGTGTGCTGCTCAAGGAGCTCGAGCCATCCTGGTCACAGGTTCTGTTCGAGCGTCTCGATCAGCCCGCCAAGGAGTCTTCCTCCCCGTGGAACAACGCTGGTACCGGCCACTCTGCTCTGTGCGAGCTGAACTACACGCCGGAGAAGAACGGCAAGGTCGATGTAACCAAGGCTAAGCTCATTAATGAGCAGTTCCAGGTTTCCCGTCAGCTGTGGACCTCGCTGATTGAAAACGGCACCCTGACTGATCCGAAGGAATTCATCAACCCAGTTGATCACACCACCTTCGCTCAGGGCCCGGAGCAGATGGCGTTCATGCGTCGTCGCTACGAGGCACTTGAGAAGGAGCCGCTGTTCCACGGTCAGGAGCTCATTGAGGATCCGGATCGTTTCGCTGAGTACCTTCCGCTGATGTCCGAGGGGCGTGACTTCTCCAAGCCGGTCTCCGCTATTCGTAACCCGAATGGTACGGACGTTAACTTCGGTGCACTGACCAAGCAGTACCTGGCCGCACTGTCCGATATGGGTACTGAAATTCGCTACGGACACGAGGTCACCGGTCTGAAGCGCGACGGTTCCAAGTGGATTGTCACCGTGAAGAACCTGCACACCAAGGACGTTCGCACCCTGGTTGCCAACTTCGTCTTCGTCGGTGCCGGCGGTGACGCGCTGCCGCTGCTGCAGAAGGCTCGTATTAACGAGATTCGTGGTTTCGGTGGCTTCCCAGTCTCCGGCCAGTGGCTGCGCTGCACCAACGAGGAAGTTATTGCCCAGCATGACGCCAAGGTCTACGGTAAGGCTTCCGTCGGCACGCCGCCTATGTCGGTTCCGCACCTGGACACTCGTGTTATCGACGGCAAGCGTGGTCTGCTCTTTGGTCCGTACGCCGGCTGGAACATGAAGTTCCTGAAGAACGGTAACAACCTGGACCTGATTAAGTCTCTGCGTCCGGCCAACCTGCCGTCCATGATGGGTGTTGGTGTCCAGGAGATGGGGCTGACCAAGTACCTGATTACTGAGGTTCTGAAGGACTTCGACGCACGTATTGAGTCCCTGCGTGAGTACGTCCCGAACGCTCGCCCAGAGGACTGGGAGCTGATTGTCGCTGGTCAGCGCGTCCAGGTTATTAAGCCGATGAAGGCTCCGGTCTTCGGTACCCTCGAGTTTGGTACCGCGGTCATCAACTCGTGGGACGGCACCATTGCCGGCCTGATGGGTGCATCCCCGGGCGCTTCCATCGCTCCGGCCGTGATGATCAGCCTGATTGAGCGCTGCTTCGGCCGCCACATGGGCAAGTGGGCTCCGAAGCTGAAGGAGCTCGTCCCGTCCTACGGCACGCACCTGGCTGATGACCCGGCTCTGTTCAAGGAGGTCTGGGAGGCTTCCCAGAAGACCCTGAAATTGGAGCGCTAAGCACTCCGCTGAAGAGCTTCAAAGAGTTCAATTAAGCCAACATTTTCTACCCCGCTGTGAGCCATCCGCTCGCAGTGGGGTAGAACTGTGTTTATGGAAAAAATCACGTCAGCTACCACTGCACAGACAGAGCCCACTTTTCCCTTTACTGCGATTGTCGGGCAGCAGCGACTACAGCTTGCGTTGATTCTGACCGCCCTATCCCCGGAGATTGGCGGCGTGGTAATCCGCGGTGAGAAGGGCACAGCCAAGACCACTACGGTCCGCGCATTGGCGCCATTTCTCAGCGGATCGTTGGTGAACCTGCCACTCGGCGCTACGGAAGATCGAGTCGTGGGCTCCATTGATGTGGAGACCGTCCTGACGACCGGACACGCACAGTTCAATCCAGGACTACTCAGCGCGGCTGACGGCGGCATTCTCTACGTCGACGAGATTAACCTGTTGCCGGACCACCTCGTTGACTCCGTTCTGGATGCTGCAGCCACCGGACGTGTGGTTGTTGAACGTGACGGCATCTCGCACTCTGCTACCTCCAGGTTCGTGTTGGTCGGCACGATGAACCCGGAAGAGGGTGAATTGCGTCCCCAACTTCTCGACCGCTTCGGTCTCGCCATCGACGTCACTGCATCCAAGGACCCGGGTGTCCGCGCGGAAATCGTCGCCCGCCGCCTCGACTTTGACGCCGACCCGGAGAACTTTGTCACGCGGTTCGCCACCGACGACGAGGCACTACACGCTCGCATCGATCGCGCACGCGCACTGCTTGGCGACGTCGAATTGACTCCCAGCATTCTCGGTCAAATTGCCACCGTGTGCGCTGCTTTTGATGTGGACGGGATGCGTGCCGACATCGTCATTGCGCGTACCGCCCGCGCCCACGCTGCCTGGCGAGTAGCCGGGGATGAGTCGGCGCAGCCGGAACCTGGCAATCCAATTGAGATCACTGCGGAAGACATTAAGGTAGCTGCCGAAATGGCACTGCCGCACCGTCGTCGCCGTGACCCCTTTGATGAACCAGGACTGGACCAGGAGCAGCTCGACGATGCTCTGCAGGATGCAGAGGAGCAGTTCCGAGATGACCAGAATCAGCCAGAGTCGAGTCCGGAGTCGGATCCGGAATCGAACCCAGAGCCCGAGGTTGATCAGGCCTCCCAGTTCGACTCCAACTCCGAACCTCAGGAGCCACAACAGTCGAGTTCTGCGGGAGCGAAGGGAGGTCGCGCCGCTGAAGGCGCCCCCTTTCGCCGTTCGTAAAATCAGCGTTGACGGTGTCGGTCAAGGGGATTCCGGTCGGCGTTCCAAGGCCATTGGGCCCCGAGGCAGCACCATTGGTGCCCAGCGGGGAGGCCATGGTCTCCACGTGCCGGCGACAGTGCTGGCGGCGGCCAATCGTGGCGCCCGCATAGGCGGCTCCATGATCCCCCTGGAACCTGAGGACGTTCACGGCGCTATCCGACAGGGAACTGAGTCCAATCTGGTCGTCTTTGTCGTGGACACCTCAGGTTCCATGGCCGCACGCGACCGACTGGCAGCTGTCACCGGCGCGGTCACTTCGCTGCTGCGTGATGCCTACCAAAGCCGCGACAAAGTCGCTGTCATTACTTTCCGCGGGAATAGTGCCGAAGTGGTTTTACCACCGACCAAGTCCATTGATACCGCGGTGCGTCGTCTCGCAGACGTCCGTACTGGTGGCCGAACCCCATTGGCCGAAGGACTGTTGAAGGCGCACGAAGTGGTGGTGCGGGAAGCGCACCGGGAGCCCACGCGCCGCGCAATCATGGTGTTGCTCTCCGATGGCCGAGCAACAGGTAAAAATGGGTTGCAGCAGGCCAGGGCCGTGGCCGCAAAGATCCGTCGTCAAGCGTTGGCGGCGACGGTGGTTATCGACTGCGAACGCTCACGCGTGCGTCTGGGGCTAGCACAGGAACTCAGTGTCGAATTAGGGGCGACCTGCATAAACCTTTCCGAGCTCAATGCCGAGGCCGTGGCGGGTGTGATCCATGCCTATCATCGAGACCATGGCACAAGGAAAGCTTGACCCCAAATCAATTCCCAACGATGGACTGACCACCAGGCAGCGTCGTATGATTCCGATTACTGCGGTGCATACGGGCCCAGGTAAGGGAAAGTCCACCGCGGCATTCGGTATGGCGATGCGCGCGTGGAATCAGGGGATGAATATTGGTGTCTTCCAGTTTGTGAAGTCGGCAAAGTGGAAGGTTGGCGAAGAAGCAGTCATGCGGCGGTTGGGCGAGCTTCACGACGACACGGGAGAGGGCGGCTCGGTCGAATGGCACAAGATGGGCGAAGGCTGGTCTTGGTCGCGTAAGCAGGGCACTGAGGAGGATCATGCTGCAGCTGCTGCCGAGGGATGGCAGGAGATTAAGCGGCGCCTGGAAAATGAGGTGCACGATTTCTACGTCCTCGACGAGTTCACCTACCCAATCAAGTGGGGTTGGATTGATGTCGACGATGTGGTGGAGACCTTGAAGAACCGACCTGGGCGTCAGCATGTGGTGATGACTGGCCGCGATGCGGATCCGAAGCTCGTGGAGGTCGCGGATCTGGTGACGGAGATGAGCAAGATTAAGCACCCGATGGATGTCGGACGTAAGGGACAAAAGGGCATCGAGTGGTAGCGCCTGGAATTGTCATCGCGGCGACAGCTTCAGGCACGGGAAAGACGACAATCTCCACGGGTCTGATGCGTGCACTGTCGCGTCGTCACGCGGTGGCACCTTTCAAAGTCGGACCCGACTATATTGATCCTGGCTATCACGGGGTAGCCGCTGGTCGTCCCGGGCGCAATCTGGATTCCTTTATGTGCGCGACTGAGATGATTGGGCCGCTCTACGCACACGGAGCTGCCGATAGCGATATTGCGGTGGTTGAAGGCGTTATGGGGCTTTTCGACGGCCGCATTGGTAACGATCCGCTATCGGTGGAGGGGTCGACAGCCGAGATTGCCGCGCTGTTGGGACTTCCGGTGGTGTTGGTTATTGATGCCCGGCATATGTCGCAGTCGGCGGCGGCCGTTGTCCACGGTTTCTCCACGCTTCGCACTGACGTCCGTGTCAGTGGCGTGATTATTAATCAGGTGGGCAGCCCGCGGCATGCGGACATCATTACCCGTTCTGTGGAGGCCATGGGTGTCGAGGTGCTCGGCGCTATTCCGCGAGTGACTGATATTGAGGTGCCCAGCAGGCATTTGGGGCTGGTCACTGCAGTCGAGCAGGGTGAGCAGCTAGAAGCGGTCATTGAATCGATGGCCAACTTGGTGGAGACGTACATCGACATCGACCGGATTATCCAGCTTGCCCGGCAGCCCTATCCAGCTGAGCCATGGGATCCTGCACAGTTCGTTGCACCGCTGGCTACTCAGCGCCGAGTGCGCGTGGCAGTCGCGGCGGGTCCTGCGTTCTCGTTTACCTATGCAGAGCACCGTGAGCTATTGCGGGCTGCTGGAGCCGAGGTCGTGGATTTTGACCCATTGGTTGACGAACTGCCGGAAGCCGAAGGCTACATCGTGCCCGGTGGATTCCCGGAAGAGCATGCCGACGCGTTATCTGTTCGTGCTGACATTCGCCGCGATCTACGTCAGGCTGCCGACGATGGTGCGCTGATTCACGGTGAATGCGCGGGGCTGCTCTGGCTGCTTGAAGATCTCGGTGGGCGCCGTATG
>NZ_KV834038.1:0-7925 GCF_001837775.1 Corynebacterium sp. HMSC073H12 | reverse complement strand
TCTCGGTGGGCGCCGTATGTGTGGCATCATCCCGGGGCGAGCGCACATGGCACGGTTGAAGTTGGGGTACCGGGAGGCTGTGGCGCTGACTGATTCTGCGCTGTGCCCAGTAGGTACGCGCGTGCGCGGTCACGAGTTCCACAAGACAGCCCTCACCGATGACACCGCAAGTGTCGCTGCTGCGGCCGGGTGGCAACCAGCCTGGGGTTGGCGTGGATATCAAGGCGAGACAGTTCGCGACGGCTTCGTTTCCGAGTCTGGGCGGATTCATGCCGGTTACCTGCATGTTCATCCGGCGGGTACGCCGGGGAACGTTAGTCGCTTTGTTGCTTCGTGCGCCGGGTAAAGTATTAGCTATGAGTTTGCTTCTCAAAGACTACGGCGTGTTGGTGATTGGCGGTTCCACGGCTGCAGAGCGCGTGATTCCTCGGTTGTTGGACTCTGGCGCTGATGTCACTGTGTGTGAGGGTGGGGAAGTAACAACTGCGATTGAGGCCTGGGCTGCAGACGGCCGTATTACTTTGACCCGCACTGGTTTTACCGAGGCGATGAGCTGGGGCAAGGCTCTCATGGTCTGCTGTGACGAGTCGTTGCTGCGTGAGGTGACACTCGAGGGACACCGCCGAGGTATTCTCGTCGACGATGAAACCGGGACATCCAGCCCGCTTACTCCTGTGGCGCTGACCGGCCGTCGCGCGTCGCGCGCTGGGGATCTCGCTGGGCAGGTCGCACTCGTAGGCGGTGGCCCGGGCGATCCCGGTCTGATTACCGTTGAGGGGCGTCGCCTGCTCCGGCTTGCCGACGTCGTCGTTGCAGACCACCTCGGTCCGCTGTCGCTGCTCGGTGACTTGGAACCGGATGTCGAGATTATTGATGCCGGCAAGCTTCCTTACGGTCGCGCCATGGCTCAGGAGCGCATCAATGAACTCCTCGTTCATCGTGCCCGCGAGGGCTACTTTGTGGTCCGGCTCAAGGGCGGCGATCCGTACATCTTCGGCCGCGGTTTTGAAGAGCTTCAGGAGCTGCAGAAGGCAGGGGTACCGGTTCGAGTTGTGCCGGGTATCACCTCGGCACTGGCGGTACCGGGGACGATTGGCATCCCAGTTACCATGCGTGGCGTCAACCACGAATTCACTGTCGTGTCCGGTCATGTCCCACCGGGGCACAAGACTTCGCTAGTCAATTGGGATGCGCTGGGCCGCATGCACGGCACTATTGCCATCATTATGGGAGTTAAGAACGGGCCGAAGATTGCCGAGGCTCTGATGAAGGCCGGCCGCAGCCCGAAGACTCCGGCTGCGGTCATCCAGGACGGCACGCTGCCGAATCAGAGGTCGCTGCGCTGCACGCTCGGCGAGCTTGGCGAGAAAATGGTCGAAGAGGAAATCAAGCCGCCCGCCGTTATCGTCATCGGTGAAGTCGCCGGTCTGGATGAGGGCGATGAGTAAGAGCAACAAGTCGAGCAACAACAAGTCGAAGAAGCGTGAGCCAGAGCAGCAAAAGGCAGGACTTGTTACCCGACTGCTTGCCGACGATCAGCTGCGTAGCGCTATCTGGATGGGCGCTGCGACCTTCCTGGTGTTCTACCTCGGAGCCATGATTATCTTCCGCCTGCTGCTCCTCGGCGGAGAGGGCTCGCGCTACGACAGCATTTTCATCGCTGTCATTGCGCTCATTGCTGCCATTGTGGCAGGTCGGAAGCGCTACAACGACGACATTTAGTTTTCCGGGACGCGGAAGATGAGGGTGCCGTCGTCAAGCGAGACGTCGTATCCCGCGGCGCGCGCGATATCGACGGCCTCTGTGGGGGAGGTCGGTGCCGTATCGGAAAGGGCGATGGCGCGGGCAAATAGGCCCTTGTAGTGCTTGTTGAAGTGGCTGACGATTTTGCCCTCGGCGGTGAGCACGGTCATCGTTGTCGCGCTCTTGACTTTGCCCAAATTGGCGTAGGTGCCGGAACGAAGGTCGATGAGGAAGTCGACATCTTTGAGAGCCTCGGTGATGGCGGTGCCCCAACGGCGCTTCATCGTGGGAGCTGCGTCGGCAGGCTGATCCGCGAAGGGGAGCTTGACCGTGCCAGAGAGACGGTAGCGGGGGATGAGGTCGTCCCCGCCAATGACGCCGAAGAGCGCTGACCCGATGGCGAGTCGAGCACGGCCGGTTTCAGGCAGATCGCTGGGGGAGAGTGCGTCGTAGAGCACCCCGGTATAGCGCTCGAGAGCCGGCGTGGTCGGCGACTCTAGGAGTGCGGCATTAGCTGTGACTTCGTCAGCGAGACGTGGCCCCAGTTTCAGTGTTTCCATCGCGGCTTCCCTGTTCGCACTTAACGCCACGAGATCGGCTGCAATGCGCTCGCGGATGGGGTTGAGGGAGCCGAAGCTCAGCGAGGAAAAGTCCACTGCGGGATGGCTGCCACCAGTGGCTTTGGTTTCAGATGGGGGTAGGACTACGAGCATGGGCACCATAGTAATGCCCCGCATGTTGCGAAGAACGATCGACGGGTAAAATCAGCATTCATGATTACGCGAATGTCCCAGCTATTCCTACGCACACTGCGCGAGGATCCCGCTGACGCCGAGGTCCCTAGCCACAAGCTGCTCGTCCGTGCCGGCTACATCCGGCGAACTGCCCCTGGTGTGTACTCCTGGCTGCCACTGGGCTTGAAGGTTCTGCGCAACGTAGAGAAGGTTGTGCGCGAGGAGATGGAAGGCATTGGTGCACAGGAGCTGGCATTCCCTGCACTGCTCCCGCGTGAACCGTACGAGGCGACGAATCGGTGGACCGAATATGGCCCCGAGCTGTTCCGTCTGAAGGATCGCAAGGGCGCGGACTACCTGCTGGGGCCGACGCACGAAGAGATGTTCGCGCTGGCTGTCAAGGATCTTTTCAGCTCCTACAAGGATTTCCCGACGACGCTGTTCCAGATTCAGACCAAGTACCGCGACGAGGCCCGCCCGCGCGCGGGTATTCTGCGCGGCCGCGAGTTCGTGATGAAGGACTCCTACTCCTTCGACATGGACGACGAGGGGCTGGAAAATTCTTATCAGCTGCACCGCGGTGCCTACCAGCGAATTTTTGACCGGCTGGGCATTAAGTACGAAATCTGCCACGCCACCTCCGGCGCTATGGGCGGTTCGGCCTCCGAGGAGTTCCTGGCTGTTAGCGAAAATGGCGAAGACTCCTTCGTAGTCTCCACCGACGGTGAGTACGCCGCCAACGTTGAAGCCGTGAGAATCCCGGCAGTCGAACCGCAGCCGATTGAGGGACAGCCGGAGGCGAAGGTTTACGAGTCTCCGAACTGCGCCACCATTGCAGCGCTTGTTGATTGGGCCAATGGCGCGGACTTCGGACGCGAGGTCACCGCTGCCGATACTTTGAAGTGCGTTCTCGTCGCCGTCGACCCGAAGAAGGTCGATAAGGAGGGCAACGCCCTGCCGGAACAGCTCACCGCAATCCTTGTTCCCGGTGACCGTGAGGTCGATGAAAAGCGTCTCGAAGTCGCATTTGAACCGGGTGAGGTGCGCTTGCTGGAGGACAAGGACTTCGCAGCCAATGACTTCCTGATTAAGGGCTACGTCGGCCCGCAGGGGCTCGCCGATCACGGTGTGAAGGTCCTAGCTGACCCACGCATAGCCGAGGGCACGAATTGGATTGCGGGAGCCAACGAGGAAGGCAAGCACATCGTCGATGTGGTCGCTGGCCGGGACTTCCAGATTGACGGTATTTGCGATGTCGCAGAGGTGCGTGACGGCGACCCGGCTCCGGAGGGGCATGGCACGCTAAAGATCGAGCGCGGCATCGAGATTGGTCACATTTTCCAGTTGGGCCGCAAGTACACCAACGCCTTTGAAATTGACATCCTCGATGTCAACGGTAAGCGTGCTCGTCCGACGATGGGGTCCTACGGCATTGGTGTGTCCCGTCTGGTCGCTGTCCTCGCAGAACAGCAGTTGGATGAAAAGGGCCTCAAGTGGCCAGTTGCCGCAGCACCGTACAAGGTTCACATCGCTGTGGCCGGTAAGAACGCCGAAGCAGCTGAGGCCGCTGAACGGCTGGCGGAAGACCTCAGTCAGCAGGGCATTGAGGTGCTTTTCGACGACCGTCCGAAGGTCAGCCCCGGTGTGAAGTTCAAGGACGCTGAGCTGCTGGGTATGCCGTTTGTGGTCATCTTTGGCCGTGGCTACGCGGACGGCAAGGTGGAGCTGCGTAACCGCCTGACCAACGAGACCGACGAGGTCGCCGCTGACGGCATTGCAGCTCACCTCGCGGAGCTGGTTCGCAAGGCCTAAGTCGGCACAGGCTTAAAGTGCCGGCAGCGTTAGAGTCCCGGCAGCGGCTCCAAGTTGTTGCCACCTAGCGCTGCCGCTCCGGCGGCAGCCACGCCAGCTGCCTGCAGTGCGAACATACGCATCCGAGGGTTATCGGCAGCGAGCAATACGTCTTCCCACGCCTGGGCGCAATAGCGCTCCAACGCAATCATGTAATCGACGGGTGCCGTATCCGGTGAAGGAGCATCTTCCGGCATATAGCCAGGTGCGCTCTCCGGCACCTCAACGTCGGAATCCTCCAAAATAAGTCGGACACGATCGCGCAAAATTCGGTGGCGCTCGCCACGGGCCAAAAGCGCAGTAGTGGTATCGCCTCCGACACGTGGTGTGGCTACGCCGACGCCGTAAATCATCATGTATTCGGCTTGCAGTGCCTTAGTCATCTGCTCTTCGGCACCCGAGATTTCATCCCTGTCACTGGGAATCAATGGGACAAGCTCCTCCCACTCAGCGCCCGCAGCACGCAGGGCGAGGACGATACCACCATCGACAGCCGTGGCAAGGCGCGCAGTGTGCTCTTCCCGCAATGCAGTGCGTGAATCCAGGGCCTTCGTCAGTGCGGGACTGTTTCGTGAGTCCGTGAGCAGTACTTTCGCATGGTCACCGGTAGCCAGGGGCGCTGGCACTGCGACGTCGGAGCCACATTCATCGACAGACTTGCCATCCTTGCGGGTACCGCAGGCACGCGTGATTTCCGCATCTAGCTCGGTCACCTGCGCGGAGCGTACGGCAGCGAGGTCCGGATTGGCGTCGCTAAGCGAATGCGCATCGCGCGACGCCAGCGCGTGGAGAACCTCAATGGCGTAATCCGGGCGTGGTGCCACCAGATGCGAGCACGCGGAGAGCGCGGGAAGTGATCCCACGGCGAGGGCAGCAGCGAGGAAGCCACGGCGCGAGAGAGTACGAGTGCGAGTGCGATGCGATGCGGAAGCAAAACTGGGGGCGGGAGGTTCAACAATCACCTCACTATCGTGCCACGCCGGGCGGCACTATGTGTCAATGCGGTGTGGCGAAAGTGCCCAGGTGCGCAATTCCTAGTACTTGACCTGTAGACTCTACGACTATGGCGATACCCGCACCCGAGAAAATTGAACAGTTTGTGCGCCCGGCGCTCGCACAAATCGGCCTGGATGTTGAAGATGTCAAGGTCGTTCGCGCCGGCGCAAAGTCACAGGTCATTGTGTTGGTTGATGCAGATGAGCGTCCTGACCTCGATGTTCTGGAACAGGCCACGCATGAAGTATCTTCAGCTCTGGATGCCGCGGAGGAACGCGGTGAAGCCGACTTCGGCGCTCAGGGCTACACCTTGGAAGTTTCCACTCCTGGTATTGACGCACCGCTGACTCAGCCTCGGCACTGGCGCCGTAACCGTGGTCGTGTTGCGGAAATTTCGCTTGCCGACGGTTCCGCGATTGCAGCCCGCATTGGTGCGCTGTCGCCGGATGAAGAATTCATCATTCTCGTTACCTCTAAAGGGCCAAAGGGGCGGTTGAAGGCTGTTGGTCAGCGTGTCGAATTAACCAATGTGGCCCGTGCAGTGGTACAAGTTGAATTCTCTAATCCGCCCGCAGCCGAGAAAGATTTTGCGGGACTAGACTATGACGATGCCTTGACCAGGCTGGAGGATAACAAGTGAAGATTGAACTAGCTGCCCTACGAACCTTGGAAAGGGAAAAGGGTATTCCTGTCGACGAAATGCTGGGACTGGTCGCCCGGGCATTGCGTGAAAGCTACCGCAATACCACCGCACCGGCACAGTATGCGCGCGTCGAAATCGACCGTGAGACCGGTGACGTCATAGTTTTTGCCCAGGAGCGAGACGACGAGGGCAATCTCATCTCCGAATGGGACGACACTCCGGAGGACTTTGAGCGTACCGCTGCATTCGCTGTTCGTCAGACGATCCTTTCGCGTCTGCGGGATGCGGAAAGCGACAAGGTTCTCGACGAATACGCAGACCTGTCTAACCAGGTCATTTCCGGCGTGGTCCAGCGCGATGTCTATGCCAATGAAAAGGGCATTGTCGTCGTCCACATCGGTTCGGAGGCCAACGGTCGCGACGGTATTTTGATGCCGGCTGAGCAGCTGCCAGGTGAGGAACTCAAGCACGGTGACCGCATCAAGTGCTACGTCGTCGGTGTGAACAAGACACCGCGGGGTGTTGCGATTCACCTGTCACGCACGCACCCGGAGCTCATTCGTAAGCTCTTCGAACTTGAAGTTCCGGAAGTTGCCGATGGGGCAGTGGAATTGATTTCGATTGCACGCGAGGCTGGTCACCGCACCAAGGTTGCTGTACGTCCCACGGTCAAGGGGCTCAACGCTAAGGGCGCCTGCATTGGGCCGCGCGGTCAGCGTGTGAGCTCGATTATGAATGAGCTCAAGGGCGAGAAGATTGACATCATCGACTACGACGAGGATCCGGCGAAGTTCGTTGGTAACTCGCTGGCGCCAGCCAAGGTCGTTAGTGTCAAGATTTTGGACATGGATGAGCGCCGTGCACATGTTGTGGTGCCCGACTACCAGCTCTCGCTTGCTATCGGCAAGGAGGGGCAGAATGCGCGTCTGGCGGCTCGTCTGACCGGCTGGCGAATCGATATCCACTCCGACGCGGAGTAGGCACAAGGTCAGCGTCCCAGCGGTTGCGAAAGTGGCGGGAAAGTGCCTAGGGGGTTGGCACTTTTCCGCCTTTTCGGGTTATGCTGGGAGGTGGCCAAACGACAAGGCGTGAGTTTCTTATGCGAATTTTCGCGCTTTATTTCTTAGCAGGAAGGTGGGTGCGTCAGGAGTATGACGACTTCGCGGGTGACAAACCCGAATTCGACAACTCATACACCTGCACCCACACGTACCTGTATTGCAACTAAGCAGCGCCGCAATTGCTCGGAGCTGCTGCGTATTGTCGCTACCACCCGTTCAGATGGCTCAGTAGCCGTCGTTGCTGATCCGCGTCGTCGGATGCAGGGACGAGGTGCCTGGATCACCCCAACACTAAAGACTTGGGAGATCGCCGACAAGCGCCGTGCATTTGGCCGCGCACTGAAGGTATCTACGCAGGTAGATGCGTTTCCGGTTAAACAGTTTATCGCCACGCACTACGAAACGGCGGAGGGTTTCGCCCCCGCTGACGATGTGCGTGTCGCTAAGCAGGGAGGCAGGAAAAATGACAACAGAAAGACCTGAACACTGATGAGCACACGATGAAGCATCAGCGATGAACGGCAATAGATAAGAGGGAGCCCTGCAGGCGCTCTCGGTGCGCGGACGAATCCGCCATCGGGCGCTGCTCGGCCCCCACTAGTGAGGAGAGCAGTGTCCGGAAAGCTACGTGTCCATGAGCTCGCTAAGCAGCTCGGGGTCACCAGCAAAGAACTACTCGCCGAGCTGAAGGCTCAGGGCGAGTTTGTTAAGACCGCTTCTTCGACGGTGGAACCACCCGTCGTCAGGAAGATGAAGAAGGTCTACGAAGAGAAGAATGCTGGTGCAGGTGCTGACGCGTCTGCACAGGCCCCAGCTACGAAGGCTGCAGCTAAGCCTGCTGCTAAGTCGGGTGCGAAGCCAGGCGCTAAGCCAGCAGCTAAGCCAGGCGCCAAGCCG
>NZ_KV834037.1:0-427 GCF_001837775.1 Corynebacterium sp. HMSC073H12 | reverse complement strand
CCTCCCGGGGAGTTAACCCGCCGAGTACTACCCGCGGCCGGTTATTCAGTAATGCCTCCGCCTCAGCGACTTCCTGGTCGGTGACATCGGTAAAGTTGGTTCCTTTGGGGAAATAAAACCGGATATCCCGGTTCATCCGCTCATTGCTGCCTCGCTGCCACGGTGAATGCGGATCGGCGAAAAACACCTGGATATTCTCCGCGACGGAAAACTCCGTGTGTTTGGCAAACTCCACTCCCTGGTCCCAGGTCAACGTCGACATCGTGGTGTCCATCGACTCTTTGAGCCGACGAATCATCCGCACCATGACCTCATTGACGCTTGCGGCAGTATGGTCAGTGCCGAGTCTGCCGAGGAGCACAAACCTGCTGCGGCGTTCCACCAATGTCGCTAAAGCACTGGTGCCATCTGCGCCAATAATCAAATC
>NZ_KV834036.1:0-1545 GCF_001837775.1 Corynebacterium sp. HMSC073H12 | reverse complement strand
TTAGGCCACTGGCTTCGGGTGTTACCGACTTTCATGACGTGACGGGCGGTGTGTACAAGGCCCGGGAACGTATTCACCGCAGCGTTGCTGATCTGCGATTACTAGCGACTCCGACTTCACGGGGTCGAGTTGCAGACCCCGATCCGAACTGAGACCGGCTTTACGGGATTAGCTCGCCCTCACGGACTGGCAACCCACTGTACCGACCATTGTAGCATGTGTGAAGCCCTGGACATAAGGGGCATGATGATTTGACGTCATCCCCACCTTCCTCCGAGTTAACCCCGGCAGTTTCTTACGAGTCCCCACCACAACGTGCTGGCAACATAAGACAAGGGTTGCGCTCGTTGCGGGACTTAACCCAACATCTCACGACACGAGCTGACGACAACCATGCACCACCTGTATACAAGCCACAAGGGAAACACCATCTCTGGCGCGATCCTGTATATGTCAAGCCCAGGTAAGGTTCTTCGCGTTGCATCGAATTAATCCACATGCTCCGCCGCTTGTGCGGGCCCCCGTCAATTCCTTTGAGTTTTAGCCTTGCGGCCGTACTCCCCAGGCGGGGCGCTTAATGCGTTAGCTACGGCACGGATCCCGTGGAAGGAAACCCACACCTAGCGCCCACCGTTTACGGCATGGACTACCAGGGTATCTAATCCTGTTCGCTCCCCATGCTTTCGCTCCTCAGCGTCAGTTACTGCCCAGAGACCCGCCTTCGCCACCGGTGTTCCTCCTGATATCTGCGCATTTCACCGCTACACCAGGAATTCCAGTCTCCCCTACAGTACTCAAGTTATGCCCGTATCGCCTGCACGCCCGGAGTTAAGCCCCGGAATTTCACAGACGACGCGACAAACCACCTACGAGCTCTTTACGCCCAGTAATTCCGGACAACGCTCGCACCCTACGTATTACCGCGGCTGCTGGCACGTAGTTAGCCGGTGCTTCTTCTCCATCTACCGTCAGAAACCCTTCGTCGATGGTGAAAGGAGTTTACAACCCGAAGGCCGTCATCCCCCACGCGGCGTCGCTGCATCAGGCTTCCGCCCATTGTGCAATATTCCCCACTGCTGCCTCCCGTAGGAGTCTGGGCCGTGTCTCAGTCCCAATGTGGCCGTCCACCCTCTCAGGCCGGCTACCCGTCGCCGCCTTGGTAGGCCATTACCCCACCAACAAGCTGATAGGCCGCGGGCCCATCCCACACCGAAAAAACTTTCCACCACAGTATCCACACCATGGTCCTATCCGGTATTAGACCCAGTTTCCCAGGCTTATCCCGAAGTGCAGGGCAGGTCACCCACGTGTTACTCACCCGTTCGCCACTCGTGTACCCCAGCAAGCTGGAGCCTTACCGTTCGACTTGCATGTGTTAAGCACGCCGCCAGCGTTCGTCCTGAGCCAGGATCAAACCCTCCATCAAAAACCCTTCAAATCAGAAGAATCAAAAAAACAATGAAAGGCCCAAAAACCTGACAAAAACAAAACAAACAACCACCACACACCACAAACAGTGCGCGGCCTGGCCGTTATCCAAAAAAA
>NZ_KV834035.1:341551-381419 GCF_001837775.1 Corynebacterium sp. HMSC073H12 | reverse complement strand
GAGAGTAGGTCGCCGCCGGCATATATTTTTTGTGGGTCGTGGTTGCCTCCCCCTGTTGTGGGGTTGGTGGCCGCGGCCCGCTTTTGTTTTACCCACAAGTAAACGACATAAAACAGCGTAAGTGTTTTAGTGCTGTATCTTTTTGTCGGCATGTTTATTCTCATACAGCACTCTTCGTCGGCGTCGTTTTAATTGCCTGAACCAGTCAGCTGTATCTTGGAATTCATGCGAGTGGGAATCGTGACTGGAGCATCTCGGGGCATAGGCGCCGTCTTCGCCTATAAACTTGGGCAGCTACGTCCAGACCTAGATGAAATCTGGTGTATCTCTCGTAGCTACAACGATGGTTCTTCCAGCGAGGACTCTGAACACTCTAGGAACCAAGGTCCGCGTCTTCGATATCTTCGTCTAGACCAGTCCGATGATGATTTTGGCGATAAACTCCGGAATCATGTTGAGCGCCATCACGCGACGATAGTTTATTTAATCCTCAATGCCGCGTATGCGAATTATGGCGATGTTAATACCCAGGACTTTTCGCGGGCTGATCAAATGATACAGACGAATATTCGCGGAACGGTCGCAGCGGTTTACTCTCTATACGATCTATTCGAAAAGAATGGCCACATTATTCTGGTTTCGTCGATCTCTGCTGTAGCACCAACTCCGGGGCTCGCGGTGTACACAGCATCGAAAGCGTTTATTCGGCATTGGGGTATCAGCCTTAGGGAGGAATTAAAGCCTAATGGTGTAACTGTAACTATTTGCTACCCGGGAAAGGTTAAGACCAAGGCGCTCCGGGACGTCGTGAAGCAGGCGAAGTCGGTGAAGTTGCGTCTTATGCCGGAGCAGAATCTCAGTTATCTGGTGGAGCGCACGTTACGTGCAGCGGAGAGCGGTCGAGCGGAGGTCGCACCCGGCCTATATGGTCTGGTGATGACTCTATTTAAGGCTGTGCCGAAATGTGTGGTGGCTCGATTCGCGCGGTTAGTTTGAGACCCTCTAGTTTCGCGGTATCAAACTTTCGTTTAACCCCCTGGGTTTAGTCCATTTAGAAGCCAGTGTTATCTGAGTAGGCTACGAAGTATGCGTAAGTTATTCACGGCCGCTTCGGTCTATCTCGGTCTTGGTCTGTTTTCTGGCGTTTTCTATCGTGAATTTACCCGTGCGATGGATTTTGGCGATAAAACGCAGCTCAATACGCTGCACACGCATTTCCTTGTCCTTGGCACGATCTTTTTCTTGGTTGCGCTGGCATTGGATGGTCAATTCAATATTTCAGCTGTCAAGGGCTTTGATCGCTGGTTCATTGTTCAGAATGTCGGTATTGTTTGGACAATCGGCATGATGGTGGCAAACGGTATCGTCCACGTTGTTTCAGGCCCGGAGGCCTGGGGTCCGATGTACTCGGGAATTGCAGGACTCGGCCACATTATCCTGACGGTTGGCTTTGTGTGGTTCTTTATGCTGCTCAATAAGGCGCTGAAGAATCGTGAACGCGAGGTTCGCAAGGCCAATGCAGCCGTATAAATTTCCAGCGGAAATGAGTGAGTCGGATAGCTGATTCGGCCTAGGTGATAAGGCGAAATAAAACCCCGTGCAGAAACTATATCTGCACGGGGCGCTTTCATATAGCGGCGACTATTCGTCTGCGATAGCGGCCAGAGGTGGTGTCTTCGCGGCCTTCTGACCAGGTCCGAGAGCAGCAATAACACCTACAAGCGCAGACCCAAGCAGCATGAGAACAACCTGCAGCCACGGTACCGCGATAGTATTCAGGCCCTCATCCTTCAGCACGGTCAGCAGTGACCAGCCGAGGAACAAACCGAGGACAATACCCACAACCGCGCCGAAAATGGAGATTTCCACAGATTCCAGGCGAATCATCCGGCGAATCCCCGAGCGCTGCAGGCCGACGGCTCGAAGCATGCCAATCTCCTGGCGGCGCTCGACAACTGAGAGCGCGACAGTATTGATGATTCCCAGAATCGAAATGATGACCGCCAGCGCCAGCAGCGCGTACACGATTCCCAGCATGACATCGATAGAGGCATTAGCCAGACCCGCGAACTCCTTAGCAGTCATCACTTGTACTACGAGGTAGTCCGCAACGGCGTTGCTAAGCTTCTGTTTCATCTCATCCATAGCGCTGTCATCTGCGGCGATGGAATCGGAGACATCGACGTAGGTCTGGAGGGGCAAGATAAGCCTGCTGTTGATGTGCTCATGAATGGCAGCATCGGAGATGATGATGGACTGGCCGGGATCGCCAGTGTCGGCAAAGATACCGGTGACGGGGAGCTGCACGACACCGCTCTTTGCAATTACTGCGAGTTCAGTGCCAATTTGCCATCGGTTCTTCTGCGCTGTTGATTCGCTGATGACAATGCCCGCCTCCGGCTTCGCCAGATCGAGAGAGCCCTGGATGGCGCGGGTACCGTACCACTTGGCAACGTCACCATTGAAAACAGATGCGTTGCCTCCTTCTGGTCCGCCTTCGAGTTGTTCGGGCATGGAGTCCATCATCGTGGGGGCTTCTTCAGGTGGGATCACCAGCAGTGCACCAATCGACAAGGTTGCGGTGTCTTCGACGCCATCGATATTTTTCACCGCGTCCTCGACACCAAGAGGCAGGGCCGAATGCGCAGTCAGAGGCGGCGAGAGCACGAAGTCAGCCGTCAGATTTGTCTCTGACCACTCATTGACCGCTTCCTTCATGGACACGCCGAACATGCCGATCACAGTCACCAGCGCAAGTCCGAGCGTCAGTGCAAACGATGTGGTTCCCGTTCTGCGCGGATTGCGGTGGGAGTTCGTTGCCGCAAGCTTGCCGACGGTTCCAAAAGGCGCACCTACGACGCGCCCCAGTCCTCCGATCAGAGGCATGGACAGCGCGGGGCCGACAAGCCAGACGGAGGCTACGGCCATCACTGCACCGACACCAACGAAGATGGCGCGAATCTTGGTTTCCGCGTCGTTCCACTGCAATGCCCAGGCAATGATTGCGATAGCGGCGGATGCCAGCACAGCGCCGCTCCATGTCCGAATACTGAGACTATTGCTGGTTGTTTGATCCCCAGAGCGCATGGCTTCCACAGGAGGAACGGCACCAGCGCGGGCCGCCGGTGTCCAAGCGGCAATCATGGTAATTACCACGCCGACAAGGAGAGGAACGATGACTGCCACCGGTTCGAATGTCAGGCCGTCGCCGGGCATGGAGATACTCATGGCATCGAGAAGCATGAATAGCCCCTGGCTCAGCCCAAATCCCGTGATTACACCTAGTGCAGAACCGATGAGGCCAACAATGAATGCCTCCAAGAGGACGGACGCAGTGAGTTGTCGTCGTGAAGCACCGAGGGCGCGGAGGAGAGCGAATTCCTTCATGCGCTGAGTGACCAGCATGGTGAAGGTATTGGAGATGATGAAGATGCCGACCAGCAGACCGATGAGCCCGAAAGCGATGAGGAAGTAGTTAACAAAGCTTAAGGCGGAGGAGACACGTTCGGAAGCCTCGTCGGCGAGCTTAGAGCCGGCCTCTACCTTGAGGTCGGGGAACGCGGCCGCGACATTACGGGTAAGTGTGGCAGCATCAGTGGTGGAATCGGCAGCGAGAGTAAACATGTCCACATGTCCGTCTTCGCCGTAGAGCTCGCGCCACTGATTCTGGGTGAAAAAGACCGCGAGGTAGCCAGTTTCGTCGATGGAGGTATCAGCGATGCCGACGACCTTCACCGTCGCCCGATCGAGACGGGTGGCTACTTTGATTTCAGTGCCGACGTGGAGGCTGCCGAGTTTGGCGGTGGCGGAGTTGACGACCACCTCACCTGGTGCTTCCGGCGCGTGTCCCTCGGTAATCGTGACTTTGTTGCCCACCGCTTCGGCCGCTGGATAGTAGGGAAGACCCATCGATGGCGAACCATTGGTCTGAATCGGCTTGCGGTCGGCTCCCGTGGCCGTGATGCTATTGCTGGGATTGCCGATGTTGAGGGCGCGCACCCCAGGGAAGTTCTCCACCTTCTGTTCAGTTTCTTTGGTGAGCGCACCGGGATTGTCAGCGGGGGCCGTCACCACCACGTCGACACCGTCATAAGCGGTACTCATTGCGCCCTTAAAGGCCTTGTCCAGCGATGATGTGAACACAAATGCGCCGGTGATGAAGGCCGTGCCCAGCACGACCGAAATAATTGTGAGCACGAGGCGCAACTTGTGCGAGGTGATGTTGCGCCAGGCGACGCGGCTCAGCGTGGAAGACGATGATGCCATGGGGGGAGATGACCTGCCTTCCTAAAGATTCTCAATATCTGCCATGCGCGCCAAGATATCGGCGGGCGTGGGATTGCGAAGCTCGTCAACCACGCGGCCATCCGCGAGGAACACAACACGGTCTGCGTAGGACGCGGCGGTGGCATCATGCGTCACAATGACGACGGTCTGGCCGATGTCATCAACCGCATCGCGGAGAATCGTCAGCACCTCACGAGATGAGTTCGAGTCCAAGTTGCCCGTCGGCTCATCGCCAAAGATGATCTCCGGCCGGCTGACGATGGCACGCGCACAGGCGACACGCTGCTGCTGGCCACCGGACAGTTCCGAGGGGCGGTGCGTAAGCCGTTCTTTAAGCCCGAGGCGCGTGGTGATTTCCTCGAACCACTGCTTATCCACCTTCCGACCAGCGATATTGATAGGCAGGGTGATGTTCTCTGCCGCCGTCAACGTCGGCACCAGGTTGAAGGACTGGAACACAAAGCCCAGGCGATCACGCCGCAGCGCCGTGATTTCCTTGTCCGACAGCTTCGACAGTTCCGTCGTGCCGATGTATGCGCTTCCCGACGTCGCGGAGTCCAAACCGGCCATGCAGTGCATCAATGTCGATTTGCCGGACCCGGACGGCCCCATAATCGCGGTGAACTCACCAGCGGCAAAAGAGATGTCAACATGGTCCAGTGCAGTAACAGCGGCATTGCCGTCGCCGTACTTCTTGGTGAGCCTCTCAGCGTAGGCCGCCGCTGGTGGGGCGGAATGCTCCAAAGAAGATTCAGCGGAAGATTTAGCGGATTGTTGTGCATGCTTGGCAGACATGGGGGAGGGGGCTCTCTTCTAATTAGATTTGATCAACGGCGAATTAATATCCGGCAGCGAAAGCGGATTGAAAACGCTGCGGCGGGAATGGAACGTTCGTTGTTCACCAGTCACGGGGTCAGCGAAACTCATTTCTACACAGACCAGGTGCAGGGGCTCCGAGGTATTCTCGGCCTCCAGCGGCAGAATCTCCGGGTAGTACTGGTCGCCCAGGATGGGAAAGCCCAGTTCACTCAAGTGCAGCCGCAGCTGATGAGTGCGTCCGGTGATGGGTTTCAATTGCCACAGCGCAACGCGATCACTGTCGGCAGCGAGGCCGTCGGCGTCCGAAGGCACGTCGACAAGCGAAATGTGCTCGATGATGGTGTGGGCGTTTGGCTCGCCCTCGAGAGTATAAGCCTGCATCTGGCCAGCAACTTTGTGCTGTCGTGTGCGCAACTCCAGTGGGGTCTCGGGCAGGGCTTCGCTGGTCGCGCCAGCGATGGGTGTGGGCGATGTCAGCGCGTGATAGCGCTTAGTGACTTCCCCAGATGCGAAAAGCCCCTGGTAGGCACCGCGAACTTCGCGCCGGGCGGTAAAGATGAGCAACCCCGATGTCAGCCTGTCGAGGCGATGCGCGGGAACCAACTCCGGATTTCCCAGCTCCCGCCGCAGGCGTACGACAGCGGTTTCCGTGATGTGTCGGCCGCGTGGCATCGTTGCCAAAAACGACGGCTTGTCGACGACCACAAGGTTGTCATCTTGAAAGACAATCGGCATCGGCCCCGCGATTGTGCGCTCCGGTGCCGGGGTGCGGTAAAACCACATTTCCGCGCCGGGCTTCACCATGTCATCCGGACTGTACGGCACTGAGTTGGCGCGAACGACGAGCCCATCTGCAAAGCGCTTGGCCACAGCCGCTTCATCATCGTCCGGGTGGCGGTGGGTTTGGCCTGCGATAGCGCCTGCGAGCAGATCCCACGCACGGGTGGGGGCATCGCCACGACGCCCGGGAGCGGCGATGCGGGATGGGTTGAGCCCATCGCGAATGGGCAGTGGCATGCGACGCATACGGCTGACTTTAACAGGTGCCCCGGATTCATCTGACGGGCAAGCGGAGCTGCTGTGGCAGGACGGTGTTGGTATCGCCCCTAATGGCGTAGGTGGACAACATTCTGCCCTGTCGGTCGCAACATAATGGGGGTAGGGTGGAGGTGAAAGTAATAAAAGGGTTGGCTCGGAAGAGTTGACTAAATAGCAAAGCTTGTCCATTAAAATGGCGTCCAAGCAGGTGCGATAGGTGTAGCTGCGTTGCGGTCGGGCCGCGGAGAGCCAATTTTTATGGATCGCATAATAAGGAGGCAATCAATGCCAAGGCAGAACATCATTGTGTGCGCGGTCGATGGCTCGGAGGCATCCAAGACCGCCGTCAAGTGGGCCGCTAACACCGCAGTGAAGCGCGGTGAGCCACTCCGTCTGGTCAGCAGCTACTCCATGCCACAGTTCCTCTACGCAGAGGGCATGGTTCCGCCGCAGGAGCTTTACGACGATCTTGAGGCCGAAACCCTGGAGAAGATTAACGAGGCCAAGAAGATTGCCCTCGACTTCGCACCGTCGGTAGATGTCAGCCACCAGATTGAAGAGGGCAGCCCGATTGACATGCTGCTCGACCTGTCTGAGCAGGCAACCATGGTGGTTATGGGCTCTCGCGGTCTGGGTGGGCTCTCTGGCATGGTCATGGGTTCGGTTTCCGCCGCTGTTGTTTCCCACGCATCGTGCCCGGTTGTTGTTGTCCGCGAGGACAACCTGGTAACCGATGAGACCAAGTACGGCCCGGTCGTTGTCGGCGTCGATGGCTCCGATATTTCCGAAAAGGCAACGGAGTACGCATTCCGTGAGGCCGATGCCCGTGGTGCAGAGCTGATTGCAGTTCACACCTGGATGGACATGCAGGTACAGGCTTCCCTGGCTGGTCTTTCTGCAGCTCAGAGCCAGTGGCAGGTTGTGGAAGAGGAGCAAAAGGCTCTGCTCGGCCACCGGCTGGAGAAGTACGCTAAGAAGTACCCGGAAGTGGCCATCAAGAAGGTTGTTACCCGCGACCGCCCAGTTCGTGCTCTGGCTGATGCCTCGGAAGGATCTCAGCTGCTGGTCGTTGGCAGCCATGGCCGCGGTGGTTTCAAGGGCATGCTGCTCGGCTCCACCTCGCGGGCACTCCTGCAGGCGGCTGCTTGCCCGATGATGGTTGTCCGCCCGGAGACTGACGCCTAAAGCGGTCTTCGAGGGGACTGGGAAAAACGCCGGTGCCGGTCGTGGAGGTGCGTTTAGCGCCGAGAACAGAAACCGTTACCGAATATTTATAAGTAGAACCTAGCCGGTTTCCGACATGCCTCGGAGGTCGGCTTCGGTTTATTTAAATGGAGCCTCTCGTCTGCATAAATCCCGTTTTTATGCAGAAAGTACAGTTTCTATAAGGGTTTTCCGGTGGTTATCTGACTGTTATCTCGCTAGTTTCCCAGTGGCCGAAATGGCCTGATAGTGCTTGCAGTAGGTGCAAGATATTTTGGAAAGCCTTATAGTTGAGTCAGAACGATTTCGGAAAGGAATATCTATCATGAACGAGATTCTTCTTGCTGCCTCCTTTAGCCCCTCTCTGGGCTTCCTCGGCTGGATTATCGTCGGTGGCCTTGCCGGTTGGATTGGTTCCAAGATTATGGGCACCGATGCGTCGATGGGCGTCGTCCTGAATATCGTCGTCGGTATTGTCGGTGGCTTCCTCGGCGGTTGGCTGCTCACCCTGTTCGGCGTTGATGTCGCCGGTGGTGGAATGATCTTCAGCTTCCTTACGTGCCTGCTCGGCGCCGTGATTTTGCTGTGGATTGTCGGCCTGGTTCAGAAGCGTAAGTAAACCAAGAACAACAGCACAGCTCAGCACGAAGCGTCGAAACGCTGCTATCTACTGGATAGTGAGCTAGAGCGCAGGGCATCTCATTAACATTGAGATGCCCTTTTTGTTGTGCGGTTGTCGTGAAGTTGGCGTTCTGCGGTTGTCGCGACAGCTGTTGGGGGCAGCAATCATCGCACGCTAAAGTAGGACTAGAGGCTGAAAGACTGACTAGTTTGTTCTTTTACAAAATCACAGTCGCAGATACGCCTACAATGGAATATCACAGACTATAAACGCCCTGTTCAGTGTTGCGAAAGCAATGACGCTAACGCCGGTATTTGCGAGTGAGCAGCTGTTATAACGGGGTGTGACTTTGGAAGGACGAGAGGTACTGCCGTGGCAGAAGCGACAACGGGCAAGGGCGCAAAAGGCGGCCGCGCTTCGTCTCGCCGTCGTAACCGACCCAGTCCGCGGGAGCGCCTCCTGACATCAGCGACAGCTCTGTTTACAACGGAGGGCATCCGCGTTGTCGGCATTGACCGCATCCTGCGGGAAGCTGATGTCGCCAAAGCCAGCCTGTACTCGTTGTTTGGATCCAAGGACAAGCTGGTCATCGCGTATCTGCAAGACCTCGATACCAAATGGCGGGAGGCTTGGGAGCAGCGAGTGGCCTCGTTGGATACCCCGGCGGAGAAGATTCTCGCTTTCTTCGATCAGTGTATTGCGGAGCAGCCGGCAATCGACTTCCGTGGTTCACACTTCCAGAATGCGGCTAGTGAATATCCACGGCCGGAAACGGAGTCGGAGCAGGACATCCGCCAGGCCGCAGCCGATCACCGCGCCTGGGTTTGGCAACAGCTACACACGCTGCTGACTGAAAATGAATCTAGTATGCCGTCTGCTCACGCAAATATGCTGTTGCTCTACCTCGACGGCGGCCTCGCGGGTGCCAAGATGTCTAAGGACCTGAACCCGCTGCAGATGGCGCGCGACCTGGCCCGTGACTTGGTCACGTAAATACTTAATTCCCTTTTTTAACGCGCCCTAGTTCTCGCCTTTTGCTCACGGGCTAATCCCGGAAGCGTTTCCAGTCCGACTCCTTTGAGCCGGTGGCTTTCTTAACCATATTCTTCGTATTCTGGCCGAGCAGCATTCCCAGGTTCTTTGCAATCAGAATTGGCTTCGGCCGTTTCTGTGCTTTTTGCGCTTTCTCGGCTTGTCGTTTCATGTCTGCCCGCACTTTAGCCAGACCGGGAAGCGGCGGAACTATACCCGAGGAAATCTTCATATCCTGCGTCAGAGACGGTAAATTGTCCTGAGCACCAGGCCGCATCTGGGTCACTATGTAGCGAACCTTCGCAATTTTCAAAGCCTGGGCATATTCTTCTTCCTGCTTTGCTTTACGACGGTCCCGTGATGCTTTCTCAATAGCGGCATATTCGCTCTTGTGCTGCTTAATCTTCCACGGAGCGAATGCGGATTTGGTATAGAAGCGACGCTTGGCCTGCTTTAACTTCTTCTTTTCTTCCCACTCCGATTCGTATTCACCCTTTTGGTGGTTTTGCAGAGTTCGGAAATCGTCCGTGAGCGGGTAGGTCTTTTCCACATAGCGGGTGAGAATAATATTTTGGGTCAGTGTCCAGAAGTTATTGGTGACCCAGTAGACAATTAGAGCCACAGGTGTTGGGCCAAAGAACCCCGCGAAGAGGATCATCAGCGGTGCGTAGATAAGCATTACGCGCATGAATTTGCTGAGGAATACACTGACGCTATTGGAATAGTCGAGAGTGCGCTGCAACCGGCGGTAGGAAATGACCAAGTTAAAACCGGTGAAAATGGCCGCTGCCACGATGCCGATAATGCAGAAAGTTAACAGCGAATCATGATTGCCCCCGAGGATTTGCAGTTGCTCCGGGTCCATGCGCAGATATGCGGGTAGAGGCTGTCCCAAGAATGTCGCACTCAGAAAGTCGGAGATCTCATCCTTAGAGATGAATCCGACATTATGAGATGCAGGCAGCCCAGGCCCCTCAGACGCGCGCAGCATGTGCCTCAGCATGCGAACAAGGCCCATAATCACGGGAATCTGGACGAAGAGGGGCGCCAGCATTACGGAGGTCTTAATACCTTCGGCTTTGCGCATTTCCTTGCTGGCAAAGTTTGCGTATTGTGGCGAGTTCGGCTCGATGCTCCTGCGGTAGCGCTCCTTGAGCATAAAAAGCTGCGGCCGTAGGTTGGCTGTCTTGCGCGCCGAGATAAATTGCTGGAACGCGAGAAACGCCAGGGCGCCACGCACCGTAAACACCAGCAGGAAGAGAGAAAGCGTCCAGGACAGAGAAGACGGCAGGTGAAACACTGAGGCCAGTAAAAGGTGCCACGCCTTAAGGACAAACGAGACCAGCCAAACAAATGGTTCCAAAATAACCACGGGCCGACTCCTCCATGTCAAGGATAAGAAAAGTAAGACAACCGGATGAGGCCGGTGTGTCAATTCCAGCCGCTATCCTAGCGACTCGAATCACCTGCCCCAACTTTAAAACAGGGCCCCGCTGTGGCGGGACCCTGTCTTTAAGATAGTGAAGCTGGATGAAATCCAGTGGAAGGTAAACGAACCTGGGTGAGAACTAGTTAGCGCTCTCGTACTTTTCAATAATGTGCTTTGGCAGCGCACCACGGTCTGCAACATCCATGCCATTCTCTCGTGCCCACTGGCGAATCTTGCGATTGCGATCACGAGCCTCAGCGGCATTGGGATTAGCGGAAGAGCGCTTACGCGGGGCTACAACCGTGCTGTGATCAATAGAAGCGTTCGCAATATACGGTTCTAATACCTGCTCGAACTTCTCAGCATTTTCCTGAGAGAGGTCGAGAATGTAGTTCTTACCGCGGAAAGAGAAACGAACGACTTGGTGATCTGTGGAATCAAGCGGAGTCCCATCGAGGTCGTCGATGTACTGAATTAGTTCGCGGCGTGCCATAGAATCCCTGCCTTAGCTTGGTGCTGAACTTGTAATAATGAAGAAGGCTTACGGTGAAACTTCAATACGGTGAAATTTCAAATTAATATCAAGCCCTATTTTCTTTCCCCCACAGTATAAGTGCAAAGAAATTTAATGTCTATTGACGATAATTGAGCTAGATTGTGCAACTTATATTGAATATATGGTTTGTTAATAATTCGATTAATTGTGCACAAGAACTTGGGGTAATAAAAATACGGCCCTGCATGTTGTGCAGGGCCGTCGTGAACAGCAACTACGCCACTGAGGGCGCAATGCGGGGTGCGCTCTCAGTGGTCGTCGGCAAGTGAAAGGATGAGAAGGCGCTTAAGCCTGGGTCATGCCCTGACCAGGCTTGCCTCGGTAGGTAGCGGCGACGAAAAGTGGCTGGTTCGGTTCCTCCTTGACCTCGACCAGACGGTACTCAGCGGTAACGTCCTCGCGACCGAAGTAGACAGCGGCGTAGCCGTGGCGGTCGAACTCGAGGTAGTTGACGTACGGGTTCGCAGCCTTGAGTCCAGCGGTAGCAGCCAGGGAAATCGGGTTGTCCTGCGGCAGCTTCACAATGTCATCGATGTTCGGGGCGCTGACGGAAGTACAGACAATCTCAATGGCGGCAATGCCGGCACTCGGGTACTGGCCCGGGACCTTCGGTACGTTGCAGTTCCAGGAGGAGTGAATATCGCCGGTGAGGAAGACAACGTTGTCGTAGCCTTCTTTATCCATGATGTCAATCAGCTTACGACGTTCAGCAGCGTAGCCATCCCACTGATCCAGGTTGTACGGCAGACCGTCCTGCGGCAGGCTCAGCAGCTCGGTGACAGCGCGAGTGGCCTCCGGATCCAGCGGCGGAACCAGGCACTGGGTGAACATGACCGAGTTACCTACGACACGCCACTTTGCGCTCGAGGAACGCCACTGGCCGAGCAGGTAATTGAACTGCTCAGAGCCGAGCATGGAACGACTCTCATCATCGGTCTCGCCAGCGCGGATGAACTTCAGCTGCTGGTCACGGTAGGTGCGCAGGTCCAGCATGGTCAGGTCGGCGAGATCGCCGAAACGGAAGCTGCGGTAGAGCTTGCCGCCCTGTGAGAACGGGACAGCGCGAACCGGCAGCCACTCCAGGTAAGCCTGGATAGCAGCGTCGCGGCGGGCTACGTAGTCGCCTTCGGTCTCCGGGTCGTGGTTCTCAGCGCCACTGTGCCAATCATCGTTGGCGACCTCGTGGTCATCCCAGGTCACAATCCATGGCTTTGCGCGGTGAGCTTCCTGCAGGTCCGCATCGGTGCGGTAGGTGGCGTAGCGCAGGCGGTAGTCAGCGAGAGAAATAATCTCGTGAGCCGGCTTGTGGTCACGAACCGGGCCCTTGCCGGAGTAGCCACCGGCCTCGTACTCGTAGATGTAGTCACCGACACACATAATGATGTCGATGCGGTCATTTTCCGCCATATCGCGGTAAGCGGAGAAGAAGCCACTTTCCCAGTTAGCGCAGGAGGTCAGCGCGATGCCCAGGTGATCTGGCGAGGAGTTCACCGGTGGCGCAGTGCGAGTCTGGCCAATCGGGGAAACCTGGCCCGCGTGATCACCAGCGGTGACGGTAAAGCGGTAGAAGTAGTAGGAATCAGCGGAGAGACCCTTGACATCAATTTTGACGGTGTTGTCAGCATCCGGGTCGGTGTTCAGGGCACCAGAGGCAACGATGTTGCCGAAGCCCTCGTCGGAAGCGACTTCCCACTTCAGGGCAACAGGGCGGCCCTGGTTCGCACCTGCGGTGTCGCCGGGGTGCGAGGTCACACGAGTCCAGATAAGAACGGAGTCCGGCAGCGGATCGCCAGAGGCCACGCTGTGCTGGAAGACCTGGAAACCACCAGATCCGCCAGCATTAGCTGGGGACTGTGGCTCAGGATTGGCTCCCGCACTAGTAGCGGTTGCCAGGCCGATGGCGCCAGCAGCAGCACCGGTAGCGCCGGCACGCAGTACGGCACGACGAGAAGGGGTGAATGGCTTTTGGGTTGTTGCGTCGCTGTTCGAGACCGCACCGTTCAGATTTGAGGCTGCAGTCTGAGATTTATCTGAAGATGGCATAGCCCTCATTACAGTGGCTCTCAGTCCGTAGCGCCATCGGAGGGAGAAAATAGCCCGATACGGGGGTACTAAGAGCGAAAGCGCGACTAATGCTGCTCAACAACAGTCGCGCTGAGTCCGATGGATCTCGGCGAGTGGCCTTAACCCGAAGCGGCCAGGTTTACGCGCCCAGCTCCGAAATGATCTGGCGATCCAGAGAATCCAGCTCTGCGGTAATGGAGTGGTGCGCGCGACGACGCTGCTCCGGGGTCATCTTCTCGGCAGTGTTAATGGCATCAGTCATGACATCCAGACGCGAGTTGGCGTCCTTGATAAAACCATCGGTACCCTTGACGCCCGACTTACGCAGCTCTGTCAGTGAACCACGAGTGGCCTCAATGCGGGCCAGCAGCGGTGCACCGTGCCCCTGGTAACGAGCGGCATCATTAGCGGAAACACCGAACTTCTGTGCGGCCGAAGAGTGTTCACGGCGCTGAATGGCAGTGATGGCGCGGTAGGCCAGCGGAACCAGCACCGGTACCAGCAGGCGTGCGCCACCGATCCACGACTTTGCCTTGTCCTTGTTGAAGCCCTGGTTGCGCTGCTGTTGCAGGATCTTCTCGGCCATCTTGGTCTGGTGACGCTGCTTGGCGGCCAGCGCCTTCTTCTCGTCCTTGGCACTTGCCTTGCGGATCTTCTCCGCGCGCTTCAGAGCACGGTTTTCCAGCTTGAGTTCCTTCTTACCGAGCTTTTCCTCAGAACGAACGCGGCCAGCGGCCTCCTTCAGCTCCAGCTTGTGCTGGTGCTTCTGGTCGCGCTTAGCGGCCTTGACCTCAGCCTTGTGTGCCTTGCGATTAAGCCGAGCTGCGTGGCGAGCCTCTTCCTTAGCCTTCGCCTTGGCAGCCTTCACCTGCTTGGCGGTTTCGCGCCGACGCTCACGGATGTCACCCAAGAAGCTCATTTTTTCCTTCGCCTAGTTGCTCGCAGATAGTCCCTCCGGAAAAGCGGGGCGGAAAACCCGTAAACCCCACCGCGCCGGAGTGCGCTTGCCAGATGCAGTGGCTGCATCACGATTCTTGCTATCCAAGCTTAACGTGAAACTTCCTACCGAGTGGCGATACGCTAATTCTCATTGTGACTGATTCATCCGTTTCGCGCCCGCTTCTCCACGCGAGCGACCTCATCGGCTGCCGCTACCGGCTGAGCCTCGACCTCCGCGAGGGGCGGCTAGTCGAACCTGCTTCTCACCAAGAGCACCGCTTGCCGACGTCCATCGCGTCCATTCCCGGCCTGTACACAGTGGCCCCGGGACCGGACGCTCACCTGGATACCCTTGAGGCCATCGCCCGTGGAGAAAGCGTCATCGCCGGTGGCGTGCTCATGCATGAGCGTCCGATTCCCGGTGGGGTGTACTCGGGAATCGACGAGATTTGCCACCCCGATTTGCTGGTCAAGGTCGATGATTCACCGCAGACGACCTCACCGACGTACATGCCGGTCCTGGTTGTCACACGGCATCTGCTCTCTGCGCGCAAACCAGGCCGGCGGCGCAAGCCGTCGTCAAGCAATGCGGCGCGTGCGGCGGCGATGCAGGTGCGACTGCTGGGCGTTGATCGGCTCGGGCGTGATGGCGTGATGGGGCGGACCCTGCGTCAGGCGATGGTTGTTACAGATGAGTGGAAGCTACGGCATTACGGACCCGACGCTGTGAAGCTTGGGCAGGCAGCGGCGATACTGCACCGCCTGGGCGTGTCTTGTGGCCTGGTGGGGGCGATTAGTGCCACCGGGATGAACCTGGATACACGGCATATTGTCATTGCCGATGAAGGTTCGCGCGTGGCCTCGTATCGGATGGCGTTGCGGGACGCGCGTGATGCCGTCGCTGCCACTCAGGGGCGACCGTCACGGTTTACGCCAGGCACCTGGCCGCTGGCGCCACGGCGCATCCGGGAGTGCCGAACCTGCCGTCACCACGACCATTGCTTGGATGAGCTGACCGCAAGTGACGACATTTCCCTCCTCCTACCTGGGGATAAGTCCATGCGGTTGCGCAGTGTGGGCATCGACACAGTCACGGCACTGGCGCAGGCGAGTACCAACACTCCGCACGTCAGCAAGGAGCAGGTGTGGATGGCGAGGGCGCGGCTTGCCGACGTCGACGCGCTCCGGGTAGCCGCTAAGACATCGGCCCCGCGTGGCGATGTTGAGATGGATATCGATATGGAGGCGTACCCCAACGATGGCGCCTACCTGTGGGGAACGTGGGTGCCTGGGGAGGACTACCGCGGGTTTATCACCTGGGAGCCACCGGGGCCAGAAGGGCTCGGCGGCACGGCGGAGGCCAGGAACTTTGCGATTTTCTGGGATTACCTGATGCGGCGTCGAAATGCGGCGCATGAACAAGGCAAGACCTTCCGCGCCTATTGCTGGGCGGCAGAGGGCGAGAACTATTGGCTGCGTCAGAGCGCTACCCGGTTCGGTGGCCAGGAATTTGTGGTGCCCGCCGATTCGGCGGAGCTGGCTACAGGCGATGCGGCTGGTTTTAGTTCCGAGGCAGCTGGCCCGACAAAGATTGTGCGGGTGCCGACCCGCGAAGAAGTGGACAAGTTCATTGCCTCGGAGGACTGGGTGGACATGCTGAAGGTCGCCCGTCGCCAGATCCTCTCCACCGTCGGCATGGGGCTAAAAGTCGTGGCCCCGTGGTCGGGCTTCCACTGGCGCGACGCCGATGTTGACGGCGAGGCATCGCTGGATCTGTATCGCATTGCGACGGCCACTGACCTCGACTTTGTCGCGGAACAGTCCTTTGAAAAGCTCACGCAAGCCGAGGCTCGCGCCATGCTGCTGCGCTACAACGGCGATGACTGCCGATCGGTAGCCCACGTCCGCGACTGGCTGGATTCACAGCGCGCGGCTGCGGACCTGCCGCATGGGGATGACCTGCCGGTTCCTTAGCGCGCTAACCACGCGCCCACGTGCTGCGCCGGGCGAACTTAGGTGAGACCTTCTTCATCGCAGCATTGCGAATGATGGCCGTATTCTTGCGGGCTAACAGCAGCAACTGCTGTGTGCGCTCGGCATGGAATGTTGAGCGAGGGGAGCGGTGCACATCGCGGAAAAGCCGCTTCGTCGCGGCCAGCTGATCCGGCGAGCGTGTCGCCAGCTGTGCCAACTTCTCCTTGGACAGCTCAAACGCAGCGTCCTCCGTGTCCACGGCCCACGTCGCCAGGCCCATCTCGGTTGCTTCCTTGCCGTTGAGTTCTTCGCCAGACATGGTCAGCCAACGTGCAGTATCGGCGCTGACCTCATCGAGGATGGTTCGCATACCGGACATATCCGGAATCAGTCCCCACTTCGCTTCGAGGATTGACCACTTGGCATCGCTCGTAGTAATGCGGAAATCAGCACCTAGTGCAATCTGTAGACCACCGCCGTAGCAGTGCCCATGCACCGCCGCAATGACCGGCACGGGCAGGCGTCGCCAGTCCCAGCAGGCGCGCTGGAACAGGTTTGTGCCGTGGATATCGGGGACGAATGAGCGCAGAATACGCGAGGGTTTCTTAAATGCCGAGGCGAAATCGAGTCCAGCGCAAAACGATTTGCCCTCGCCACGTAGGATTACGCCGCGCAGATCACGGTCAGCTGTCAGTTTCCGGGCGACGGCGGACAGCTCGGTCAGCATCTCAAGTGTTAGACCGTTGAGTTTGTCTCCGCGGTCCAAACTGACGACAGCGATTTTCGCCGCCTCTGAATCAGCTACGGCGAGGTGTTCATAGGCGACGTTGACATTGTTGCGGGTGCTCATGGGCACTAACGCTAAACGACGGCTACGTGTGCCGCCCAGGAAATACCAAAAGTGTTCTCAAACAAGACATAAAAAACCGACCCGCTGAGGGTAAGCCCCGTCAGCGAGCCGGTAAGCCATCTTTAGCGCGCAGCAGGGACGCGTAAAAAGCCGCGCGCTGTTAGCTGAAATTACTTGGCAGCTGCGAACAGCTCTGCAGCGTAATCCCAGTTGAAGACGTTCCAGACAGCCTTGACGTAGTCAGCCTTGACGTTCTTGTACTGCAGGTAGAAAGCGTGCTCCCACATATCCAGCAGCAGAACCGGCTTCAGGTTGATGGACAGGTTGCCCTGCTGATCAGTCATCTGCTCAATAACCAGGCGCTCTGCAATGGTGTCGTAACCCAGAACAGCCCAGCCGGAGCCCTGCAGGCCCAGAGCAGCAGCGTTGAAGTGAGCCTGGAACTTCTCGAAAGAGCCGAAGTCGCGCTCGATAGCCTCAGCCAGCTCACCGGTCGGCTGGCCGCCACCGTTCGGGGACAGCAGCTTCCAGAACAGGGAGTGGTTGGTGTGGCCACCCAGGTTAAAGGCCAGGTCCTTGGACAGGCCGGTAACAGCTGCGAAGTCGCCGGACTCGCGAGCAGCAGCGAGCTTCTCCAGAGCGGCGTTGGCGCCGTTGACGTAATTAGCGTGGTGCTTGCTGTGGTGCAGCTCCATAATCTCGCCGGAGATGTGCGGCTCCAGAGCGTCGTAAGCGTAATCCAGCTCAGGAAGTTCGTACTTAGTCATTAGGAAAATTCCTCCTCAACACGTTTTTAGGTTGTGCCGTCGATGGTACTCAAGATGAGCGGATGCGCAACCATTTAAGCAATACAATTAATGCGAAATTCGTAAAAAATGCTGTTCAGAGGTATCTGTCACAAGTTTATGAACGTGGCGGCTGAATGCGGCGAATCCATTTACTCACGCGCTTGAAGCGCATTCCGGCCGCGCCACCCAGGTCGTCGTCAAGCGGAATGTCGAGAATGGAAGCCCACGTGGGCAGCATTTCTTCCTCGTACCGGTGGCCGTGACCACCGGGGACGGTGACGGATGCGAGCCCGTCGATAAGCACCTGCCAGAAGGTGACGAACGGGTGCCAGCGCATAGAGGGGAGAACGTCACGGCCGACGCGCTCTGCAAGCCAGTCGGGGCGGCGCCAGGCCAGCGGGTAATCCCACCAGACGATGGGGTCAGAGGCATGCTGCAGAAATGCGACGCGCGGGAATTCCCACGGCCCGAACTTGGTGCCATAGAAGGAGTGGTACAGCTCGTCGGGGCGCGTAGCGAAGCGGATGTTTCGCCCTTCGTCGATGACCGGAGCGATTTCCGGGGACCCCTTTGTCCGACGGTGCGTCAGCTCTTTCCACATTGCGGAGAACTGTGGTGTGCCCGTCCAGACAGCACCGTCGACGCGTGCGAGCATGTCAGCGGAATTCTCGAATGCGCCGAGACCGCCAAACCCGCCGAGGGATTCACCGGCGACGTAGACCTTTGGCCGGTCGTTCTCCGGCATCTTGTCGACTTCCTGCAACACCCGATGGATAAGGGTGTGGCCAGCCGCGATTGGGGTTTCGTGGTCCGTTAGCCATGCCACTGGGGAGGGGAGGTCAGAGTACTGCAGAGCGACAGTGGCGCAGTTGCCAAGGGTCAAGAACTCTGCAGCCTGCGCCGACCACGGTGGCACCCAACCGGTACCGGTGGTGGTGAAGACAACCAGATGATCGCGCCGGAACGCGCCGGTGCGGTGCATCTCGCGGATGATGAGCTCCGCTTGTTCCCGCAGAGAACGACCTGGCACCTTGCCTGCATAAATGCGGATGGGTTCCTGCAGTTCGGAGAGCGGCTTGCCAGTAACCACTGCCAAATCTCGGGCACGGGGGCCTTCGGCGACAAAGACGCGCCCCTCGGCGCCGAGTGCGTACCACGGCTCCAAAGACCATGGACTTCCGGAACGTTCCGGCTCCCAGGGCTGCATGCGGCCTGGAACTACCAGGGTATTCAGGTAGCGGGACTTCTTGGCGATGGACTCCAAAGTCCGACGGATAAGCAGTCGGTCAATGCTGGCGGCCACGGCACCACCGACGATGGCACCACTGAGAACCGGGGCGAGACCGCGCGGCAGCCAGGGGCGGAGGTTGTCCCGCAGTAAGTCATAGCCGCGATTGGCCAGCGCGGAGAGCCCCCGAGTGGTCAGGTAGAGACCACTGGCAATCATTGTGGAAGCGAACTGGCTGCGTGCGGATTCCTGCTCATCCTTGCCCACCAGTCGGCCAATTTCACGCTGCTGGGAAATGGAGCGCAGCCACAGCGCCGAGGTGGTGGCCGTGGTGGCAACATGCCAGGTCACAGCCAGTGCGCGCTCGTGTCGAGGTGCCAGCGCAAAGCGGCTGAGCGGAGTGCTGGCCAGACGCCGCATCGTCGTGTTGTAGCCATAGCCGATAGCCACCCCGGTGACATGGCCCGCCAGCTGTGCCAGGAAGGTCACAGTAACGGTGGCGGTCCGAGTACGCGGCATCAGCGAGGGGCTAAAGGCAGCCCATGACGCAATTTCTGCACCAATTAGACCGGGGTTGGAGGGAATGCCCGCCCGCAGTGCGCTGCGGATAGTGCCAGGGCCAGTACCTAGGAGGCGTTCGCGAAAGACTTTGGTGGCCATCAGACTGCCGGTGCCGACTGCGCCCAGCGCTTTGGCCATGCCAGCTGTGCCAGCGACTCCTGTAATTCCCGTTCGCGCTGCTCGTGCAGCTCGCACTGTCCTGGTGGTTTCGATTGGCTGAGCTACAGGTGTGGTGCCCGTAGACGCAATCGAGGGCGCAATCGAAGTAAATGCGCGACGCAGGAATCCCATAACTCCCATCATGGCAAAATTTTTTTCCACGCGGGTTATTCATCCCGCGCCAGTTTTCCGCACAAAGCGTAGCCTGTGGGATGTCGCAACGTTTTCCGAATCGGTTGAGAAGGATCCGAGGGCTATGAAGCTATCCACAGGAAATAAGGTCGTGCTTATCGGCGCTGGCGACGTCGGCGTGGCATATGCGTACTCGCTGGTCAACCAAGGCACTGTCGACCATTTGGCAATCATTGACATCGACGAAAAGAAGACGATGGGCAACGTCATGGACTTAAACCATGGCGTCGTGTGGGCTTCGTCGCGCACCAAAGTCACCCAGGGCACGTACGCCGACTGTGACGATGCCGCGCTGGTAGTCATCTGTGCAGGCGCAGCACAAAAGCCCGGCGAGACTCGTCTACAGCTGGTGGACAAGAACATGAAAATTATGAAGTCCATCGTCGATTCCGTCATGGCCAGCGGTTTTGATGGGCTCCTACTGATCGCCTCCAACCCCGTCGACGTACTCACATACGCCGCGTGGAAGTACTCCGGGCTGCCACACAACCGTGTCTTCGGCTCCGGCACCATCCTGGACACCGCACGTTTCCGCTACATGCTGGGTGAATACTACGATGTTTCCCCGATGAGCGTGCACGCATACATCATTGGTGAACACGGCGACTCCGAGTTGCCGGTGTTGTCCAGCGCCAACGTCGCAGGCGTCAGTCTGTCCAAGCGGCTCGCCGCCGACCCCGCGCTTCACGGCGAGCTGGAGAACATCTTCATCCGAACCCGTGATGCCGCCTATGAGATTATCGATGCCAAGGGCTCTACCTCCTACGGAATCGGTATGGGTCTGGCCCGTATTACGCGCGCCATTTTCCAGAACCAAGAGGTAGCTCTGCCGGTCTCCGCATACTTGCAAGGTGAATACGGTCATGAGGACGTGTTCATCGGAACACCAGCCATTGTGAACCGTCGAGGAATTCGCCGCGTTATCGAGCTTGAGCTGGACGAATACGAAAAGAAGCAGCTGGACAAGTCCATTCAGACGCTCCGAGATGTGCAGGATCCATTCTGGAAGTAACTGCTGGTAGCGAGAGTAGATGTCTTCTCGACATGCGCTTTCGGCCGTCTCATTTGAGAATGAGAATGCCCACCTTCTATTGGCCCGCGTGGCCGACTCTGGCCAACGCTTCGTCTTAAACACAGGAGTGCCTTCTCTATGGCAGCGCAGAGCCCTCAAGACACAGCAACTGACAACACTGAAAGCGGCGCGGCCGTACCGCGTCTGGATGACCTCATCAGCAAGGTCACTGATCTGATCACAGAGTTGGACGACGTCTCGGTGGAGGCTTCTTCACTGCTCGCAGAGGTGCCGGAAGAGCGCCGTCGGCACGCGGAAAACCTGCTGCACTACGCACACCTGCGCACAATTGACATCCGTGAGCTGCAAAACAGCTTGCACGACCTCGGCGTGACCAGTCTGACCACGGTGGAGACTTTCACCCGGGGGCGCCTTGAGCTCGCTCTCAACGCGCTGTTGGCGCTGGCGGGGCGCACCTCAGACATCGATGTCGCCCGCATTATTGCCGACGATGAGCGCGCGGATATTGCCCTGGATAACAACGCCACCGAGCTGTTCGGTCAGGAGCGCGCGGATGTCACTTCGCACATTATGGTGACCCTGCCCGCCGAGGCCGCCGACGATGCAGAGTTGGTGGAGAGCTTCGCCGCCGCTGGCATGGATCTCGCTCGCATCAACTGCGCCCACGACGGTCCTGAGCGGTGGAGCCGCATGATTGACAACGTCAATGCTGCAGCTGAGAAGGCCGGTCGCCGCATCTTCGTGTCCATGGATCTGGCTGGTCCGAAGCTGCGCACAGGCGATATCGAACCCGGGCCGCGTGTGGGTCGCGCCCGTGTTGTGCGTGACGACGCCGGCACGGTCATCTCCAAGTCCAAAATTTGGCTGACTCCACGGTTGGATGAGCACCCCAAGCCAGCTCCGAGCGATTTGCCGGGGCGTCCCGCACTGCCGCTGGAAGCAGATCAGGGGTGGTTGGAACAGCTGCAGCTTGACGATGTCATTACGCTGCATGACTCCCGCTCGGCGAAGCGTCACTTCACCGTTGTGCGCATCGACACCGACTCCGAGGGTGAGGTCGAGGCCGTGCTCGCCGAGGGGGAGAAGAACGCCTGGATCGCCGAGGGCACACACCTGCGGAGCAACTACGAGGTCACACGTGCTGGTGGCGTGCCACCGACCGTGCAAAAGCTGCGGTTCCACACTGGGGATGAGTTCATTCTCACCAGCCGCGAGGAAATCACTACCATTCCACGCACCGACGATGAAATTCCACGCGTCTCCTGTTCGCTGCCGTCTGCCGTGGCGGCTCTGAAGCCGGGCGATCCGGTGCTTTTCGACGACGGTGCGCTTGGCGCTGAGGTGGTTGAGGTCTCCGAGACGTCGTCAAGCGAAGATAGCCACGTCGATGCCCGCTTGCGTGTCCAGCGCACCAAGCCGAACGGACAGCCGTTGGCGGCGCATAAGGGCATCAATCTGCCGAACACCGACCTGCCGCTCAATTCGCTTACCGACGAAGACATTGAGCACCTGCGCTTTGTGGTGGAGCATGCGGATATCGCTGCGGTGAGCTTTATTCGCACGCAGGGGGATGCTGAGTACGTCTACAAGGTGCTCGATGAGATTGCGGCAGAACATGAGGCTGCGGGCCGCGAGGACCTGGCGTCGAAGGCTCGGAACCTGGGTGTTGTGATGAAGATTGAGACTATTCCGGCATTCCAGAATCTGCCGGGAATCATCATCGCCAGCATGAAGCGCGCCAAGTCCGGTCTGATGATTGCTCGTGGTGACCTGGCTGTGGAACTGGGCTTCGACCGTATGGGTGAGGTTCCAGGCCAGATTCTGACGCTGGCGCAGGCAGCCGGTGTGCCGACCATTCTGGGTACTCAGGTGTTGGAGAACATGGCCAAAGCCGGCCTGCCGTCCCGCGCGGAGATTACCGATGCAGCCTTCGCCCTGCGTGCCGAGTGCGTGATGCTGAACAAGGGGCCGCACATTACCGAGGCCATCGCGATTTTGAACAACCTGGCCCGGAAGATGGGACGTTCGCAGCGTAAGAGCCGCATCATGCTACGGAAGATTCGCAGCTGGTCGGACTAGTGGCTGGGTTAGTGGCCGGGCTAGTTTAGGTAGGTTAGGGGGAGCGCACCTAAAAACACCGTGGGAGAAAAGACTGCGGAAGAAGCCGGCCGCGCGTAAGAGAGGAGCCCTGCGGAAAATGTCTAATGAACAGGCAGAAAACGCGGGGTGGGCTGTGCCGCCGCAGTCTCCAAAACAGCAGCCACAGCAGTCCCCACCTCAGGTGGTGCTGCCACCGCAGCAGAGCTGGCAGCCAACTGTCTCGGATTCGACCATCACAGGTGTGACGCCGCGCTGGAAGGCCGATGAGATTGTTCGCAAGCGTGCGGACAGCGTCTTTCGATGGGCAATGAGCGGCGCCGGAGTATTCGCCGCATTTACCGTATTCATCTGGATGAGCATCCTGAGCCCCGGCCAGGATTTGGTGGTTTCCCTCCTCGGCGAATTGGGAGCATGGGCTTTCGGTCTCTGCGGAATGGTTTCCCTCATTGGGCTGGGTTTTTCGGTCTACAAGACCCTCCAAGTGCTGCGTGACCGCGCAACGTATGCCCGCCCACTGCTGTCGCGCACGGCAACGGATGTGCGCACGATGCACATGTGGCCAGTGCGCAACATCACGGGGCCCGTGGTCGCGTTGGCTGAAACCGGAGTCACTGCCGTAATGGGGCCAGGTCGCTTTATCTGGTATCTGGCCTGCGTTTTATGGCCACTTGCAGCGGGTTGGTTCATCGCCGCCGACGTGTCCCGGACGTACTTTCAGGCCGGAATCATCACCGTTTTAGCTTGTGTGACAACTGCCCTTACGGCGCGGCTACTCGGCTACGTGTTGGCTCCCGAGGAAGTACATCGCCACATTCCCGTTGGGGCAGGTCGCGAGCGCACCCAGCCCGGTTTCTGGTCCAAGGGCTTCATCCCCAGCGAAGCTACCGATGAACAAGGAGAGGCGGGCGCAACGGCCGTCGACAAGCAGCTTTTCGAAGGAACGGCGAGCGAATTCGTCGACGATTTTTATAAGTAGCCCAGGCAGTCGCGAATTACGGACTGCGAATAGGTATTCTGTGGCCTTGTGGGAAAGAAATCTCGTAAGAAGAATAATCAGGCCCCGGAGGGCATGAGCCGCCGTCAGGCGAAGCTGGCAGCCCGCGCTGCTGAGCGTGCAGCGTTGCTGGGCAATCCGCGTCCGTTCAAGGACTTCGACGAAGAGGCTGACATCGTGGCTGTCCGCGAGTTCGCTCCGGCTGTGGTCATTCCGGTCACGGTCGCTGACGCTGAGCGTGACATCAAGCTCTGCACCGTGCTGCCGGGTGGCGTAGCCGCACTGACGCGTGCCGCTGACCAGGGCAATGAGGCTTTCGTCGCGCTGCAGACGCAGGCTCGCACCAATGACGGCGCTGCGGATCTCTCCCGTGCGCTGGTATGGGCTCGCGATGCAGAGCCGGGTCAGCAGCTCTCCGCCGCTACTGACGGCGAGGCTGCACCGCTTACCGACGTCCTGACCGCCGTGGATCTCGACAACATGGAGGTCCACCAGGACTTCGAGTGGTGGATTCCCAAGGGCATTGAACGCACCCCGATGATCGAGCAGAACCTGGCCGTGGCTAACGACGCGATTCTCCCGTCATATCGCCTGGATGCGAAGGTCGCGGGTGCTGTGTGGTGGATTGATCCGGGCGAGCGCGCCCACATCCGCTGGGTGCGCCGTGAAGATGAGAAGCCGCTGCTGGATGCCTTGGCACGCGTGCACGCTGCGGACAACCTTTCGCTGGGAGAGGGCACTAAGTTCGCTGGTGTCTTCCGCACCGATGGCCTGCTGGTGCCGGTCTGGGACCTGGATAACACCAAGCCGCACGACCACTGGATTGCTGCCGTGGAAGAGGCCGACAAGCGTATCGCTGAGGCGCTGGCCAGCGAAGAGCCGCTGACCGCCGAGGAGCGTAAGTCCCGTGAGACCATCGTGTCCCGTCAGGTGACCATTCGGAACTAGGCGGTTAGGCAGCGAGTCCTAACTAGCTTGAAGAACTAACGCGTGTGGCTCAGCGAAAAGCTGAGCCACACGCGTTAGTTGTCTCTAAGCTATCTGAAGCTGTTTTAGCTACTCTCTTGGCTATCTCAGCTCCGCAAAAAGTGTTGGAGCTTCAATTTCGTCCCAGAGCAGCACATTGCCCGCATAACCGGTATCCATGGCGCCTGAGGTGGGCACGGTAAGAGAATCGGAACCGAAGAGCATGCGCAACATCAGCCAGGTCAGATGCCAGACATGGTCACCATCGCCGACGAGCACGGCCTTAGTGCCAGCATTGGCCAGGCGAATCCAGCGGTAGGGGTTGAGCCATACCGCAGGTGACTTCAGCCGTCCCATCAGCGCACTCATGAATTCACGCTGCCGCTCTACGCGGTCCAAGTCTCCCTGGGCGGTAGCACGCGTGCGCACGTAACCCAGGGCACCCGCGCCATCGAATTTCTGACAACCGGCCTGAATATTCAGGCCTGCCAGCGGATCGTCGATGGCTTCTTCAGGGCACATTTCGATGCCACCGACAGCGTCGACGACACCGGCGAACCCGCCAAAGCCAATTTCGGCGTAGTGGTCGATGTGAACTCCAGTGTTTTTCTCTACGGTGTCGATGAGCAACTGGGGGCCACCAAATGCGAATGCCGCATTGATCTTGTTTTTGTCATTGCCCGGGATATCCACGAAGGAGTCACGCGGGATACTGACCAACTTCGGCTTACCGAACACCGGAATGTGGGCAATCATGATGGTGTCTGTGCGCTGGCCGAAATCACCACTGCCCGTCGACAGCTTGGCGGCATCTTCCTCTGACAAGCCCGTACGAGAGTCCGAACCGACGAGCAACCAGTTGGAGGACATCGTATTGTCAGGGCGATTTGCCAGACCTGAGAACGCGTCGACCCTGGTCAGACGGATATCGACAAGTGCCATCGTGGCGACAAGGAAGATGACGACAACCAGGATGATGGATCTAAAGCGCAAGCGTGGCTTCCGCATGCGTGGCATGCGGAAGCTCGACCTGGCACCGGCTGCGCCACGACTGCTGCGGCGTCCACCACGGCCAGAACTCGCTGCTTGTGGGGCACTGTAGTAGTCCTGCGACGAACCCTGCGAGGAAGATTGGA
Organism: Corynebacterium sp. HMSC073H12; assembly: GCF_001837775.1. Taxonomy (NCBI): domain Bacteria; kingdom Bacillati; phylum Actinomycetota; class Actinomycetes; order Mycobacteriales; family Corynebacteriaceae; genus Corynebacterium; species Corynebacterium sp. HMSC073H12. The sequence continues at coordinate 355,449 of NZ_KV834035.1, read as the reverse complement.
AATCCGCATCCGGGTTATAGCCGGGTGGAGGAAACCGCGGATCGCTGCCAGCGCGTCCGCTACCGGTCCGGTTCATCGGTGGACGGGATTCAATGCGCGTTTCGTTCAGTGGCGCCTGCCGACGTTCTGGTTGCGGCCTAGACCTGCGTGGAGGCATAGGCGCTGGGCGGGCTGCCCCTGCCCGAGAAGGGCGGTCCGGGCGGGGAGGGATGGGGCGTCGTGAAGCGCCACGCGAATCGGCCTCACGGGGGCGAGCATGCTTCGGCGACGCCTCATCCACACGGCGGTAGATGGGGCGACCATAGCGATCTTTGAGCGGCCTGCCGTATCGGTCGCGGGCAATGCGCGAGTCGTCGAAGTTGCCTTCCATACCAATTAAGAATAGGCAACGACAGTGCACTAAGAGAACCGAGACAGCAATACAAGTATTGGTAGCGCTGGCGTTACCCTGCGTGCGACGTGCTGAAAGGGTTTGGGATCGAAGAAGAATATGCTGGAAATATGTCCGCAATGAACCAGAACTACGAACGTGCAGTCAACGGGTCGGATGTTTATGTCAAGAGCCGACATGGTGTCCCTCGAGGGTTCTTCGCCTGTGAGGCGGCGGGGCTGGACTGACTGCGCGAGGGCGAATCTGACGGCGGTGCGCGCGTAGTGGATGTGCTGGGCGTGAGCGGGCATGCGCTGAAATTGCGTCGAATTGAGTCGATGGCGCCGAATCCACAGACGGCGTACGAGTTTGGGAAATCGTTGGCCATTACCCACAATCTGGGCGCCGCTGGCTGGGGTGCCGGCCCCGATGAGTGGGAGGGGCACGGCTACTTCGGTCCGCTGGATCAGCCACTACAGATGGACCTGACTCCACGGGAGAGCTTCGGTGAGTACTGGGCGAAAGGACGTCTGCTGCCTGCGCTGGGAAAGTTGGAAAACTCCTACAATAACCGTCAGCTAGATATCTTTGACCAGCTCATTGACCGGCTCTTGGCTGGAGATTTCGACAACGAGCCAGACGCTGCGCGTGTCCACGGTGACCTGTGGTGGGGAAACCTCATGTGGGATGCAGACGGCGCGATCTTGATTGACCCCGCGGCACACGGCGGAGCCCGCGAGGAAGATCTGGCACTGCTGGCGCTATTCGGGGCAACGCACTTCGACGAGATCTTGCGTGGCTACGAATCTGTACATCCCCTGCCGGATTTCGCCGAGAGCTGCGAACTCCACCAGCTCTACGCGGTGCTCATGCACGCGGTGCTATTTGGTGGCGGATACGCCGGACAGGCAGCGGCAATGGCAGCGAAGTACGTGCGTTAGCTGGCGTTAGCAGCCTCCAGCACGCTAGCAATTTCCAGTAGTTCTGTCTCGCCGCAGCGTACCGCACCGATGTTGACGCTGGTGGCGGGGAGCTTCGCATTGGGTGTGCTGCCGCTTGTGCCCGGCACAGCAATTGGCACGGACACGCTTGCCCACCCAGTCAGATTCCACAGCGATAACCACGGAGTCCACCGGGTTTGCTCGTCAAAGTCCTCCCACGGCGCCAACGCAGAGAAATGCCCAATACGTGGCGGATCAAACGCCAGCGTTGGCGTAATCACCGCATCGACTTCCCAACGCGACCGAATCGCGCCGGGCAGAGCCATTCGCTGCTGATGCGTCGCCGCTGCTTCCGCTGCGGAAATCTCCTGGCCACAGGCGCGAATCCACTGCACGATTTCGGAGTAGTCCGCGCGCGGTAATTTCGTGGCCATTCGCGTGATGGTCCGTCGAAAGATCTCAAACACGTCCGGACCTGCCGGGTCATAGGGGCTGGGCACTTCCACCACCTCATACCCGGCGTCGGCAAGACGGTCAGCCGCCGCCCACGCACCGTTTGCCCAGCGCTTATCGACGTCCACCTCAGCATGAAACGGGCTGACAGTGACACCGATGCGAAGGGGGCGCTGGGACCGTCGGAAAACATGCGAGGTTGCGGAAAAGGGCACCCCGGCCAGTAGCGCTGCGTCATCGACTGTGCGAGTGAGAAAAGCAGGCGTGGAGAGATTTCCACCCGCAATATCGTGTGCTGGCTTCAACCCAACGAGGCCACAGCAGGCAGCAGGCACGCGGATGGAACCGCCGCCGTCCGAGCCCAGAGCTGCGGGAACGACACCAGTTGCTACAGCTACTGCGCTGCCTCCCGAGGAACCACCGGGAGTGCGTGGCGCGGTATCCGGCTCATAGGACAGCTGATTGGGCGCGGCGAAATAGGGGTTTTCCGGAGCCGGGTAGCCAATCGGCTCGGTGTAGGCCGTCATCCCAACCTCGGAGGTGTGTGTAGTCGACGTGAGGATGGCGCCGCGAGCCAGAAGTTTCGCCACGGGTTCCGAGGTTTCGGTGGCGGTGAAAGCCAAGTTGGCGGAGCCCATCGTGCATTTGACACCGGCGATGGTGAATAGGTCCTTGATCGCCACGGGCAGTCCCAGGAGGTCACGCGGGAGGCCGTGGCTAGCGCGCCGGGCGATCTCTGATTGGGCAGTGAGGCTGCGTGCGCGGTCGACAGCGTGCTCGGCCAAGGACGTGGCAATACCGAAACGGGCGGGATTGGTCGCGGCGTCGTCGGCAAGCGTGGCGAATTCCGAAACGATTTCCGATACCGAGATTGCGCCACTGCGCACGGCTTCAGTGAGGGCGCGGGCGGGCATCTCGGAAGAAGAGGTCATGCAATAAGTGTAGAAGCCCTCTAGTCTGAGCTTATGACGACGGTTACTTATTTGGGTCCTGCGGGCACATTCACCGAGCAGGCGCTGTGGGACATGGCGCGTGCTGGCGAGATTGATCCGGCAGGGGAATCCGCGGTCAATGCGGTGCCGGTGGATAGCCCTGCGGCCGCGCTTGGAGCCGTGCGCCGAGGGGAAGCGGACTTTGCCTGCGTGGCTATCGAAAGCAGCGTGGACGGTCCCGTCACACCAACTTTTGATGCCCTCGCTGCTGGGCCGGAGCTGCAGGTTTTCCGTGAAACCGAGGTCGGGGTGGTCTTCTCTATCCTGGTCCGTCCCGGTACGACGGCGGAACAGGTGCGTACTTTTACAACACATCCCGTGGCGTATCCGCAGGTCAAACAGTGGGTGGACGCCAACCTTCCGGGCGTGGAAGTTCATCAGGCCAGCTCCAATGCAGCGGCGGCCCACCAGGTCGCCGAGGGTACCCATGACGCTTGCGCTGCCCCGGCCCGCGCGGGTGAGCTGCTCGGACTTGAGGCGCTGGCCACCGAGGTCGCCGACGTGCGCGGTGCCCGGACCCGTTTCCTGCTGGTGGGGCGCCCCGGCGTGCCGACGCCGCGCACCGGTGCCGACCGCACCTCGGTCTCATTCACGCTGCCGAACCAGCCCGGCACACTGATGCGCGCCATGAATGAGTTCGCAGTGCGACAGGTCAACCTCACCCGCATCGAGTCGCGGCCGACTCGAGAGCTCTTCGGCCTCTACCGCTTCTACATTGACTGCAACGGCCACGTTGATGATGCACAGGTTGCGGCGGCTCTCGCGGCACTGCACGAATACGCCGAAGATCTGCGCTATCTGGGATCTTGGCCGGTCGCTGAGGGCGGTCGCCGCAGCATTATGACCCCGCCTCCGGATATCTCCCAGTCAATTGAGTGGGTCGACGCGCTCAAGGAAGGACGAAGGTAAAACATGACACCCGCCGCGCCCGAAAATCCAGTTGGACAGCTGCCTTTCCTCGATGACCGCCCAGACCGCCCTGAATCTGTCATGCCGGTTGATTCCCAGCGCATCATTTTCATCCGCCACGGGCAGACCACCGGCAACATCAACCGCCGCCTGGATACCGCATTGCCGGGCGCACCGCTCACCGACCTCGGCGTGAGGCAGGCGCGCAGTCTGGGACGTCTTTTGCTTCCCGACGTCCACAGAATCGGTGACATTGTCACATCCCATGCCCTGCGTGCGCGCCAAACTGGTGCAGGCGCGGTCGCAAGTCTGCACCACCTGGGAGAGACTTCCGTTCGCATCCGCCATGAGGGTGGTCTCCACGAGATTCAGGCCGGCGACCTCGAGGGGCGCAATGATCGCGATGCCCACATGGAGTACATGCGCGCCTTCTACCAGTGGCTCAATGGAGAGCTGGAGTACCGCCTTCCCGGCGGTGAATCCGGTGCTGACGTGCTGAACCGGTACCTGTCGACGCTACAGCAGCTGCTGGAGCAAGCAGGAGCGACAGGTGGTGAATCCAGGGAGTCCAGGGAGGGCGGCAGCAAGGATGTCGTCATTGTCAGCCACGGCGCGGCTATTCGTCTGATTGGGCAGTATCTGACCGGGGTGGATCCGGAATACGCACTGCGACACCGCATTGCCAATACCGAGCGAATTGAGCTGGTTCCGAGCGCAGCGGCCGTCGGCAAGCGTGCCGGCATTGAACCGGGAATGTGGGATGTGCGTCGCTGGGGCGACAGCGAGTTGCCTTAGAAGGGAGCGAAACGGTGACCGTTACTGCTGACCGTTACTGCTGGCCTTCCTGAATCTCGCGGCGCTTCTGAGCTGCCAGGCGTAGTCGTTCCGTGCGACGCTTGGATTCCTCTTCGTTGATTTCGTTGAGGAGTTTTTCTTCGTCATCATTGATGTTCAGTACAGCGCGCCCGATAAGGGCAACGGCCGCAGCGACGATGAAGCCGAGCCATGCGTTGTCGATATTGGTCGCAAACATCAGAACGATAGTGACACATACGATAACGCCTGCAGCAGAATCAACAATGTTGAGCTGGCGGCCCTTTTTCATCAGAGTTTGCAGCTCTTGATCGACACTTTTGTGCTGCGGTTTAGCCGGGGTGCCCTGTGAACTCTCGGGGGAGAACTCAGCGGGCAGGTCCGCGAAGAGAGTTTGCAGTTCTGCCCGAGTTTTAGCGGAAGCAGCACTTTCGGCGCGTTTGGAAAACTCATCGACATCCAAGTAGCCATCAGCGAAATGATTGCCGAGACGCTCCATGGCAGCGTTGCGCTCCCTGTCGCCGACCCTGATTTCTGGCTTCTCGCTCGCGGTGTCGCTCATGGTTATTAAGGCTACAGGGAAGAAATCTGCTGTGAAGAAGCCGAGAGGAACGAGACCGTGCACGGCGGGACAAACTTATCCGTAGCCGAGTCGGTCTAGATCCTCTTCCTCGAGGCCGAAATAATGCCCAATCTCATGCAGGAGAGTGACCCGAATCTGCTCCACCAGCTCCTCTTCGGTGCGGCTGATGCGGCAGAGCATGTCGCGATACAGGCTGATTTGGTCAGGCGGACCCCAGTGGTTGTTAGAACGCTCAGTCAGAGGTATGCCCTCGTAGAGTCCCAGCAGTGCGGGTTCGTCGAGGTTATATGGGTGGACCTGGATGATGACCTGATCGAGCTGGTCGAGAAACTGCGTGGGGATGCGGTCGATGGCCTCATCGACAAGTGCATCGAACCGCTCCGGGCTAACGTCAACCATTTATGGTGCTGCCTCGCAATGTCCTCTTGTTTTACTGGCCGATTGTTCTACTGTCCGGCTGGAGCGACTGCGTTATCCGCAGCGCCTGCTCCTGCGCCAGTACCGTCGGCACCGACCTCACCGACGTCACCTGTGCCAGCGCCAGCGCCAGCGTCACCCTGCTCCTCCCGCAGCGGATTGCGTGGTGGCGGAGCTACGGGCGGCTGGCCGTCGATAGTGAAGGACTCGTTAGCGTGGCCGTTGAGAGTGGAGAACCCGCCCTGGCCATTGTCCTTAATCAACCAGCAGTTCACGCTGCGCGAGCCAGCATTGAGCGACTCCTGCGACAATGACGTCCAAAATGGCAGCAGCGTCGAGTTATACAGCGGGTCGTCACCACCGAGGTAATTCTGCGCGAGAGTCACACACTGCTCGGCGAGCACATCATTTTGCTCCTGGTCAGTCGGGATATTCTCGCCGAAGTGATCGCGGAGATTGACAATTCCCGTCGACTCCATCAGGTGATCTTCCACGCACGGCACCTGGCGGATGGCGCCGTTTTCGTCCAATGTCACGCAGCGGCCGCCCTCGAACACGCGGGACTGGTCCTGCCCGGCCGCAGGACCGGACATGTGCGCCGTGTTGCCGTCTTCATCGACGACCTGGATACCGCACAGGAAGGTTCGGTCACCCTTTTCCCACTGGCTAGGCGAAGGAATGATCGGCGCCGTGATAAATCGACCGTCTGGATCGTACTGGCCGCCCAGGTATTCAGTCACAGTGTCGCGACACACGCCATTTTGCAGAGCCACCAAATTGTCCGCTGTCGGGTAGTTGGCAGTTTTGGCGTATTGCCCCGGATGTTCCTCGTAATCGGCGAGATTCAGTTTCTTGGCGACCTCATAAGCGTGCGGCTGCTCACAGGGCACGACGCGGAAGTCAGAAACATTCAAATCTTCTGCCAGATTCCAGTCCAGACAGTTGCCCGCGGTTGCGCTGGTGAACGCCGTCGTCTCCTTGTCGACGATGGTCGTCGTTGTCGACGATGACGCGCTTGCCGACGAACCCTTGCCCCCAAGTGGCCCACTCGGTGGCTCGATGACTCCCGCTTGCAGCGCGAATGCCATTCCCGCGGCGCCAACCAGCATTGCCGTCGACAAAGCGCGCATTCCCCAGCTTCCACGCGAGTTATTCGAAGCGTTGGCATCGTTGCTGGCTGCGGAGGATGCGCCAGCGCTGGCATCTGCGCCAGTACCTGCACCGGAGTCAGTGTCTGTGGCGGCAGCGTGCTCGCGATCCTGGTTCATATTGTCATCAGCCATAGTGACCCCATTGTGCACCGCCAATGAGCCTGTGGACAAGGTAACGCTAAAAGCGACAACGCTGCCATGAGCGTTGATGTCGTGGCAGGGAGCTCACTCATCGACGCTCTGCCCGAGTTTGCGGTCCGAGTTTGCTCAATAACTTCAGGCACTACAATAGTCCGGTATTTGTTCGCTACCCGAGGACACGAGTCTTGACCTGGACTGCACTACTCAGCCTGCTGGGCGTCCACATTATTGGCATGGCCTCACCAGGGCCTGACGTCTTCTTAATCCTGCGCCTTGCCACCAAATCCCGAAAGCACGCCATCGCAGCGGTTGCGGGTATCAGTACTGGCGCCACTATCTGGATGACCCTCACAGTTTTTGGGTTCGCAGCTGTCATCACCGCCAATCCTTTGCTGATGGGCGTAATCCAGCTTGTCGGTGGCTGTTATCTCATTTACATGGGCATCAGTATGGCCAAGGCAGGCATCAATACCCTCCGCGAACTGCGCGCCGGTGCCGCACCAGCCCTGGGAAGCGAGGCGCTCCGGTCGCCGAAGGCGACGTTCCGCCAGGGCTTTTTCACCAACATGTCGAACCCGAAGATTGTTCTCTTCCTCACGGCAGTGCTTTCACAGTTCATTCCCGCGGGCGCATCTGTGGGGACGCTCGTGCTTTGTACGCTGGTGCTAATCGTCTCCCAAATCGCTTTCTTCCTATTTATCGCAATCGTGGTGTCGACGGATGCCGTCGTCAAGCGAATGGTGCTGGCAGGACCGTGGATTGACACTGTCGCCGGCGCGATCTTCCTCGTCCTCGGCGCGCTGCTGGTCGCCTCAGGAGCGGAAGCGGCGCTCTAACCCGCGCGTACCTGCTTATCGACGTAAACCAGGTACTCTAGGTGACGTGATTGATCTCAAATTTCTCCGCGAAAACCCTGAAGTAGCCCGCGAGTCCCAGCGCACCCGTGGTGAGGACCCGGCATTGGTCGATCAGCTGCTGGAAGCTGACGCTAAGCGCCGTGAGGTTATTGCCTCCACCGACGCGCTGCGTTCGGAGCAGAAGGGCTTCGGTAAGAAGATTGGTCAGGCGTCGAAGGAAGAGCGCCCGGCCATGTTGGAGAAGGCCAAGGAGCTTTCCGACGCAGTGAAGGCAGCCGAAGCAGAGCAGAAGGAAGCTGAGGCTGAGGTCGAGCGTCTGCAGTACCTGATTGGCAACATCGTTACGGGTGCGCCCGCCGGTGGCGAAGATGACTTTGTCGTGCTGGAGGAAATCGGCGAGATTCCACAGTTCGATTTTGAGCCCAAGGACCACCTGGACCTCGGTGAGTCGCTGGGGCTTATTGATATGGAGCGTGGCGTCAAGGTCTCCGGTTCCCGCTTCTACTTCCTGACCGGCTACGGTGCCATGCTGCAGCTGGCCATGATGAACCTGGCTGCTCAGAAGGCAACTCAGAACGGCTTCCAGCTGATGGTGCCGCCGGTGCTGGTTCGTCCGGAGACCATGTCGGGTACTGGTTTCCTCGGTGCGCACTCCGATGAGATTTACTACCTGCAGGAAGATGACCTCTACCTGGTCGGTACCTCGGAAGTCGCGCTGGCCGGCTACCACTCCAACGAGATTATTGACCTGTCGGAGGGACCACGTCGCTACGCTGGTTGGTCTTCCTGTTTCCGTCGTGAAGCGGGCTCTTACGGCAAGGACACCCGCGGAATCCTGCGCGTGCACCAGTTCGACAAGTTGGAGATGTTCTCCTACTGCCCGCCGGAGCAGGCGGAGGAAGAGCACCAGAAGCTGCTGAACATGGAGCGCGAGATGCTGGCCGCGGTTGACGTTCCGTACCGCATCATCGATGTTGCTGGTGGTGACCTGGGTGCATCCGCTTCCCGCAAGTTCGATACCGAGGCATGGGTGCCGACGCAGAACACTTACCGCGAACTGACCTCGACTTCGAACTGCACGACCTTCCAGGCTCGTCGTTTGAAGACCCGCTACCGCGATGCCGATGGCAAGTCCCAGTACTGCGCCACCCTGAATGGCACGCTGGCCACGACGCGTTGGCTGGTCGCCATTCTGGAAAACCACCAGCAGGCCGATGGTTCTGTGGTGATTCCGGAGGCCCTGCGCCCGTTCATGATGGGCAAGGAAGTTCTCGAGCCGGTTAAGTAGGTGCGGCCCCGACACAGCCACACACTCACTTCACGACACCTATGGCACCTCATGCCACCTTCACAGCTGGCATGAGGTGCCATAGGTGTCGTGAAGTGCCCTAGGGGGTGTCCCTATGTTCTTGCCAAGCCTAAATCGGAGTTTTTAAGTGAAACTCTTAGGGGTAGGTTTAGGCATGGTTATTGGGCCCATCAACTGGTGTTGGTGGGCCTGATTTTCGTGTCACAGGAGCAATTCCTGCATAGGCGGCCAGGTGGCCAGAGGATGCGAAGTCGGATCCATCACCGATGGAAAGCAAGATCTGTGCTGCGGTCTTGATACCGATTTCCGGCATACTCGATTCAAGGCCTCGGAGGCAGGGAAACCCTCCAGCATGCTGTCGACCTGGCCGGCGATAGGTTCGCGTCGGCTCGCTGATCGCTGGGTTCGCGTGGGCTGGGCCAATTTTCAATTCCCAAGACGTAGCTGGGGGGGGGCTGCGCTAAAAAGTAGGTGGGGGATTGAGCCAATAAATTGTCACGAAGCCGGTAAAAAAGAGGGCGGATAACAGCAGCATGATTGAACCAGGAAAAACTTCTCTCGAAGTTGATTGCAAGTTTGGCCACAACAGCATTCTTGGTGAAATCACTGCGAAAGTCGGTGCGGGGGAATTCGTCAGTATCACCGGCCCAAATGGCGCTGGAAAAACCACGTTGATCAGCACCATTGCTGGTGAGATAGAGCCAATCGAAGGTACTGTGCGAGTTGCTTGCGAGGGCGAAGAAACTTTCGTTGATCCGTCAAGCCCGCAAGGCGCTGGCTGTGTGACCAGCATTTCTGATCCAGCATTTCTACCGGACCTCACGCTTGGCGAGCACATTAGCCTGGTTTCACTGCGCGCAGGTGTGGACATGGATACGCTGCTGAGTCGGTTGGAGCCTTGGCATGTCACCGAGCTGCCCAACACGTTGCCCAGTCGGCTTTCGAGTGGTCAGAAGCAGCGGGCAAACTTGGGAATTCAATTGGCGGTCGCGGCTCCGATTGTGGTGTTGGATGAGCCCGAGCGACACCTCGATAGGGATTGGACTCAGCTGCTGTGCACGCAGCTTCGTCACATGGCGCAGTCTGGGGCCACGGTGATTGTGGCATCGCATTCGCCACGCCTCATTGAGGATGCAGACAGGGAGATCCGGTTGTGAGTTTCGCAGGCTTTACGATGGATCTACCGAGCGCCTACCAAATAGCGGGAATTGTCGGCATTGTTTTATTGCTGGCCATCCTTGCGGAACGAATGGCTCCGCTGAGGTCCGTTGACCGCGACCGCTGGGAATGGGAGTATCGCCCCGCACGTCGATTTCCCGGCATTGACCGCGATGGCTGGCTCCAGGTGCTGGTGTTCACCGTATTTGGGTTCGGCATTGGCGGGGTTTTCCGATATGTCCTTGGGGTTGCACGACCACGTCGTTTGGCGACGGTGCTTTCTAATGGCGTGACACAATCGATGACTCGTGTGACCCTGATGTTCTTTAATGCGGAGCTGGCATCGAATATTCACGCTGCTTCCTGGCTGCGGAATGCCAAGGTCAAGGAGCGGCCGTTCGCGCAAACTTCCTTGCCGGTGTTGATGCTGCGCAGGCTGGTGCGGCGTGGGTATATCCCGTTGCTATTTGTTGCGATTGCATTGGCGGAGTTTTCGGTTGTCCCGCTGATTGGAAATGGTGGGCGCACACTTGTACTACTCTGCTGGGCGGTGCTTGCCTCTGCAGTATGGCGGGCGACTGGGCTCGAAGCGCCAGGTCAGCTGCCGTGGCGAGTGGCGATACTGAGCGTTGTGACCGTCCTGGGAATGGCCGCACAATTCCTTCCAGGAATGCCGATGAGCCCCATGTATTCCATGCTGTGGGCTGCCGTGGCAATTGTTTATTGCGCGCTTGTCCGAGGAAAGCCGCGGGAGACTAATGATTTTTCCTCGATTGAGATTGGTTTGGGCGCACCATTAGAAATGGGCAAGCTGGGGTATTGGTTTTCCGGCGGTCTTGCGATTATTCCGGCTATTGCATCGGAATTGATGGCGATTGCGCCGATTATGTAGGAGCTGCGGCTACAATGCTCCGACTAAGCGGTCGGGTTGCGTCGGCGGGAAAAGGGGAATCCTAGGCGGAGAGGCAACGTCTTCTACTAGGAGCTGTTGGCCTACAGCTCCTAGCTGTGAAGTACTTCGATTGCGATAGCGAGCAGGCCGGTGCTGACGGGCTGCGGAGTAACGCTTTGACCTGCCCGAATTACATCGACATGGTTTACGACACCCCAGCTTTCTGCCACGTGGCCTTCAGCCCAGCTCTGAGTGGCAGTGCAAGGCATGCGGCCGAAGCCACGACCGACGTGAGGGCAACACCAGCTTGGATTAGAGCCGGATTGAGCTTGGAGTTTTCTTCCGAGAGAACACCGATCAGCTGAGATGGCGCAATTGTGCTTGCGAGCGCGCCTAGGGACGCGACGCGCAGAGTATCTTCGCGGTCATCTGCCTTGAGCAGCGAAGCAGCTGAGAATCCAGCTCCGACTGTAGAAACCACGAAGGGAAGAAGCAGAGTTTCCTTCGGTGCTGTCTTTTGAACTGCCTCGCTGTTTAGCTTCCATTTTGTGTGGACTTCGGAAGGCAACTGCTTCCAGGACATGGCCAGTGCGACTCCGTGCGCAACCGTCACGGCTGCGGGGAGAAAAGCGGTCGCCTGCAGTGCGCGAGCCGGAATTTCAGAGATAACCTCACCGTCAATATCGTCCGGGCGGACAACGCCCAGCTTGGTCGCTACTGCAGCCCAATTGATAGACCAGCCGAAACCCAGCAGGTGAGGTTGGAGGATCCGCGGGTCGTCCACGTTCCACAGAGAAGCGCGACCTTGCTTGGAAAATACCCGAAGCGGTTTGGAGAGGTACCTACGCAAGGTGCTTGGTTCTCCAACTTGTTCGGCTACGCAATTGGCGTAATCGGTCGCCGTTCCCAGCTCTTCGGCCAGGTCCGCGTGGACGTCGTTAAGCTCTTGCAGAAGACTCTCCTGCTCGGCGATGATCGCCTTGCGTTGTGCGTGCGATATGCCGATTTCGCGCAGTTTGTGGTCAATGGCGGTGAGGTAGGTGTTCATTGGGGCTCCTCGGAAAATAGTGCGGTCATGTCGGCGGATAGGTCGATGAAGTCCTGATGTAGCTGCGTGAGTGTTTGCAGTCCTTTGTCTGTTAGTGAGTAGTACTTGCGGGGCGGCCCCTTGGGGGATTCCTCCCAGCGATTGCTAATCAAGCCGTTGGTAGTCAGCCGCGAGAGTAGGGGGTAGACGGTTCCTGCGGGCGCGCTGAGGTGGGGGTAGGCGTTGAGCTTTGCGACGAGTGCCGCGCCATAGAGTTCTTCGCGAGAAATCAGCTTGAGAATGGCGAGCTCAAGTACTCCCTTCTTCAGTTGTGTTTGTGGACGTTTGGGCATCGCGTTGTGCTCTCTTTCCGGCGGTAGAGGGAAGCTGTTCGAGCAGAAGCCTTTTCATACCTAGTACCTTGTAATGCCAACTATACCCCCGGTAGTTTGTATTGCCAAGTACTGAACGCCTATATAGCTGGCAGAGAACAGAACAAACAAAAATGAGGGGCAATTGTCAAAAGACAATCGCCCCTCATCCCACCGGGTTAGCTCTAGGAAGAACTCGTAACAGCTAGGAAGCGGTTCGGTTCCTATTAAGCCCTCAATTAGATGCGCGCATCAAGCCATGCAATAGCCGTCGCAATGGCCTGGTGCTGTGCCGGTTCATTGAATACCTCGTGGAACTGGCCTTCGAACTCAATCAGCTGCTTGTCGGTGGACGAGATACCGTTGTACCAGTCACGCGAGAAGAACGGTGGCACAATCTCATCCTGGCCACCCATCATGACCAGGGTCGGCTCAACAAAGTCGACGGAGTTGGTGCCGTTGTAGGTGGCGGCAAATGCCATTTGCTGAGCCATGCCGAGCGAGAGCTTGGAGTTATTGTACGGATCAGTGCCGTATTCATCGCGCACTGCCTGGGAAGAAGAGGTTTTCGCACCCAGCGGGTTGCCAACCTGAATCAGGTCAGTGCCCGGCAGCGAGGGGGCGCGCATCTCGGTACGGTTCGGTACTTCCTTGAGCATGCGCGTGTTGAAAGTAGTCATGTCCTGGAACGGCAGGCGTTGGTAAATCGTCGGCTGCGCCTCGCGCTGGACATCGGTCATGGCTTCCGGGGTAATCGTTTCGCCCTTGTCTGTGCCGCCGTAGGGGTTGAAAAGAGCGCCACCGCCATTGGCGACAATGCCATCGACACTGCCTGGGTACTTGATGCCGTGGAAGTCCACAGCAAGACCGCCCATGGAGTGGCCGAGCAGGAAGGTCTTCGTGCTCGGGTTCTCCGCCTTGGCCTTTTCGACGAGCATGTGCAGGTCATCGACAAGCGAGTGGAAATCATCGATGTGGCCACGAGCAACTGGAGTGCCTTCAACCTGGCCCGTGTGGCCGTGACCGCGGTGGTCGAGACGGTAGACGTTGTAGCCGGCATTCAGCAGCTTGCCGGTTACCCACTCGTAGCGACCCAGGTGCTCTGCAGCGCCATGCACGACGACGACAGTGGCCTTGGCATTCGGGATGGTGTTGGACTTCCAGTAAATCTGGGTGCCCTTGCCATCCTGTGAGGTCATGTAGCCGTCGGTGACCGTAACGTGGCGTCCGTCAACCGTAGTGGTTGGTGCCGGGGTGGTTGGCAACTCGACCATCGCGGTGGACTGCGGGTCAGGGGTCGGTTCCAGCGGGTTCTTGATGAAATCCGTTGGGGCGGCTGATGCTGCCGGGGTGGCCAGGGCCAAAGTCAGGGCGGTGGTCACACTCGCAGTGAAAATCGATGCGCGACGCATGATTGCTCTTTCCTGTTTTCAATCGAGGTGGAGGGGGTAGTTATAATGATTTTATTATAACAAACAAGTCCTGAATTTATAATAAAAATGGCTCGGAAAACC
>NZ_KV834035.1:204129-341451 GCF_001837775.1 Corynebacterium sp. HMSC073H12 | reverse complement strand
CCGAGCCATTTTTAGGCTCTTACGAGGACTTATTCAGGCTTCGGCGCCTCCTCAACATCCGTATCCTCAACCCAGCCGTAGGTGCGTTCAACAGCACGGTTCCACTGGTGGAACAGACGATCGCGCTCTTCGGCCTCCATCTTCGGACGCCACTTCTTGTCGATTGTGATGTGAGCCTTGACCTCATCCAAGCTCGACCAGAAGCCAACGCCCAGGCCTGCACCATATGCAGCACCAAGAGCCGTGGTTTCAATGTTATTCGGGCGTGTCACAGTGACATCCAGGATGTCGGACTGGAACTGCATGAGGAACTCGTTCATGGTCATGCCACCATCAACACTCAGCGTCGTGATGTCCGTGCCAGATTCTGCGACCATGGCATCGAGAACCTCACGGGTCTGGTACGCAGCGGCTTCCAGCACAGCGCGGGAGATGTGGTTGCGGTTGACGAAGCGAGTCAGACCGACGATGACGCCACGGGCGTCTGGCTGCCAACGAGGAGCGAAGAGACCAGAGAAGGCCGGCACGATGTACACGCCACCGTTGTCCTTAACGCTCTTTGCTTTGTTCTCGATGGAAGCGGCATTTGGAATCATCTGCAGCTCGTCACGCAGCCACTGAACAAGGGCGCCACCCATGGAGACAGATCCCTCGAGAGCGTAGACCGGCTTCTCTCCCTCGACCTGGTAGCAGACCGTGGAGATGAGGCCGTGCTCGGACCACTTCGGGTTTTCGCCGGTATTCATCAGCATGAACAGGCCAGTGCCGTAGGTGTTCTTGGTATCGCCCTCGCCGAAGCAACCCTGGCCGAACATGGCGGCCTGCTGGTCGCCGAGAATACCCGTAATGGGCAGGCCAGACAGAGCATCGCGGGCGCGAACGCGACCGAAGTTGCCTACTGACGGGCGGATGTCCGGCAGCATCGACATCGGAATGCCAATTTCACGGCAAATGTCCTCGTCCCACTCGAGGGTCTTGAGGTCCATCAGGAGAGTACGGGATGCGTTGGTGACGTCCGTTGCGTGGACTGCAGATTCGCCGTTGTCACCCTCTGCGCCGCCGGTGAGGTTCCACAGCAGCCAGGTGTCGATGGTGCCAAAGAGCAGGTCGCCAGCCTCAGCCTTTTCGCGAGCGCCCTCAACGTTGTCGAGGATCCAGCGCACCTTCGGCCCAGCCGGGTAGGAGTTGATGCGCAGGCCCGTGGTCTCACGCCAGCGGTCCGGGCCTTCATCCCCCATGAGTTCCTTGCAGATGGTGTTCGTGCGGGTGTCCTGCCAGACGATGGCGTTGTAAACCGGTTCACCAGTGTGCTTGTCCCAGACGACAGTGGTTTCTCGCTGGTTGGTGATACCGATTGCCTCAATATCCTGGGAGGAAATGTCGCAATCAGCGAGCGCCTCGCTGACTACGCGCCTAGTGTTCGTCCAAATCTCTTGAGCGTCGTGCTCGACCCAGCCCTCTTCCGGGAAAATCTGCTTGTGCTCCATCTGCGCGACAGTGACGATTTCTGCGTCATGGTTGAAGATGATGCAGCGGGTGGAAGTAGTTCCCTGGTCAATGGCGAGGACATATTTGCTGTGCATCATGGGGGATACTCCTAGCGAAATTGTGTGTAAATGTGAGTTTTCAGGCTTGCGCTATTTTATTGTGCGATGACTCTCATATTCCCGTTATCCGATGGCAAAGGCAAGAGCGCCTGCAGCCACGGCTGCCAGCATCGGTGCGACAATCGGGACCCATGCATATGCCCAGTTCGCATCGCCTTTGCCCTTAATCGGGAGCACAAAAGCGTAGGCCAAACGGGGGCCGAGGTCACGAACAGGGTTGATGGCGTATCCGGTCGGGGAACCAAGGGAAAGACCAATCGACACAATGATGAACGAGACACCGAAGTAGGTCAGCGGACCAAGCTCGCCGCCGGCTGGGCCGAACAGTATGAATGCGAGCAGAACGAAGGTCGCGATGAACTCGGTGACGGCATTCCAGAAGTTATTTGGATGAATCGGTACGGTGAAGAAGTTGCCACCGGTCTCGGCATTTGCATTGGTCGGATTGCCGTTGTCGTCAACGCCATTGGCATCGAACAGCTGCTTAAACGCGGCCCATGCCAGGATTGCACCTACGAATGCGCCCAACAGCTGACCTGCGGCATAGTAGGGGACCAGGCTCCAAGCAAGGCTGCCTTTGACTGCCAGGGCAACGGTTACCGCTGGGTTCAAGTGCCCACCGGATACGTCGGCAATAGATGCACCAGCGAAAACGGCCATACCCCAACCGAAGGCAATGCCCAACCAGCCTGCATTTGCAGCGCGGGTTGTCCGGAGGTTGATAGAGGCACAGACTCCGTTACCGAGCAGGATTAGAATAGCGGTTCCGAAAAACTCCCAGAAAAATGCCTGGGATCCTGTGATTGTCTCCATGAGATGTAGAAACTCTCTGTGAGTCGTGACCGGGCAAGGCCACGATGAATCTTGCAACGTAGAATTCTTTAGGTATAAGAAATGCCGGCGAGAAACTATTTTTCGCCGGCACTTTTATTTCGACCCCATCAGCCCTTTGAAGTGCGAAGCCGTTTTCCAAGAAGGAAGCTATTTCGTTGTGGCTACAGCGCTGGCGGCCATTCAAGAGCTAACTCGTATGGCCACCTAGGGGAGGGTGGGAAATGAACTAGCGGTCGAGGCTGACGTCGACGTCTGCGCGAGTCTCCACTGCGTGAGCTGCAATCTCGTTAGCGGCCTTGTCGGTCAGTTCATGCTCAGCTGCCAGAGTTGCTTCGACGCGCTCGATGAAGACCTTGATTTCCTTCTCCATCGTTTCCTTGTCCCAGCCCAGAGCAGGGGCAACCAGTTCTGCTGCAGCACGGGCGCTGTCTACGCCGCGGTGTGCGTATTCCATGGAGACACGCAGGCGGCGCTCCAGAATGTCGTCAAGGTGCATTGCGCCTTCGTGAGTCACTGCGTAGAGAACCTCAGCGCGCATGTACTGCTCAGCGGCCTCCAGCGGCTCGAGCAGGGACTTGTCCTCGGCTGCCGGAGCCAGAACCTCGTAGATGAGGGAGCCGTAGCGGTTGAGCAGGTGCTCGACCTGCTTCTCGGTGATACCGAACTGCTTGGCCAGTGCTGGCTTCTGGTTGTTCAGTGCGTGGTAGCCGTCAGCACCGAGCAGCGGGACATCTGCAGTGACGGACTCCGGTACCTTGCGCGGAACATCCTGGACTGCAGCGTCGATGGTGTCAGCGCCGATGACGCGGTAGGTGGTGTACTTACCGCCTGCGACGGAAACCATGCCCGGGGCAACGTGGGCAACAGCGTGGTTACGGGAGAGGTTAGTGGTGGAGTCAGAGTCGCCTTCCACCAGTGGACGCAGACCCGAGTAGACACCGACGATGTCGTCGTAAGTAATTGGGCGGCGAACCTTGGCGTTGACGTGATCGAGGATGTAGTCGATGTCAGCGCGGGTAGCCGCTGGGTTGGCCAGGTTCATGGTCCAGTCGGTGTCGGTGGTACCGATAATCCAGTACTCACCCCACGGGATAACGAACAGGACGGACTTCTCAGTCACGAAGGTCATTGCCACCGAGCCCTCAAGAGCGGACTTCGGAATAACAATGTGGACACCCTTGGAGGTGTGGACGCGGAACTTGCCGGTGACGCCAGCCAGCTTCTCAATCTCATCGGACCAAATGCCGGTGGCGTTGACGAAAACGCTGCCGCGGATAGTGGTGGTCGCGCCAGTGTCGGTGTCAAGGAGCTTCGCGCCGACGATGCGCTCGCCTTCCTTCACGAAGTCGACAACCTGGGTGGAGGTGCGGACGTCAGCGCCGAAGTGAGCAGCGGTGCGCAGGACAGTCATGGTGTGACGGGCATCGTCAACCAGAGTGTCGTAGTAGCGAACGCCACCGACCACGGCATCTTCCTTCAGGCCCGGAGCCTGCTTCAGGGTTCCCTTGCGGGAGTAGTGCTTCTGCATCGGAACCTGCTTGGCGCCACCCATGACGTCGTAAAGGAAGAAGCCCGATGCCATGAACGGACGCTCCCATACGCGGTGAGTCAGAGGGAAGACGAAGCGCAGTGGCTTAACCAGGTGCGGTGCCAGATGCGACATGGACAGTTCGCGCTCGCGCAGGGATTCAGCTACCAGGCGGAAGTCCAACATCTGCAGGTAGCGCAGACCGCCGTGGAACATCTTGGAGGAGCGGCTAGAGGTACCGCCTGCGAAGTCACGAGTTTCAATGACCGCAGTCTTCAAACCACGGGTTGCGGCATCGAGTGCAGCGCCAGCGCCTACAGAACCGCCGCCGATAATGACGACGTCGTATTGCTCGGTACCGAATTTCTCCCAGGTCTTTTCATGCTGTTCTTTGTTCAGAACTGCAGATGGGGCGAGAGATGAAGAGGACGACATTTTCCAATCCTTCCCGGTGGGGGCGTTGTTTATTCGTCGAAGAGAGTTTCTCGGCTCACGGCTCACGTTACCAAAAATCCGCCTACTTGCGAGCGCTAACCTACGGTTACGTAGATATAAACAATGGGGCAAAAAGCCAAGAAAATCGCGCCAGTAATGTTGTCCGATTTTCCGCAGGTAGATGGCTATGTTAATAGAGATTTACTACTTTTAGAATGAAAGTCAGTTGGCGATAGAAACCCCCATAATGGGGGTGTCAAAGATAGCTGATGGGTGGGCAATGAGTGCACGGCGGGCGTGTGGTGTATTTGAGGGGCGATGACTGGAGCTGCGCTCGGATTTACACATGAATATGAGCCTGTAACGACATTTGTTCACGAGTCTCAGATACCAGTACATATTGCCCCGCTAAGGGGTGCGAAAGATTGTAGAGTAAAGGCCATGTTCAAGGATCCTGTGTACTTAACGATTATCGGATTGGCGCGCACCGTCTTCTTTGCCCAAGGTTTGAAGTTCACCGTTAAGGGCTGGGAAAACGTGCCGAAAGACTCTGGTGCCGTTCTCGTTACTAACCACACCGGATACATGGACTTCACCTATGTCGGTCTTCCATTCCGCAAGCACCGCCGTTTTGTCCGTTTTATGGCGAAAAAGGAAGTCTTCGACCATTCAATCGCAGGACCAATCATGCGTGCTTGTAAGCACATTCCGGTCGACCGCACTGACGGCTCCAAGTCTTTCGAAGAGGCCTGCGCGAAGCTGGAAAACGACGAGTTGGTAGGTATCTTCCCGGAGTCGACTATCTCGCGCAGCTTTGAAGTCAAGAATCTGAAGTCCGGTGCGGTGCGTATGGCGCAGCGTACCGGCAAGCCCATCATCCCTGTGCTGATTGTGGGATCCCAGCGCGTGTGGACGAAGGGGCACCCCAAGCATCTCGGCCGCAGCAATACTCCGATTCACATTACGGTTTTGCCACCGTGGACTCCGGAGGGGGATCCGGCAGAAGCCACCGAAAAGCTACACGAAATCATGGACCAGGGCGTCCGCCAGCTCTGGGACGAGTACGCAGCTGAAGAAGGTCCCCTGCCGGAGGGCGCCTACTGGGTGCCGGCTCGTCTTGGCGGTGGCGCACCGACTTTCGAAGAGGCCCAGGCAGAGGACCTGAAAGTCGAAGAAGAGCGCCAGCGTATCCGTCATTTGCGCGGTGACCTGGCTGCATTCAAGGAAAAGCTAGCCGAGTCGGCGCGTGAGTTCGGCGATCAGACCAGGCAACAGTTCCTCGATGCCTCGCAAACGATGAGCGCGGAGTCTGCTCGCCGAAGGGAGCAAACGACCGCCCTGTTGGCGCAGTTCCGTCAGTCTGTGGAACAGATGGCTGATGATGTCGTCGCCGGTGCCAAAGAGAGCAAAGAGTCCGTGCGTACTGCCACGGATTCGATGCGCGTGACGTTCCGCGAAGCGTACGTGCAGCTAGAGAAGGCCTCCGCCTCTGGTGTCGAACAGACGCAGCAGACCGTTTACCGTCTTATCGGCCAGTCGATGATGATTCGCGACAAGCTTCCACAACGCTTGAACAGGCTCATCACCGCTCAGCCGGAGACGTTTATCTTCGATTACCCCGCATCGCTTGCCGACGACGCGGGCACGATCAGCGAAGAAACTATCAAGGCCTTGCAGCAGCTCGGTGATGTCGGAGCCACAATCGTTGTTCTGCACGAGTCGGGAGACAAGCCGAATCTATCGGCTTTGGAATCGGTTGACCTGCAGGTCGTGGAACTTCCGGAGGGCGCCAGCAAGCTGGACGTCACAAATGCGGTGGTTAGCACGTTGCGCAAGCAGGCTCGCAAGGAAGAAACCGCGATTCTTTTTGCCGGTCGCTCGAACTTTGAGGAAGCCACACAGCGTGTCGGCATGCCGGTAGTTATGGCCGATGCGGACTGGTCGCTGCTGAAGAACGCGGATTGGGTAATTGACACTGTCGAGCATGGGGGAGTAGCCGCAACGCTGCAGTTGTTGCACGACCGGTTCTGCGATGACGGTGAGGATGGCAACAGCGAGGACGGCAAGTAGTTCGAAGTGACCGAGAGACTACATCCACTACTCGTAGCTTCGGATATTGACGGGACGTTCATCGACTCTCGGGAGCGGGTAACTCCCCGCCTGCGACAGGCCGTCACGCGAATGCTACGCCGCGGAACCCCGTTGGTACTGGCCACGGGAAGGCCGGCTCGGTGGTTGCAACCAGTGCTCGAGCAGCTGCCGGTACAGCCGTTGTGCGTGTGTGCCAATGGCGCGGTGATTTACGACTCCGGTCGTGATGAAGTAGTTGCCGCCAACACGTTGAAGCCGGAGACGCTGCGATACGTCGTCAAGCATGCGCGCGAAGCGACGCGATCCATCGGTGGAATCGGCATTGCGGCAGAGCGCGCTGGGACGTCGGCGAATGATGCCATCGATGAGCTTTTTGTGGTGGCGCCGTCCTATGACCATGCGTGGGAATCGGATGAGCACGGTGAGCTTGCTGAAGAGGCCGTGTTGTCAGAACCCGCGACGAAACTCTTGCTGCGAAACTCAGATGTGAACAGTGCCCAGCTGCATGAGCTGGTAGCCCCCGCAATTGACGCGAGCCTGGCGCACGTGACCTACTCCATGCCGGACGGGCTGTTGGAGGTGTCCGCGCCGGGCGTGACTAAGCGCGCCGGGCTGGAATACGTGTCTGAACTGGTCGGAGCGACCGCGAAAGATGTGGTCTGCTTCGGTGACATGCCGAACGATATCGAGATGCTGTCGTGGGCGGGCACGGGTGTGGCCATGGGCAATGCGGCTGACAACGTCAAGGAGATTGCAGACGAAATCACCGCCACCAATGATGATGACGGTGTTGCTCGTGTGCTGGAGCGCTGGTTCTAGCTAACCTCGCGGTTTCCCCGCGCCAGCTAGCTCACCCAGCGCTCGACAGCGTCTGCTTCAGGTTTACTGCAGCGTTTACTTCAGCTCGGTCTTGACTTCGCCGGTGGTGCGGTCGAAGGTGATTGAACCGTTCTGGAACTCAGCGCGCTCGATGTTTCCATCGACCACTTGGGTCTTCGTCGGAGCGCCCAGCTTGCCGACCTCGAAGCCCTGGCGGGCCCACTCATTAGCAATCTTGCCCCAGATGGCGTGAGCGCCGGTGGTGTCGGAGTCGGTGATTACGCCGTTGGAGAACTTCACGTAGCGCAGGGCATCGGCCTGGCCAGCATTGTTCGCCACGGTAGAACCGCTCTGGATACCGGACATCGCGTAGCCGAGAACCGAGCCCATTTCCTCGGAAACTTGGCGCCATTCGGCAGCCAGGTCGTTCTGCTCATTGATAGTGATGATCTGGTCAATCAGAACCGGCAGGTCAGCAATCGACGGGCCGTTTTCAATCGAGCGTCCAACCGCACCCAGAATCGCATCGGCGGTCTGCCCCAGACCCGGTGCGCCGAGCATGCCCAGCGCCGAGGCCAGCATCGAACGTGCACCCGAGACTGTCTCCAGAGCCTGTGCCTTCTGCTGCTCGTCGGATGCGCTCGGCGAGGAGGAGTTGCTCTGCTCGCTTGCCGACGGTGCGGAGGAGTCAGCCGTAGCAGTGTCACTGGTGTTCGTGGCGTCGGTTGGCTCCGAGGTATTCGAAGTGCCCGAGGTGGTCGAGTCGGAGCTCGACGTTGTCGACGAAGTGGTGCTCGATGCGCTCGAGGACTTCTCGGAGGACGAGGTGGCGGACGCGCCCGTGGATGCCGAAGTGGTCGAAGTGGCCGAGGTGGTAGAGGTCGACGTGCTCGACTCGGTTGACTCGGTCGATCCGGTCGACTGCGAATCTGCGTCTTCGGCGGTCTTATCGCCCTTTTCATCCTGCGGAACGAGGAGGTCAATCAAGCCATCTGGGCCCTCATTGTCAATCTTTCCGCTGTTCAGGCTGTTGTACTTCTTCTCGGCAATCGAGCGGATCTTGCCCATCTGGGCGTAGCCAGCATCACCTGGGCAGGTGGTGTTACCAACATCGCGGTGCGCGAAGATGGTCGGCAGAGTGACCTGCTTGCCGTATCCATACTTGGAGTAGCTGGTGCCACCCGAAGTCATCTGAATCTGGCCGGTCGGCTTGATGCCGGCGACCTTCAGACGCCAACCAATCATGTTGCCCACCGAATTCAGTGCAGCCTCACTGGGAGCAACCGAAGTGTAGTTTCCCATCATGGAGATGCCGAAAGTACCGGTGTTGAAGCCACCTGCGTGTGCGCCCTGGACATTCTTATCCAGGCCACCGTAGCGGCCCTCGAAGATGTTGCCGTACTTGTCGACAAGGGCGTTGTATCCGATGTCGCACCAGCCCAGAGTCTGTGCGTGGTACTGGTAAATGCCGCGGACGATACCAGCGGACTGGCTCTCGGTGTAGTTGTTTGAGCCAGCGGTGTGGTGCACGGTGGCACCGACAAGCTTGCTGTCGTAGTCCGCGCCCTTACAGCGGTTATTTTCGTTGGCACCCCAGCCGGCACGGGTAATGACCTTCGGCATGCCCGTGACATTTTTGGCATCCACAATTGGGTCGATGCCGGATGCAGCAGCCTGGCCGTCGATTAGCACTGCGTCGACCTGGTCGATTGGCAGTTCATCGGCGACCGGCTCGATGTCCGTCCACTTCACCGGGAGGTTCGGCGAGTCCAAATCTGCAGTGTCATTAGCGCTCGGAGCCGTCGGGTCATCGAGTGCGTCCTCAGGAGCTGCATCCGGAGTCTGCTGGTAGTCGGAAGCGGCATCGTCAACGGCCTCCACGGCCTTCTTGGCTTCATCCGTAGCGGATTCCTTTGCATCCTCCACGGCCTTCTTGGCGCCCTCGGCATTAATTTCGTCGAGGTTGAGCTTGGACAGGTCCAACTTCTCAGCGCCCTTGATGTCCTTCAGATCCACGCCGGAACCCGGGCCGAAGATGTTGAGTCCGTGGGTGGAAACCTGAACACGCTTGGTTGGCTCGATGTAGATGAGCTCAGTTCCGTTCAGGCCGTTGCCATTGCCTTCAGCGGGGTAGTCCGGGTCGACGCTGAACCAGTCGGACCAGGAGCCGTCGGCGCGCTCGGCGCGGACGAAGCTGGCGATATCAGGGTCACCGGCCCACGTCAGTGCAAACTGGGAAAACTCGGTATCGGAGGTAATTTCCTTGACGACACCGCGGTTGGGATGAGCCTCGTCGGCAAGCGACTGCGTTGCGATTGCCGCGTCTTCGACGAGAACGGAGACGCTGTCTGCAAGCGACTTGCTCTGGACGATCGGATCGATGGGGCCGGCGCCGTTTTCCTCGATGAGGTCATAAGCGGCACCTGCGCCGACAACGGCGACGGGTGTCAGGGCAAGGGTCGCCACGGCAGCGAGTACCAAGGATTGCTTGGCACCTGCGCGGCGATTGATGCGGCGGCGACTAAACACGGTAATAACTCCTGGGTGATTGCGAAGATCTGGTGCTACACCACAAATGTGATGTGGTTATGCCTGTTGTGGATAAGCGGGGACTTAGTTCTGAGGTGTGAACCAGGCCTGCGTAGCTTCGGCAGGGTTGGCTGGCAGGGAATCAGTTAGAAATTCACCAAGAACCTCGCCTGGCGTGGGGGTTTCCACGTTTCCGAGGGAACCGCCGTTGTCGCCCGACTCGCCGGAGCCCGGAAGCGGCGGAATGCCGGCGGACTCTCCGTCCTGGTTGTTCGGATCCGTCGAGCGGCCGGCGATGCCCGCTCCGCCAGCGCCATCAAATTTGGCTTTGGCTGCAGCGCGGATGGCATCCATCTGCTGGTAGCCGAAGGTGCCCGGGCATGAGGTGTAGCCGGTGTCGCGGTGGCCGAAGATGGCCGGGAGGTTCACGGTCTGGCCGGAGCTGTAGCGTGCCTTCGAGTAGCCGGCGCTGGTCAGTGCGGCGGTGGACATCGGATCGACGCCACCGACCTTCATGCGCCAGCCGACCATCTCGCCGAGTGCAGTGACGGCCGCATCCGGAATCTCCAGCTGGTCGTGATTGCCCATCACCGAAATACCGAAGGTGCCGTTGTTGAAGCCACCTGCGTGCGCGCCTTCGATGTTCTTGTCCAGGCCGCCGTAGCGCCCCTCGTAGATGTTGCCGTACTTATCGACCAACGCGTTGTAGCCAACATCGCCCCAGCCCAGCGTCTTTGCGTGGTAGGCGTAAATGCCTCGGACAATGGCTGGTCCCTGCGACTCTGAGTAGTTATTGGAACCCGCGGTGTGGTGGATGCACGTGCCCTTGAAGGTGCTGTAGGAGCTCGAACCGCTGCGGATGGACTCATCTGCACCCCACGCTGCACGGCTGATTACATTTGGAGCGCCAGCAATCGACGACTCGTACGCAACTGGCTGAATGACCTCGCCGACCTGCTCTACGCCGTCGATGAAAACTGCCTGGACGGCGTTGAGGGACAACGCGGCCGTAGCACTGACGAGTTCCTGCAGGCCACCGCCGATAGTGGCGGGGTCAAGGTTGTCGATACCAATGATGTTGCGCGGATCGAGGCCCTCGAGGAGGTTCAGTCCGACGGTCGACACCTGCACGCGCCTGGTGGGCTCAACGAACAGCAGCTCGGTGCCGGACTGTCCGGAGTTATTCATCGGGCCGTGAGAATCAGCGTGGAACCACGGGCCAAAGCTGCCATCTTCGCGTTCGGCGCGAACGTAAAGCTGCAGGTTGTCATCGCCCGGCCAGGTCAGGGCGAACTGGGAGAACGGTTCGTCGCGGGTGATGTCCTTCACGAATCCGCGAAGCGGGTGCAGGGCATCGGTAATGGCATGCGCGCCGACGGCTGCGTCGTCAATCATCATCGTGACAGCGTCAACCAGCGGCGATGTCGAGATCTTGGCCGCGATGGGGCCGGCGCCTGGGCTTTCAACCAGGGTAGGGGCCTGGCGAATACCCCATGTTGCTAGTGGAGCTGCGGCAGTAGTAGCTGCCAGTCCATAGAGGAAGGTGCGACGGCCCATCGACGGGGCATTGATGCGACGGCGAGTTGGCACGGTAAAAGCTCCAAAAAAAATGGGGTACAGGGTTGTCGACCCGAGGCCTACCCCGGGGTCGAAGGGAAGGAAAGTTGCAAAGCAACAGAAAATTCTGAGGAGGATGTTACCAGTGTGACTAAAAAAATCTAGTGAGACATCTGTGTTTCCCCGTTAATTTTGGGAAAATTATCAAATAATGTGACCAAACGAACGTTGGGTTGGGCTCACGTGGACGTCGTAAAGCCCGCGTGTACACCCGCAAACCGGATGGAAATGCAATAGGTTTTAAGGCGTGAGTAGCGAAAAGAACACCACTGCCAATGAATTTGCTCCGAAGTCCCTACAGGACATCAAGGACAACACCTACGACCTCATCGTGGTCGGCTCGGGTTTCTTCGGTTTGACCGTTGCTGAGCGGACCGCCAATGAGCTGGGTAAGCGCGTGCTCGTTGTCGAACGCCGCAACCACATCGGCGGCAACGCCTACTCGGAGGCAGAGCCGGAGACTGGCATCGAGGTGCACAAGTACGGTGCGCACCTGTTCCATACCTCTAATAAGAGGGTGTGGGACTACGTCAACCAGTTCACTGACTTCACCGACTACCAGCACCGCGTGTTCGCTATGTACAAGGGCACCGCGTACCAGTTCCCGATGGGGCTGGGGCTGATCAACCAGTTCTTCGGCAAGTACTACAGCCCGGACGAGGCTCGCCAGCTGATTAAGGATCAGACCGATGGCCTGGATCCGCAGGACGCGAAGAACCTTGAGGAAAAGGCCATCTCCCTGATTGGCCGCCCGCTGTACGAGGCCTTTGTCAAGCACTACACCGCCAAGCAGTGGCAGACCGACCCGAAGAACCTGCCGGCCGGAAACATCACCCGTCTGCCCGTTCGCTACACCTTCAATAACCGCTACTTCAACGACACCTACGAAGGTCTGCCTGTCGACGGCTACACCGCCTGGCTGGAAAACATGGTGACCTCCGACAAGATTGACGTCGTTGTCGATGCCGACTGGTTCGAGGTGCGCGACGAGCTGCGCGCTGTCTCCCCGGATGCTCCGGTCGTCTACACCGGCCCGCTGGACCGCTACTTCGATTACGCAGAGGGCAAGCTCGGATGGCGCACGCTGGACTTCGAGATGGAGGTTGTCAACACCGGCGACTTCCAGGGCACTCCAGTGATGAACTACAACGACGCGGATGTGCCGTACACCCGTATCCACGAGTTCCGCCACTTCCACCCGGAGCGCGATTACGTCAAGGACAAGACGGTAATTGTTAAGGAATACTCCCGCTTCGCCGACGATGGCGACGAGGTGTACTACCCGATCAACACCCCGGAAGATCGCGGGATGCTGGAGGCCTACCGCAAGCTCGCCGCAGCAGAAGCGCAGGAGAACAAGGTTCTCTTCGGTGGTCGCCTGGGTACCTACCAGTACCTGGACATGCACATGGCCATCGGTTCTGCACTGTCGATGTTCGACAACAAGATTGCGCCGTTCTTCAACGACGGCGAAGCAATCGAGCAGGAGCGCGGACACTAGTTTGTCGCTTGCGGCTCCCGCGCTAGTATTGCGCGAGTGTCGCGTGAGAAAAGCCAAACCGAGGTTCCCCAGCAGGGAGCTGGGCAGGTTCCCCAGCAGGGGCCATTGCTGCAGCGTGTGAACAAGTTTCTCACCCTGCCAGTGGCTCCCGTAATTCTGGTTCTCATCGGTTCTCTTGGCACCCAGGCCGCGGCCGTGCTGGTCACGGGCATGCTTTCCACGGTCGGCGCGCCGGGCATATCGGGCCTGCGCATGACCGCCGCCGCCATCATCATGGTGGTTCTGTTCCGGCCAAAGCTGTCCGGGATGACCCGCGCTCGCGTCATCAACATCGTGGTCTACGGCATCGCTATGGGCATGATGAGCATGATGATTTACGCCGCCATCGCCCGCCTCCCGCAGGGCGTCGCCGTCAACATCGACTTCCTTGGCCCCTGCGTCGTGTCTTTCCTGGGACTGAAGATGTGGCGATCCCGCCTGTGGGCCATCGTCGCTTTCATCGGCGTTGCCCTAATCGCCCAGCCCTCAAATGACCTGGACCCTATCGGCATTGGTTACGCCGCAATCGGCGCGATCTTCTTCGGCGCCTACACGCTCTTTTCCGCCCGAATGGGCAGCACCGAGGGCGGCGGCATGCCTGACCTGGCGCTGTCAGTGGTCGTCGCAGCAATCGTGCTCGCGCCCTTCTCAGTTTCCGCCGCACCGCTTGTCGACGGTTCGATGTGGGCCACCATCGTTATTTCTGGGTTCATCGGTGCTGTTATTCCCTACGTGATGGACACCATCGCTGCGGGGATTGTCTCAGCGGCGGTCGTCGGCACGCTCTTTGCACTGGATCCAGTTATCGGCGCAATCCTGGGCTGGGCGTTTTCCGGTGACCGAGTGACCTGGTCCATGGCGCTGGGCATCGTGCTGATCGCGGCGGCTGGCGCAATTATTACCTGGCGTGGGGCGCGGGAGTCGCGTGAGCTTGCGCAGTAGAAACGCGAGTACCGGAACCCGCCGAAAGGTGGGGTTTCGACGTGTTCTGCTGGAAAACAACAGTGAATGCGGGTAGGTTTGTAAAAGTTTTATTGTTTCTTAAGGTAATTCCCTGAAGAGGAAACACGCCTGATAGCTCCCACCGGCCGTGGGGAGTCGCACATTGTGAGGAGAATGCACACGTGAAAATCACCTCTACTTTCCGTGGTTGGCGCCGAAAGGTTGCAGCCGTTGCGTCCGCAGTAGCTGTGGCTGCGTCTGCATTGACCATGGCGCCGGCCGCGAGCGCGGCGGGCGACCGAGGTTCGCTGCGCCCGGGTTGTGAATGGGATTCGTACCAGTACTTCACCCAGAAGTGCCAGGTTTATTCGCCGGCCATGGATCGTAATATTCCGGTTCAGATTGTGGCCTCTGCCAATGGCGGTAACAAGGCTCTCTACCTGCTAGATGGCCTGCGTAGCCCGGCTGATGCCTCTGACTGGGTGGAGCACGGTAACGCCCCACGTACTTTTGAGGGATCCAACGTCAACCTTGTTATCCCCGGTGGTGGTGGCGGTAGCTTCTACACCGACTGGAAGCGTCCGTCGGTTAGTGTGCACGGTCCGTTTGTAAACATGTGGGAGACCTTCCTAACCCAGGAATTGCCGGTTTACCTTGAGCGTGAGTTCGGCATTTCCCGCACTGGTAACTCCATTGCAGGTCTGTCCATGGGCGCATCTGCGGCGCTGTCGCTGGCATACAACCACCGAGACCAGTTCGGTCAGGCTCTTGCCTTCTCCGGTTACCTGCACACCACCGCGCCGGGTATGACCACTGCAATTGAGGCTGCTCAGCTGTCGGCTGGCTACAGCTCCTTCGACATGTGGGGTGCGCCTATGTCAGCGGAGCGTGTCCGCAATGATCCGTACCTGAACGTCGAGAAGATGAAGGGGCTGGATCTGGTTATTACCTCGGCAAATGGTGTTCCGGATGAGGTTCGTGACCCGAAGAACCTCTACCGTGTCGTCCCGAAGGCCGGTGGCGTTGCGCTGGAGTCGCTGTCCCGCTTGTCCACCCGCGAGTTTGAGTTGCGTGCTCGTACCTCCGGTCTGAATGCCACGTTTGAATACGAGCAGACCGGTATCCACGATTGGCCGACCTGGGATCGTAACCTCCAGAACTCCAAGGCCCGCATCGAAGGTTTCCTCGGAGCTTAAAACTAGAACCTGAACGAAAAGCCCCTATGCGCAGCAGATAGTCCGCCGCGCTTAGGGGCTTTCACATTCTGGGCTGTCGCTAGCGTGGCAACAAGAGGCAATCCGCCACGGGCACTAGGATGCTATGAGATAGAAACGTCGGTAACTTATCGGCGGCAACATCCCCGGTAGACCTTTCGGAAAGTGGTTGATACGTCTCATGGCATCACAGCCTGAACAAAAGCGGACACATACCCCGACAACGTCGTCAAGCCTTGCCGTTGAACGCCTGCAGCGGATTCTGCTGCCAAAGTTGGGTGAGCCACGTGATGTCCGCTCGCTCTACTTGGTTGAGCCGGGAACTAATGCCGGTCGTGTGCAAGCGCATTCGCGCACGTCAGCCACCATTCCGGCGGGTGATGAAGTTAGTTTTGAAACCTACTTCAATGCGTTTCCGGCCAGCTACTGGCGCCGGTGGACGAATCTGGACAATGTTGTCCTGCGCCTGGAGCTGTCCGGTACCGCGCGCGTGGACATCTACCGTTCGAAGATTGACGGTGCGCGTATCGCCGTGACCGGCGAAGTTGTCGGTGACCTGGGTGCAGCGGCTGAAGGCGCAGAAGCCAAGGTGGACGGCAAGGATGTGCATGTTTGCGAAATCCCAGTACCGCTGACGCAATTTGAAGACGGCGGCTGGATTTGGTTCGACCTCACCTGTGAGACGGACGTGGTAATCCACTCCGCAGGTTGGTACTCCGATATCGAGGCGCCGAGCCAGACGTACCCGGACGGCACGGAGCATCCGGCGCCGGAGGGGCGCGTCACTATCGGTATCCCGACGTTCAATCGCCCGACCGATGCAGTTGCTGCTCTTGAGGCGCTGTCCTCGGATCCGGAAGTCGATGCCATTATCGACGCTGTTTTGATGCCTGACCAGGGCACCAAGCATCCGGCAGACGAGCCGGGCTTCGATACTGTCGCCGAGCACTTCGGTGACCGCCTGCGTATCTTCCCGCAGGGAAATCTCGGTGGCTCTGGCGGGTACTCCCGCATTATGTACGAGGCCCTGGGGGGTCCGGATTCGGATTCGAAGCGTGCGACCGATAGCCCGTTCATCCTCTACATGGATGACGACATCGCCATCGAACCGGATTCCATTCTGCGCGCGGTCGCTGTTGGCCGGTTCGCGAAGTCCCCGATGCTGGTCGGCGGTCAGATGCTGAACCTGCAGGAGCGCAGCCACTTGCACTCGATGGGTGAAGTCATCGGCCGTCATGACTTCATGTGGACTTCCGCTCCGCACGTCCACTATGACCACGACTTTTATGCGCATCCGCTGCGCGATCGCGGGGAGCACGGCACTAACGCAACCGGTGAGGTTGTTGATTCGAAGGACCTTCACCGTCGCATCGATGTGGAGTTCAACGGCTGGTGGATGTGCCTGATTCCGCGCGTCGCTGCTGAGACAATCGGTCAGCCACTGCCACTGTTTATTAAGTGGGACGATGCCGAATACGGTTTGCGCGCAGGCAAGGCAGGCTTTCCGACGGCCACGTGGCCGGGCGTCGCAATTTGGCATATGGCCTGGTCGGATAAGGACGATGCGATTGATTGGCAGGCGTACTTCCACCTGCGCAACCGCTTGATCGTCGCGGCTCTTCAGCACGAGGGCAATGCTGCCGGTATCGTGCGTTCCATGCGCAAGGCGACGTTCAAGCACCTCCTGTGCCTGGAGTACTCCACTGTCGCCATTCAGAATGAAGCTATGAAGGACTTCCTGGCAGGTCCGGAGCATCTGTTCGACATTCTCGAATCTTCGCTGCCGCGCATCAATGCGCTGCGCAAGAACTTCCCCGACGCGGTTGTGTTGCCGAGTGCAGGCGATCTGCCAAAGCCCTCCGGTATCCCGGGGGTTCCGACAAAGGACGTCGGTGGTCGTCTGGGCAAGCTGAAGAAGGTCGGTTGGCTGGCCAAGGGGCTGCTGCACAGCGTGCGCCCGGAAAACTCCGAGCACCACGATGTGCCGCAGGCAAACCTGGCGCCGCTGGAGGCTCGTTGGTTCTCCCTGTCGCGGCTGGATGGCGCAACGGTCACCACCGCTGATGGCCGTGGCGTGGTGTATCGCCAGCGTGACCGCGACAAGGCCAAGGCTCTGCTGGAAGAATCCTGGGAGCTGCAAAAGCAGGTTGAGGAGCGGTTTGAGCAAATGCAGGCACGCTACCGCGCAGCCTATGACCATCTGACCAGTAGGAAGGCCTGGGCGAATGTCTTCGAAAATTAAAGGCGATCCGTTCGGCGAGTCCGACGTTCTCGTTAATATTCAGCACACGCTTAACGACGTCCCGGGTGTGCTGCCCACCGCACGTGCCATGAGCTATTTCGGTGAGCACGCCCTTGGATGGATGGGGCTCGCTGCCCTCGGGGCGGCGGTGGATAAGGAGCGACGCATTGGCTGGGCAAAGGTCGGTGTGGCCGCCTTTACCTCGCATGCGGCATCGGTGGTGCTTAAGCGCATTGTCCGTCGCCCGCGTCCCCATGACCGTCGTATAGCAATCGGCGTTGGTACACCGAGCAAGCTGAGTTTCCCGTCCTCGCACGCGACGTCGACGACAGCGGCGCTGGTGGGGATTGCCAAGTTGGGTCACCCGGCAGCACCGGCCGTGGGGGTGCCGGCGATTATGCTCTCCCGCTTAGTGCTGGGAGTGCATTACCCAACCGATGTCGCTCTCGGAGCAGCGCTGGGTACAGCCACCGCTCTTGCGGTGGACAAGATAGGTGATAAGGTCATCGAGCCGAAAAAGGCGCAGCACAACCAGGGCGGACAGCCCTCCATTGCGGAAAGGAATGCACAGTGACACAGGCGGAGAACGACAACTTGGCCAATGTGTCGGCCAACCAGCGGCAAGCTTCGCAATCAAGGATTGGGTCTGAGCCGCACACTTCCGGTATCGATGAGCCTGCGCACCCGCAGGGGCATCCGCCGAAGAATCTGCTGGACGGCATGATCAAGGCGCTTCGCCCGAAGCAGTGGGTGAAGAACGTCCTGGTCATTGCGGCTCCACTGGCAGCCGGTAACGAGATCATGGACTCGGGACGTTCGATCGGTACGCTGACCGTCGACATCCTGGTGGCGTTTGTGGCCTTCTGTATGGCAGCATCGTCGATTTACCTGATTAATGATGCCCGCGATGTCGAGGCCGACCGTGCGCACCCGACCAAGCGCTTCCGCCCAATTGCCGCTGGCGTACTGCCGGTGAGCATGGCGTACATTATGGCGGTCGCGCTGATTATTGGTTCGATTGCGGTGTCCTGGTTCGCCTCTGAGGGGCCGGGACTGGCAATTGTTGTGGCTGTATACATTGCGCTGCAGCTCGGCTACTGCTTTGGCTTGAAGCATCAGCCGGTGATTGATATTGCGCTTGTGTCCTCGGGTTTCATGCTGCGTGCAATGGCCGGCGGTGTTGCTGCCAACATCAACCTGTCCCAGTGGTTCTTGCTGGTTGCCGCCTTTGGTTCGCTGTTCATGGCAGCCGGTAAGCGTTACGCTGAGCTGCTGTTGGCGGAGCGCACGGGTAAGAAGATTCGTAAGTCGTTGCAGGGTTACACCGCGACTTATCTGCGCTTTGTGTGGACCCTCGCTGCGACCGCCGTGGTACTGAGCTACGCGCTGTGGGGCTTCGAGATGGGTCGCGCGCCGGGCACCTCGTCGACTTCGGCTATTTGGTACGAGATCTCAATGGTTCCATTCACTGTGGCCATCCTGCGCTTCGCGGCCGACGTTGACCGTGGTGATGCGGGAAGCCCGGATGAGATTGCGCTCAAGGACCGTCCGCTGCAGGCACTGGCCGTCCTGTGGCTGCTGTCCATTGCCATCGCTGTCTACGCTGTTCCAACTCTGGGGTAGTTCCTTGTTCTTTTCCCATTAAGAGAACTGCGGTTTCTCGTCGGTTTCTCGTCGCGCTCGGTTGGTAGCTGAAAGCCCATGCATCGAGGGGTGCATGGGCTTTTCTGTACCTCGTTAGTACTTAGGATGTGTTTAGGGTTCTTGTAGGCGTGTTTTAGGTTCTCAGTCAGTCCTACGGATCAGTCGGTGGCAGAATTACAATTTTGTAATTCCTCGCTGGTAAACAGTGTTTCTCCTTGTGGTAGATAGTTTTGCCGAGAAATGTGAGAAATATTACGGAATGGTTACGATTTTAACTTGGCTGTAGGGAAACGATTGAGTATCGTTACATACTCGAGATTCTTTTGTGGAGTCTCCAGTTGTCGCGTCACAACTGGAAGCAGAAAAGCGAAAGCTCGCGTAAGCGACTGCCTCCGAGAAGTCTGACGCGGAGGTAAGTCCGAAAGTAAAGAGGAGAACGATGAGCTTTACTGCAGTGAGTCGTAACTTCACGGTGAAGGTCGTAGCTGCCCTCGTAGCGGTTGCAATGGTCTTTGGTGGCATCATGCTCGCATCCGCGAAGGATGCGAGTGCTGATCCAAACCGTGATCGACTGCGCCCAGGCTGTGAGTGGGATCCATACAACTGGTGGGTTCAGTACTGCCAGGTTTTCTCGCCGGCTATGAACCGCAATATTCCGGTTCAGATTAAGGCGGCTACTGGTGGCGGCGATGCCTCCCTGTACATGCTCGACGGTCTGTGGGGCTTTAATAAGGGTGCGTCCGGTTGGATTTGGTCGGGCCATATTGCTCAGACTTTTGCCAATGACAACATCACTCTGGTTGCGCCGGCTGCTGGCGATGGCTCCTTCTATGCCGACTGGAACGCTCCGGCAGTGACCGCTGAAGGGGTCAAGACCCAGAAGTGGGAAACCTTCTTGACCCAGGAGCTCCCGGTCTATTTGCAGCGTGAGTTTGGCGTCAATCCGAACCGCAACGCGATTGCTGGGTTGTCCATGGGCGCAGCCGCGGCAGTGGCACTGGCGGCCCGTCACCGTGATCAGTTCAAGCAGGTCACTTCGCTGTCCGGTTACTACCAGATGTCCAACCCGGTAGTTGCTACGGGTACCACTGCAATGGTGGCCGGCACTGGTGTTGTGAATCCGACTGGCATGTGGGGTCTTCCGGTTCCGGCGTCGGCGGAACGACAGGCCCATGACCCTTCGATGCTGCTCGATCAGCTCCAGGGGCTGCCGATGTATGTTTCCTCCGCCCAGGGTGTTCAGAGCCTGTGGAGTGACCCGGAGGTTTTGAACCGTCCGGTGCCGCAGCTCCCTGACACTGTCTGGCGTGCCGTAATGGAGTCCGTCTCCCGTGCTTCGACGCAGCGCTTTGAGCAGGACGCTCGCGCTGCCGGCCTCAATGCGCAGTTTGTCTACAGCCCGAACGGTATCCACTCGTGGGAGCTGTGGAGCCGTGATGCCGCGCTTGCTCGCCCGCACATTCTTGGGGCGCTGGGGCTTTAAGTCGGTAATTGTTTCAGAGCGCGCTGGCGCTCTGGTGTGCTGACCTAGCTCTGGTGCTGGATAACTGCTTAAAGGGGCTAGCTTCTTAAGAAGTCTCAATTTTGAAAAAAAGACCAATCCTTTTGTTGGGATTGGTCTTTTTTCTGTGTCGAGTCCGGGTTTGGATGCTGAGCGGAAGGTGTGGGTAACGGCTTAGAGGGGGCGCAAAGAGTTGCGCTGTCAAAGCTTGAATTCAGTTCCTTTTGCGTGTGTCTCCACGGTTTTTACCCGTAAGAGGGTAAACATGAGAGTCGAACCTT
This sequence comes from Corynebacterium sp. HMSC073H12, assembly GCF_001837775.1. NCBI lineage: Bacteria > Bacillati > Actinomycetota > Actinomycetes > Mycobacteriales > Corynebacteriaceae > Corynebacterium > Corynebacterium sp. HMSC073H12. The sequence continues at coordinate 320,627 of NZ_KV834035.1, read as the reverse complement.
AAAGTAAAGGGTGAAGCTATTCAGGTAGCTATACCGTTTGTTTCGCAGAACGTGTGTGAGATTCTTCTTGCAGCGGCACGCCGGAGGAGGGGAACCTTCGGATACGTTGCTGGGCACTACGTAATTCTGCGAAGCCGAACGGTAAACGCATAGCTCTAGCACCGCGTGATGCTATCTGCAGGTGCCTAATCGGCGCCGGTGCAACACTCAACGTCTCAAATAATTTCAACCAGCGACTTTGTAAAGGGAAGCCCTCTTATGCGCGTAACCGCTAGATTCCTCCGTGGTGGCCTCGGCAACAGCCGGAAGTCATCGCGGGCGTTGACCGCACTTTTGGCACTACCGTTGACTCTCGCTCTCGGTGCCCCTGCTGCAGTGGCGGCTCCCGAGCCAGCTCAGCCAGGTCTGCCTAGCTACGAGGAACTTCAGGCCGTGCAGGGGCAGTTGGCTCAATCTGGAGACCTGGGAGACCTTGCTAAGGCCGCTGAAGCAGCGCAAGCTGCTGGTGCGCAGCTACCTGGCCTGGGTATGCCGAAGCCGATGCCAGGGCCGGAGCGTACGCCATTTAAAGTCGATACTCCCGCAGTGGCGAACCTGCCCAGCGGAGTCAGCGTAGACAAAGTCGAGTGGTACACAGATCACCACGTCATTGCGCACATTCGCTCGGCTGCCATGCCGGAGAAGCCAATTCAGGTTGAGATTTTGCTGCCGCGCGATTGGTACCGCGACAAGGAGCGCACATTCCCGAGCGTCTACCACCTTGACGGTATGGCATCGTTTGATGACTACTCCGGTTGGATTCGCGCTACCAATATCGAACGCTTCTACGAGGACAAGAATGTCCTGGTGGTTATGCCCGCCGGCGGTACATCGTCCTTCTACTCTGACTGGGATCAGCCGGATAACGGTCAGAACTACAAGTGGGAGAGCTTCATTACTAAGGAGCTCGTGCCGGTTATCACCAACGGCTTCCGCGGCAACAATGAACGCGGCATCATCGGTATCTCCATGGGAGCTACCGGTGCTTACAACGTCGCAGCACACTCGCCGGAGCTGTGGAAGTTTGCCGGTAGCCTCTCAGGTTACCTGGACATGACTTCGCCAGGCATGCCGCAGGCAATCGCTCTGGCGATGAAGAACACCGGTGGCTATGACGCGACGAAGATGTGGGGCCCGCTCGGTTCGCAGCGTTGGAAGGACAATGATCCGAAGCTGAACATCGACAAGCTCAAGGGCATGTCACTGTACATCTCGGCGGGTAACGGCAACACCGGTGAGTGGGACGTGCCGTCGCAGATCGATCCGACGAAGCCGGACAACCCGACCGGTTACGCATTGGAAGTGCTTTCCCGCATGACCAGTGAGACCTTCATTCGGAATGCTCGTGAAAAGGGCGTCGAGCCGGTTGTGAACTTCCGGAGCTCGGGTACTCACACCTGGCCGTACTGGCAATTCGAGGTCAGTCAGGCCTGGCCAACGCTGGCCGATGCACTCCAGTTGCCGGAGTCCGATCGTGGCGCGGTCTGCCGTGTAGGCGGCGAGATTGAAAAGGCCGTCGCATCGCTGCCGGGAATCGGCACCTGCCTGTCGGATGAGTATGGTGTCGCCAAGAATGGCGTGGCTCAGGACTTCACCGGCGGTACCGCCTACTGGCACCCGGATTCCGGGGCACATGTGGTCTGGGGGCGCATCGGTTCGCGTTACAACGAGCTCGGCGGTCCGTCCTCGCCGCTCGGCTACCCAGTGACCAACGAATTAGCTACGCCGGATGGCTCGGGACGATTCGTCCACTTCGAAAAGGGCTCGATTTACTGGACTCCGGAAGGCGGAGCCCACGAAGTCACCGGTGACATTATGAACGCCTGGGGCAAGGCCGGCTTCGAGACCGGTCCGCTGGGCTACCCAGTCGCCAACCACCGCGATATTCCGGGCGGTGTCGCCCAGGACTTCCAGGGTGGCACCATCGTCAAGATTGGCGGCGAAGAACCTCGCATCGTGCGTGGTGAAATCGGCCGTGTTTACAAGGAGCTCGGTGGCGCTGAGTCTGACTTGGGTCTGCCTGTCGACGGCGACGAGGTCAAGCTCGCCCGCGGCGCTTTCCAGCGCTTTGAACACGGTGCCATTTACTGGACTCCGGAAACTGGTGCGCAGCCGGTGCGCTCCAACGACATCACTGACCACTGGGGCAGCACTGGCTACGAAAATGGCCCGTTCGGTTACCCGGTCGGCCCACTGCAGCCAGTCAAGGCCGGCGGTCTGGAGCAGCAGTTCGAAGGTGGCTGGATTCGTCAGCTCAACGGCAAGATTGTCGAAGAGCGCAATAAGCCAGAAGCGCCAGCCCCAGCCGCCGACAACAGTGATGACAAGTAAGCCAACCAAAGCAGGGCACTGAATAAGGGATAGACAAATGTCCATGAACAAGTCCTTCCGAACACTGGCTACGACCACAGCTGTTGCGCTGCTGACTTTCGGAGTGGCCGCCTGTGGCAGTTCCACAGTGGAGTCTTCGGAGGTCACCTCGTCGACGACTACGAAGACGTCTACGACGTCGTCAAGCACGAAGACTTCTGCGCCGAAGTCGAGCGAAAAGTCTGCGCCGGAGATCACAGATCCCCAAGCTAAGCGCGTGGACGAAGCGCCCGATGGGCAGATGAAGCTCAGTGAGGCGGACGATTCATACCTCGAAGCGCTGGAAAAAGCGGGAATCGATGTCGGTGGGGTGGAAGATCAGCTCATCGGCACAGGTCGCGCGGCATGCGCAGACGCACCGGAAGAGGAGCGTCAGGTCATCGCGCTGGCGATTGCCGGACAGCTGGTCGCACAGGGGCGCTCACAGGAAAGCGCCGAAGAAGTGGCGAAGACTATTGCAAGCTCCGCTAAAAAGGCGTATTGCTAGCACTCATGCGTAAAGTGCTGACAATTCTGGCGGTCATTGTGCTGGTGGCCGCTATTGGCTTCGGCGTAGTGCAATGGCTTAACGACGACCAAGGCGGTCAAACCCCACCGACCCCCGGTGACGATGGCGGGGTTCTGGCCGAACAACCCGAGTGGTGCCCGGCGGTAGAAGTTATCGCGGTGCCCGGAACTGCGGAATCGCGTGCTGACGATGACCCAATGGCCCCGACCGCGAACCCACATTCGCTGCTGCTTGGCCTGACGAACTCGATTTCGCAGTCCTACTCGGAGGGTGATGTCAAGGTCTGGACTACGCCGTACCCGGCACAGATTAAGACGCATCAGCTGCCCGACCAACTCACCTACGATGATTCGCAGGCAGTCGGGCGCGATGTCACCGCTAAGGAAATGGCTGACTTACACGGGCAGTGCCCGCTGACGGACTTCGTCCTGATGGGCTTCTCCCAGGGTGCGGCTATTGCAGGTGATTTGGCCTCTGACATCGGCAACGGCCGCGGTGTGGTTCCGGCCGAGCGCATCGCGGGCGTGGCTCTGTTGGGCGACCCGCGGCGCGACCCCAATCAGGGCGTGAACCAGGGCGTTCCGCTGGCTGGTGTGGGTGTCGAGCTGTCATTGCAGCCCCTCGGCGGCATTGTGCAGGCTGTGGTTCCGGGCGCAACGATGCGCGGTCCGCGAGACGGCTTTGGTTCCCTCAATGACAAGGTCCAGAATGTCTGCGTGCCATCGGATTCCTTCTGTGATGTTCCTCCGGCAGTGGCTGATGCGATTGCGCGAGCGCAGGAGATGATTGCCGGCGCGGGTGCGCACGCAACCTACGCCACCAATGATGTGGCAATTCCGGGGACGACTCCGCTGGCGTGGACTGAGGGCTGGACTCGCGAACTGATTGAACAATCGCTGGCGCGGCGGTAGAGGCAGCTCAAAAATGTGTGAGACGCGCCCGACCCCGACGGGTACTTACTGTTAGAATCTTGCTCAAGAACTGGTGTTTAACGTTTCAAAACAACAGGTTCGCTAAAGTTTCGAAAGAAATTGACAAAAATCGCAGGAAGCAGTCTGACAGAACCGGTTATTATCGCCCAAGGAACTGCTGTTCATGACCGGATAATCTAGTCGAAAAGGTAGGGTGCAATGACGAATCCGATAAACCCATATGGAGATTTCGACGAAGACGGTATGCCGAGGTCCCGGGGAAAGTTCGCTGACAGCTCGGGTGCTTACAGCTCCGGTATGCCGTACTCGGATCCGTACCCACAGCAGCAGCCGAACATGGGGCAGGGCTATCAGGACCCGAGCCAGCACAATTTCCACAACGGGTACTCGAACCCGTATCAGAGTGGTTACCCAAACCAGCAGGCGCCCGCGTATTCCACTGGCTTCGGTGGCCCGAACCCGCACCAGGGCTACGGGGGCGCAGGTTCCCCTGTCTCGGATAAGTCCAAGATTGCAGCGGCTCTGCTTGCCTTCTTCCTGGGGACCCTCGGTGTTCACAACTTCTACCTGGGGCACAACTCGCGTGGTGCTATTCAGCTAGCACTGACGGTATTCGGCTGGATTACGGCTATCCTTCTGGTCGGATTCTTCCTAATCATCGGCGTCAGCATTTGGGCATTTATCGAGTTCATTTTGATTCTCGTCGGTAGCGGCTCCTACGCCTATGACGCTAATGGGCGCCGCCTGCAATCGTAGGAGCCTCGTCCGAAGCCGCTAGTTCCTGAACCCGTGCACCGGGGCGGGGATGTAGCCGCCGCGGGCAATGAACTCGGCATTGCCCTTGGCATTGACATCAATGACCGGCGCATATCCGAGCAGACCACCGAAGTTCACCTCATCGCCCGGCTTGGTACCCGGCACCGGAATGAGGCGGGCGGCGGTGGTTTTGTGGTTCATCACACCGATGGCGGCCTCGTCGGCAATCATGCCGGAAATCGTGGTCGCAGGCGTGTCACCAGGAATTGCAATCATGTCGAAGCCCACCGAACAAATAGAGGTCATCGCCTCCAGCTTGTCCATGCTGATCGACCCCGCGCGAACAGCATCAATCATGCCCTTGTCCTCAGAGACCGGAATGAACGACCCGGACAGTCCACCGACGCGTGAACAAGCCATGAGGCCGCCTTTCTTCACGGCGTCGTTAAGCAACGCGAGCGCGGCAGTGGTGCCGTGCGTGCCGACCTGCTCCAACCCCATGTGTTCGAGGATGTGAGCGACGGAGTCACCCATCTCAGCGGTCGGCGCGAGCGAGAGATCCACGATGCCAAAAGGCACGCCCAGGCGCTCCGACGCCATCGTGCCGACCAGCTGACCCGTACGTGTGATCTTGAACGCCGCCTTCTTGATCTCCTCGGCGACTTCGTTGAAGCTGGCGCCCTGCAGATCGCCGAGCGCGCGATCGACCACACCCGGACCCGAAACGCCGACGGACACGACACAATCGGGCTCCCCGACGCCGTGGAACGCGCCGGCCATGAACGGATTGTCGCCCACCGCATTGGCGAAAACCACCAGCTTGGCGCAGGCAATCGAGCTGCGGTCAGCGGTTTGCGCCGCGGCTTCCTTCACCACCTCGCCCATGCGACGCACTGCATCCATGTTGATGCCCGCGCGTGACGACGCTACGTTGACCGAGCTGCACACCAATTCGGTCTCGCTCAGAGCGTGGGGGATGGAGTCGATGAGCCGCTTCTCGCTGGTCGTCGCACCCTTTTCGACGAGCGCCGAGTAGCCGCCGAGGAAGTTCACGCCAGAATCGCGGGCGGCGCGGTCGAGCGCCTTGGCAACCACCGTGGGATCGCCTTCGCAACCGGCCGTGATGAGGGAAACCGGTGTGACGGAGATGCGCTTATTGACAATCGGAATGCCCAGCTCCGCCTCGATACCCTCGCAGACCTCCACGAGGCGAGCGGCCTGCCTGGTTACGCGGTCATACACCGCCTGTGCGGTGGCTTCCATTTCAGAGCGAGAGCACTCGAGCAGGGAAATTCCCATAGTGACCGTCCGGATATCCAGACGGTACTTCTCAATCATGTCAATGGTGTCGAGGAACTTAGATTGCGCGAAGTTGAAATCCATCCTGGTCGCGCCCTTTAAATCTCGTTGACGGCGTTGAACAGCGCCTCAGACTGGATTCGAATGACAAGCCCCTCCCGCTTGCCGACGGAATCCATGTAACCCTGCAGCGTGCTAATGGGGGTGGCCTTCTCGTTGAACTCCACCCGCAGGATCATGGTGAACCATTTATCCATGAGTGTCTGGGAAACATCGACAATGTTGACGTCCTGCTCCGCCAGAGCAGTGGTGACGGCGGCGATGATGCCGGTGTGATCCTCGCCGGTGACGGTAATGATGGCAAACATGGCCTCAATTTTAGCCGGTGGGGAGGTGGGGAAAATCTGTGGATGGCGGTTGTGCTGGTGGCAAGTTTGCGGCGAAGCATGTTCAGGGACCGCTTAAGACACTTCACGACACCCGTGGCACCTTGTGCCAGCTGTGGAGGTGGCATGAGGTGACATAGGTGTCGTGAAGTGGGGAGGAGGGGGGGGAGGGCGTGCGCGTGGGCGTGGGCTGTGCCAGAGCGAGGGCCAGCCCTACAGACTCCTACAGCACCAGCCCTACAGACTTATGGTCCACTGGCTCACTGGCTCACGGCCCCACTGGACCACAGCCCTATCGGACGTCGACGAACTCCTTGACAATCCACTTGCGCAGTGCGAGCAGAATCAGGCCCAGGACAACAGAGGCGATGCCCAGGGTGATGAAGAAGGTGTTCTCAGCAGCGGCATCTTCGTAGTTGTAGAAGCCGGCCAGGGTGCCTGCCAGCGAAGTACCCATAGCGATTGCCATCAGCCAGACGGCCATCATGCGCGACGGGAATGCTGCCGGAGCGACCTTGGTAGCAAGGGCGTTGCCGACCGGGCTCAGCATGAGCTCACCCATGGTGAACAGGAAGAGAATCCAGATAATCGCATATAGCGGAGTGGAGTTCTCACCGCCACCGGAGAACGGAATAAAGAAGAACAGCGAGATACCGATGATGATGTTGGCGACGCCGAACTTGACTGGGGTGGACCACTGACGGTCACCAAGCTTGGACCAGGCGGCTGCAAAGACCATCGAGAAGGCGATGATGAAGATTGGGTTGATCGAGTTAACCCAGGCCGGAGACATTTCCCAACCAAAGATTTCACGGTCGAGACGGATATCCGAGTAGATGGCCAGCACCGTGAACTGCTGCTGGAAGATACCGAAGAACAGCACGCCTGAGATGAACATCGGAATAAAGCCAATCAGGCGAGTCTTCTCCGGAGCCGTCGTAAGTGGCGAGGAGTACATCTGCCACCACAGCACCACAGCGGCAATCAGTGCAATCACTGTGACCACAGTGGAAAGAGTAGTGACCGGAACAATTCCGGTGGAAACCAGCGTAACCGAGACAACAGTGATGACCACTGCGATACCAATCCATACCGGGTACTGTTTCTTCGGCAGCGGGTTCGGAATCTCATGGCCAGCCTCGGCGATGGTGGACTTGCGCATCAGGATGTACTGAATCAGGCCGGCAGCCATACCGATAGCGGCAAGGCCGAAGCCCCAGTGGAAGCCCTTCATGCCCCAAATCCAGCCGGTGAGCAGTGGGCCGAACAGGGCGCCGATATTGACGCCCATGTAGAAGATGGAGAAGCCGGCATCACGACGCGGGTCGTCCTTGGCGTAGAGCTGACCCAGCACGACCTGTGCGTTGGTTTTCACACCGCCGGAGCCGATTGCGATGGAGACAAGGCCAATAGCCAGGCCAGTCACGCCGGGGATGAATGCCAAGGAGATGTGGCCAATCATGACCAGGACGGCGGAGTAGAACAGTGTCCGCTCCGAGCCAAGGATACGGTCGGCAACCAGAGAAGCAACGAGTGCGGCCATGTAGACAAGACCGCCGTAAGCACCGACGATGGAGGTAGCAGCACCCTTGTCCAGGCCGAGACCGCCCTGAGTGGTCTCGTAGTACATGTAGAAAGCCAGGATGGCCTGCATGCCGTAGAAGCTGAAGCGCTCCCACATTTCGATGCCGAAGAGGTTGGCGAGACCCCACGGTTGGCCCATGAACGTGCGTTCTTCGCTGGACCCTGCGGGGTTATGATTTCGTTGGGTCTCAGCAGTTGGTTGATTGCCGAGAGCCTCGTCAGAAGATTTGTCCATTCTTCAATTATCGAGGCGTAGCGCAAAAATTAAAAACCAGATTTAGTCAGTGAACTAAACCGAAGGGTTAGGAACGGGTCCGAAGGCTTAGTCCAGAGACTTACGAGCAACCGCATTCGACGCTGCTCGCCAACCCAACAGCAGCAAGGCGCTCATGACTGAGGCGACCAGAATGAAGGACCAGTGCGGGACTGCCGAATTGCGGGTGGCCCACACAGCTAGGCCGACGACGACAGTACCGAGCCACACAATTGCGCCTGAACTCACTGCACGCGGGTTCGGCTCATTTTTAATCAGCGCGGTGCCCAGGAGGACACCGAATGCGAACGGCCACCAGGTATCGAGGATATTGATGAAGGTAAAAGGATCCTCGGGAGTGTTGTGAGCCAGGCGCGCTAACACGGCGAAAATAAAGATGGCGAGGATGTCAATCAAGAACGTCGATACGCGTGTGTTCATGCTTCTTAGTCTAGCGACCCCTCAGATCGGTGGGTGACCAGCGACCAGCGGCGAGGAAGCCATTAGCGGTCAGCGACTGGCTGATGCTCGGGCTGATCCTTGTGGTCGAAGCCGAGGGCGTAGATAATCCAGCCCACAATTGCCACCAGGACGAAGGAAACGATGCGGTAGACCAGCACCGCTGCAAAAGCCTCGGCGCCGGTGGTGCCGCCTGCGATGAGAGCCGCAGTCAAAGCGGCCTCGACAGTGCCGATGCCGCCCGGTGTGGCCTGGATGAAACCCGCGAGCTTGCCGGTTACGAAGGCCAGCAGCACCTTCGTAGCGGAGATGTCATCGACACCAACGGCCCGAATGGCAGCGTAGAGACAGACAATTTCCGCGACCCAGTTGGTAAAGGACCAGGTGAAGGAAAGAGCTAAAGTTTGCACGGGCAACTTCACGCTGGTCAGCTGTTTGATGGACTCTTCAAGTCGGTCGACATCGGTGTCCGCGGGCTTCTTTCGAATTTTGTTAAAGACACGTAGACACCATGCACCCGCCTTGTTGAGGAAAGCTGGGTTCTGCGAAATCCGCCACAGCAAAATGGTGGCTAGTAACACCACAATTGCCATAGCGATGAGCACTGCGGTCGTGCCGCCCTGTCCTACGAAGAAGAGGCTGCCAAGCCCCAGAAATGCCAGACCTAAAAACGACAACGCACCCGAAAAAAGCACGAACCAGCTGACAAGGACCGCGGATGCGCCCCACTGCATCATGCGCTTAATCTGCAGCGCCGTGGAAAATGCAGCACCACCGGGAACGGTGACCGCCCACGCGTTGGATGCGAGGGTTAACGCATTGGTGCTACGGCGAGTGGCTGCTTTTACGCCTCCAGCTCGCAACAGCAGACGCATCACTTCCGCCATCGCGTAGAGCGAAAAAGCCACGGAAAAAATGGAGATGAGCAGCCATTTAGCGTCAACATCCGCAAGGATTTGCAGCCCTTGGACGACACTGTCCCAGTTTCTTACCGTCAGGACGATACCGGCAATCACGAGGGCTACGAGGATTATCGATCGTAGCCAGCTCGAATTGTCGGTTTTGAGGACATTTTTAAGTCGTGACATAAATAAGAAGCCTGTTCGTCTTCCTGTTCGTCGCCGCGGTGGTCTCCCTAGTTGTCGTTCTTGCCGTCGCGCTCCTTGAGCAACGACGTGAGCGGACGGAACGGCTGCAGCCACGCACCGCCATCTGGCAAGCGGTCGAGGTCGATACGCGGTAGCGGTTCGCGGAAGACGCCCTTGATTTCCTCCAGGTCAACGAAACGAATCGCATCGGAGGCCAGCGCCCAGGAAGCGTGCTCGTGAAAACCGATGACGGTTACCCGAATCCCCTCGGATGCGAGCTTTTCCAGCAGTTCCTGGAAATTCTGGCCATCGGCGGACGCAACGACGACACTGCGCAACACGCCCTCGTCGTAACGCCGTTGGATGTGCGCAATCATGTCGGGGTCAACGTCGGTGTCCTCTTCGATCTTCGGCTTTGCGAAGACCGCGAAACCGACATTGCGCAGCGCCTCGACCCAGGGGCGGACAATTTCCGCAGAGCCCGGGTTGACGTTGGTGAACACCGTGGCCTCGGGGAGGACATCGGAACCGATTTTGTTGGATACGCGCTCGGCTTCGTCGATAAGCCATTTGCCCACGGCGTCGAAGCGCGGGCGGTGTGCGGCGGTCGGGCGGGATCCAAGGATAGCGCCGAGCCCCATGTCCAAGTTCGGGGCGTCCCACACGAGCAGTGCGGTGGGGTGCGTCTCGGTGGTGTTGTAGCTGGCAGAGGTGTTCTGGGTAGTGCTCATGTTCTTATGCCTCTTTCTTGCGCCAGATGAACTCGTGGATGTCGTGGTCGAGGTTCAGGCCGCGGGCTTCGAACTTGGTCGTCGGTCGGTCGAGAAGCATGGGGGATTCCGGCCACGGCCAGGCGATGGGCTCGAGCGTCGGCTCGACCTCGCGGAGTTCCTCAATCCATTCCGCGTAGTCCGCGTGGTCGGTGGCGGCGTGGAAAATGCCGCCGGGTTTCAGACGCGAAGAGATCAGGCGCAACGTGCCGGACTGCACAATGCGGCGCTTGTGGTGGCGTGCCTTCGGCCACGGGTCCGGGAAGAACAGGCGCACGCCGGCCAGCGACTCCGGCTCGATCATGCGCTGCAAAACCTCGACGCCGTCGCCGCGGACCATGCGGATGTTCGACACCTCATTGCGCACGGTGGCAGAGAGTAGTTTCGCCAGGCCAGGGCGGTAAAGCTCAACTGCGATGATGTTGTGGTCCGGTTCTTGCGGAGCCATAGCCACGGTGGATGTGCCGGTGCCGCAGCCAATCTCGACGATGGTCGGGCCCTTGCGGCCGAACCATTCCTCCACGTCAATGACTTCGTCGGAGAGGACCTTGCCGTAAGTGTCCCAGTTGTCTTCCCAGATTTTTTCCTGGTTGGGGGTCAAAGTGCCGCGGCGGAAGGACAGATTGCCGATGCGCGGGTAGTCAAGACCGTCGTCGAATTGGGTCTTTTCCGGACGACCTGCAGGCAATTCGCCCTTCTTCGGCTGGCGCTCATGCGATTGTTCCGTCTGCTTGTCGCCCTGTGTTGGCAATGGTTCAGATTCCCGCGAAACCGCAGGCTGTTCGATATTTTCAGAAAAATCAGAAGTAGTCACGCTCCCTATTGTCCACGACAACGGTCAACTATCCAATCATTGCCCCTAGGATTTTTGTTGTTGTCCTGGCGGTTTCTCGGCAGTGGGTGATGCAGCGTCGTCCCGAACTGGCGGCACGGCGGGGCAAGTTGTTTTGTCGACTTGCCGAATCCGCGGTCCGCTGTAGGCTGAACGCGAAGCCGCGCTTATTCGTTGGTTGAAGCGGTGCTTGGGGTCTGCCTAGCGCAGTGTTTCAGGGCGCGGATTCTGGCCCACGGGCCGTATGGGGGTTACGCAGGTTTTTAACTAAACCACGCAGGGGATTTATGGGAGGGGACTAGGCCGAATGGACCTTATTTCCGCAACTGACGTCACGGAAACAACACAGCCGTCAACAGGATCTACATCGTCGTCGTTGCGCGCCGCTGTGGTGGACTGGCTGTCAGCACGGCAGGCAGCGCACTCGGACACCGCACACACGAGCGGTGCGGAGGTGTGCGTCGCCAAGGCGCTTGAGCGTGAGAAACGGCCACCGATAATCTGCGCGCGATTGCGCAGGGGCGTGCGCGAAACCGCTGTGCGCGAGGCGTTTTCGCAATGTCACGCGGAGCTGGCCGACAAGCTGTCCGTCCCTGTCGCGCTGGTCATTGAGCAACAACCGATTCGCCATTCGCTTGCCGACGAGTATTGCGACATCGCCACAAACGAGACAGCTGAACACACCTTTTTGTTCAGCTCCGCGTTGCGGAAGATTGCTGAACGCCGCGGTGCGAAAGGCGGATCACGCAATGATGACGGGCTACTCGCAGTGCAGTTGACTGAGATCGCGGCAGCCTTTCCCGCGGCTAGAGACAGCCTGGAGGAGCTGTTATGGCAGCACCGGACGTAGTTGAGCCACGCCCGGTCTCGGCCGAGGGGCCGGAGCAGGTGAGCTTGCCTGCGCCTGCTTCCGAAGCCGCACCTGGGCCTGTGCTTGGGGTGCAACCAGAACCACAGGTCTCGGAGCAGCCACCGCTACTGGTCACCAAAGCTGGGGCCGCAGCGGACCGCGCGGAATTCTCGCAGATTGTTGATACTGCGACGCCGCCACGTCGCCTGGAGTTTGTGGATAAACGCAGCGCCGTCGTGCTCTATGTTGCAGACAGCGAGGTGCAGCCCACGCGGGAGTGCGTCAGCACGGTTGCAGCAATTAGCCAAGCCACCGGTCGCGTTGCAGTTGGCCTGATTGGCAATGGTGAGTATGCCGAGGCCTGGCGTCAGGAAATCGACAGCACAATCCCGATGGGAGCGCTGGACGAGAGGATGGCCAGAACCCTGGTTCTGCTGGCAGAAGGCCCGCCCAGAAACTCGGGGGAAACACTGAGTGCGCGCAGGGCTCGAAATGTGCGAGCTCAGCTGGCACAGGAGCGATCGCGCGGAGCCGGGGCGGCGGCGCGATTGCAGCGGAAGATGCAGTTGGCAGCTGAGAGTGCAGTGCGGGATGCACTCCAGGAAGTGGCTGACGGCCCCGCAGGTGATCAGGCGGAACTTCAGGGTCGCGCCGAGGTTGCAGCGACGCGGCTGCAACAGCGGTGTGGCGACGAATTGGGCCTTCGTGTGGAAATCTCAGTGCCCGCTCCAGCAAGCCCGGCTCGCCCCAGTTATGCCATGGACGCTCTGGTGGCGGTGGCATCGCTTGGCGTGGCGGTCGGCGCAGTGCGGCTTGTCCACGGATTGCTGATGTGGATTGGGGTGCCGACGCTTGCCGCGCAGCTGGTCGCACTTGCAATAGGCCTCGGTGTTGCGGTGGTGGCGGTGGGCGCAACGATTCGTCGTAACGCACGCCAACGCACCGCGCAGTGGCAGGCAAATTACCTTGCCCACCTGCGGCGAAGATGGACACAGTCCATGGAGATGACGGTGCGCGAGGCCCTTGGTGCGCGGGGTCCGGGATGGCGAATAGAGCAGCTGGCGGAGTACACCGGAACGCCTGCACGATAGCCGTGACAGCGAAGAGAAATAGGGGGATATCACGATGGATGAGTTTTCTTTACTGCAGTACTTTTCCGATCAACCCGTGTCCGATGGCGGGGTGGAGGCGCGTTCGCCCGCTACGCCGTGTGGTTTGGAGGCGGCGACACCGATTGATGGGCAGTCGGCGGACGTTGGTGGCGCCGGGCTGGTTGTGGAGGTCGATGGGCAGCTCTACGACCTCGGCGACGACGAGGGGTCAATTACGCTTGCCGACGATTCCGGGTTGTCAATCTATTCAGATCTGGACGGTGACGGCACGGTGGATCACGTTACGACGGTCCGTTTTGACGGCACTTGGGAGTCTTGGAGCAGTGATGATGTGAGGGCCGCTGACGCGATGGGCGGAACGGCAGCGGAAACGGCGTCAGCAGTGGGAAAGTGGGATGCGTACTCGTGGGAGCAATCCGCTCGGGGTAGCTGGGACTAATGACTTTGGAACCGCTGCGCACGGGGGTACCCGTGTCTCGGTTGCTTACAAATGGGGGTAATAGCCGTCGAGAGGTTAACGGTTGTGAATTTATGTGGTGAGGCTGGCCTTATTCACTGGTTATGGCTGTAAATTAACAGGTCGCGAGAATGGGGCGAGGAAAAATTTTTGTTGTGAAGCTGTGATGTAACGGCTCGTAAATGGGGGAACAAGTCGATTGTCGATGTGGGGCCCGGCAACTTTCGGTATCCCCCGGTAGCCTTAAATTAAGACGCGAATCAATGAGTCAGGAGAACTGATGTCCGCACCTTCTATTCCTGGTCTCGAGGGCCAGGCCCCGACCGAGAACGCCGAACTGCTGCGCTGGATTGCTGAGGTCGCAGATCTGACCCAGCCAGACAAGGTTGTCTTTGCTGATGGCTCGGAAGAAGAGTGGAACCGCCTTACCCAGGACCTGGTTGATAAGGGAACTCTTATCAAGCTGAATGAGGAAAAGCGCCCGAACTCTTTCCTTGCCCGCTCTAACCCGAAGGACGTTGCTCGTGTGGAGTCCCGCACGTTCATCGCTTCTGAAAAGGAAGAGGACGCTGGTCCGACCAACAACTGGGCGGATCCGGTCGAGCTGAAGAAGGAAATGACCGAGCACTACCGCGGTTCCATGAAGGGCCGCACCATGTTCGTCGTTCCGTTCTGCATGGGTCCGATTACTGACCCGGAGCCGAAGCTGGGTGTTCAGCTGACCGACTCGGAGTACGTGGTTCTCTCCATGCGAATCATGACCCGCATGGGTCAGGATGCCCTGGACAAGATTGGTCCGGACGGAGACTTCGTCCACGCTCTGCACTCCGTTGGTGCTCCGCTGGAGGAGGGCCAGGAGGACGTTGCGTGGCCGTGCAACGATGAGAAGTACATCACCCAGTTCCCGGAGACCAAGGAGATTTGGTCCTACGGTTCCGGCTACGGCGGAAACGCCATCCTGGCCAAGAAGTGCTACGCACTGCGTATCGCTTCGGTCATGGCCAAGGAAGAGGGCTGGATGGCTGAGCACATGCTCATCCTGAAGCTCACCAATCCAGAGGGCAAGGCCTACCACATCGCCGCTGCATTCCCGTCTGCATGTGGTAAGACCAACCTGGCTATGCTCACTCCGACCATCGAGGGCTGGAAGGCCGAGGTCGTCGGCGATGACATTGCATGGCTGAAGTTCGGTGAGGACGGCCGCCTGTACGCTGTCAACCCGGAGAACGGCTTCTTCGGTGTTGCGCCGGGCACCAACTACTCCTCCAACCCGAACGCCATGAAGACCATGGACGCCGGTAACACCCTGTTCACCAACGTCGCACTGACCGACGATGGCGACGTCTGGTGGGAAGGCATGGAGGGCAAGCCGGAGCACCTCATTGACTGGAAGGGCAATGATTGGACTCCGGATTCCGACGAGCTGTCCTCGCACCCGAACTCCCGTTACTGCACTCCGATTGCGCAGTGCCCGGTTGCTGCACCGGAGTACGACGACCCGCAGGGTGTGCCGATTGACGCCATCCTGTTCGGTGGCCGTCGCCCGGACACTGTGCCACTGGTGACCCAGGCTCTGTCCTGGAACCACGCAACCTTCATCGGTGCAACCCTGGCTTCCGGCCAGACTGCTGCTTCCGCTGAGGCTAAGGTCGGTTCCCTGCGCCATGACCCGATGGCAATGCTGCCGTTCATTGGCTACAACGTCGGTGACTACCTGCAGCACTGGATTGACATGGGTGTCAAGGGCGGCGACAAGATGCCAGAGGTCTTCCTGGTCAACTGGTTCCGCCGCGGCGAAGACGGTCGCTTCCTGTGGCCGGGCTTCGGTGACAACTCTCGCGTTCTCAAGTGGATCATCGACCGCATTGAGGGCCGTGTTGGTGCCAAGGAGACCGTTGTTGGTCACACCGCTAAGGCAGAGGATCTGGATCTGACTGGCCTTGACATCGACTTCGACGATGTCAAGGAAGCCCTGAAGGCACCGGCTGCTAAGTGGCAGGGTGACCTGCCGGACAACGAGGAGTGGCTGAAGTTCCTCGGCGACCGCGTTCCGCAGGAAGTCTGGGACGAGTTCGAGGCTCTGAAGGCTCGTATCGAGAAGAGCCTGCAGGACTAAGATCTTGCTAGCTGGCCTTGCTAAAAGCTAGAACATAGAACCACCCCCTTGTTGCCCGAAGCGGCTGGCAAGGGGGTGGTTTGTGCAGTACAACGATGAAGGGTGACACGCAATGCAATTAACGCTTTTCTCTGATTTGAGCCTGCGTGTCATCACTTTGATGGCGATGGGGGAGCCGGGGCGCAAATACACCGCTGCCGAGGTGGCGGAGTCTCTCAATGCGTCCCGCGCGCATGTTTCCAAGGTTGTCTCGCGACTTGTGGAGCTCGGCTTCTTGGAGGCGGTCAAGGGACGCAATGGTGGCATTTATCTGCGGGATTCGGCTACGGAAAAATCTGTCGGCAAGCTGCTGCGCACTCTGGAAAACAACGAGGTCGTCGATTGTGTCGGCACTGACTGCCCATTGCTGCCGACGTGTCTGTTGCGTGGCAAGTTAGCGACTGCGCAGGAGGCGTTCTTCGCCGCACTGGATTCGGTGTTGATTGCTGATCTCATTCCGCCCAAATCGGCTAATGGTGCGGCTGGTGATAGTCCTGAGGGAAGCGGCTCGCACGAGGGTTCTCGGCTCAGTATTCGTCCGGTTTAGGTGCAGAGCTGAAGGCCTAATTTCGATTCGAAAAGGCTGAGAGCGGCGCTGTCGAAGTTTTCTGGTGAAGTTTTCGACATTGCCATTTGTGCAGTTCAAGGCGGGTAAAACTCAACCGCATAGAGTAGTTGGGGACACCATTGGGCAATAATGCGCAAACGGAATGCGCAATATAATGTTATTGTGAAGTCATGCCAAACCTGAATGTCAACAAGAACGGCCTGACCCCAGAGCAGGCTGAAGTCATCACCCAAACCCTGCCCGTCGTCGGTGCCAACATCGAGAAAATCACGCCGAATTTCTATAACCGGATGTTCGCTGCTCACCCCGAGCTCATTGCCGATACCTTCAACCGCGGCAACCAGAAGCAGGGTGCTCAGCAGAAGGCGCTGGCAGCATCCGTCGCTACCTTCGCAGCTACCCTGGTCGACCCAGATGCTCCCGCCCCGGAAGAACTGCTTTCCCGCATCGGCCACAAGCACATCTCCGTTGGCATCAAGCCGGAGCAGTACCCAATCGTACACAAGCACCTCTTCGATGCCATCGAGGAAATCCTCACCCCAGAGGTCTTTCAGGGGGCTGTCCGCGACGCGTGGGATGCTGTCTACCTGGAGATGCAGCGTGTTCTCATCAACTTCGAGAAGGGGCTCTATGACGACCTCGGTGTCGAAGCAGGTGATGTCTTCCGCGCCGCTCATGTCGTCTCTCGTGAAGAGCGCGGTGATGATGTCGCAGTGTTCTCCGTCAAGCTTGACGACGAAACCCCCGTTTCCTACCTCCCGGGACAGTACATCTCTGTGCGTCAGACCATGCCGGACGGCGCCCGCCAGCTACGTCAATACTCTCTGGTCGGCGGCAAGGAAGGTGTTCTGACCTTCGCGGTTCGTCGTGTCGATGCCTCCGAGGACCTGCCGGCTGGCGAAGTTTCCACACAGCTGTGGGAAAAGGTGCAGCCGGGCGATGCCATTGAGATCTCCCTGCCTGCAGGTGACCTGGTGCTGGATACAAAGTCCGATGACCCGGTAGTCCTTATTTCTGCAGGCATTGGCGCCACGCCCATGATTGGCATGCTGGATGCCCTGGTGGCAGCCGACTCCAAGCGTGATGTCGTCGTCCTCCACGCGGACCGCGCAGAAGCCGCAGATGCCCTGCGCGCAGAGCGTGACAATGCTGTCGCCGCGCTAGCCAATGCCCGCCAGCAGGTGTGGTACGAGCCGGATTTGATGGATTTGACCGATGTTGACCTGCCGGAGGGGGCGCAATACTACCTCTGCGGAGGAAACGGCTTCCTACAGGCAGTACGCAAGCAACTTGCGGATCGCGGGGTCGATCGCAGCAACGTCCACTTCGAGCTGTTCAGCCCGAACGACTGGCTGCTAGACGCTTAACACTCCAACTGCGCCGTCGTCATAAAAGACGTCGTCACAGATAAAGCCCAATGACCAGCCACGATGTATGCCCGTGGCTGGTCATTGTGTTGTTTGTAGCTTCGGTGGCTTCGTATTACTCGGCTGAGCCGGAAAGCTCCGCAACGACATCGCCCGCATATTGATCCTCGCACTGAGAAAAAGCAATACCCGCCCATAAGTTGAGGTATTCAGGATCGCCGGTCTTATTCGCTGCGCCGCGAATCGGCGTGGTCAAGTAGTGCAGTTGTGGGTAAAGCTCCGGAGCGACCGCAGAAAGCTCCCAGGTAAACGTGTTCTCAATTGCACGCGCGGGCTTACCGGAAAAGGCGTGAGTCAAAACGGTGTCACGCTCCGTGAGCTCACGCAATGCCCGTCGGTGGGTCTCCTTCGTACCCGCCTCCGCGGTGGTGAGGAACCGCGTGCCAACTTGCACAGCCGTCGCGCCAGCTCCCACAAGCTTGACGACGTCCTCTCGGTTACCCACCCCACCAGCGGCGATGATGGGAACATCGGTAACTGCACATGCTTCGGTGACTGCTTGGGCGAGCTCTTCTACAGAGGCCCCGATGCTATCGGACGAATCCTTGCCCTTCACGAATGCGCGGTGCCCACCCGCAGCTAATCCCTGCAGAACAATGCGATCAGCGCCAGCTGCAGCCGCCGCCCGCACGCCTTCAATTGAGGTCGCATTCAAAATCACTTTGCGGCCAGATTCCTTTACCCGAGCAATAACCTCTTTATCTGGATAGCCAAAGGTGAAGGAGACGAACTCCAGCGCATCGGGGTTGGGCAGAAAATCATCAGCGAGAATTGCCTCGACTTTCGCCGAGAAGTAGTCATCTGACCAGGTCGGAGCATCGGGCAAGTCGATGTCGAAGTGGTCTGCTGCCGGCGCTAAGCGGCCGCGAAACGTGGTCCACTGCGCAAGCTCCTCCTCGGAGGTTCCGCCACCGGCGTCAGCCGTGTTGGGGCAGAAGAGGTTGATGCCGAAACCTTTGCCGTCGTCAAGCAGTGCGCACGTCTGCCGTGCCTGTTCGGTGAGCTTTTCGACAGTGAGATATCCAGCGGCAAGGGTACCAACCCCGCCAGCATTAGAAACTGCTGCGACGAGTTCTGGCGTGGATGGCCCTCCAGCCATCGGTGCCAAGATGATTGATGAGCGTTGTAGGGTTTCGGGTGATTGCGAGGTTGTGCTGCTCATAGGGCGAGAGTAACACTAAGGCCGGATTCCCCCGTGTGGGAGAACCCGGCCGGTGCCGACGAACGGCGTTGCGCAATAGGTGCCGCGCTACCCGCTACCGCCTCAAGAACTACTTATTGTTCTCCGGCGGATCTAGCGGCATGCCCTGGCCGGCGCGGTAGAACGGAATGTCCTGCGGTGCCAGCGGGGCTTTGCCGGCGATGAGGTCAGCGGCCTTTTCGGCAATCATCATGGTCGGTGCGTAGATATTGCCGTTGGTGATGCCCGGCATGACCGAAGCGTCAACCACGTAGAGGCCCTCGGTGCCGTGGACCTGCATGGTTTCCGGATCGACCACAGCCATCTCGTCGGAGGCCGGACCCATCTTGCAGGTGCAGGATGGGTGCAGCGCGGTCTCGGCATCCCTGCGGACCCACTCGAGGATTTCCTCGTCGGTCTGTACATCTGCACCCGGGGAAATCTCGCCGTCGGTGTACTCCTTCATTGCTGGAGTGTCCAGCAGCTTACGGGAGACCTTGACAGCCTCGACCCATTCACGACGGTCCTGATCAGTGGACAGGTAGTTGAACAGAATCGACGGCTTGACCTTGATGTCCGAGGAGGTGATGTGAACATGGCCACGGGCGTCCGAGTACATCGGACCAACGTGGAACTGGAAACCGTGCGGGCTATCGATCTTCGTGCCGTCGTAACGCATGGCCAGCGGCAGGAAGTGGAACATCAGGTTCGGGTAGGGCTCGTTGTCGTTAGAGCGGGCGAAACCGCCGCCCTCGAAGTGCGACGTCGCCACCGGGCCCTTGTGGGTGAGCATCCACCACAGGCCAATGAACGGCCAACGCCACTTCTCCAGGTACGGCTGTGAAGACACCGGCTGGGTGGCGTTGTACTGAATGTAGACCTCCAGGTGGTCCTGCAGGTTCTCGCCGACGCCAGGCAGGTGCTTGACGACGTTCACTCCGGCGGCATTCAAGATTTTCTCATCGCCAATGCCGGAGACCTCGAGCAGCTGGGGAGAGTTGAAAGCGCCACCGCAGAGGATAACCTTGTCTGCTCGCACCTGGCGCGTGTGACCCTTCCAGGTGTACTCCACGCCGACGGCCTTGGTGCCCTCGAAGAGGATGCGGGTGGCTTCCGCGCGGGTGCGGAGCTCCAGATTCGGGCGCTGCAGGGCTGGGTGCAGGTATGCGCGAGCTGCGGAGAGACGACGGCCCTTGTCGATGTTCGCGTCGAAGGGGCCGAAGCCCTCCTGGCGGTAGCCATTGACGTCCGGGGTGTAGTTGTAGCCGGCCTGCTGTACGGACTTGAAGAAAGCCTTGAACAGCGGAGAATCGGCCGGTCCGCGCTTCATGCGCAGCGGGCCGTCGTGGCCACGGCGCGGGTCGTCCTTGTCGGAGCCCAGCGCATTTTCCATGCGCTTGAAGTACGGCAGGACATGGTTCCAACCCCAGTTTTCCAGCCCCTTGGTGTCGCCCCACTTGTCGTAGTCCATCGGGTTGCCGCGCTGGTAGATCTGGCCGTTGATGGAGGAGGAACCGCCGACGACCTTGCCGCGGGCGTGGTAGATGCGACGACCGTTCATCTCCGGTTCCGGCTCGGATTCGTACTTCCAGTCGTAGTACTTGTTGCCGATTGGGAAGGAGAACGCCGAAGGCATGTGAATGTAGAGATCCCAGAGGGAGTCCATGCGGCCGGCTTCGAGTACGAGCACCTGCTGAGTGTGGTCTGCGGACAGCCGGTTAGCCAGCACAGAGCCGGCAGAGCCCGCGCCAACGATGACGACGTCGCGGTGTTCGACTGTGGTGTTGCCATTCTTTTTACCGAAGTTGAAGACAGCCGGGAAAGCTCCCATGTTCTGGTGTACCTCCGTAGGTTGTGTACCGATGTGTATCGGAATGGTTTTCAAGGACTGCGATAAGCCTCAAGTGATATTTAAAGGCGTGCCCTATATATCGATATTGAAATAAGTGGCCGGAGGCGTATCTCAAATCCCCTTCACAGATATAGAATGGCATACAATTGACATTCAATTCCAGTTGGAATGATTTTCAACGCCGTGAAAACTAGGTAAAGATGCAGGTAATGGTGTTGATATTGGGGTTAAGGAATTCTTCTGAATCGATTCTAAGACTTGAGGGATTATTCAAACTAGGTATGCTGGATTAGTTCCCGAATCTGAAGGATTTTCCTATGTCTGATACTCCGCCAACTGAGAAGGTAACGGAGGAAAAATCTGGATCGTCGCAAGAAATGCAGCGATCGCAGTCGGTCCCTCCACAACAAGCGCAAGCGAGTGCGACCTCTGAGCCTGAGGTCAACTGGCCTGTATTTATTATTTCAGGCGTTGGTATTCTCGCCATTGCCTTGTGGGCTATTTTTGCCCCGGACAATGCAGCGGACACCCTAGCTGGCATTGTCGCCTGGGTATCGAAGAACTTCGGTTGGTTCTATATCGTGACCGCGACGGTGGCAGTGCTCTTCATGCTCTACATCGCCATCTCGCGAACGGGGCAGATTAAGCTCGGCCCCGATCACGCCAAACCTCAGTTCGGCCTGTTTTCTTGGGCCTCTATGCTCTTTGCCGCAGGTATCGGCATTGACTTGCTCTTCTTCTCGGTAGCAGAGCCGGTGGCACAGTACTATGGCCCGCCGACCGGAGATGCGGAGACCATCGAAGCCGCGCGTCAGGCAGTCGTCTTTACGCTCTTCCACTACGGCGTGACCGGTTGGGCGCTCTACGCGCTGATGGGCATGGCATTCGGCTACTTCGCTTACCGCTTGAACATGCCACTGACCATTCGCTCGGCGCTCTACCCAATCATTGGCAAGCGCATCCACGGCCCCGCTGGTGAAGCGGTCGAAATCGCAGCGATGCTCGGTACCGTTTTCGGTGTCGCAACTTCGCTGGGTATCGGCGTCGTCCAGCTGAATTACGGCCTGCGCGTGCTGTTCGGGGTGGAGGAGAGTACGTCCTGGCAGATTGCGCTAATCGTGGTGGCTGTATCAGTGGCCATCGCATCTGCCGTCTCGGGCGTTGACAAGGGAATTCGTCGTCTCTCGGAACTCAACGTTGGCCTGGCCATTTGCCTGATGCTCTACATCCTGGTCACTGGTCGCACGGCGTTCCTGTTTGACGCCCTGGTGATGAACGTCGGCGAGTACGTCTCCAAGTTCCCGTCCATGACTATGGATACCTACGCCTTCTCGGGCGCACAGGAATGGCTGAACGCCTGGACTCTGTTCTTCTGGGCTTGGTGGGTGGCCTGGGCTCCATTCGTCGGTTTGTTCCTGGCCCGTATTTCCCGTGGCCGTAGCCTGCGCCAGTTTGTCGTCGGCACGCTGACCATTCCATTCCTCTTCGTCCTGATGTGGGTGTCGGTGTTCGGTAACTCGGCGCTGGACCTGGTTATCAATGGCGATTCGGAGTTTGGCCAGACGGCATTGGATTACCCGGAGCGTGCCTTCTACCTGCTGCTGGAGCAGTACCCGGCGCCGATGATGGTGGCTGCAGTCGCATCTCTGATTGGCCTGTTGCTCTACATCACCTCGGCGGACTCGGCGGCACTGGTGATGAGTAACTTCACGTCGAAGATCACTGACACACAGCAGGACGGCAAGAAGTGGACCCGGATTTTCTGGGCTGTCGTGGTCGGTGTGCTGACCATCTCGATGCTCTATGTCGGCGGTATTCCGACACTGCAGTCGGCAACAATTGTGATGGGTCTGCCGTTTGCCTTTGTCATCTATCTGGTGATGTATGGCCTGTTCAAGTCGCTGCGACTGGAGCTGTTGCAACAGGATTCGACACGTCGAGCCCTCCACGGGGCGATGTCGGGCCGCGCTGTGGACGGCCAGCAGGGGGATTGGCAGAAGCGCCTTGCCCGCTCCATGTCCTTCCCGGGCAAGAAGCCGGTCACGCGCTATCTCGACCGAGTGGTGCAGCCCGCGCTCGAGCAGGTCGCGGGAGCCATCAAGGAACGTGGCGGTGAGGTGGCGCTGCACCGAGAACCAGTTGAAGAAGTCGGCATCGACCAGATTGACCTGCAGGTCGGCTTCGGCGAGGAGATGAGCTTCCGCTACCAGGTCTATCCGGTTGAACACTTGACGCCGTCCTTTGCCGGCCTGGTACACCTGGACAGTGATGCCGATATTTACTACTACCGTCTCGAGGTCTTCACGCTTACCGGCTCGCTCGGCTACGACATTTATGGCTACACCCAAGAGCAGCTGATTTCCGACGTCCTCGACCTCTACGAACGGCACCTGGAGTTCCTGCACATGCAGTCTGATCTCCCGGGCACCTCAGATCTGTCCGACAATGCCGACCCCGTCCGCGAATGGTCTGATGACTACGCCAAGGAGGATTCCTAAATGACCTTTAAGCCTTCTACTACCGATAAGGCCCTCGCACCCGAGACCGCCAAATCGCACGAAAACGCGGCCACGCTGTTTATCAACGGCACCTGGTCCGCTGCAGCCGCTGGTAACACTCGCACCATCGAGTGCCCGGCTGACGGCTCTTTCATCGCCGAGGTCGCAGAAGCAGGCGCAACCGACACCGAGCGCGCCATCGCCGCCGCCGATGCTGCTTTCCGACGTACCGGGGAAGGTTCCTGGGCATCCTGGAGCACAGCTGAGCGCAGCAAGTTGGTACTCGACATCGGTGCTGCCATCAGGCAGCGCAAGGATGAATTTGCCTGGGCAGAGGCAATGGACACCGGCAAGCGCCTGCCTGAGTCAGCGGCCGATATGGATGACATCATCGCCTGCTTTGAGTACTTCGGGAAGCTTGCAGGCAATGATGCCGGTCGTCTCGTGGACGCGGATGACCCGTCCGTCGTCGCGCGCATTGTGCGTGAACCCGTCGGTGTCTGTGGTCTGATTACGCCGTGGAACTACCCACTGCTGCAGACTGCATGGAAGGTCGCGCCGTGCCTGGCCACGGGCAATACCTTTGTGCTGAAGCCAGCGGAGCTGACTCCGCACACGGCTATCCTGCTCATGCACGTTATCGATGACCTGGGCGTTCCGGCAGGCGTTGCCAACCTCATTACCGGCGCTGGCGCCGAAGCGGGCGCACCGTTGTCCTCGCATCCGAAGGTGGACATGGTCTCCTTCACTGGCGGTCTTGTCACTGGCAAGATTATTGCTGGTGAAGCAGCCAAGTCCGTGAAGAAGGTTGCGCTTGAGCTCGGCGGCAAGAACCCGAACATCATCTTCGCCGACGCTGACTACGAAGCCGCTTTGGACAATGCCCTCAATGCTGCGTTCCTGCACTCCGGTCAGGTCTGCTCGGCGGGTGCTCGTCTGGTGGTGGAGGACTCCATCGCCGAGAAGTTCGTCGACGATCTGGTTGAGCGCGCCGGGCACATCCAGCTCGGAGGTCCTCTCGACGAGAAGGCCGAGACCGGTGCGCTGATTTCCAAGCAGCACCTGGATAAGGTCGCGGCATACGTCGATCGGGCTCGTGAGCAGGGCGCTCGCGTGCGCGTGGGCGGCGAGATTGCCACCGGCGCCACCGCTGACGGTTCCGCCTCGCTTGCCGACGGCTACTTCTACCTCCCAACCGTGATTGACCAGGTCAACCGCGAAATGGACTGCGTTCACGACGAAGCCTTTGGCCCGGTGGTGACGGTGGAGACCTTCACCACGGTTGACGAGGCCATCGAGATTGGTAACGACACCGAATACGGCCTGGCCGGTGCGGTGTGGACATCCAACCGTGAGGTGTCTGAGCGTGTGTCTCGAGGTCTGCGTCACGGCACCGTCTGGATTAACGACTTTGGCCCCTACCTGCCACAGGCCGAGTGGGGTGGCTTTGGTCAGTCCGGTATTGGCCGCGAGCTGGGCCCGACCGGCCTGGAGGAGTACACCGAAGCCAAGCTGGTCTACGAGAACACGGCACCGGCTGTTACCGGTTGGTTCGAGGATCGTCGTTAAATAACTCGGCACAAGTCCGAGTAAAAATACGGGAAAACGGTCCATCGGCCGTTATACTCACCGATTGAAAAAATCGACTCTGCGCACAACTGCGATAAAGGTTTGCAGTTGTGCGCATTTTGTTCTCTAAAGGACATCTGCCGTGAACGCTACTATCCGCTCCGACAATGCCAGTTCCAGTGCCGCCAGTGAGCTAGATACTGCCAGCACCACTACTGCCAGGACCACTACTGCCAGCACTGCCGCGACCTTCACCCGCTTCACCCGGCGTCAGCATGTCATCGCTTGGGCGGTGCATGCCTTCACACTGACAGGTTTGGTGTGGGCGACGCTGGCTGTGGTCGCACTGCTGGAGGGGCGCCCGCACTGGATGTGGCTCTGGTTGGGCATTGCCCTTGTCGTCGATGGTGTCGACGGCAATATGGCGCGTAAACATCGCATCAAGGAAGTCGTCCCGTGGTTTAACGGCGCAGTGGTGGACAATATCGTCGACTATCTCACCTGGACAGCCATACCCGCCGCTTTTATGGTCATGTATCTGCCGCTGGGGCCACGTCCGTTGGCGATCGCCCTGATGATTCTGGTCCTGGTGTCGTCGATGTTCTGCTATGCCAACGAAGCCGCCAAGTCCGGCGACTACTACTTCGTTGGTTTCCCTGCCGCGTGGAACATCGTGGCGGTCTTGCTGTGGGTATGGAACGCGCCCATGGCGGTGTGCATCGCTGCCATTTTCATCTTCAGCGCAATGACGTTGGTGCCGCTGCACTACACGCATCCATTCCGCGTGGAACGCGGCCGGATTGCCAACATTGCCGCAACGTTCATCTGGATTCTCTCGACCGGCATGCTCATCGCAAGTGAGACGATGGCAGCGTCGTTAAGCAAGACGTCTATCCACGAGCTTGTGGCTGTCAATGTCGCCGCCGGTGCCTGGCTGATTGTCGGGGGTGTGCGGCGCTCGCTCAGCGGTCGCTAGCGGCAGATGGTGGGTGGTTGGCGCAGGATTGCGGAGATGGCGCGGTCGCGCAGCCAGCGGACGTATTCGACGGCGCAGGCTGCGACAATTAACGCGATGACAAAGATGGTGACCCACACCGGATAATCGCGCCCGTTGGCCCAGAAGTAGACGTAGGGCGAGACGAAAGTCACTAGGGTGATCAGGAGCCCCAGCATTCTTCGGCCGAACGAGCGGCCGGTGATCATCTCGACAATTCCCCAGGTGTAGGGGATAGCGGTAATGATGTCGATGCCCCACAGCACCCAGACATTGCCGTGGAATCCGGGGACAAAAACCACGGGTAGCGCGCGGAGCGAAGAGTAAACCATCACCACCAGGTAGGCGAGCACTTTCGGGTTATAGAGCAGGCGCCACACGGGGTTGCGCTCTATGAGTTTGGTCCCGACTTTGCGCAGGGCATGCAGATTCTCTTGCTGCATGACCAGCGTATTTGTCCCCTCCAGCAGGTATGCCAGCAGTTTTTGCTGCTCGAGAGTGCCGTGTGCCCAGGCCTGCACCAGCTCGCTTGGCGAGATAGCGATAGGCACCAGTGGTTCTCCGCGCTGCTTCAGCGCAATGGGAAGCTCGAGGGTGCTGCCATCGAGCTTATCGACGGCCAGTTCCGGGCCCATCACATGAACGATGTCGCCGCCGAGGATGTTTTGTACCTTGTCCACATCACTGTGGGGCAGCGAGCTGAACCAGAGTAGCTGCCGGGAGGAAATCGCCATTCGCAATGCAGTGCCCAGGGCTTCCGCCGCATCGTCGATGGCATAAAAGTCCTGCGTGTTGGTATGTGCGAGTGAACGCAAGCTGTCGATTATTACGGCATTTTTGGCGTTGAGCTCGCTTAGGCGGGCCACGCCGGAAATATCGATGACCGCCTGAGGATCAAGGGCGAAAGCATGGGCAAAAGGCAGGTCGAGTATCGAGCGCATCGCAAGGAGCCGCTGGTGACCAGCGAGGGCTGAATTCTGTGCGCTCATAGTGTTTTAGCTTGCCACAACTTGCGTTTATCACCAGCAACTATACGGTTCGGTCTGTCTATTGATAAGTGCTCTGCTCTGCGAAAACGCCGTTAAGTTGGACTTTCTTTAGTGATTGAAGTAGTTTCTAAACCACGAATAGACAGGTCTGTTCATTACGGCTTTGATGGCGGACTGGCTCATAAATTTAGGAGAAACACTCTCATGCTCATCTCAGGACTAGTGCTGGGCACCGTGCTCGGCTTTGTTATGCAGCGAGGGCGCTTCTGCGTCACCGGCTTTTTGCGCGATATCTTCACTCAGCGCAGCTGGCGCGGCTTCGTCGCCTTGCTGATTGTTATTTCCGTCCACGCTATCGGCCTGGCCGCTCTGACCAGCGCCGGCGTGATTACTCCCGAGTACAAGGAATTGGCACCGGTGGCTGTCATTATTGGTGGCGTTATTTTCGGGCTGGGTATCGTCCTGGCCGGTGGCTGCGCCTCGGGTACCTGGTACCGCTCCGGTGAGGGTCTGATCGGCTCTTGGATCGCATTGGTCTTTTACGCCCTATCCGCCGCGGCGATGAAGACTGGCTTCCTGGGCGGCCTGCAGGATTCCCTGAAGGACCGCACCGTCGGCCTGACCAGCATTCACGCTTCACTCGGCATTAGCATCTGGCCACTGGTCATCGCGCTGAGCGCACTGACGGCTTACCTCGCCGTCCGCTACCTGCGCGAAGAATTCTCCGGCCCGCGCCCGGTAACTCTGGCACCGCGTAAGTCCGGTCTCGCCCACATCCTGGCTGAGAAACCCTGGCACGTGTACGCCACCGCCGCCATCGTCGGTGTACTTGGCGTTATCGCATGGCCGCTGTCCGCCGCCACCGGCCGTAACGACGGCCTCGGCATTACCACTCCGTCCTCCAACCTTGCCAACTACGTTGTCACTGGTGACACCGAGCGTTTCGACTGGGGCGTCCTCCTCGTCCTCGGCATCCTCGTCGGCTCCTTCATCGCGGCCAAGGCCTCCGGTGAATTCCGCCTCCGCGTCCCGGACGCCACCCAGGGCGCTCGCTCGGTCGTCGGCGGCATCTTCATGGGCGTCGGCGCTGCGTGGGCCGGTGGCTGCACCGTCGGTAACGGCATGGTCCAGACCTCGCTGTTCAGCTACCAGGGTTGGCTTGCACTGGCGTCCATCGCCGCAGGTGTCGCTATCGCCGCCAAGCTTTGGCTGAAGCCGTCCGCACCTTCGCTTAACGACGTCCCGAGCACCCCCTCCACCACCAACGACACGGCGGTATCGGCAGCGGCTCCGGTCGCGTCGGCTGCTACTTCGCCTGTGTCCCTGCCGGGTAGCGACAGTGCCGGTGCCGGTGCCGCTGGCACCGAGGCCTCCCCGCTGGCGGGTGCCTTTGCTGTCGCGCCGGTGGCGTTGCTCGACCGGAGCGTCGTCAAGCAGGAAGACGGCAAGCTCAAGCCATTGGGCGATGGGCGATACGAGCTCGACACCGTCGGCGCGGTGTGCCCATTCCCGCTGATCGAGGCCAAGGATGCAATCAACAAGATTGAGGTCGGCGAGGAGCTGGTGATTCCATTCGACTGCACCCAGGCCACGGATGCGATTCCGCGCTGGGCTGCCAAGGATGGCCACGAGGTCACCAACTTCGAGCAGACCGGCGAGGCTGGTTGGACGATTTCCGTTCGCCGCGGGCGATAAGTCCTGGTGGCGTTAGAGGAGCGTCGGTAGGGTGAGGGCATAGATTGATTGACATCAACAACAAAGGAGCTTGACCATGGCAAAGAACATTCGACCACTTAATGCGCTTGTAGCCGCAGGTGCCGCTAGCGTGCTTGCGCTGGCCGGTTGCTCCTCCGATGATTCGACTAATACCGAAGCAAGCAGCACTGTTAGCGAGACCAGCTCGTCGGCAACGGCAACCAGCTCTGAGGACACGGACGCCATGGATGACATGGACGATGCCGATGACCACGGTGAGCACGGCAATCATGATGACGATGCAATGGCAGGCCATAATCACCCGGCCGATGGCGGCCCGGCTCCTGAGGGAATGGCTCCGGCTGACAACGCGAAGTTCCCGGTCGGCAGTGAAGTGAAGGTTCTGGCTGATCACATGCCGGGCATGAAGGGTGCAGAAGGCAAGGTTGTCGGCGTTTTCAACACCACCACATACTCCGTGTCCTACACTCCGACCGATGGCAGCGAGCCGGTGAAGGATCATCGTTGGGTTGTCCACGAGGAGCTGGAGAACCCAGGCGAGGCTCCGCTTGCCGACGGCTCCGAGATCACCATCAACGCCGAGCACATGGCGGGCATGAAGGGTGCCAAGGGCACTGTTGATTACTCCACCCAGGAGCCGGTCTACATGGTTGATATCGACGAAGATGGCATGACCATGAAGAACCACAAGTGGGTCACGGAGAGCGAGCTCGCACCGGAGGACTAACTAGTCAGGCTTAGTCAGCTACTTCTAGTCCGGTTGCTTCGGGCCGGTTGCTTCGGGCCGGTTGCTTCGGCCTAACTCAATCCATTAAAACCGGGTATCACGCAGGAAGCGTGGTGCCCGGTTTTTTTAATGCTTCGCGCCTATGCTCGTGTCCAAAAGCCTTCGGGTAGCGCGTGATTCGGCTGTGAGGGGCGGAGACAGCGGGGACGGGGCCGGGGCCGGCGAGGGCAGGGGCCGGGGCCGGCAAGGGCGGTCGGCCACTTGTCGATGAGCTATTCACCTGTCGATGCGCTATAGCGTGGCCATCAGTGAATAACGCATCGACAAGTGCCCAGGTAGACCCCACAGCGTGCGCATAAGTGGCGGAAAACCATCGATAAGACAAGGGAAGTCATCGACAGGTCACGGAAAACCATCGATAAGTCGGCAACACCAGTGCGCATGCTCAGCCCACTCGGTCACTGCAGCTGGTATTAATTCGCCGCGTACCTGCATTGGCACTTTCTTAATCAGAAGTGCATTCGCGCACCTCAAAGCGCATAACCCCAGTTCAGCCGGGTGTTAAAAAAGCGTTAATAGGTGCCCGCCGCGGTAGGTATGAGTGTTTTATAACTGTCATGTTCGTAGACATTTTGCTTCTGCTACTCACCGTCGCGGCCTTCCTGCTACTGCAGGGCTGCGCAAAGGCGGTGAAGAAACTATGACGTGGGAATTGATCGTCGGCGCCATTTTAGGTTTGGCGGCATTGGGCTATGTCCTGGTCGCCCTGATTGATCCGGAGCGATTCTCGTGAGCAACGTCATTATGGGATTTGTCCCGGTAATCATCGTGATGGCCGCACTGGCCATCCTTTACATCCCGCTCGGCAATTACATGGGGCGGGTATTCACCACTGATAAGCACTTGGGTGTTGAGCGCGGTTTCTACCGCGCCATCGGTGTGCGCCCAGAGGCCAACCAGCACTGGACAAAGTACACCGCCAGTGTGTTGAGCTTCTCCGCTGTCAGCGTCATCTTCGTCTACCTGCTGCAGCGAGTGCAGCAGTGGCTACCGCTCAACCACGGCAAGGGCCCAGTCTCTCCGGACCAGGCGTGGAACACCGCGGTGTCGTTTACCACCAACACCAACTGGCAGTCCTACTCCGGTGAAGAAGCCATGACGGTGCTGACTCAGATGGCTGGCCTGGCAGTTCAGAACTTCGTCTCCGCCGCAGTCGGTATTGCAGTGGCGGTGGCGCTGGTTCGAGGCCTGGCCAACCGTCACGGTGACGGCAACATCGGCAACTTCTGGGTAGATCTGACTCGTACCGTCCTGCGAGTGCTGCTGCCCATCGCCGCTATTGGTGCAATTCTGCTGATTTCGCAGGGTGCCATCCAGAATTTCTCGGCCCCACAGACTATTCAGACTGTCACCGGCGGCAGCCAGACTATCCCGGGCGGTGCCGTGGCATCGCAGGAGGTCATCAAGGAGCTGGGTACCAACGGTGGCGGTTACTTCAACGCCAACTCCGCGCATCCATTTGAAAATCCGAATGCGTGGACCAACATGCTGGAAATCTTCCTTATCCTGTTGATTCCGGTCTCGTTGACCAGGGCATTCGGTGTCATCATCGGCGACAAGCGCCAGGGCTGGGCCATTCTGTCCACCATGGCGGTGCTCTACTCCATCTCTCTGGCTGTCGTTATGTCCAGCGAGACTGCGCTGCAGACCTTCCAAGGTGGCGGCATGGAGGGCAAGGAGTTGCGCTTCGGTGTGCTGCCGAGTTCCTTCTTTGCGGTGACCACCACCATGACGTCGACAGGCGCGGTGGACAGCTTCCACTCCAGCTACTCACCACTGGCAGGCGGCATGCTCATGCTGAACATGCTGCTGGGTGAGATTAGCCCTGGCGGTGTGGGCTCCGGTCTCTACGGCATGCTCATCATCGCCATCCTGACCGTGTTCATCGCCGGTCTGATGGTCGGCCGTACGCCGGAATACCTGGGCAAGCGCATTGGTGTTTCGGAAATCACCAAGGTCTGCCTCTACATCCTGGTCATGCCAGTGCTGGTGCTGGCAGGTGTCGGTATCTCCACCATGCTGCCGTCGACGCTGGACTCCGTGTCCGCTGATGGACCGCACGGTTTCTCCGACCTGATTTATGCCTTCACCAGTGCGTCCAACAACAATGGTTCGGCATTCGCGGGCTTCGGTGCCGATACCCCGTGGTTCAACATGAGCCTCGGTTTCGCCATGCTGTTTGGTCGCTTCCTTCCAATTGTCATGGTGTTGGGTCTGGCTGGTGACTTTGCCAAGCAGCGACCAGCCGCCGAGACCGCTGGCACCCTGCCAACTCACCGACCGCAGTTTGTCGGCCTGACCGTTGCCATCGCAATCATCGTCAGCGCCCTGACCTTCCTACCAACCCTCGTCCTTGGCCCGCTGACGGAGGCCCTGTCATGAGCAAGAATTCCAACGCATCTTCCGCATTTTCTCCCAGCGCACTGAAAGCGGCTCTGCCGCTGGCGCTGAGCAAGATGAACCCGCGCCAGCTCATCGCCACTCCGGTGATGTTCCTGGTCGAAGTCGGTGCCGCATTTACGCTGATCCTGGCTGTTGCGCACCCGTCGCTGTTCAGTATTTCCATCACTGTGTGGCTGTGGTTGACGGTGCTTTTTGCAACGCTGGCGGAAGCCGTCGCTGAGGGCCGCGGCAAGGCGCAGGCAGAATCGCTGCGCGCTTCGCGCACCACCTCTGATGCCTTCAAGCTCAACAACGGTGCCAACGCCGCTGCAGCACTGGAGAACCCAGCCGCGCAGACCACCAAGGTCGCGGCCACGGACCTGGTTCCGGGTGACATCGTCATCGTCTCCGCCGGCGAGCCGATTCCCGCCGATGGTGACGTGATCGTCGGCGCTGCCAGTGTCGATGAGTCCGCCATTACCGGTGAGTCCGCGCCGGTCATCCGCGAGGCCGGCGGTGATCGCTGCGCGGTCACCGGTGGTACGCGCGTGCTTTCCGACGCCATCGCCATCGAGGTCACCACCATGCCCGGTGAGAGCTTCATGGATCGCATGATTGGTCTGGTCGAAGGCGCACAGCGCAAAAAGACCCCGAACGAGCTGGCACTTGGTTCCCTGCTGCACGTGTTGACCCTGATCTTCCTCATGGTCGTCATCGCCTTGGCACCAATGGCTGTCTTCAACGGCGCTGAGCAGGACCCATTGGTACTGGTTGCACTGCTGATCTGCCTGATCCCGACCACTATCGGCGCGCTGCTGTCCGCTATTGGTATCGCCGGTATGGACCGACTGGTTCAGCACAACGTGTTGGCCATGTCGGGCCGTGCGGTTGAGGCCGCCGGTGACGTCGCCACGCTGCTGCTAGACAAGACCGGCACCATCACCTTCGGTAACCGCCAGGCCGCGGAGTTTTCCGAGGTCGGCGACACCACGCACGCTGAATTGGTACACGCCTGCCAACTTTCTTCGCTTGCCGACGAAACCCCCGAGGGCCGCTCCATTGTCGAGCTCGCGGAAACCGAATCGAATGAACGCATCGACGAATCCGTCTATGCCAATGCGACCTTCATTCCCTTTACCGCTCAGACTCGTATGAGTGGTATCGAGTTCCCCGCTACCGGCGGCGAGAAGAACCGCAAGGTAGTCAAGGGTGCCGCAACGGAGATTGTGAAGCTGATGAAGCGCATCGGTGCCACCGTGTCGCCCGAGGTCGATGGCATTGTCCAGCGCATTTCGGAAGCGGGCGGTACCGCGCTGGTGGTCGCCGAGGTATTTGGCGGTGACGAAGTAACCAGCGGTGAGTCCGGACGAGTGCTGGGTGTTATTTATCTCAAGGACGTCGTTAAGCCTGGCATGCGTGAGCGTTTTGATCAGCTTCGTGAAATGGGCATTCGTACCGTCATGATTACGGGCGACAATGCGGTGACGGCGCATGCGATTGCGAAGGAGGCCGGTGTCGACGATGTTCTAGCCGAGGCGACCCCGGAGCAGAAGCTGGAGCTGATCCGCAAGGAGCAGTCGAAGGGGCGTCTGGTCGCTATGACTGGTGACGGCACCAACGATGCACCGGCATTGGCACAGGCTGATGTGGGTGTGGCAATGAACACCGGTACGACCGCCGCGAAGGAAGCGGCCAACATGGTGGACCTGGATTCGGACCCGACCAAGCTCATTGACGTGGTGGGAATTGGCAAGCAGTTGTTGATTACCCGCGGTGCGCTGACCACCTTCTCCATTGCCAATGACGTGGCGAAGTACTTCGCCATCATTCCAGCCATGTTCGTCACGGCGCTGCCTGGCCTGGACAAGCTCAACATCATGAACCTGCACTCGCCGGAAAGTGCCATCCTGTCTGCGGTGATCTTCAACGCGCTCGTGATTGTCGCCTTGATTCCACTGGCTCTCAAGGGCGTGAAGTACCGCGCCGGGTCGGCTGCCTCACTGCTGAGCCGCAATCTGCTCATCTTCGGTGTCGGTGGCATCATCGCACCGTTTATCGGCATCAAAATTATTGACCTCCTGCTCTCCGGAGTGTTCGGGATGTAAGTGCCTTGGCCTCGCGCCGAAAGACGCAGCCGGCACACAGCACTTGGCATCTCGCAACATGTGAAAAGAATCGAGAAGGACATGAACAAGAACTTTCGGTTGGTATCCACCACAATCAAGGCATACTTGCTGCTCACCGTGGTTATCGGTCTGCTGTACCCAGCCGCAATCTGGGTAGTGGGGCGAATCTGGTCCGATAACGCTGATGGCTCGATGATGTATGACTCCGCAGGCAAGGCCCAGGGCTCGGAGCTCATTGCCCAAGAAGTGACAAAGCCGGGATTTTTCTACCCGCGCCCGTCTGCTGCGGGGGATAATGGCTACGACGCGATGTCGTCTTCGGCATCGAACGTGTCGCCGTATAGCAAGGAGTTCCAGGCTGAAATCGAACAGCGCCGCACCGATGTCGCTGCCCGCGAGGGCATCGACCCGGCCCAGGTACCGGTGGAGGCAGTCACCGCCTCCGGTTCCGGTCTGGATCCGCATATCTCCGAGGAATACGCACAGCTGCAAGCACCGCGCGTGGCTAAGGAACGCAACCTGCCACAGGCAGAGGTTGAGCGTTTGATCTCGGAAAATAGTGAGAAAGCAATCACGGAACAGGGCTCGCAGGAAGGTGGGCAACTGGTCAACGTCGTAAAGCTCAACGCCGCGCTGGCAAACGGACAGTGAGCGTAATTTGACGCGTCGACAACGTACGGTAGTGAGGTCCTAAGAGATGACCCAGCGAGGAAAACTGAAGGTCTACCTGGGGTTTGCCCCGGGTGTGGGGAAGACGTGCGCCATGCTCAATGAAGGCCACGATCTGTATTCCCGTGGGCACGAGGTGGTCGTTGGCCTGGTGGAACACCATGGGCGTGAGCGCACGAAGAAGCTCATTGAGGGCCTGCCGGTGCTGGATTGTCGTGAGGTGAGCTACCACGGCAATACCTACCGTGAGCTCGACGTGGACGCGATTATCGCGGCGCGCCCTGAGGTCGCTCTTGTCGATGAGCTCGCGCACACCGTCGTCACCGAGGAACCGGGCAACGAGTTCGTTCAGCAACGCAAGCGCTGGCACGACGTTTACCAGCTTCTCGACGAAGGCATCGATGTCATCTCGACGATGAACATCCAGCATTTGGAATCGCTTAACGACGTCGTTGCGGCCGTCACCGGCGTGCGCCAGATGGAGACCGTGCCCGACCGTGTCCTGCGCGATGCGGACGAGATTGAGCTCATCGACTTGAGCCCGGACGCCCTGCGCATCCGCCTGTCTCGCGGCGAAATCTACCAAAAGGAGCAGGCGGAGCTGGCGCTGCGCAAGTACTTCCGCCCGGGCAACCTCAGCGCCCTGCGTGAGCTGGCTCTTTTGTGGCTGGCTGACAAGGTCGAGGAGGTCCTGGACGCTTACCGCGAAGACGAGGAGATCGACGACCACTGGACCACGCGTGAGCGCGTCGTGGTGGCCGTGCGCGATGATGAGAACGCGGAGTCCATGATTCGCCGCGGTGCCCGCATGACCGGGCGCGTGGCCGGCCGCGAGATGATTGTCGTGCACATTACCGGCGAGGACGACGGCCTTGACCGCGGATATTTGCGTCGGCTGCGCAAGCTGCAGGATCTCACCGAATCGCTCGGTGGGCAGTGGCGCACCATCGTCGGTGATGACGTGCCGGGAATTCTGCTGGAATTCTCCCGCACTGTCAATGCATCGCAGCTGGTCATCGGCTCGGAGCGAGGACTGCGGCGCTATGTGGGGTTGAGTACTTCGCAGAGGATTATTGACCAGTCCGGGCCGATTGACGTGCACATTATCTCCAGCTCATCGGAGAAAAAGGCTAAGCGCCGCAGCGAGTTTCAGTCCCGTTTTTCCCGGCCGCGTCGCGTGACCGGTTGGGTGTTAGCGCTGGTCGGGCCGGTGCTGCTGACTCTGCTGCTGCATCAGTTGGACACCGGTCCGGAGTTTCTGGGCGTGCTGCTGTTGACCTACCTGATGCCGGTAGTCTTCGCGGCCATGGCCGCAGGTCTAATCCCGGCGCTGGCCGCCGTCGTAGTGGGCTCGCTGCTTGCGAACTGGTATTTCACCGACCCGACGTACACGTTGACAATCACTGAACCAGCCAGCCTGATTCAGATTGTGCTCTTCGGCGTGATTGCCGCTGCCGTGGCAACGGTGGTGGAGCGTTCCGAGCGCCGCCGCGAGATGGCCGACCGCAGCCTGCACCAGGCAGTGGTCATGTCGGAGCTGGCGCACGGCGTGGTCCATGACGGTGACAATATGTCGAACCTGGTCCACAGCCTGGCGGATACGTTCTCCATGGAGCGCGTGGATGTTGAGCGCTACTCCTCAGAGCGCAAGAAGTGGCTTCCGATTGTCACCACCGCCGAGCACGGTCTATCCGAGCCCTGGCCCTCCGAGCTACCGATGACCAAGGTGACCTCCGGCGATGACCTGCGCTTTGTGCTCAGCGGCCGTGAGCTCACCGCAGCTGAGACCGCCATGATTGCCGCACACGGCTCGCGCATCCGTGCGCTGATGGACATGGAGGAAATTGCCGCCATGCGCCGCGCCACCGCCGCCCTCGAGGCCGGTAACCGCGTCGGCAGTGCCGTGCTGACAGCCGTATCACACGACCTGCGCACTCCGCTGGCCAGCATTAAAGCGGCCGTGTCCAGCATGAATATGGAAGACGTCGAGCTTGACGACGAATCGCGGGAAATTCTCATGGAGACAATCGAGAGTTCCGCTGACCGCCTAGAGGTGGTCATTGGCAACCTACTCGATGCCAGCCGCATTGATTCCAACAGCAAGCGTGTGGATAGTGTGCCGGTTAGCGTCTCCGATGTTGCGGACGCGGTATGTGCGGAGCTGCCGGAAGCCGCAGGTCACATCGACCGCGATATTGACCATGACGCCTGCATGGTGGAAGGCGATCCGGGGCTTATCCAGCGCATTGTTTCCAACATCGTCATCAACGGTCGTCAGTACGCACCGGAGTCGAGCCTGACCATTCGTACGCGGCCCAGCGAGCGCGGTGTGCGCGGTCCCGCCGACATGCCGGTTATGGGCTCGCTGGGTGCTATCGCTGCGAGCGCATGCATAGACATTTTGATCATTGACCACGGTAAGGGCATCCCGGAGGATAAGTTGGAGGAGATTTTTCAACCGTTCCAACGCCTTGGCGACTACTCGGCACAATCTCAGGGCCTTGGTCTGGGACTTGCCGCCGCCTCGCGTTTTGCCGACGCCATGGGAGGCGCCATCCGCGCCGAACAGACACCGGGTGGCGGTGCCACTTTCGTGTTGACGCTGCCACGCGCGATGGGCAAGAGAAAGTAGGAATTCATGAACCGCAATTCAGGACAACCTGCAGGTCAGGCTGGCAACAAACCCGGGCGAAAGATACTCATCGTCGAGGATGATGTCGCCATGGCCCGCACCGTTCTGGTCAGCCTCAAAGCCCGGGGCTACAACCCCCGCGTCGCGCAGACCGCCACGCGTGCGCTTGCCGCGGTCAGCGAGTGGAAGCCCGACGCCGTCCTCCTGGATCTGGGCTTGCCCGATGTCAGTGGCCTGGAAGTTCTGCGTTCTTTGCGCAGGTGGAGCGATATTCCAGTGCTGATTGTCTCCGCGCGTCACGACGAAGCGGGGAAGATTAACGCCCTGAATGAAGGAGCCGATGACTACGTCACCAAGCCTTTCTCGATGGGGGAGTTGTTGGCTCGGCTGCGTTCAACCATGCGGCGTGCCAGCAAAGTAGTGGTCGAAGAGGTGCCGAAGGTGGCCTCCGCAGATGGTCATCTAGTGGTTGACCTGGCCAAACGGCAGGTGTTTGTTGCCGACGAACTAATACACGTCACTCCACGCGAGTGGGACATGCTGGTCTACCTGGTACAGCACCGCGGTGAACTGGTCACCAAGACGGAGCTGCTCAAAGCCGTCTGGGGTGACCAGTATGAGAAAGAGACCAATTACCTGCGCGTTTACATCTCCCAGCTGCGCCACAAGATTGAGCCCCAGCAAGCTCACAATAAGTACTTGCGCACTGAGGTGGGGGTCGGTTATCGCATGGTGCTGGACGAGGAGTAGCAGCCGGCTGCTTGCCCGCCCTTGCTTGCCCGCCCTTGCTTGCCCGCCTGGCCCGCACCTTCCCGCCTTCCCGCTCGCCTGTCTGCCTCTCCCCGCGACTTCACGACACCTATGTCACCTCATGCCACCTCCACAGCTGGCACGAGGTGACAGCTGTGTCGTGAAGTGCGATCTGCCCCAGCCCAGAGGGTGGAGTGAAGTGCTGTGCTGTGGGGGGGCGGAGCGCTGCCCAGCTACAGATCCAAATCCAGCGAAGCGCCCGGAATAGCGTCCAGCAGCCGCTGGGTGTATTCCTTCTCCGGGTGGTCGAAGAGCTCGTCGGTAGGGCGGTGCTCAACCATCTTGCCGTGCTCCATCACGATGACCTCATCAGCCACCTGCCGCACCACAGCGAGGTCATGCGTAATAAAGAGGTAGGCCAAATCCATCTCTTCCTGCAGCTCAGCAAGCAGTTCGAGCACCTGAGCCTGGACCACCACGTCCAGGGCGGACACGGCCTCATCACAGACCACAACTTCAGGGTTTAGTGCCAGCGCACGTGCGACAGCCACGCGCTGACGCTGACCGCCGGAGAGCTCACCTGGGAAGCGGCGGCCCATCTCAGCTGGCAGCGCGACGCGGTCGAGAAGCTCGAATACGCGCTGCTCACGCTCCTTCTTGGTGCCAATCTTGTGAATCCGCAGCGGCTCCTCGATGGAGGAATGCACCGTGCGCATCGGGTCCAGCGTCGCATACGGGTTCTGGAAAATCGGCTGAATGCGACGCCGCAACTCCAGCTCCTCTTTACGATCTCGGCCCTGGACGCGTTTACCGTCGAAAAGCACTTCGCCCTCTGTCGGATCGAGCAGCCCCAGTGCCATGTTGGCGACAGTGGACTTACCCGAACCGGATTCGCCCACGATACCGATGGTGCGACCGCGACGCAGCGTAAAGCTGATGTCATCGACGGCGCGAAAGGAATCCTTGCGCCACGGACGGTCGCCGGGGATGGCAAAGTCGCGCACCAGATTCTTCGCGACCAGAATTTCCTTCTGCTCGTGATCCGCAGTCGTCGGTGCCGCCACCACGCGGTCACCGCGCCGGGCAGCCAGCGACGGCGCGGCCGCGATCAGCTGCTTGGTGTACGCGTGCTGCGGGTGCGTGAGGACTTCCAACGCAGGACCAGTCTCAACGACATGTCCTGCTTGCATAACGACGAGTCGGTCGGCGCGTTCGGCAGCTAAACCGAGGTCATGGGTAATCAGAACCACGGAGGTGCCGAGCTCATTGGTGAGTTTGGCCAGGTGGTCGAGGATCTTCTTCGCCACGGTCACGTCGAGAGCGGAAGTGGGCTCATCGGCGATCAGCAGCTTCGGGTGGGCGGCCAGACCCATCGCGATGAGTGCGCGCTGGCGCATACCACCGGAGTATTCGTGCGGGTACTGGTCAATGCGCTTTTTGGCGTCCGGAAGACCGGCCTGTTCCAGCAGCTCAATCGCCTTTTTGTGAGCCTCAGAGCCGGTGGCAATGTTATTTGCGCGCAGGGCTTCCTTGATTTGGGCGCCGACGGTCCACACCGGGTTCAGGTTGGTCATCGGATCCTGCGGCACCAAGCCGATGCCGCTTCCTCGGATGCCGACGAATTCGCGGTCGGTCAGGTGCGTGATGTCACGGCCATCGAAGGTGATGGTGCCACCGGTGACTTCACCATCACCGGGCAACAGCCCCAGTGCGGCGTGGACAGTGGTGGACTTACCAGAGCCGGACTCGCCGACAATGGCAACCGTCTCGCCGGGGAAAACCTCCAGGTCGACGTTGTGCACCACATCGGTCAACGATTTACTGCGGCGGCCGGACGCTGTGGTCGTCGGAAAGCCGATGCAGACATCCTTCAAGGTGAGAATGGGCGCTGCGGAAATATTGGTGTCGGTGCTCATCGACGACGCTCCTTCGGGTCGAGAGAATCCTTCAAAGCGTCACCCATGAGGATGAAGCCAAGAACGGTAATCGCCAGGGCGAGTGCTGGCCAGAACAGGTTGGACGGGGCCTGGCGGAGCACCTGCTGTGCGACAGAGATGTCGTTGCCCCAGGAAACGGTGGTCGTCGGCAAGCCAATGCCCAAGTAGGACAGCGTGGCTTCGGCGACGATGTAAATACCCAGTGAGGTCGTGGCCATAACGATGACAGGGGCGAGGCAGTTCGGCAGCACATGGCGGAAGAGAATGCCAGTGTTGGACAGACCGAGCGCCTTGGAAGCGGTGACGTATTCCTCGTTCTTCACCGAAATCACCGAGGAGCGCACCACGCGCGCCATCTGCGGCCAGCCGAAAGCAGCGAGCACGAAGACCACGGACCAGATGGTGCGTTCGGTAAACAGCTGCATCAGCACGATGCCGGCCAGAATCAGTGGAATGGCAAAGAACATGTCCGTGATGCGAGAGAGCACCGCATCGACCCAACCGCCCAGATAGCCAGCGATGGCGCCGAGGATGATGCCCACCACGGTCACGGCCAGGGTGACGCCGATACCGACGATGACCGAGGCGCGGGCACCGTAGATGACACGGGCGTAGACGTCATAGCCCTGCTGAGTGAAGCCCATCGGGTGGCCGTCGCGGGCCGGAGCCAGCGAGTCACGCAGGTTTGCTGCCGTCGGGTCCACAGAGGTGAACAGCGACGGGAACGCGGCCACTGCGATGGAGAGCAAAATGATGAATGCGGAAACCCAGAACAGTGGGCGGTAACGCAGGTTCTGCCAGGCCGAACCCCAGAGCCCCAGTGGCGGCGTATCCGGCAACTGCTTGTGGTCGGGGTTCGTCGCCGGATTTGGGGCCTGCGCGGTGCCGGCCTGCGCGGTGCCGGACTGCTTTTCTGGCTGAGTCGAATTTAACTGCGTCGAATCTGGCTTAGGCATAACGAATCCTCGGATCCAGGACTGCGTAGAGCAAGTCGATGAGCAAGTTGGCGAACATGTAAATAACCACCAGGATGGTCACGATGCTGACCACGGTGGGAGCTTCACCAATCTGGACGGCGTGGAAGATCAGGCCACCGATACCGGGCACGTTGAAGATGCCCTCGGTGACGATCGCGCCACCCATCAGGGCAGCGAGATCAGCGCCGATGAAGGTCACAACGGGAATCAGCGAGTTACGCAAGATGTGGCGGCGGGTGACTTCAGAGGTTGGCAAGCCCTTGGCGCGGGCGGTGCGCACGAAGTCAGCATGGCGTGCCGACGAAACCTCCGAGCGCGTCAGTCGCAGAACATAAGCAACCGAGACGAGACCCAGCACGAATGCCGGAAGCAGCAGGGAGGTAAAGGAGGCATCGCTACCAACGGTGGGGGAGACGATCTCCCAGCGCACACCGAAGAGGTAGCGGGCAACGAAGCCGAGCACGAAGGTAGGAGTTGCGATAACCAGCAGGGACAGTACCAGAACGGTGGAGTCGAAGAAGCCGCCCTTGCGCATGCCCGCGATGACGCCAAGGCCGATGCCGAAGATTGCCTCAATGGCAACGGCCATCAGCGCCAGGCGAATCGTAATGGGGAAGGCCAGCGCAATTTCCTCGCCGACTGAGCGGCCGGAGAAGGTCTCGCCCATATCCAGGGTGAACAGCCCCTTGAGGTACTCCCAGTACTGGACGAAGAATGGCTCATCCAGGTGGTAGTGAGCGCGCAGTGCAGCGACCTGCTCAGGTGGCAACTGCTTGTCGCCGGCTAGTGCGGCAATGGGGTCGCCGGGCATGGCGAAGACCATTGCGTAAATCAACAGCGTGGCGCCGAAGAATACCGGCACCATCTGCAGGAGTCTCTTTCCGATATACCAACCCATGGTGCTAGTCCTTCTCAATCATCGGGTAGTCCAAAATGCCGTCCCACATCACCACGGCGTTACGCAGCTTCGGATTCCACGCCACCGAAGCATTGGGGTACCACAGTGGAATTGCAGGCAGATCCTCCATCAACACCGACTGAGCCTTGACGTAAATCGGCTTAGCGTCTTCTGCGCTCTTGGCCGAAGCAGCGTCCTGGATAAGCTTGTCGAACTCCGGGTTCGAGTAGTGGTTGTCATTCGAGGAGCCGCCGGTGACGAACTGCGGAAGCATGTAGTTGGCCACTGATGGGTAGTCAGCTGCCCAGCCAGTGCGGTAGCCGCTGGTGATGGTCTCGTTGGAGATTTCATCGCGCAGCTGCTTGAAGGTCGGGTAAGCCTTGCCGTGAGATTCAATTCCGAGGGTTTCACCAATCATGTTGGTCACCGCTTCAACCCACTGCTGGTGCCCGCCGTCGGCATTGTAGGCAATATCGAACGAGCCCGTAAACGGCGCAATTTTGTTGGCTTCGGCCCACAGTTTGCGAGCCTTGTCCGGGTTGTACTTCAACACATCCTGCCCAGGCACATTCGGATCCAAGTCACCGAGCGTCAACGAGCTGAACTCGCGCGCCGGGGTGCGGGTGTCGAAGAAAATCTTCTCGGTGATTAGTTTCCGGTCAATCGCCATGGAAATCGCTTGCCGACGGAGCTTGCCCTCTTCACCCGAAAAACCTGGCAGATTTCGCGGAATTGCGAAGTACTGCGAAGAGGAGGTCGGGACGTTTGCGCTGGAGTCGGGGAAATCGGTTTCGAAGCTGGCCAGCGCCGTTGGTGGAATGGTGCGCGGCAGAGTGTCCAGGCGGCCTGCCTGGAGGTCTGCGTATGCGGTGTCCATGTCCGAGTAGAAGCGGTAGACGAGGCCGTTGTTACGGGCCTTGTGCTCACCGGCGAAGTCATCATTGCGGACCACAGTTAGCTGGTTGTTGTGCAGCCACGCACGACCTTCGGCCATCTTGTACGGGCCATTGCCGATTGGGTGTTCACCGAAAGCCTTCTTGTCGCCGAATGCGGCCTTCGGCAGCGGCATAAATGCGGTGTAACCGAGGGACAGCGGGAACGAGGAATCCGGGTTGACCAGGTCAACCGTGAACTTCAAATCGTCGACCTTCTTTAGCCCAGACATCGTCTTGGTCGTGGCCTTTTCGCCCGAGACCTCATCGAATCCTTGCACATTGGCGAAAAAGGACTGCTGCTTCTGCAGGTTCGGGCCGTAGGCAGCGTAATTCCAGGCATCGATGTAGCTCTGCGCGGTGACTGGTTCGCCGTTGTGGAAGGTCCAGCCCGGTTTCAGCGTGATGTCGAAATGAGTCGAGTCCTCGTTGGGCTTAATTTCTGCCGCATGGTCCAGGATCATCGAGCCGTCGGTGTCGTAGCGCACCAGACCTGAGTAGAGCATGCGGAGGATATCGCCACCACCGGTTTCATTGGTGTCAGTGGTGTACAGCGGCGACTGCGGTTCGGAGTTCTGGACCACAATGAACCCGGCGCCGACCTGTTGCTGGTCAGTGCTGCAGGCAGCTAGCGCGCTTCCTGGCAAGGCGATTACCAGCAAAGCCGCCAGAATTTGGCGGACATGCAGCGTGAACTTTCCTTTTCCGCTGAGCGTTGCTGCGTGCAGTTTTGTTTCGCGGAACTCCTCTCGCTGTCGGAGCTTCCGCCGGAGTTTCTGCCGGGTGTGGAAGGGGCCGGAGGCAACGGGTCTATGCATCGCGAGCCTTTCTAGATTCTGCCAGATAGGCGATATGAATTTGGTGAT
The DNA here is from genome assembly GCF_001837775.1 of Corynebacterium sp. HMSC073H12. Lineage (NCBI taxonomy): Bacteria > Bacillati > Actinomycetota > Actinomycetes > Mycobacteriales > Corynebacteriaceae > Corynebacterium > Corynebacterium sp. HMSC073H12. The sequence goes on along the minus strand of NZ_KV834035.1, from coordinate 277,028 downwards.
CGGCTCACTCCAAACGACTTAGCTACCCACCTCCCACCTGCATAAGCAACGGTGGTGAAAACCTGGGTGTGGTGGACTCTAAGGTTTGGATACGACCGTTCAATACAGTCTCTAACCTTACAAGTCCAAAAAACATATGAGTATTGATCAGGTGAACCATCCCTTATTTGACGGTGTCTTTTACCCTCGATTGGGGAGTTAATCCTGTACAGTGGTGAAACGTTGTAACATCCTGGCACCCCCGCAGGGGTTGGGGCTGTGGTGCTCCGCGACGCTGGCGCTCAGCCAGGCCCCGTCCGCGTTGGTCCCATCCTCGGGCCCCGTCCGCGTTGGGCTTATTCGCGTTTTGGCCACCCGCGTCGGGGCCATCCGCGGGCCCCATCCGCGACTTCACGACAGCTATGTCACCTCATGCCACCTCCACAGCTGACACGAGGTGACACCCGTGTCGTGAAGTGGGCTTTGGGGCTTGGTGGAGGGGCGCCGGAGCGCCGCCAAGTCAGCGCATTAAGTCCCGCAGTACGAGTGGAAAGCCCCCAACTCCCGCGGTGCCGGCTCAGTGAACCCCGCTGGGACGTCTTGCAACTCAAAGGGGTTGGTTACCGCCTCCAGCAGGTGCCGGTAGGCGGCCAAATCCCTCGCCCCTGCTTCTCCTGTCGCCCCTGCCTTCGCTAACGCTTCCGTGACCAGGTGATTCCGGGGAATATACAGCGGATTGGTTGCCTCCATCAGCGAAAGGGCCGTCGTCTGGTCGATTCCCAGCTCCTCCCGCGTCCGCTGCCACAACTGCCCCCACTCAGTCGCGGCAGCGGGGAACGCAGGATCATCAGACAGCCTGGTCAGCGCGGTCAGCGCAGTGAAATCCTGCCCATTATCGCTGGCCAGAACCTCAATCAGCGCCCGATGAGCATTCGTGTGGTCGAGCCCAAACTTCGCCAGCAACGCCTGCCACTGCTGTACCAAGGGGATGGCCAGCGGGTCGTCGTAAAGCGAGGGGAGAATCCCCAACTTAGGCAGCCACCTGCGGCTGAGCGCATCGGTGAACTCGTCGGCGAATTCTCCCAGGATGTCGCGGGCGCGTGCGAGGGCATCCTCCGGGGTGCCTGCGAAATGCGGTAGCAAAGTCTCCGCGAGCTTCGACATGTTCCACCCCGCGATTGTTGGCTGCGCGCCGTACGCGTATCGACCACCGCGATCAATACTGCTAAACACTGCCCGCGGATCGTGCGCATCCAGAAACGCACACGGCCCAAAGTCGATGGTCTCGCCCGCGATGCTGGCATTGTCGGTGTTCATCACGCCGTGGACAAAACCGCAGGTCAGCCACGCTGCAACGAGATTAGCTTGCCGCTTGACGACGTCCCGGAGAATCAACTCCGCCGAAGCCTCGTAGCCGTGTCGCTGCGCGGCGAACTCGATGAGCCGATCCATGATTCCGGTGTCCGCGCCTGAGCGTGTGACCAGCTCGAACGTGCCAACTCGCAGGTGGCTGGATGCGACCCGCACGACGATGCCACCCGGTTGGAGTTCGGTGGTGGGATTGGTGTTGTCGAATGGGGTTTGCGAGCCGCGGTAGATTTCCTCGCCGGTTGCGATGACTGCCAGCGCGCGGGTGGTGGGGACACCGAGCGCATACATGGCCTCGCTGATGAGGTACTCCCGCAGGGCGGAGGTCAGCGTAGCTTTGCCATCACCGCCACGGGAGAAGGGCGTGGGGCCTGTGCCTTTGGCTTGAATCTCGTAGGCCTGGGTGTTGTCGCTGTGGGGTGTCTCTTTGGGGTAATCGGGATGGTTGGGCTGGCTGGGCTGACAGGGCAACCCGGTCAGGCCCGATTCAGCCTCAATAGTGGCAAGCAAGAGCGCGCGACCATCACCGAGTAGGCCTGCGAAGTTGCCGAACTGGTGGCCGGCATAGGCCGTGGCCACCGGGGTTTTGTAAGGGCCGGGTGGGGTATCGGTTTCCTTGCCGACTCCGCGGCCAGTGAGGAACTTCAGGCCAGCGTCCGACCGGAGCCACTGTGGGGAAAGGCCGAGCTGGGTCGCGAGTTCGTCGTTAAGCATGATCAGCTGCGGCGATGGGGCGTCAAACCCCTGCTGGTCGATAGCGAGTTCAGGCAGTGCGGTGGGTAGATCAGCGACGTTTCTAACCATGTGTGCAGTTTAACGGGTAGCCCGGATTGGGGTTGGCGCGCTCGTGCGTTCAGCAGTGCTACGTGCGTTGACGTGGCCGCGAAGGCAGAAACCCCGGTTGCTGGAACAATTCCAGCAACCGGGGGAGGATGCGCTCGGAGTAGCCCTACTTCTTCAGGGATTCCGGAGCGTTGAAGCGCTCGCCGTGCTTAGCGGCCAGCTCTTCGGCGCGCTCGACGAAGCCCGCGACACCGCGGCGCTCCGGGTGAGCTGCGGCCGGGTCGACAACCGTGGCGCCGTCGTAGTTCTTAATGAACTGGCGGGTACCACCGGTCCAGGCCGGGTAGCCGATACCGAAGATGGAACCGATGTTGCCGTCGGCGTCGTGAAGCAGAACGCCTTCGTCGACGCACTTCTGAGTCTCGATGGCCTCGATGAAGAGCATGCGGTCGACCAGCTCCTGCAGGTCGGTGTCTTCCGGAGCGATCGGGGTGATGTTCAGCTCCTCACGGAGCTCGTTGAACAGGCCCGGCCAGAGACCGGAGCGTTTGCCGTCGACGTACTCGTAGAAGCCCTTGCCCTCGAGCTTGCCCGGGCGTTCGAACTTGTGCAGCATGGCCTCGACCAGAGCCGGCACGCCGCCCTCGTCCAGGGTCTGACCTGCAGCCTCGGCGGCAGCGCGGGTCTCGCCAGCGATCTTCTCCATGAGCTTGAGGTTTAGTTCGTCGGCAAGCTGGAGCTGCGGTGCCGGGTAACCAGCCTGGCGACCAGCGGCCTCGATGATGGCCGGGTCGTAGCCCTCGGCAACCATGCGCAGGGCCTCGTTGATGACGGTGCCGATGACGCGGGAGGTGTAGAAACCGCGGGAGTCGGTAACGACAATCGGAATCTTGCGGATTGCAACAGCGAAGTCCAGCGAAGCGGCGAGGATTGCCGGGTCGGTGTTGTCGCCGGAGATGATTTCGATTAGCTGCATCTTGTCCACCGGGGAGAAGAAGTGCAGGCCGATGAAGTCCTTCTCACGCTTGACGTGGGAAGCCAGCTCGGTGATCGGAAGGGTGGAGGTGTTGGAGCCTAGGATGCAGGTCTCCGGAACCGCGGCCTCGATTTCGGCGTGAACCTTGTGCTTGAGGTCGGTGTTCTCGAAGACGGCCTCGATGACCAGGTCGACGTCGGACAGGTCGTCGTAGGACTCGGTCGGCTTGATGCGGTTCAGCAGTGCTGCGGACTTCTCCTCAGTGGTGCGACCGCGCTTGAGAGCCTTGGCCTCCAGCCCCTCGGAGTAGGCCTTGCCACGCTCGGCGTTTTCCAGGGAAATGTCCTTCAGGACAACTTCCATGCCAGCCTTTGCGCACACGTATGCAATACCTGCGCCCATCATGCCGGCGCCGACAACGGCAACCTTCTTGAACTCGCGCTTCGGGTACGGGGTGCCATCAGCCTGCAGCGGACGGGAGCCACCGCCCTGAGCGTGATTGAGGTCGAAGAAGAACGCCTGCATCATGTTCTTCGACTGAGTGCCGGTGACCAGCTCGGTGAAGTAGCGGGACTCGACACGCAGTGCGGTGTCGATGTCGACTTGAGAGCCCTCGATGGCAGCCTGCATCGCAAGGCGCGGAGCCTTCATCGGGGAGCCCTTGAGCTGCTTGGTCAGGTTTGCCGGGAAGGACGGCAGGTTCATTGCGAACTTAGGGGTCTTCGGGTCGCCGCCCGGAATCTTGAAGCCCTTCTCATCCCACGGCTGTGCGGCCTTGGCATCTTCGCTGGTCAGCCATGCTCGGGCAGTGTCAATGAGCTGCTCCGGAGCAACAACCTCGTCAACGAGACCAGCTGCGAGGGCCTTGCCCGGGTTCATCTGAGCGCCGGTCAGAATGACCTTCATCAGCGCGTCCTGAATGCCCAGCATGCGAACGACGCGGGAGACACCGCCGCCGCCCGGCAGGAGGCCGAGGGTGACCTCTGGCAGGCCAATCTTGGAACCGCGGGCATCGGCAGCAACGCGGTGGTTAGCAGCCAGCGCGACCTCGAGGCCGCCGCCCAGTGCTGCGCCGTTGATGGCAGCAACAATCGGCACCGGGAGTTTCTCCAGGCGACGCAGGGAGGCCTTCATGTCCTCGACCATGCTGAACATGTCAGCTGCATCGTCCTCAGTGGCCTTGGACATCTGCTTGATGTCGCCGCCTGCGAAGAAGGTCTTCTTCGCAGAGGTGATGATGATGCCCTTGATGGAGGTCTCAGAGCCGTCGCCAATTTCGTTTTCCAGGCGCTCCACGGTGGCGCGGATGTCGTCCTGGAAAGTCTTGTTCATGGTGTTGACCGGCGCATTCGGGTCATCCATGGTGAGGGTGACGATTCCGGCGTCGTCCTGATCCCACCGGAACATGTTATCTGTGCTCATAAATCAGTCAGTCCTTTGTGGTTATCGCGGTGTGACCGCGGTAATTGTCGCTGTGAGTTTCGTTCCGGTTTGCTTTAGACGCGCTCGATGATGGTTGCAACACCCATGCCGCCAGCCACGCAGAGCGAGATGAGGGCGTAACGGCCACCGGTGCGGTGCAGCTCGTCGATTGCGGCGCCGGTGATCATGGCACCGGTTGCACCCAGCGGGTGACCCATGGCCATTGCGCCACCGTTGATGTTGAGCTTGTCGTAGTCGATGCCCAGGTTCTGCTGGGCATGCTTGACGACGGCGGCAAACGCCTCGTTGATCTCCCACACGTCGATATCGTCGACGGTCAGGTTGGCCTTGGCCAGTGCCTCGCGGACAGCCGGCTCGATACCGGTGAGCATGATGGTCGGCTCGACACCATTGACAGCGGTGGCGACAACGCGTGCGCGCGGGGTCAGGCCCATGTCTGCGCCGGCCTTCTCAGAACCAACCAGGGTCAGTGCAGCGCCATCGACGATGCCGGAGGAATTACCTGCGTGGTGGACGTGGTTGATGCGCTCGAGCTGCGGGTACTTCTTCAGCGCAACTGCGTCGAAGCCACCCTGCTCACCCATCATGGTGAAGGCTGCGCGCAGGCCGGCCAGGGACTCTGCGGAGACGCCCTCGCGGATAGTCTCATCGCGGTCGAGGATGGTCAGGCCGTTAGCGTCCTTGACCGGGACGACGGAGCGGTCAAAGCGGCCCTCAGACCATGCCTTTGCGGCACGAGCGTGGGAGAGTGCTGCCATCTCATCGAGGGACTCGCGGTCAAAGCCGTCGAGCGATGCAATCAGGTCAGCGGAGATACCCTGCGGGACGAAGTCAGTTGCGAACGAGACCTGTGCATCCATTGCCATTGCGCCGCCGTCGGACATCATTGGCACGCGGGACATGGACTCGACGCCACCGGCGAGAACGAGCTCGTCCATGCCGGAGCGGACTTTCTGAGCAGCCAAGTTGATGGCTGAGAGGCCGGAAGCGCAGAAGCGGTTGATCTGGACACCGCCGGTGCGGTACGGCAGGCCTGCGGTGAGTGCTGCGGTGCGGGCAATGTCCGCGCCCTGGTCGCCGACCGGGCTGACGCAGCCAACGATGAGGTCGCTGATGCGTTCTTCATCCAGCTCCGGGAAGCGGTTGCGAATTTCGTCGATGAGGCCGACGAGAAGTGATACCGGGCGTACCTCGTGGAGGGAGCCGTCCTTCTTGCCCTTGCCGCGCGGGGTGCGAATTGCCTCGTAGATGAAGGCTTCGCCGCCCGGCTGAATGGTGGCGGAAGTCATGTGTTTTTACCTCACAGATTCGTCGTAAAGTGTCGTGCGTCACTCTATAACGAATGGCGGATTGCCGGGGGTGATTTGAGGGGTGCTGGGGAGAAAGGTGATCCGTTGCAGTCATTTACCTGCGGTTATGGGAGAAACCGGGGGTAATTACATAAGTAGTTTTGATGTGCTGCCTAGATGTCCATCCTGTAGTTCGGCTCAACGCCCAACGCCCCTACCGCTTCCGCAGCACTAGCACCAGGTTCGACACCGCGAACTCCCGCAGCCCCGGCACGTGCACCATCCACCAGGCCCACCACGGGTGGTAGCGCGGGAAAGCGGCCAGCAGTTCGCAGTCGCCGGCCTCCGCGGCAGCGTGCGCCCACTTCAAACCTTCACCGCAACCGACCTTGAACAGGGACTCGCCAAAGTAGTTCTTCGGCCGCTTGCCGTGCTTCTTCTCATACATGCGCCGCGCGCGGTCGCCGCCCAGGTAGTGCGTCATCCCCATCTCGTGGCCGCCGAACGGGCCGTACCAAATGGTGTATGAGTAAACGACCAGACCGCCCGGCTTGGTCACACGCAGCATTTCCTCGCCCATCGTCCATGGCTCGGGCACGTGCTCGGCAACGTTCGATGAGTATGTCAGGTCAAAAGCATCATCGCGAAACGGCAGTTCCAGCCCCGATCCGCGTACCGACGACTCCAGCTTGATGCCCGCCGCCGCCATCTCGCCCACATCTGGTTCACAGGTGTAATATTCCACGCCACGCTGGGCAAATGCTCGGCCAAAGTACCCCGGGCCGCCGCCGACATCAAGGATGCGCTTGCCACGCAGTGCGGTATTCGTCGTAACGCTTGACGACGTGCCCCCTGCGCCCGGCGACTCCGCCGTACCAGCGGTGCCCGTCGCATCCACCGCGCCCACTGAACCATCCGCGCCAGCCGCGATGCCTTCTAGGAGGCCGATGGTGTCCTCGGCAAGGTGCCCGTAGAAGATATCGGGATCGGTTTGCTCGTATTTGAAGTCGTTGAGCAGACCGAATGAGCGCGACAGCGTAGCAAAGCTGCGCAGCTCTTTCAGAGCGGGCGGGACGATAAAAGCGGGAAAGCGAAAGCTGGTCACGTCAAACAATCTAATGGACTGGTCGGGTTTGGGAGTATGGATTTGAGCTAAAGCGGCAACGAAAGCCGCGCCGAGCGTTAGGCTCATATTGTTATGAAAATCTTATTGTTGTGTTGGCGCGACACTGGTCATCCCGAAGGTGGAGGTAGTGAGCGCTATTTGGAGCGCGTCGCAGGTTACCTTGCCGACCAAGGTCACACTGTGGTGTTCCGCACGGCCAACTACCCAGGCGCACCGGCCCTTTCGCGTCGTGACGGCGTGACTTTCTCCCGCGCTGGTGGAAACTTCTCCGTCTACGTGCGCTCCTGGACCGCGATGCTGGGGGCTAGATTTGGCGTGGGGCCAATTGCCAAGGCGCTCGGCGGCAAGCCGGATGTCGTGGTCGATACCCAAAACGGTGTCCCCTTTTTCGCGCGGATTTTCTCCGGCGCACCGACAGTGCTCCTGACACATCACTGCCACCGTGAGCAGTGGCCAGTGGCGGGGCCGATTATTAGCCAGCTGGGGTGGGTCATCGAGTCGCGTCTGTCGCCGATGATTCACCGCCGCAGCCGCTACATCACGGTTTCCGAACCAAGTGCCGCTGAACTGGTAGAACTCGGAGTGTCGCCGGGGCGCATCGCGGTGATTCGCAATGGTGTGGACCCGATTCCGGAGGAATTGCAGTCGACCGAAATCATGGCAGACCTATCCGAGTGCGACGGTCCGGCACCGCATCTGGTGACGCTGTCGCGATTGGTCCCGCATAAGCAGATTGAGCACGCCATCGATGTGCTCGCAGATCTTGTGCAGGATCGTCCAGGTGCAATTCTCGATGTTATTGGCTCGGGATGGTGGCACGACAATCTCGTGGAATATGCCCGTGACAAGGGCGTTTCGGATCACGTGGTCTTCCACGGGCAGGTCACAGAGGCGGATAAACACCGCATCCTCTCCAAGTCGTGTCTGCATCTGATGCCTTCGCGCAAGGAGGGCTGGGGGCTCGCCGTCATCGAATCGGCGCAGCACGGCGTGCCGACGGTCGGTTACCGATCCTCGGCGGGCTTGCGTGATTCGGTCAACGACGGTGAAACTGGCCTGCTGGCCAGCGATGAAGCTGACCTAATTACCAAGACACGACAGATTCTCGATAACGGCGAACTGCATCGCGTCATGTCCAAGGCCTGCGTCGCCCGTGCCGCAGAATTTGGCTGGGACAAAACCGGCGAGGCAGTTCTGAATGTCTTGGAAAACCCAACTCTGGACAATCTGCTACCTGCGGCGGGGCAGTAGCGCTTCCTTTACTCCAGCCAATAGTCCAGCCAGTATTCCAGCGAGCAGGCAAAGAGCCCAGATTCCAAAAGCCATCCACGCAGCTGTATAGGCCCCCTGGCTTGGTTCTGTGGTCGGATCGATAACGCCGGGGACATGGTATAGCTGCAGGTCAGGTGTTTCATAGACGGGATCTAGCGCTGCCACAATGTCAGCTGAATCGCCGAAGTTGCCGGGCGAATTCTCCACTAGGACCCAGCCAACGCCCTGGTCTCGAAGGCTCTGGAGCGCAGACGCAAGCTCCTCCTGCCTCTTCGCGCCACCGAGCAGTGTGCGCTCAACGGTTGTGGTTCCCTCGCCAGACACCGACTGCCCAGAGACGATCAATTCGCCGGAGCTCACCACCGGAGCGGGCAAAATCTTCGTAGCCGGGTCGAGGACAGGGCGCCCATCAATGATGCGGTAAGAACCGGCAGGCAGAACCGCAACGCGATCGTCGTCAAGCGCGACGACACCGGAAACCGCCGACCAGCCCTCCCATGACGGAACGGGGCGTAGCGGAGCGACATCGGCGGGCAGCGTGGGGACAGCGGCAATGATGATGAGCGCGCTGACGCCGGTAGCCAACCACTGGCCGATATTGGCGGTGGCACTGCGCGCGCGGCGTGCTAGGTACTCCGCACCGCTGGCGGCGAGGATGACATAGGCGGGGACAACGAGCGCGATCCACTTCTGTGCATCGCGAAGCAGACCCGCCCCCGGGATGTGCTCGAGTGCCCAACCCATCATCAAAATGCCCGGCGTTGTTGCGGCGAGAGCGACGAGCACAATGCTCACGGCGCCGACGATAATCAGCCCCCGCCAGCGCTCTTGCGAATGCCAGACACGACGGAATCCCAGCCCCATAAGCACCAGGAGTGCCAGCACCATGATCGCCGAAAAACCAGCCTCGCGCGTCAGTGGCACAGCCTGCTTATTCCAGATGCCACCCAGCCCCAACAGGCTGCCGAGCGTGCCGACGTGAGCCTCTGCTCGGGCCGCAAATGCGGCAGCGCCAGCAACATCGGAGGACCCAGCTGCACTCGGGTTCAGCAAAGATGCCACTAGCCACGGTGAACTGACCGCCAGTGTTGTGGCCACAATCCAAGCGCGGTCGCGGTTATTGCGGGCGGCAGCAATGCCGGTGATACCAGCCAATAGGGCACCGGTCGGTGTGAGGCCCGCAGCGGCAATGGCGCTGGTGCGCCACAAAGCACTACCCATCTGCGTTGCCAGAACAACTGCAGGAAGTAACAATACGGCGATGACCAGTGACCACTGTCCCTGGAGTAAACGCTCGACGACGAACGGGTTCCAGAGCAGCATCGTTGGTGCGATCAGCTGACTGGCCAAGCTCGGAGTCATGGGGATAAGGCCGGCACTGGATGCGCTACTGGCGCCAGAGTCGTGGCGAGTGAACCTGCGGGCGAGCTCAGCAGCTGCAAGACCACCAATCAAACAGGCGCCTACCATGGCGAAGCGCACCCAATGGCTGGCATCCACAAAGTACCCCAGTGCCCACAGTGCGGTGTCCTGCGGAACAGCTCGTGCCGCAGCGGGGCCGAGTCCCAGGGCCGCGTCGGTAAGCGGTGGGTGATTGGGGATGACCATGTCGCGCAGCAGAAACATCGGTGTCCCAAAGCGACCCTCAGCCGGTGTCTTGTGTGGGACAAAGAGCGGCCAGCACACGGCAGCGGTCAGCAAGAGAATCCACGACAACACAAAAACCCAGGCGACTCGCTCCGAATGAGAGCGAGCCGACTGGGTCAAAGTAGTGCGGAAACGTTGTGTCACGTGCCCTATATTAAATTATTTTTAGATTTCCTCAGTGAAACTTAGGGTAAGCGAGTGCCTGAGGCATCTTAAGGGCCTCGTGGCTTGGTCCCTTAGGCAGACTTGCTGCGAATGCGGAAGCCAATCACGATGAGAACCAGGCCGAGGATGCCGAGGATCCACGGTGCGACAGTGCCACCGATAGTCAGCGACTTACGGGCTTCCTTAGCACGGTCCATCTGACGGCCCTTGGAGCCTTCGTCCCACTGTGCGGTGTACTTCATCGCGGTGCGGTTCTGCTCCTTGGCTTCCTTCTCACGGCCAGCCTTGGAAGCAATTTCTTCCGCTTCTTTGTCGTCCTTGGCGTAGAACATGAACATCTCTTCAGTACCGTTGACGATCACGCCAGAGGTTGGCTCGACGCGAACAGTACGGACGTTGGTGTAGTAACGATCCAACTCGACGTCGTCGTCACCCTCCAGGCCCCACTTGTGAGCCGGGAAGCTCAGGCGCATGGAGGCCAGCGAGGACTTGTCAGCCTCGGTGAGCTTGCGGCCGTCGCGAGTGAAGTGCTCGGTCAGGGACTCGTAGAGGTTCTGCGGCGGAATGGTCATGGAGTACTTGTAGACCTTGACGCCATCCTGAGTTTCCTCGCCGACGAAGTCAATCTCGAAGTTACGCATCGCCTGGACGTCGTAGTACGGGTAGGACTTCTTCTCGGCACCAAACGGGAACTGGTACTGGATGCCCGGACGGGTGAACGTCGGCGGCTTGGTGTCCGAGCCACCCTGGGGTGCGTTAATAGCAACGCTGGAGATCGGGTCATCTACCGGGTACGCAGTACTGCGGTCAACAGTGATGCGGTCGAGGGTCGCATTGATGAGGTTCTTCGGCTCTTCGCGGTCATCGCGCAGCAGGGTGGTACCGACCTGGAGGGTTGCGATCTTGTCGTCAGCCGGCTCCTCGATCTCAACGTGGCGCTTCGACTGCATCGGAGTCTTGTCGTTGATGAAGCAGTGGACCGGGAGGTCGCGCTTCTCTTCGTCCGTCTCTGCCTTGCAACGCGGGTCATTCTTGCGGTTTGGCGTTGGCTCATTCTTGCCCAGCTGGCTGGAGTCCAACAGGGTGCCGTCGCGCACCTCCGTGATGGTGTCGCTCACAGTGTCAAGTGGGATGACCCGGAGGCGAGGCACCAGGAAGGTTGGCAGAAGGACGGCAATGACAATCAATGCAGCACCGATGATAATCAGTGCATGTCCGAGAGTTCTCTTCATCAGCGGATAGTCCTTTAACTGTACGTAACTTTCTGCTGCAAAACCTAGCAGGAAGTTAGAAGTTATGTGGTGTGTTTTTTAAAAATAACTTGTCAGGAAAACAAAAGAGTTTTGGAAAAACCGGCCTGAACAGGACTTATTTCATAATAGAATGCAAGTAATTTTACTCATTCCGGTATCCGTGTAAGAAAGTACTATGACGTCCAAGGCATTTGCGGCAGCGCCGAACGCTAGGCAAGACACAGCGTCGAGCTCTGTGCCGAACTCTACGCCGAGCACTGCACCCAGCACTGCATCGAGCACTGCATCGAGCACTGCATCGAGCACTGCCACCACATTCCGCCCAGGCTTCCTGCCCTCGCTGGAGGGGCTGCGGGCTGTGGCTTCGATGGGCATCATCGGTACGCACGTCGCATTCCAGACCGGGCATGATGTGGGAGCCCTGTGGGAGCGTATCCTCGGCCGCTTCGACTTCTTCGTGGCCGTTTTCTTCGTGCTGTCCGGATTCCTGTTGTGGCGTTCTCACCGCTCGGGTTATGGCGGAATCCCCCGTCGTAAAGCATTGGCCGATGCCGACGGCGGACGGAAGAAGAGCTGGGCGAAGTACTACAAGAAGCGCGTCGCGCGCATTATGCCTGCGTACTGGGTGCTGGTGCTTATTGTGCTCATCGCACTGCCGGTGGGGCGTGGCGCGGATCTCAAGATTTGGCTGACAAACCTGACGCTGACACAGGTGTATTTCTCCGGCTCTCTGCACGGGGGATTGACGCACCTGTGGTCATTGTCGGTGGAGGTCGCGTTCTACATCGCGCTGCCGCTGTTTGCCATCGGGCTTAGCCGGTTGGACCCACATCGCCAGCAGGGGCGCCGCATAGTGACAATTTCCCTGCTCGCAATCTTGAGCTTCGGCTGGCCCTACCTGCCACTGCCGTACCCAGAAGGCGTTAACCCGCATATTCAGCCGATTGCATACTTTTCCTGGTTCGCAGCTGGCATGATTCTCGCCGAGCTGGAATCGCTCCAGGGCGTCGATACCGATGCTGCCCGCGCGAGGGTGGTAACCATGCAGCGCTGGGCTCGCCGCCGCCCACTGTGGCTGGCGATCGCCGTTGGTGCGCTGGTCCTGGCTTCCTACCTGGGGCCCGAAGGGCTAGTCGAGCTCACCAACTGGGAATTCACTCGCCGTCAGCTGTGCGGGCTGGTCTTCGGTGCCGCCATCATCGGCCCCTGGACGATGGCGCCGGAGTCGCGCTTCCTCGAACACCCCACCATGCAGGCGCTGGGGCGCTGGTCGTACGGCATCTTCCTCTGGCATGTGGCGATGCTCTCCATCGCATTCCCGCTGCTTGGTGTGAAGCTATTTACCGGCCATCTGCTCAGTGTCACCATTGTTACGGTCGCACTGTCGATTCCAGTGGCCGCCGCCTCCTACGCGCTCGTCGAGGAACCTGCCCGCCGCTTCTTCGCACGCGTCTGGGTCAACCGCTAACGGCTCTTAATCAGCAGTGTTGTCGGTGTTGTCGACGTCGCTGTCGGTGTCGTCATCAGCACCGCCACCGGAAAGCATCGAGCAGCACGCCACGATTGTCAGCGCCGCCGTCAGCAGTAACTGCAGCGGCCAGCCAGCGCCGGCGTAGGCATCCTTCGGCCACGGGTTCGCGGCCAGCACCATGCCCGCAATCGTCATCGTCGCAGCAAGCGCCACAATCAGTGCGTTTCGCACGTTCAGCCACGGCTTGACGACGTCCCCACGCTTCCGTACCCAGAAAGTCCCACCAAGGGTAGCGGCAACCACCACGAGGGCAATGACCACGCCAGGCCAGCTGGATACCAGTGTCACTGTCGCGGCAGCAGCAATGCCAATAGCCGCCCGCGGCAGATCATTGCCCAGCGAAGATGCGGGAATCGGGGAGGTGAGAGCGAAGCGTCGCCAAGCGAAAGCCAGCCCCACAGTGACCAGTGCGTACACGGTTGCGAGTGCGCCGCCTGCGAGGATGCCAGTACGCCAGGTCTGCTGCGGTGGGTAGGTCAGCTCGACCGCACCACCAATACCGGCTGGAATCGTCCAACCCTGCTGCCAACCAGAGACCGTTACCGGCTTCATGGCGGCGCCTCCGACACGGAGCTCATGGCCAGCATTGACGGAGATGGGCAACCACACGATGCGATCGTGGTCGGCAGCGTCAATGGGATTGTTCAGATCGATTGGCGTCACTTTCTGCTGCTCAGCTGACGGCGCGAAGTAGTCAGTCGAGGTGAGCGACACCCAATCGGACTTGGCATCGATGCGCCATGGCCCCGGTGAGAGCTCAATCTCTTCACCACAGGTCAGCTCGCGGTGATCAGAGCCGTCACCGCGCTGGAGGCTGGCCCACGGGGCTCCGATGCTGCTGCGGCAGGTATCAGCATCGACCTTTACCTTTACCGGCTTTGGAACGGTGAACAGGCGCACCAGCGTGCCCTCATGAATCTCCTGGCCGAAGACCCAGCGCTGAGCCAGCGACGAGGAATTCGGCACCACCGGGACACGAACCGGCGTGAGGTCCTCCGCTATATCCTCGGTGGAAAGCCCTGTATCTTCATCGGAATCGGGGCTGCTGGATTCGAATGCGTCGAAGCCAGTGTCTCGCTTTGGAATCACCAGGCCTAGCTCGGAGATAGCAAAGCCTACAGGAGCTATCTTCGCTGTGATGAGCACAGATGTGGTCTTGCCTCCGGGCAGTGGAATACGAGTCGTCTCACCCGGGACCAACTGTACGGAGCTCGAAGCCGTATCAGTCTGGATGCGCAGTTGCACTGGAACGCGAGCACCGGTCAGGCTGAGCACTGCGTTATCGGTCGGTTCCTTCCACGACAGTTTGACCCACTCAGCCTGGCTCTTGCCCGCCAAGGGTTCCCACCAGGTGGAGGTGTCGCCGTCGAGCATTGCGTTGACCGAGTGGTCAGCCGATGCACCACCGACGTTGTATGGCTCAGAGGCCGACGACGAAACCTCAATTGTGGCGCGACCCGTTGCTGTCTGCGTCAGTGGCAGTCCCACGACGGGGTAGTCCGGAACGAGGTTGCGGACATATGAGTCCTCGTCTTCGGCCAGGATTGCTGACTCCGCACCGACGACTTCACCATAGTTGCGCCCGCGTCGGGCGGGTGTGTCGGTGACAGTGCCGGCGCTCTTGCCAGACAGGATGCGCACCGGAGCATCGGAATCGACTTCGTCAAGCCGCGGGAGCACTTCGGGGCCGCCGGCGACCAGCGGCACCTGGGTAGTGTCCACCACCCGCGGTGAAAGCGCGTGATTGCGCAGCTCCTTCGGGCCCGCACCCCAAATCTGGATAGCGGTATGGCCGTCCTCGTCCGCGAACTCCGCCACCTTTTCCATGGTCGGGGAGTCCTGCAGCGTGGAAGTGATGGCGCGCAGCGAATCGCCCCTCGAGGTAACTCTCAAGTCGTGGCGGACCAGCACGTAGCCGATACCGTTGTTGCGCAGGGTGGCATCCAGTGCCGGTACCTCACGGCCCCGAGTCAGCGAATTGCGCAGACCATCGAGGCCGCGAATCGCCTCTGGAGGCACTAGTGGAACGGTATCGCGGACGGCCCAGGGCACGTCGGCAAGCGGCTGGAGCGGTTCGTCGCGAGTATTGCCCCATGTCTGATCAGCAAACGGCGATGACGGCACCACCAGCGTGCGGGTGTCCTCGCCCTGCTCATTCAGCCAGTCGGCCGCTTCGTGCCAGTAGCCCGGAACCTCGGAAAAACCACCTGCCGGAGCGAGACGGGCGCTCCACGCAGGGGCGGTGGCACTGGCGATAACCACCAGAACCAGCATCGATGCGATAGCGCGCGGGTGCTTCTCCGAGTGTAGCCACTGCTGCCAGCCAGTGGTCGCTGAATCGCTCGCCGTCTCGTTCGTGTGCTCGTTCGCTGGCTCTCGCCACGGCCATGGCAGCTGGGCTGTCGCATGAGCGAAGCCGATAACAAGTGGCAGACGCACAATAGTGTCAAATTTGTGCAGGTTGCGCACTGCTGCGAGCGTGGAATCGAGTACCTCTCGAGCCGATTCCCACACCAGTCCGAATGGCTCCGTCCATGCCGCCATGATGACAAGGCCGATGAGCAGCATCATCAGCCACATCCGGCGCAGCGGCAGTGAACGCATGACCAGGCCAAGCAGTCCGATTGCCGCTATAGCCATCGTGGCGTAAATCAGAATCGGCTCTGCGACCAGTGCATTTCCGCCCACGCGTTCAAAAGAAACAAACGGGGTCCACGAGGTAGAACCACGCAGCGTCTCGCCGAGACTCAACCAACGAGTGGTCACACCGGAGGACTCAATGTAGTCCGTAAACGGTGGTGAGTACTTGCCCAGCAGGAGCAGCGGCACAATCCACCACATGCTGACCGCTGCACACGTAGCCAGCCAACCGCCGAGCATCGCCCACGCACGCCCGCGACGAGGCCCCGTAAAAGCGAAGAAGAGCAGCATCAGACCTGCGGGGATGCAAGCCGCCGCTGTACTGACCGCATTGACCGCGCCAGTGCACAGTACCGCTAGACCGGACAGCAATACGGCACGGGCAGCCGCACGCCAGGGCAGTTCCTCGCGCCGGGCTGCGACCCGCAGGAGCGGAAGCAGGATCCACGGTGCCAGCGCGACGGGCCAGGTCTCGGACGAAATCGCGCCCAACGTCGTAATCACACGCGGCGACAACGCGTACAACAATGCCGCCAATACGCGGGAGGTATGCGTGCCGACGTTTATAGCTTCGGCCACGCGATATGCGCCGGTAAAAGCCACGCAGAGAGTAAGGCTCCACCACAGCGCCTGAATCAGCCAGCCGGGCGCTAGGGCATCGGGCAGCAAACTAAACAGCGCGAAGAATGCGCCCTGTGGAAAGAGATAGCCATATGCCTGGTTTTGGAGCTGTCCCAGCGGCATGGTGTCTGACCACATGTTGAGCGAGGCGGACAAAAACCCGATGGGGTCTTCTGTCAGGTCGTGCTTTGTGTCAGCGACAGTCTTGCCGGGGGACTGGATGAATGCCAGCAGGCACAGCAAAGCCCACCAAGGTACAAGCACGCGCTTACGCGCTCGAACAAAGGTGGGCATAGCTTTAAAGGAGGGTTAGCGTTAAAAACTTAACGCTGACCGTACTCGACACCGCCAAGCAGAGCGTCATCGGTGGAAACAGCCTGTGCTTCCGGAATTCGGTCTTCGGTCAGAGCCTGGCCGATGCCGAAGATAGCGGCACCACCGAGAAGGGCGCCAATGAGCGCCGAGGCCAGGGCAGGGCCAACGCTACGACGCTGCTCGGAATCAGTTTCGTATGCCATGTTGAGGACTCCTCGTGTGCATTAAGTCAATACTGTTGATAAAACTACACTCTGTGACTTCTGTAAACCAGTGGAACAGCTGGGATTCTCTCCCCGCCTTGAATTTTGAGCGGTTTCAGCGGTCATTGAGTTTTCTTAGTTGAGAGATTAACCCATTTTCTATCAGCTAAGTAAGTTTTTAAAAATTTTCTAGAAATTATTCCTTTTCCCCCGGAACAACGAGGACCGGGCGGCCAGCATTCTTCAGCAACGCGTCAGAGGTCGAGGCGGTAAACAGACCACGCAAACCAGTCACACCACGAGTGCCGGAGATAATCACGCCCGCATCGAGGTCGTGAGCTGCATCGACGATGGCCGACCAGATAGTAGTTTCAGTCTCTACCAAGTAGGGCTCCGCGACGAAGCCAGCCTCAGCGGCAATCTGTACACCCTCACGGCAAATGCGGACGGCTTCGTCGTGAGCCGGATCGCCGTCTTCAGTCGTGGCATCCCAGTCGGGCTGCATCATGCCAGAGGCGCCAGCAGTGCGAGCTGCAGCGCGCTGCAGGGGTTCCCAGGCAGTCAGAATGTAGGCCTTCTTAACGCGCAGCAGTTTTCCGGCATAGGCCAGCGCCCGCTTGGCTTCGTCGGAGCCGTCGTAGGCAATGAGCATGGAATCAGAAATCGGTTCAACCATTTATGAGTTCAATCCTTACGTCAGAGATAGCCGAAAGACTGTCAATAGATAAAGAAAAAGAGGTGTCGTTGTAGTCCAGGATAGGACAACAGCGACATTCAGCACGCTAGTTTTTAAAGCTTCCCCGAACCAGCCGGCTTGGGGCGGCTAGAGAGTCATTAACAGGAAGCGGTAACGTCCATGATTGTTCAAGGGCTGGGCATCATCGACGGTCTGCTGATGCCGCCGCTGATTGCACGGCTCCGCACCATGTCCTACGTCGCCTTTGGTCTCGGCTGCCTTTTCTTCCTCGGGTATGCGTTGATGATTCTGGTTGACCAGCGGGGAACGACGGAAACATGGACACCGATTCTGGTCGTACTGCTTGGTACCACGGTCGTGCTTGCAGTGCTTGGGCTGGTTGTCGGTCGGCCAACGTACATTGATGACGAACTGGCCGACCGCGGTATCGGCGAAAAGAAGCCGAGACGTATTCAGCTCGACCGAATTTAGGGGAGTTAGCTCCACTGTATTTGGACACGGGCCAACTTAGCTTTGAAACTATGACAAAGAAA
This sequence comes from Corynebacterium sp. HMSC073H12, assembly GCF_001837775.1. NCBI lineage: Bacteria > Bacillati > Actinomycetota > Actinomycetes > Mycobacteriales > Corynebacteriaceae > Corynebacterium > Corynebacterium sp. HMSC073H12. Next base: position 259,187 of record NZ_KV834035.1, on the reverse strand, counting down.
AAGAATTTAATCGCACTGGCCTGGAGTTTTATTCTCGGACTCCTGTTCATTCCGGGATTGATCGTCTCCGCTTTTCTTCTGCCCTGGATTCCGCTCATCGGCCGAGGTGCCGATTGGCTCTCCCGCTGGGCAGCATCGTGGTCCGGCACCCCAATCGCCAACCGCGTGACCAATCGCTGGTTCGACATCCGCAACTTCGTCAACCTGCTCGTCCAGTTGGCCATTGGCTTTGTCACCTTCACAGCGTGGGTCGGCGGCGGGTTCACTGTCGGAGTGCTCTTCGCTGCACCATTCCTGGTTGATGAAGTGCAGTTTTTCAGCTGGACTCTGACTGACCCCACACAGAAAATCGGTGTTGCCTGGGTTTTCGCCATCGTCTTTTTGGTGCTGACCATCGCCATCAACCTCGGTGCCGGCCTGCTGTCCATTTGGCTCTCCCGCGTCATCCTCGCACCATCCAGCGAGGAAGTCAGCCAGTCCCGCGATGTGCTCATCGACTCCTTCTCAGGCGAGCGCCGTCGCATTGAGCGCGAGCTTCACGACGGTCCGCAGCAACACCTGACCGCCTTGAAACTCAACATTGCCGCTGCTCGCATGGGTAAGACTGAAGAAGAAGTAGCCGAGGCACTCTCCGCCGCCGACCGCAATGCAACGCAGGCTCTTGCACAGCTGCGCTCCGTGGTGCTTGGCATTGCCCCGCCAGTGCTTTTCGAAAATGGCCTAGTCGCAGCAGTAGAGGAATTGGCAGCGCACTCTGGCATGGAGGTTTCTGTTCGTGAGGACGGGGTCTCCGACTTCGGCCCGATTGACGAAACCACAGCGTTGCTTGCTTACCACAGCGCAGCGGAGGGGCTGACCAACGCCACCAAGCATGGCCATGCCGATCGAGCAGATATCACTCTCGCGGTTCAGACTCCGAAGAGGGCGCTCGTGTCTCATCCGGGTACGCTTACGGTCACTGTGCGCGACAATGGCGAAGGCCTGGAAAAATCATCGAGTGCGGACGCTGTAGACGTCGTAAAGCATGGCACGGGAACCGGCATTGCGGGCCTGCGCGAACGGGCGGCAGCGCTCGGTGGAACCGTGGAACTCACCAACGCCGACGGTGGAGCCCAATTGCTGCTGGAACTGCCGATTCGCCAAGGAAGGATGCGATGAAAGTACTGTTGGCAGAGGACTCCGTACTCCTGCGCGAGGGGCTGACCGGCCTGCTGCGGGCACTGGGGCACGAGGTCGTCGCCGTCGGCGATGCGGATCAGCTGCTCGCCACCGCCGAAGGGCAGGTGTTCGATGTCATCGTCACCGATGTCCGAATGCCGCCGAACATGCGTGACGACGGACTGCTCGCGGTCTCCACACTGCGCCAGGACAACCCCGACCAGCCGGTTGTGGTGCTCAGTCAATACGTAGCGGCCAGTTATCTGGATCGCCTGCTGCAGCATGGTGGCTTTGGGTACCTGCTTAAGGAACGCGTCTCAGATGTCGAGCACTTCGTTGCGGCGCTGGAAGAGGTCCGCGGCGGCGGTACCGTGGTTGACCCTGAAGTGGTCGCAACGCTGCTGACCGCAAAGCAGGACGGCATCGCCGCGCTGACCCCGCGCGAGCGCGAAGTGCTCGACCTGATGGCGCAGGGGCTCAGTAATAAGGAAATGGAAAAACGCCTGGTGCTAACCGCTGGTGCAGTGAGTAAGCATGTGGCGAATGTGTTTTTAAAGCTCGGCTTCCAGCCGGAGGATAGCAACCGTCGTGTTAAAGCAGTGTTGCGGTGGCTGAGATACACTGCGCCGTCGCCATCCTCGTAAACCGCGACCACGTAAAAGCCCCACGCCAACTCCTCCGAAACGGGAGTCGGCGTGGGGATTATGGGTAATTGGTGCTACTCGGATATAAGAAAGGCGAGGGTGGAAGCCTCGTCATCGACGAGACGCAGGCTCCGACCGTGCGGTTGATCTACCAGCTGTTCCTTGATGGGATAGCGATCAGTGAGATTAAAACCGAGCTCGCTGCCCGCAAGATTCTCACCCCGCGCGGGAAAGAAGTGTGGTCAACCTCGACAGTGTGCTCCATCCTGTCCAACGAAAAATACAAGGACGACGCCCTGCTGCAAAAGACGTTCACCACCGATTTCCTTACTAAGAAGATGAAGGTCAACGAAGGCGAAGTACCCCAATACTATGTATCAGGTAATCATGAGCCGATTACCGAACCGCGTATCTGGGATCAGATGCAATACGAACTCGCCACCAGGCATGGCAACATATAGTCAGCGAAAGTCGGGTTGTTCTCCACCCGGCTGGAATGTGCTCGGTGTGGGGCGTGGTATGGGCGTAAAACGTGGGCGTCGAACACGAAATGCAAAGACGCAGTTTGGCAATGCAACCATAAATACACAGACGAACATCCCTGCAGCAGCGCGACGGTGAAAGACGAGCAGATCGAAGCGCTGATTGCGGAAAACCAGCGGTGTGCGCTCGACCAGGACGCCTGCCAATCCGCGTACGCCGAACTCGATACTACCTACCGTAAGACGCTCGCACGTAGAACAAGCCTGGAAAAAGATATCGCAGCGAACACCGCCAAGCACGCCGCCATCACCACAACCCTGAATGATCTGACAGGGGAACCTGTGAGCGAGTTTCACCCCGCACAATGGAGCGCACTTATCGACCACGCCATTGTCACCGAGGACGCGATCCGGTTCGTGTTCCGCACCGGTGAACAGGTGAGGATTGCCCTGAAAGGGTGATGTTCGTATCAGTTGACGTGCACAGTAGACACACCTCCCAGAAATATAGTAAGGTTAGGCATGCCTAAGAAGGATGGTGCTTACGTGAACGAAAGTGCAACGGATCAGGTTGTTGAAGGCGAGTATGGGTCGGCGAAGGAAAAATCAGTCGCTGGCCAGAACGCGATCCGTCAGCTATCGCAGCCGGTGAAAGGCAAACTGTTTATCGCGCAGGCCTTAACGTTCGCCTCTGGGGTGTTGGCTATCGCACCCTATGTGGCTTTGGTGGAGCTGGGAGCTGCGCTGATGCAAGACCGGGTGGACCCGGCGCGGGTGAACTGGATCGTGATGCTCCTTGTTTCTGCTTACATGGCGCGGTTGACTTTGTATTTTGTTGCGTTGGGCGTGACGCATTTTATTGACCTGTCGTTGCGTAATCAGATGCGTCGGCAAATTGCCGCCCGAATGTCGACTGCTCCGCTGTCGTGGTTTACCCGCGAGGGCGAAGGGAAGATCCGCAAGACCATTCAGGATGATACGGCCACGGTGCACACAGTGATCGCACACGGGCCGATCGAGAAACTGAACGCAATCGTCTCCCCGCTCGCCTTGTTGGCCTATGCGTTCGTGGTGGATTGGCGGCTCGCTCTGCTGTCGATTGCAACGATTCCGGTTTATGTGGGCATGTATGGCATGTCGATGCGAGGGATGAATGAGAAGACCGCGGAAATGGACACCAAGCTCGCTCAGGTTTCGGCAACGATGGCCGAGTTCGTTGCCGGTATCTCAGTGGTGAAAGCGTTCGGCAAGGTCGGCCAAGCACATAAAGCCTATTTAGATGCAGCTAACGAGTTTTCTAAGTTCTACCGGGCGTGGTGTATGCCGCTGGTGTCGATGTCGGTCGCCTCATTTTCGTGGGTGTCGATCCCGGTGCTGTTGATCGTGAACCTTGGCGGTGGCGCGTTGATGATGAACGCCGGTTGGGTGAGCATCTACGAGGTGATAACGACGACGTTGATCGCCTTGGTGCTGCCGGGAGCGTTGATGGCAGTCGCAACCATCGCCTGGTCATATCAGCTCGCAGGTTCAGCGGCAGTACGGCTGGTGAATGTCATGGAGCTACCGGTGTTGAGTCAGCCCGATGCGCCACAGACACCACACGGTCATGATATCGAGATTCGGGGTGTGTCGTATGCCTATGACGACACCCAGGCATTAGACGAGGTGAGCCTGAGCATTCCGGCAGGCACGGTGACCGCGCTGGTTGGCCCGTCGGGTGCGGGGAAGTCGACGTTGGCGAGTTTAATTGCCCGCTTCGATGACCCGGACGCTGGCACGATCACCATCGGCGGGGTTGATCTAAAGAGCATTTCCCAGGATGTGTTGTATTCGACGGTCGCATTCGTCCTGCAAGATGCACAGCTTATTCGCGACACCATCCACAACAACATTGCCCTGGGCGCGCGAGACGCAACCTTGGAGCAGGTGCGGCAGGCAGCGAGAGCAGCGCAGATCGACGAGTTCATCATGAGCCTGCCCGATGGTTACGACACTGTGTTGGGGGAGGACACCCACGTTTCGGGCGGGCAGGCAGCCCGTATCGCGATCGCCCGGGCGCTCATGGTTGATGCCCCAGTGTTGGTGCTGGACGAGGCGACGGCGATGGCGGACCCGGAATCGGAATCGAAAATCCAACAAGCTCTCTCGACTCTTGCCAAAGGCAGAACCGTGATTGTGATCGCCCACCGACTGGCCTCGATCAGAGGGGCAGACCAAATTGTCGTCATGGAACGCGGGGGCATTGCTGTGGTCGGTAAACACGACGAGCTGTTGGGTAATGCGCACTATCAGGCACTTCTTGCCCAAGGTGCATGCGAGGAGATGAAACGATGAATCAACTATTGCTGCCACGCTTTAAGCGTTTGATGGAACCCACCTCGTGGCGAGACCTCTCGGTCGGTCAAGCGTGGGGTGCGGTCTCAGGACTGTGTCACGGCTTTGCCCTGCTCGCGCTACTCCCTGCAGCAAGCGCCTTGGCGACCGGAATGCCGGTGTGGGGGCTGTCGTTTTGGGGCTGGCTCATCGCCTTGGCGGTGTTCGCGGTGCTGGGCGTGGGCACGGAGTTTTATGGCATGCGCACCGGCTATATCGGCGCGCTTGGATTCATTCACGACGTCCACCAGGCAGTAGGTAACAAAGTAGCCCGCCTACCACTGGGAGTGTTCGATTCGGGTAGCTCTGGCCGACTGTCGCGCATGGTCACCAAGGAAATGATGGACTTGGGCGAGTCGGCGGCACATTTCATTTTCTCCCTCGTCCAAAAACTCTCAGCCGTGCTCGTAGTCACTGTGGGAACCTGGTTCTGGGATTGGCGGCTGGGACTGACCTTGACGATCGCGTTCCCGATCATGCTTGCCTTCCTCCATATCTCCCGTGTGCTTCTCGATAAGGGCAAGAAGGTTTCCGAACCAGCCGAGTCAGAGTTGGCGGCTCGCATGGTCGAATTCGCCACCTGCCAAGGTGCATTGCGTTCCTGTCACGTCGCCGACGACTACCCGGCCCTTGATCAGGCTTTCGACCAGGCTGACCGCAAGGGCCGCAAAGCATTGTGGTTCGAAACACTAGCGAACCTGATTAATGGGATGTTCGTCCAAGCGCTCATTGTGGTGATGATCTGGCTCACCGCCCAACTCACCCTCGGCGGGCAGATGAATGCGCTGAACGCCTTGGTGACAATCGGCATGTGCCTGCGGTTCACCACCATGCTCCAAGACATTGGCGGAAATATATCTGGGCTGGAAGAACGCCGCCAGCAGATGAACCACGTCGACAAGGTCATGGACGCTCCCGAACTGTCCGAACCTGTCACCTCCACACCGGTGAGCGCTCCTGGTGATGTTCGCTTCGATGATGTGACCTTCGGCTACGATCCGGACACCCCGGTTCTCCGTGATTTTTCCTTCCATGTCCCGCAAGGCGGCATGTGTGCCCTGGTTGGTCCATCTGGGTGCGGGAAGACGACGATCGCCCGGTTGGTTGCACGTTTCTGGGATGTGCAGTCCGGCAGCGTGCGCGTTGGCGGGGTTGATGTGCGTGAGCAGACCACCGAAGATTTGATGCGCCAGATATCCCTGGTCTTCCAAGACGTCTACTTATTCAATGACACGCTTGAGGCCAACATTCGCCTTGGCAACCCAGAAGCTACCGATGAAGAAATCAGGTGGGCCGCTGACCTGTCGGGCGTGACGGAAATCGTCAACCGCCTCCCAGATGGCTGGAATTCATTGGCGGGCGCTGGCGGGCGTGCACTGTCAGGTGGGGAACGCCAACGAGTGTCCATCGCTCGCGCCTTGGTGAAGAAGGCCCCGATCGTGCTGTTCGATGAGGCCACCAGCGCATTGGACGCGGAAAATGAAGCCAACATTGTTGCGGCGATGAACGAGCTACGCAAGCACTCCACGCTGATCGTGATCGCCCACAAACTGGAAACCATTCGCCAAGCTGACCAAATTATTGTGCTCTCCCACGGTGGGCGTATCGCCCAGCGCGGGCCTCACGACGAGCTGGTCAACCAGCCGGGTCAATACCGCGATTTCTGGCAAGAGCGCATCAACGCAGGCGGATGGCAACTCGTCTAAACACAGCGCATATCAGCACATAAAAGGAAAAACTATGTCCACACGCACATCCTCGCGCCTCAACACGCGCGACTTCATCAACATCGGCGTCTTCACTGCCTTGATGTTCGTCATCGTGTTTGCATTCGGAATGCTCGGGTTCATCCCCGTCGCCATGTATGCCGGCTTCTTGCTTTCTATCCTCGTTAACGGCATCGTCTTTGCGCTGTTCACAGCACGCACTCCGAAGATGGGGGCATTGACCATCATGCTGATCCTCATCGAAATCCTCTTCTTCGTGACCGGCCACTGGGTGGGCGGCATCGCGATCGCCGCTGTATTCGGCCTGCTCGCCGACCTAGTCATCACCAAGGGGCCGAAGAGCGTGAAGGTTCGCGTTCCGCTGGCATACGCACTGTTTATTCTGCCGATCTACGTGTCACCGTGGATGCCGCTATTTATGAACCAAGAGGCATATATGTCGCAGATCGCCGAACAAATGGGCGCCGAGTATGCCGCGAAGATGGCCCAGGTTGTCACTATCCCGATTCTGTTGGGCTTCTTCGTCGTGATGCTCATCGTTGGCTGGCTTGCTGGTCTGTTGGGAACCAGGGTCGCGCGCAAACACTTTGAACGGGCCGGTCTTGTCTAAACTTCCCGACCCGCGCACGATTATCGTAGCGCTCGTCATCGTCTCCACCACGATCTACAGTTCCTACTCGCCGTGGTTCGTGTGTGCTCTGGGCGGATTCGCTGCCGTGATGCTGGCGAGCGCCTCGATCAACCCCAACACGCTCGTGCGCCCGAGCTGGGTGGCCGTCTACCTGGCCACGTTTGCGGTCCTCGGTGGGCTCGTTTATGTGATACCCCTGGTCTGGAAATCAACAGCCAGCGCATTCCTCGTGCTGTTTCTGCAGTGGATGTGGCGATTCAGCGTCAGCGCAGGCATGGGCGCATACGCGATCGGTGTAATCCGACCTGCCACCTTGCAAAAAGCACTAGCCAGCTCACGAATCCCGACTTGTTTGACGATCCCTATCTCAGTCGCGTTACGGGTGCTGCCCGTGATCGGCCACGAGGTTAAAGCGATCTCAGATGCGATGAAGCTTCGCGGGATGTCCGCGCTTTCCCTGCGCGCGGCCCAGTACTTCACGATCCCGCTGCTATCGACCGTGGTGCGAAGCGGGGACGAACTGGCATCTGCTGCCCTTGTACGCGGACTGGGCGGAACCGCAAAGCCTACCTCAGTCACGGTCGTGAAATTCCGGGTGGTCGACGCGGTCATTCTGCTCATCGTTATCGGCTTCGCGATATGGAGAATCACCCTATGACAACAGCCCAAGCCACCGGCGTCACCTTCACCTATCGGGGAGCAGACCACCCCTCAATCACAGACGCAACCATCACCATCACACCTGGAACCGTCACCTTGCTGTGCGGCGCGTCTGGGTCAGGGAAAACTACCGCGCTACGGCTGTTTAACGGGCTGATCCCGCACTTCCACGACGGCGACCTTACCGGAAGCGTCACAGTCGACGACATTGACGTGGCACGAGTAGATCTATCAGAGCTTGCCCACCACTGTTCGACAGTGTTTCAAAACCCGCGCACCCAGTTCTACACCACTCACGTGCGCCAAGAACTCGCCTTCGGCCCAGAAAATCTCGGCCGCGACCCGCAGGAGATTAGTGCCCGCATTGACGAGGTTGCCGCCGAGTTAGGTATCGCCGACCAGTTGGAATCCCGCGTCACACAACTGTCGGGTGGGCAGATGCAACGCGTGGCCTGCGCCATCGCCATGTGCAACAACACGTCGCTGATCGTCTTTGACGAGCCGACCGCGAACTTGTCCGCTGACGTTATCGACCAACTCGCCACGCTCATCGCCCGGCTCAAAAAAGACGGGCACACCATCATCATCGCTGAACACCGGCTGAGTTTCCTCGCCGGGATTGTCGACCGCGTCTACTGCTTCGACAAAGGCAATATCGCCCTCACCGCAACCGGCGAAGAGTTCTACGCTACCTCGGATGAGGAGCGCAAACAGCTTGGACTGCGATCCCTTGTGCCCGTGCCCATGCCGCAGCTACCGCAACCGGCAGGAGATGGGCTCACGATTGACAACCTCACCTTCGCCTACCGCCACGGAAACACAGTCCTCAACATCGACCATGTGCTCTTCCCGGAAGGGAAAATCACTGCACTGTTGGGCCCGTGCGGGTCGGGCAAATCAACACTGGCACGGATCGTCTGCGGACTTGAAAAGGCCAAGCATACATCCATCACACTCAATGGACAGAAATTCACCAGCCGTGACTCCTACCTTGTGATGCAAGACCCTACCCGACAGTTGTTCTCGGACACAGTCATTGACGAAGTCACGCTCGGCACGACCAAAGCCGAAAAGCAACGCATCGATGCCCACGCGATCCTTGAAGAACTCGACCTTGCCGACCACGAGGCTGATCATCCCCAAGCACTCTCTGGCGGGCAACGCCAACGCCTGGTTATTGCTACAGCGCTTGCTGCGAACAAGAAAGTTTACATCTTCGACGAGCCCACGTCCGGTGTTGGCTACAAGCACCTTGTCGCGATTTCCCGGGTAATGCGTAAACTCGCTGACACTGGTGCCGTCGTCATTGTCATCACCCACGACGCTGAACTCGTTACCGAGGTCGCCGACCATAGCGTCCGCCTCGACCAAATCAACGCCTGCTAACGCAAACGCCTACTTATCATTTTCGACGTCATAGTGGAGCCGATGACGGGAATCGAACCCGCGCCGCCTGCTTGGGAAGCAGGAGTTCTACCATTGAACTACATCGGCACACAGTAGGCGGAATGATTAAAAGCACGCCACGAGATTGGCACAGTAGATGTGACATGCAGGCAATCAGTCGCCCTCTGTAACTTCAATGTAGCACTCTCGATTCGCGTCGAAAAAATTGGTTGGCAGCCGTTCCACTGAATTTAGTGGGGTTTATCCTGCAACCGACACACGCTGTGCATTACAGAGCGGTTAAGCTGGTCTATGTGTTGCTCTCAGATCGTGATATTCGTGCCGCTATCGATGCCGAAGGCTCCGACCACCTCGGCATTGATCCTTTCGACCCGAAGATGATTCAGCCTTCGTCTATCGACGTGCGTCTGGATAAGTTTTTCCGAGTTTTTAATAACTCGCAGTACACGCATATCGATCCGAAGTTGCCGCAGGAAGAGCTGACATCCCCGCACGAGGTTCCGGAAGGGCAGCCCTTCATTCTTCACCCGGGTGAGTTCGTCCTGGCATCGACTTTGGAATACTTCACTATTCCGCCAAACTTGGCAGGCCGCCTGGAAGGTAAGTCTTCGCTGGGGCGTCTGGGCCTGGCAACGCACTCGACCGCCGGCTTTATTGACCCAGGCTTTTCAGGCCACATCACGCTGGAGCTATCCAATGTGGCGAATTTGCCCATCGCATTGTGGCCGAATATGAAGGTCGGTCAGCTGGCACTGTTCAAGATGTCCTCGCCGGCAGAGGTGCCTTACGGTTCTGGCAAGCTCGGTTCGAAGTATCAAGGGCAGCGAGGCCCGACGCCTTCGCGTGCATACCTCAACTTCCGCGATGAGGAATAAGGCATTGGGAACTCGGGGCATAAATGAATTGTGAATAGCCTCGAGTGAATTCTCGGTGAAGAAACGTAAACAAGTGTTCAATAAAGAGTTTCTGCAGGTCAAAGCTTTAAATATGGGCCTTTAGTTTACACCATTTAAGGGTTAAATCGGCTTGAAGGCCTTTTATCTTTCGATAAATAATAGCCCTTATGCGTATTACGGTTATTGGTACGGGCTACCTTGGTGCCACTCATGCTGCGGCGATGGCGGAGTTGGGTCACGAGGTTCTCGGCGTAGATGTTGATCCCGCCAAGATTGAGGCATTGTCCGCAGGTCAAGTTCCTTTCTTTGAACCCGGCTTGCCCGAACTGCTAAAGAAGCACGTTGAGTCGGGGCGGCTACGTTTCACCACTAACTATGACGAGGCCGTTGAATTTGCGAATGTCCATTTCGTAGGAGTTGGAACTCCGCAGGTTAAGGGCTCTTACGCCGCTGACGTTCGCTATGTGGACGCCGCTATTACCGAATTGGCTAAGCGCGTCGTCGGCAAGCATTTAGTGTTTGGTAAGTCCACTGTGCCCGTCGGTACTGCACCGCGTCTGCAGGCGCTGACTGCGAAGATGATTGGTGAGCGCGCCGCATCTGGTGATGAGCAGTTGAAGGATACCAGCCTCGAGATTGCCTGGAACCCGGAGTTCCTGCGCGAGGGCTTCGCGGTAAAGGACACTCTCGAGCCGGACCGTGTGGTGCTGGGCACCCAGAAGCCGGGCATGATCCTCAATGGTGCAGGTCAGGAAGTCGAATCGATCGCTGAGGAAAGTCTGCGCGAGTGCTTCGGCCCTATCTTTGAGCGTGAGACGCCGTTTATCGTCGCGGACACCGCCACCGCAGAGCTGGTGAAGGTGTCGGCGAACGCATTCCTCGCCACCAAGATTTCCTTCATCAACGCGGTCTCTGAAATCTGTGAGGTCACAGGTGCGGATATCACCACGCTTGCCGACGCCATCGGTATGGACGCTCGAATTGGCCGCCGCTTCCTCAATGCGGGGCTGGGCTTCGGCGGCGGTTGCCTGCCGAAGGATATCCGCGCATTCATGGCCCGCGCTGGTGAGCTGGGCGTTGACCAGGCGCTGACCTTCCTGCGCGAGGTCGATGCAATCAACATGCGTCGCCGTGAAAAGACCGTTGACCTGGTACGCGGCAGCTTCGGTGGCTCGTTGCTCGGTCATACCGTGACCGTGCTGGGTGCGGCTTTCAAGCCGAACTCTGACGATGTGCGTGACTCCCCGGCGCTGTCGATTGCCGGTTCGCTGTCGTTGGCAGGCGCTTCGGTAAGCGTTTACGACCCACAGGCCATGGAGAACGCCAAGAAGAATTTCCCGACCTTGGAGTACGCACCGAGCATCGAAGCAGCTCTGGAAGGCTCGGAGATGGTTGTAGTTGCCACCGAGTGGCAGCAGTTCCGCGACATCGACCCGGTGGCTGCGAAGAAACTGGTCAAGCGCGCAGCGGTGCTCGACGGCCGCAACTGCCTGCCAACCGATCAGTGGCGTGCCGCAGGCTGGGATGTCACCTGCCTCGGCCGCGGCTAAATGCTAGCTGCCCTCGAGCGCTTCGGAAACTTCATACCCTCCGGGGCCACGGTATAGGCGGCGATGAGGGTGGTAATCGGCACCGCGAGTACCAAAGCGACCGCACCGATGGTGGAACGCAGCAGCTCTGTGGCCACTACATCGGAGGTCAACGACTGCATCAGCGGCCGGTCGGAGACGCTTAACAAAATCGACAGCGGCAATGCGGTGCCGAGATACGCCAGTACCAGCGTGTAGACCATCGACGCGATGTGGTCGCGACCAACGCGCATTGCCGAGCGGAAGACCTCCATAGGCCGCGACCGCGGAGCTGCTTCGTAGAGCTCCTGGACGGTAGAGGCCTGGGCGATGGTGACGTCGTTAAGCACACCCAACGCGCCGATGATGAATCCCGCCAGAAGCAGACCTGTGACGGAGACGTCAGGCAGGTAAAGCTGAATAAGTAGGTTGTTCTCGTTGCCGAGACCACGTAGCTGCGACGTGGAGATTGCGAGGTTGGCCAGGCCCGCCGCCAGCACCATCGTGGTGAGTGTTCCCGCCAGTGCGGAAGCTGACTTCCAGTTGATGCCGTGAACGAGGAAGAGCACTGGGAAGAGAATCGCCGCGCCCGCCGTGATGGCCAAGGCCACAGGATCGCCGCCGCGTAGCAGTGCCGGAACCAGAAATCCCATCACTGCGGCCAGCGTGATGCCAAGACCAATGAGGCTCAAGACCCCGCGAGTCATGCCGACGAGGATGATGAGAAGTACTGCCGCGCCGAGCCACAACCAGATCGTCGTGGTGCGATCCATGTCCAGGAAGGTGTAGGTGTTCCCGATGCTAGCGGTGTCGACAACCTGATGAGGTGCGAGGTCGACGACGTTAGCGTCGGCGGCAGGAGCCGCGGGGGCAGGTGGTGCGGGGGCAGGTGGTGCGGGTGGAGCAGGAGCAGCAGGAGCTTCTGCGCCGGATTCCGGTGCTGGTTCCTGCTCCGGGGCCGGAGCTGGTGCCGGGGCCTCTGCATCAGGAGCAGGCTCACCCTCTATGCCCTCAGGGGCAGGCGCGGGAACAACGCCGGGAGCCGTTGTCATCAACCCCGAATCTGGCACGGCACCATTGTCGACAGCTCCGGTACCGGCCGCGTTCGGACGGTGAATTGCCAGGACGACCTTGTTGCCCTCGGCCAGCTCAATCTCGCCGGGCAGACCGGATGCTTCCAGCAGAGTCTTCTTGCCCTCGTCTGGGCCCGAAGTCAGTTCAATGACCGAGAGCTGGCACTTCGGCGCCGCGGGGTCGTTGAGGGAAGCCGTCAGTCCTGGCCGCGGCTGGTCATCGAAGACGCGTCCGTTGTCAGGCGAATTGCACGCGCCGACGCTGTGCTTTACGACGGTTCCCTTGACCGTCTCTGCAGCTGATGTCTGTGACTGCAGGAATCCCGGCCCCGGACTTGGAGCTTCACCCGATGGCCAGAGCCCAATCACCGCGAGGAAAGTGGCAATGCCAGCAACTGTAAGAACTGTGGCCAGCAAGCGACGTGCTCTTGTGGGGTTGTGCCGCGGTTTTGTCGGTTTTGGTTTGGCTTGTGCAGGTTCGGTTTGCCGCGCCGGTGCTGGTTTTGAATGTGCAACAGGTTCTGCATGTCGTGCTGGGGCAGCCGAGGTTTCAGAGTTGGGTTGATTCGCGGCGTTGACAGCCCGGAACCGGCCGGTAGGGGAGCTGCTGTTCGAGTTTTTCAGTACGTCGAGATGCGCCCCTATGTCGGAACCCGGAGCAACGCGAAAAGGTTGCTGGTTGTCAGAGTTCATTGAATCTTTTGAATGCCTGCCCACCCTTAATAACCTAATCGCTGCACCAGCACCGGAAGGCGTACCGCCATTCCGGCGCGCCGAGCCGTGGTCATCAACACTGTGCCCACTTTTCGATGCAATACTCACTTATCGATGCGCTCCAGCGTGTCTATAAGTGAATAGCGCATCGATATGTGAGAGGGGTAGAACCCGCAGCAACGCGAAAAGCCTGCTGATTCCCGGAATCCACTGAACTTTTTGAGCGCCTGCCCACCGTTAACAGCCCAATCCCTGCTACTGCTTGTAGCTGGCCAGGAAGTTGCCCAGGCGCTCGATGGCTTCCTTCAGGTCGCGCGCCCACGGCAGGGTGACAATTCGGAAGTGATCCGGCGTCGGGTAGTTGAAGCCAGAGCCGCCGACCATCAGGATCTTCTCTTCACGCAAAATGTCGAGCATCAGCTTTTCGTCATCGTGAATTTCGTAGACGTTCGGATCCAGCTTCGGGAATGCGTACATTGCTCCCATCGGCTTCACGCAGCTCACGCCCGGAATTGAGGTCAGTCCCTCGTAGGTGACATTGCGCTGCTCCAGGAGGCGACCGCCTGGCAAGATCAGGTCCTCGATGGACTGGTAACCGCCAAGTGCCACCTGAATGCCGTGTTGAGCAGGGACATTCGGGCACAGGCGGGTGCTGGCCAGCAGGTTGATGCCCTCGATAAAGCCCTCTGCGTGGCGCTTCGGGCCAGTCAGCACCATCCAGCCCGCGCGGTAGCCGGCCACACGGTAGGTCTTAGACAGGCCGTTGAAGGTGATACAGAGCAAATCCGGGGCCAAGGAGGCAGTGGAAATGTGCTCTGCATCGTCGTAGAGGATGCGGTCGTAGATTTCGTCGGAAAGCAGCAGGAGTGAGTGCTCACGAGCGATATCGACGATGGCTTCGAGTGTCTGGCGTGTGTAGACCGCGCCGGTCGGGTTGTTCGGGTTGATGATGACAATCGCCTTCGTGCGATCCGTCACCTTCGAGCGAATGTCTTCGACATCCGGAGCCCAGTTATTTTCCTCATCACACGTGTAGTGGACGGCCTTGCCGCCGGCGAGGGTGGTTGCTGCCGTCCAGAGCGGGTAATCCGGAGCTGGAATGAGGACCTCATCGCCCTCGTTGAGCAGCGCCTGCGTGGTAATGGAAATTAGCTCGGAGACGCCATTGCCCAGCCAGACGTCGTTGACGTCGAAACGGGGAAAACCCGGGTCCATCTCATAGCGCGTGACGACGGCACGGCGTGCGGAGTAAATACCCTTGGACTCGGAGTAGCCCTGTGCGTGGGGGAGGGCCCGGACCATGTCCTGCACGATGGTGTCAGGTGCATCAAAGCCGAACTTTGCCGGATTGCCGGTGTTGAGCATCATGATGCGGTGGCCGTCGGCTTCCATCTGCTCGGCGAGAGTAGTCACCGGACCGCGAATGTCATAGAGGACGTTCTGCAGCTTGGAGGATTGGTCCAGTGTCTTCAGCGGAGTGCGGCGAGGTGCCCTGATGTTTCCACGGCGGGCGGCAACTCTGGCGGCACGGGACTGCTCGGCCTGAGCGGCCTGTGCAGTCTGAGCGTCCTGCGTTGTCTCGTTGGTGGTTTCGGTGCCCTGGGAAGTGTCTTTACTGGAACTCACCTGTCTAAGCATGCCACTTTTTTGCTCCCGCACCATGCTTTTCACATAGTGGGGGCAGATTAATTGCACATTGATTGCGCAAAAGCGTCCTGCATGAGGATGCAGGACGCGAGTCTTAATAGGAGCGTTGTAATCGATGCCGAAATCGGTGCGGGCCTGCGTGAAGAGTTCGAGTGCCGCCGTCCGGCGCACGTGCCTTCCGACCCGCCGACGCATGCCTCGCTGGCTGCCGAGGGTGCAGATTCCCCGCATCTTCTCGTCCGCCCGGCTGAAAGGAATCAGCAGTGAAAAACCTCGTCGTCGTAAGCGCTGGTGTTTCCGCCCCATCAACCACGCCCATCCTTGCTGACCGTATCGCGGAGGCTGTCGAGGCGCAGGTCTCCAAGCGCGGCGAGGGACTCCATATTGGGTACGTCGAGCTGCGCGAACTCGCTGTCAGCCTCGGCGCTGCGATGTCCACAGGGCTTTACGACGAAAAATTGCGCGCCGCCCTCGATACTGTCAGCAGTGCTGATGGATTGATTGCCGCGACCCCGGTGTTCGCAGCGTCCTACTCGGGGCTGTTCAAGATGTTTTTCGACGCCCTGGGTACGGATGCGTTGACCTCCATACCGGTCATCGTTGCTGCGACTGCTGGCACGGCGCGGAATTCTTTGGTGCTGGGTATGCGATGCGTCCGCTCTTTAGCGGCACCACGGAAGGTTGTAGTAGTCGCAAGAGAAGGTATCGGAAAGAGCGTATTCCTTGACCTGTAGTTCATCGCTGCTGGTCGCGGTTGCCGGCGCAGCGGTAGCGGTGGCAGCCGGGGCGCCGGTCAGCGCGCTCAGGGAAAGGGCTGCGGATGTAATGGTGGTAGCAAGAACAGAAGTGCGTCCAAACATTAGGTGGTACTCCGAAAGATTTCTGCCTCGGCAAAGTGTCAGGGCTTTGTTGACTGTTGAGGCTCGTCGGTAATTGATAAAGAAATCATAACTATTCAGTCAAGGGTGTGAAGTGCGGAGGCCCTCCCCCGTGCCCGCTCCTAGGGGTGGCCAAACGGCTACCTGATGGTGTCTTTATGTAGGTGGGTCAGTGGCCGAAATGTTGATTGCCCAATACCAAGTGGCTGACAGAGGAATTTTTGAATTGGTTCAAAAGGCGTAGTTCTAATGCGATTAAATTAATCGCTGAAATCTTATTGTGGCGCTCATAATCACTGGTCACACGCTGTTATATATCGTATTTTCGCAAGGCAGAAATCGGTGGGATTCCATTTTTACTATGTGGATAATCGCTGTGGCCGTCGTAAAGCGAGTCGAAAATTTTCCATTACAAAAGGCTGAATTTCGACTTACCTTAGCAGGTGTTAGTTCAAGTATTTCCTTACGAGTTGCTCGTCACGCCCTGAAAGGATTTCGCCGTGAAGAAGACCCTGCTCTCCGGCTCCATTGCAGCCCTGGTTACCATGTCCTCGCTGGCTGTCGCCCCGATGGCCGAAGCTGCCCCAGCCCCCACCCCGGGCACCGTCGGTGGCACCTGCTCCGTTGAAGGCCAGTCCGGCCAGTCCCTGAAGATCACCGGCTCGAAGTTCGAGGTCGAAGGTACCGCCACCGTCGCTAACTACGGCGATACCGACCTGCCGCTGACCCAGACCCTCAAGGAGGGCAAGACCAAGTCCTGGAACGTCGGCGGTTCGGTCGACTTCGACCTGCTCAAGCTCTTCCACGTCACCTTCAGCGCCGGCTACCAGTCCACTCAGACCTGGGAAGTTGGCCAGACCCTCGGCCCGTACCCGGTCAAGCCTGGCTACACCGGTGTTCTGGAGTATGGCTTCCTGAACCAGTCCTTCGAAGGTACTCACCTGACCTGCAAGGGCGGAAAGTGGATTGACGCAGGTCGTCCGTACTGGGGCACCATCCCGAAGGAGCGTCACATTCGCGTTTCCATGCGCGCCAACGAAGCTGATCGCTCCGTGGACGGTGCTGCTCCGCAGGTCAAGGAGTACGCCGTCTAAGACGGGCTGAGCCTCTTTAAGACCTCGAAGCAGAAGGAAGTTTCTCCATGTTGAGCCTGAAAAAGAAGGCCCTGGCCTGCGCGGTGATGGGTGCAAGTCTTCTTGCACCAGGCATCGTCGGACAGGTCGCGGCGACTCCGCTGACTCAGACCCCTGACCAAGATGAGCACCACACCGGTTTCACCAATACGGATAAATGTGACCCGGTCAAGGATGCCAAGCGTCACCCCTGGGAACAGTGGATTACCGACGAATGGGACCGCTACAACGGCACTAACTCATTCACCAACCGCACTGACCGCCCGATTCAGTACACCCTCGAGGTGACAGAGGGGGTCAACGAGTCCGTGAAGGCCATGAGCTCCGGAAATATGTGGGACGTGTTCCTCCACGGGGTGAAGAACAAGTACGGCATCGTCGAGGTCAGTCAGTGGTCTGTTGGCGACAAGCTGGGTCCGGTGACCGTCAACCCTGGTGAGACCGTTCGCGCAGACTACGGCGTGCACATGAAGTCCTTCATTGGCCGTGTTCGCACCTGTGACCAGAAGACCGGCCTGTGGCGCGGTGAGCCCTACTTCGGTGAGTACAACGGCAAGGGGCCGTCGACTCGCTTCGTGGTCTGGCACAAGACCACCAAGGAGGGTGAGCACCGTCAGCAGTGGGCGCCTGTCAGTGGTAACTCCGGTGACGGCGGCCCGGCATCCGCCACGATTAACGACTAGGAGCAGTTATGAAAAAGCGTGTTGTCGCCATGTGCTTGACGACGGTCTTTGCGCTCGGACTCGGCGCTCCGACAGCAGTGGCCGCCCCGAATCCAGGAGCCGGTGAACCGTTCGCGCCGGAGGAGTGGGTGCCAGTGCCCAAGCCAGCGGCAGTTGACCGCGGTCCGGCACCGGGAACCACTTGTGAAGCTCCGGGTTCGGTGGCTGAGTTCGTGGAAATCACCGGCTCTCGCTACGACGTTGAGGGCGTTGTTTCTACGAAGAATGACATCGGTGATGAGCCGATTCCGCTGACGCAGACCATTAAGGAGTCCAAGACCAAGAAGTGGTGGACCAATATCTCTGTCAGCGTGAAGGTCAGCAAGGAGCTCAACCGCAAGTACTCCTGGGAATACTCCCGAGAGATGGTTTGGAGCCTCGGGCAGAAGATTGGACCATACGAAGTACGCAAGGGTGAAACTGGTCGTCTGAGCTGGGGGTTCCTGGTTGACGAGTTCGCCGGACAGACAGTCCGCTGCAACGCCAACTCGAAGACGTGGCAGCCTATTGGGCGCAGCTACTTCGGCGTGGCTCCGCGTGAGCGACATGTCGAGGTGACCATTCAGTAGTTACACAGTTCTCTCTCCACACTCAGCACGGGTAAAAGGGGCCTATTCACGAAAGTGAATAGGCCCCTTTTGCTACTCCGGTGTTTTGCTATTCCGCTGTTGCTACTCTGCGGTAGCGGATGCCGGAGGCTGGAAGCCTGCGTCTATTGCTTTCAGAGCCAAGTCCAGGCGTGAGGTAGCCCCGAACTTATTGAACATGCTGGAGAGGTGCTTCTTGATAGTGCCCGGTGACTTGCCGAGTTCCTTGGCGATGTCGTGGTTCGACTTACCGCGACAGATCAGGCCGAGAACCTCTCGCTCGGCATGAGTGATCTTGTACGAGGAAATGTTGCGGGACGGCAGCGTTTTAATCAGCCGAGTCGCAGAAATCGGGGAGATGACGGTGCCGCCCTGGAAGACATCTTCAACGGTGCCAATGACGGATTCCGGGCGGGCGGTTTTGAGAATGTAACCGTTTCCGCCGAGACTCAGGATTTTCAGCATTGTTTCATCGGTATCGAATGAGGTGATAGCGATGAATTTCGGTGGATTCTCCACCTTCTTAATCCGCTCGAGCAGTTCAACGCCGTCCATGTTGGGCATGTGAATATCGGTCAAAACTACGTCAATGCCACCGCGGGCAATGATGTTGAGAGCCTCGTGTCCGTCGCTGGCTTCATCGACCACGGTGATATGCGGTGCCTTCTTGAAATAGGTTCGCAGCGTCGAGAGTACGAGTGGGTCGTCGTCGACAATGAGAACCTTAATGTCAGACATCCGCGAACCTTTCATAGAAGTTATAAAAACCGAACAATATCTGTCATCGTGTGATATTACTACGCTAACCAGGACTTTTCGAGAGATATCTTCGTCACAGGCGGCTACTACGCCAATCTTACGCTAGCGTAACCTACTGGTTGGTAGGTGGCATGTGGAGTTTGGTATTCCACACATTTCCTTCTCGTTCCGACGTGATGGAACCGTCCCACGGTCGCACTCGCCGATGCAGTGAGGAAAGCCCCAAACCGCTCGAGAGCATCGCCCGCGGCAGAAAATGCGGTAGCGCCTTCGATATCTGATTGCTGATGTCGAGCGTGAAGCCATCCTCCTCATTGCCCAGCGCCAGAATGTGGACGTTCGTTTGCGGCTCGCCGTACTTCTGAATATTCGTGCAGAACTCCGACAGCGCCGGCGAGATAACTTCTGAAATCTGCGTCAAAGAGGGCTCGGTCTCAATCCTCGTGGCCAGCGAAACGTTAAACCCAGCCTCCTGCAGTTCATCCTTGGCCTGTTGGAGCACCCTGTTCATGCTAGGAACTCGCTCATCTTGGCCAATGGCCGAGGTCAAAGAGCTTTCTTCGTCAGCGGATTTCAGTAGTGAAAGCAACTGGCGAAGCTGTAGTAGACCTTCTCGGGAGGTTTCTGCGATGTCCTCCAGGGATTCTTCAAGCTTTTCATCTGTCCCTTCTCGCTCGATGGCGAGCGCCTGCGCCAGCATGGTTACGCGAGTAAAGGACTTGGCGGTGGAGTCGTGCAGTACGGTCGCTAACTCAAGGCGTTGTTCTTCCAGGGCACGGTTAGATTCAATCGTTGCCTGCCGGCGTTGCTCTTTGTAGCGACTGCGCATCATGCCGATGGCGTAGGCAATTACAAAAAGCAGCGTTGTCACAAAGGTCGCGACGTGGTCGCGCGCGAAAGTACTTGTGTTTACGTCGTAGTTTGAAATCACCAACAAGAGCAACGCAGTGATTCTCGCCGGCATCTTGTTGTTGTTAGCACGCATCACTTCCACGATGAGAAGCGCGCAGAAAATCTGCATTGGAGCCTGCTCTGTAGGAAGGAAAGTCAACGCCAAGAAATTCGCTGGGACAACCACCATGGCAAAGAGCGGCAAATACGTCGCCACTGCAACAAGAATGACCTGAAGGCCACCGATAATGGTTGGCAACAATAGATCAGAGTTGCTCTCGCGGAAAATTAGCGCATCGAGAGCAGTGAGGATCAGCGCAATGACCATCTCCACTGACCCCGGAGTCCTCAGAAAGTCTCTTATCTGTGACAGCGATTTCTTAATCACTACGCCAAGACCTCTTTCCACACCACAACGCGGTCATCTCTAACGGGATGCAGTAATAAATATATTGTCAGTGCGGTTGAGAGTGCCATCTGCATGATTAATGCCGTGGCGCACGGGCGTCGTAAAGCACAAAAAATCCGCCCGGGATGAATAACCTCTCGGGCGGATTCTGGCTTACTTAGCGAGCGTTACTTACGTCGCGCCGATCCTGGCAGCGGAACTCCGTGCTGGTTGCGCGGAAGGTTCTTAGCGCTTGCCGACGGTGCCTGCGTCTCCTCGGCAGGGGTCTCAGCGGCCTGCTCGGTGGAAGTAGCATCTTCCGCCGACTGCTGTTCGGTAACCTCTGGCTGAGCAGAAGCCTCCTCTGCCTCTGGCTGCGCCGGAGCCTCCTGAGCTTCGGTTTCCTCGACTGCCGGGGCAGGGGCGCTAGCGACTGGCTTGGCCTTGCGTGCGCCACCCGGAATCGGAGCGCCCTTGCGTGCGCCGCCCGGAACCGGAGCACCGGATGCGGTCTTCGGCTGCTCAGCTGCTGGCTGCTCGGACTTGGTGGCCGTAACCTCAGCAGCGGTGTCCTCAGAAGGAGCGGTTTCCTCGGCCTTCGGCTTGGCGGCTGGAGCTGCCTTCTTAGCGCCACCTGGGACAGGGGCGCCCTTGCGTGCGCCACCCGGAATCGGTGCGCCCTTGGTTGCCTTCGGGGTCTCAGCCGGAGCTTCGGTTTCCGCAGCTGCTGGCTCTGCCTGCGCGGCCGGCTTAGCAGCCTTGGCGCCACCCGGAACTGGAGCGCCCTTCTTGGCACCACCTGGAACCGGTGCGCCGGCCTTAGCGCCGCCAGGCTTCGGTGCGCCACCTGGAGCTGGAGCGCCCTTCTTGGCGCCACCTGGGGTCGGTGCGCCGGCCTTAGCGCCGCCAGGCTTTGGAGCGCCACCTGGGGTCGGAGCGCCGCCCTTGGCACCACCCGGAGTCGGTGCGCCACCTGGAGCTGGAGCACCCTTCTTGGCGCCACCCGGAGTCGGTGCGCCGCTCTTAGCGCCGCCAGGCTTTGGAGCGCCACCTGGAGCTGGAGCACCCTTCTTGGCACCACCCGGGGTCGGAGCGCCGCCCTTGGCGGCAGCGCCTGCAGCAGCACCAGCAGCTGCGGCACCAGCGCCGGCAGCAGCAGCCTTTTCTGCCTTCTTCTTCTCGGCAGCCTCGGCCTTCTTGCGCTTAGCTTCCTCTGCCTCGAGGCGCTGACGCTCTTCCTCTTCAGCCTTCTTCGGATCGACCCAGCCACGCTCTGGCTGCTCAATCCACTCCGGCTCACGTGCCTGTGGCAGCTCGCCGTCGACCTTCACAGAGTCGCGGAGCATCTGGGCGATGTCCAGGACTTCCGGCTTCTTCTCGTCGTCCTCGATGACGTTGTTGACACCGTCATTCATCATCGTCTTACAGAACGGGCAGCCGATGGCAATTGCCTCAGCGCCAGTGCCGACAGCCTCTTCGGTGCGGTTGACGTTGATGCGCTGACCGATGGTTTCTTCCATCCACATACGCGCGCCACCAGCACCACAGCAGAAGCCGGTGTTCTTGTTGCGCGGCATTTCGACGAGGTTAGCGCCGGACGCACCAATCAGCTCACGCGGAGCCTCGAAGACCTTGTTGTGGCGGCCCAGGAAGCATGGGTCGTGGTAGGTGACCTGGCGGCCCTGGCCGGAAGCAACCGGCTGCAGGCGGTTAGCGCGGACCAGCTTGTTCAGCAGCTGGGTGTGGTGGACAACTTCGTACTGTCCGCCCAGCTCTGGGTACTCGTTCTTGAAGGTGTTGAAGCAGTGCGCACAGGTGACGACAATCTTGCGCTGCTTCGGCGGGACACCGTCGAAGACCTCATCGAGCTGTTCGATGTTCTGCTCTGCCAGCATCTGGAACAGGAACTCGTTGCCAGCACGGCGAGCGGAGTCACCAGTACAACCCTCAGCCTGGGAGAGCACAGCGAACTTCACACCAGCGGTGTAGAGCATCTCTGCAACAGCCTTGGTGGTCTTCTTCGCATTGTCGTCGTAAGCACCGGCGCAACCGACCCAGAACAGGTATTCGGTGTCGTCGAAGCTCTCGACATCTTCGCCCCAAATCGGGACGACGACGCCTTCCTTGCGGACCTCGTTAATCCAGTCGGCACGAGTGGAAGCGTTCTGACCCCACGGGTTGCCCTTGGTCTCGAGGTTCTTGAACAGGCCAGCCAATTCGGTCGGGAAGTCCGACTCGACCAGAACCTGGTAGCGGCGCATATCGACGATGTGGTCGATGTGCTCAATATCAACCGGGCACTGCTCGACACAGGCACCACAGTTGGTGCAAGACCACAGGACATCCTGATCGATGACGCCTTCGTCACCGTCGCCAACCAGCGGCTTGGTCAGGAGTGCTGCGCCAGCGCCTTCGCCCTCGCGAGCGGTTTCGATGGTCTCGCCAGCCAGCAGGTACGGGGCAGAAGCGTAAGCGTGGTCACGCAGCTGGTTAACCAGCAGCTTCGGGGACAGTGGCTTGGAAGTGTTCCATGCCGGGCACTGCTCCTGGCAGCGACCACACTCAGTACAAGAGGTGAAGTCCAGCAGAGCCTTCCAGGAGTGGTCGGTGACCACACCGGTACCCATGGAGTCAACTTCTGGGTCAGCCTCTTCCAGATTCAAAATCTCGCCGTTAGAGGTCATCGGCTTAGCACTAGCGAGGGCGTTGTAGCCATCAGCGTTGCGCTTGAGCAGGATGTTGGCGAATGCCAGGAAGCGGTGCCATGCGACACCCCAAGTCAGGTTGCGGCCAACAACGAAGAGCCAGACCATACCGGACAGCAGCTTAATCAGCGCGAAGATGGACACCATGACTTCGGAGGCCGGCAGAATCTGTGCGATACCGCCGGTGACGAAGTTCGCCCAGTTCCAGACCTCGGCGTGATGGGAGTCGCCGTAGGTAGCCAGCTTGGCAGCCTTGACGAACATCATGCCCAGGCCCTCGATGAGGACGACAGCCTCGACGAAGTAGGCTGCACCAGCGTTGGAGCCGTAGAAGCGGCTCAGGCGTTCCTTGCCCAGGTTGGTCTGGCGGACGAGAATCAGTGCCAGGATACCCAGGGTGGTGCCCAGGCCGAGCAGTTCGTCGATGAAGTGCCAGGCTGTCAGATTCCTGAGGATTGGCCAACCACCGGCTGGCCAAAAGGTCTGAATGTAAGCCTCGAACCACACCAGGGAGCCGAGGAGGAAGCCCACCATGACGAACCAGTGAGCCACAGCAACGCCGGGCTTCTTGGCCATCTTGGTGTGACCGACGATCTCTCGGATCATGGTCCAAATACGGGTTCCCCATTCACCGGTGTGACCGTATGTCTTTTGGCCCACCATGATGGTCTTCACCATATGGGTGAATCCCTTGATAAAGATGAACCAGCAGGGCAGGGACAACAGGACGCCAATAACGCCGACTGCGACGGTGAATCCGGTAGATTCCGGAATCGCCGTGTCAGCCGTCGCTGCGGCGAGGTTGAGCACGCTCATAATGTTCCTTCTAGGCTGGCTCAGCCAGGGTGATGGCTGAGTGAAAATAGTTCTCTTGTGAGTTCTATCACGAGCCGCGGACGCTTACCTAACTAATGTGCAAAATAGTGCTGAATTCATCGATACATGGTGTAACCAGCGGTTATTTGGTGAATTACGCAAAAAAATCGTTGTTTTATTCGGGAAGGATTCGAGGGGCAACGTCTTCGCTTGACGACGGCGCGAGGCACTTTCGTCGTCACGCTTTTATGGGCGGAAGTGGTAGCGGTGTTGCGTGTGGGCAGTTGTCGAGTGTTGTCGATTCGATGTTTTGCGGACACATTGTGGGGGTAGCGCCGGAGCGCAGGGGCGGGGCTGTGTTTCGAGGCGGAGAGGGGGGCCGGTGGCGTGTTGGTCTTTGAAAATAGATTGAAGCAGACATGTATTCACGTGCGTTACATTCTTAACATAAATAACAATAGTTACTTCTGAACCTGTGTTTTGGTAGATAGTTCGCTATTGGGGCCCAGGATTTGCTGGCAGTTAACGAAAAAGTCATTAAATGTAACCGACTTTTATGAATCCCAAGTGGATTTAAAAGCCTCTATGTCCGCAATTGGCCTGGTAGGAAGCGTGCTAATTTGGTGGCGAGGAGAGTTCCTGGCCACCCCCGGCGTAACTCTTATGTAGGCGCCATTTTGTGTAGTACCTAGTATTAGTAGCGTGATATTGCGGATTTATCCGCCTGATTTTAAATGGCATGTGGGGTATGGATTTCTCCGTGCCACTTTTCCTTGAGAGGGACTTTAATGGTGCGATCTTTCCGTGCAATCGCTATGGCTGGAGCAGGCCTTATTCTTACTGCGAGTGCGGTCTTTGGTTCGGGCGCAGTGGCAAACGCCAATCCGGTCAGTGCGGTCGCAGTCAAGGCGTTCAATAGCTCGCTTGTGACTCCAGTGGTGGTTTCCCCGGTCGGACGTGCAGCTGCGGAGACTGCGCTACTTGACCCTCAGGTGCCGATTATTGTGCTCGGAGCCCGTCTCAATCCCGACTGCAGTGCTCCTGCTGTATTGACGTCCCGATTGGAAACTGCACGTTCGCTGGCGCTGCGTCATCCGCTTAACCCGGTCGTCGTCACGGGTGGTCGTACTCAGCCGGATTGTCAGACTGAGGCTGAGTACATGCGTGATGCGCTTGCGTCCATGGGGGTATGGAAGCGGCGAATCACGATGGAAACAAACTCAGACTCCACTGTTGAAAATGCGGCTGGCACTGCATACCTTGCGGAATCGGGAACCAGCGGCGTTCGTGCCGCTGTCATTGTGACTTCTCCAACGCACACACCACGCGCACGCGACACCTATTCTGCTGCCGACGACTCTGCTCTGTGGCTGGCTGTCCCGTCGACTGTGAACTAGCAGTTTCTAGGAATTGGTGAAGTTTGCCTCACGCTTTTCGGTGAAAGCGGCCATGCCTTCCTTCTGGTCATTGGAGGAGAACAGGGAGTGGAAGGTGCGACGCTCAAAGAGCAGTCCCTGCGACAGCGTCATTTCGTAGGCCTGGTTGATTTGTTCCTTAATCTGGGTAGTGGCAACCAGCGACTTCGACGCAATGGTGTCGGCGACTTTCAAGGCCTCGTCGAGAAGCGCCTCCGGCTCGACGACGCGGGCGACCAGACCTGCACACTCAGCTTCTTCGGCGCCCATCATACGGCCGGTGAGGCACATCTCCATTGCCTTAGCCTTGCCAATTGCGCGGGTGAGACGCTGCGAGCCGCCCATACCCGGAGAGATGCCGAGGTTAACCTCAGGCTGGCCGAACTTGGCTTTAGCGCCAGCGATGATGAAGTCCGCCATCATGGCGACCTCGCAGCCACCGCCCAGTGCGTAGCCGTTGACGGCGGCGATAACTGGAGTGCGGACGGAAGTCAGGACATCCCAACGTGCGAACCAGTCAGAGACGTACATCTCGGTGCCGGACTTGTCCGCCATCTCCTTAATGTCCGCACCTGCAGCAAACGCCTTCTCCGAGCCGGTGATGATAATCGCGCCAATGCCTGCATCGTTGTCGAAAGCGGTGGCTGCTGCGCCGATCTCTTCCATAGTCTTGTGGTTCAGGGCGTTCAGCGCCTTCGGACGGTTCAGGGTAATAATACCGACGCGACCTCGGGTTTCGGTGAGGATGTTTTCGTAATCGGACATATTCGTGTCTCCAAAGCGGTAATAGAAATCAGGTTGTAAGCGAGGTTACCCGTGAGACCAGATTCGGGTGGAGCTTTACGGCGATTACATCGGTGTTTTCCTGGATGGGACAGCGGCGGCAGGATAGGTCAGCGTGGTCGGGAATCTTTTTGTGGCGTCTTATGGGCGGAGCTGGAGTAACGACGTTATAAGAGAGTGCTGAAAACTTATTTACCTTTTGATGCCAAATGGAAGGTTTCTTCTTATACTTACGACGAAGCTAACAGTCCAATCGCGACAAAAGCTCATCAGATGACCGAAAACCTACGCAAAAGTTTGCATCCGCGGGCATATGTGGGGTCCATCGAGTGAAATGACTAAGCGCCACAGGAGTATTGATATGAATCCGGAAATGGAGACACGCTCGCTTACATCATCGAGTGTCGGTTTGGTTACCGAGGGAAACGGTAAGAGGGTCAAGTCATTCAAGCAACGAGTTTGGGCTTCAACAATTGCGGCTTTGCTGGCAGTGGGGCTGACTGCATGTGATGCAGATTCTTTGAAAAACGCTTTGGGGGGCGGAGAAAGCTCTTCAACATCAACTTCGCAGGAAGAAAGTGCAGGGCAATCTCAGGGTGATGACAGCCAATCTTCGACTAGTGCGCCCAGTTCGGGGATGGAAAAACCCGATGATAGTTCCGATAAATCGGACACCGGTTCAGCGGAATCGGGCACCGATGTTGAGGGGATGGGTGATGGTTCGACCAAGCTGAAGCCTAGTAATCCAGAGAATGAGAAAATCTACCGCAATAGTCAAGGATGGGAGTTCCTCGAAAACTCAGCGCTTATTGCGCCGGGAGCTCGTTTTCTTGTGAAGGGTGCTGATGATTCGACTTCATCTTGTTCCTTTGCGTGGTGGGTATACAACAAGGATGAACCTCGGCGGCACTACATTACAAGTGCTGGGCACTGCGGGAACAAGGGAGACAACGTATACGTAGAGGATGAAAAAGGGAAGTTCTATAAAGTCGGACAATTTGTCTGGAGGTCGTATGACCCGGAGGCTAAGAACAA
This sequence comes from Corynebacterium sp. HMSC073H12, assembly GCF_001837775.1. NCBI lineage: Bacteria > Bacillati > Actinomycetota > Actinomycetes > Mycobacteriales > Corynebacteriaceae > Corynebacterium > Corynebacterium sp. HMSC073H12. Next base: position 232,095 of record NZ_KV834035.1, on the reverse strand, counting down.
CCGGACAGATCATGCATTGATTGAGTTGACTGTTAACCCTAAGAATGTTTACGGCACTCCCATGCTCAAGGGGGCGGAGTTAGCTGGCTGGGCAAGTCCTCAATGGCTCGAGCAAGAACAACCTCGTATTTGCCGTCTTGGGTACCGTAGTGGGCTTTCATGCGGCCCCTACAAAGAGACTGTGGGGAGTTACATGTTCGGCTTCGGAAATATTTCGGACCATGGCGATTCTGGCGGGGCAGTTTGGGCTGTGGATCCAGAAAACCCAAACCGGATTTATGCAGTGGGGATGACAAGTTACGGCTTCTCTCATGACGCAATTTCAAATGGTGCTGCAGCTCTATCTCCGTTGATTAAGCAGTTTAATTTGACCATTCTCCAGTGACTCGCCCGCTAGGTTGAGCTGCTCCTCATGGGTTGGACCGGAGAGCCGGCAGCTTTCTAGCGGAGGGTGTTTGGTCGCCGAATGACGAAAGGGCCTGGTTCCAATTAACTATCGGAAACCAGGTCCTTGAATCCTTATTGGCTTAGAAAACCGTTTCAAAACTTCAATGGTTCGTCCGTGCCGGGTGAAGGCGGGAAAACTGTTCAAGAAATGTCAAAGCGATTTAAACTCGCTTGCGCAGTGAAATTACCAATGCAGCAATGCCAGTCAGCGCGCCCACTAGGCCGAATCCCAGGCCCCAGCTGCCAAGCGTGCTGCTCGAATCCTCGCTGGTAGCAGCTGCGGAATGTTCGATGTCACCCGAGTGGTTATCGCTGTGCTCTGTCTCGCTGGTGCCGTGATTATTGCCGTGGTCATGACTGTGACTGTGGTCGTGACCGTGGCTATGTTCATCGTCTTCCGACTTCTCAATCAGCTCCACGGTTGGGACCGGGTAATCGCTATCGTGGTCCTTTTCAGCCCAGTTCATCGACCCTTTTTCACAGGTCTGCAGTGTCGGCACCTCAACCGTCGACGGTTTTGCGTCATTAGTCACTTTCACGCTGAGTGTCAGCGAATCCTTCAGGTCGGACGGCAGTGGCGTCTTTGCGGTGTAGATGACCTTCTGCACCTTTTCATTTTCACCGGAACCAGTCGACTCCTTCGTGATATCCCAGTTCGCGTTCACGTTCGGCGTAACCTTTTCGAACTCCTCCGGGACGGTGAACTCTATCTTCGTCGTTGGCGAACCGTCGCAGCCATGGCCGACCCCGAAAGCTAGATCCACGTAGCCGCCAATCGGGGCAGACGATGGGGTTGCATGCACATGTGCGGATGCAATGGCAGGGAAGGCGACGGTTAGTGCGGCGCTTGCCGACGCTACTGCGAGCCCACGGAAAAAGGGGAAATGGTGTCGTTGTGCATTCTGAGGCACGAAAAACTCCTTGTATACGAAAAATATGGAACGAGTACGTGGCTCGACCTGCCTAAGGCATGTCGGAAATGCATTTTCGGAGTTTCCAAAAGCTGATTGACGCTGGCTCAGAGCAACGACGAAACTAATTAATTACGGTAAATGCGGGTTAGTCGTTGCAGGGGCTGGCATGGATGAGCTGGTAACCGCGGAAGCACTCACAAATTTAGCTTGTTACCTCTGCTTGGTTTTCAATTCTCTGCTTTAACCTTTTGGCTACCCCAGGGGAGAAAATTTCAAATTTTTGAACCTTTTGGCCTCCTGCGGACTCTAAGTCAGTGAAATGCAAAGCGCCCATGCGGAATGCAAAGCGCCTACTGAGCAGCAGGAGATAAAAATGGCTAAGCGTCTGTCTGGTAATTTCACCGAATCTGAAAATTTCGGTACCTCCTTTGACACGGCTGATCGAAACAGCGGCAATAAATCTCGTAGCAACGGCAATGCTCGCCGAAAGCTGCGCGCTAGTGTGTTGGCTGCTGTAGGTGCTGCGTTGGTGTCGCTGACCGCGTGTGGTGAGGTAGTTGATTCAGCGCAGGATGTCGCTAGCGCGGCTGACCACTCAACCCACTCAACGGGGGCTGCTGAAATGGGCGAGAGTGGCATCGCAACGCAGGCACCGTCGTCAAACGTGGCCGACGCATTGGATGCCTCAGCTATCGGCGGCAATCGTGATGCTCAGCGCAGTGTCGCGTCCAACCCTCTCAATCAGAATGACAACTCTCAGCGCCAGATTATGCACAGCAGTGAAGGCTGGGAGTTCCTGGAAAATGTGGGCAGCATCATGCCCGGCGGAAAGTACTCCGTTCTTCATGGAGATGGCACTGCCTCGGAGTGTTCCTTTGGCTGGTGGGTGTTCAACGAAGCTGAACCAAATCGGCATTATATGGCCACTGCAGGGCACTGCGGTGACGAAGGGGATTTGGTGTACATCGAAGATTCCGAGGGCGAGACGTACCAGGTCGGAGAATTTGTCTGGAGTCAGTTTGACAATGTTGTAGCAGGTGTTGATCACGCGTTAATCGAACTGACCGTTAACCCCGAATTTGTCACCGGTACTCCGCCGATTGAAGGGGTGCAAGTGGTTGGATCGGCTGACCTCGACTGGCTTACTGCGACGCAGCCGATGATTTGTCGACTTGGTTACCGCACCGGTATTTCCTGCGGTCAATTCCGTTCGGTGGAAAGTGGTGTGGCCTTTTCCTATGACGGCATCGTTGATCATGGTGATTCCGGTGGTGCAATCTGGGCCGTGGATCCATCGGATTCAACCAAGATTTATGCGGTGGGGATTACCGCGTACATGTTTACGGAAGATGCCACGAACTCGGGAGCGACTGCGTTGCAGCCGCTGTTGGCTCAGTTTGGTCTCACGGTGGTGGGCTAAAGGAGAGCCTGAAAACGGGAAGAGCTACCTATGTGTGGCGGGGAAGACTGGCAAAAGGGTGCCGTCGTTAAGCAAATTGAAAAATCTTTTATTGCGTTGACCTGCGTTGATGGTAAATCTTCTAGAAAAGTTGAGTCGGGTGGGAATAACTTTGCTGTACAGTCCGTTGCACAGCATGACAAACATTGAGTCGGACACACTCAAGTTTGCTTGACAGATTTTCTACGGCAATGCAGACTTGAGCGCGTAAGACTTAAGGGCAATTCTTTTACTCTTCTAGAAAGGTGTTCATCATGGGACGCGCTGTTGGTATTGACTTGGGTACGACGAACTCCTGTGTCTCCGTCCTCGAGGGCGGCGAGGCTCAGGTGATTGCGAACGCTGAGGGTTCGCGCACCACTCCGTCGGTGGTTGCATTTGCAAAGAATGGTGAGGTTCTGGTTGGCCAGTCCGCTAAGAACCAGGCTGTCACCAACGTTGATCGCACTATTCGTTCGGTCAAGCGCCACATGGGTACTGACTGGAGCATCGAGATCGATGACAAGAAGTACACCCCGCAGGAGATTTCCGCTCGTACGCTGATGAAGCTGAAGCGCGACGCTGAGTCTTACCTGGGCGACGACGTCACTGATGCGGTTATTACCGTTCCGGCTTACTTCAACGACGCCGAGCGTCAGGCAACCAAGGAAGCAGGTCAGATTGCTGGCCTGAACGTTCTGCGCATTGTTAATGAGCCGACTGCTGCTGCACTTGCTTACGGCCTGGAGAAGTCCGACAAGGAGCAGACCATTCTGGTCTTCGACCTCGGTGGCGGTACCTTCGATGTCTCCCTGCTGGAGATTGGCGATGGTGTTGTTGAGGTTCGCGCAACCGCTGGTGACAACAAGCTCGGTGGCGATGACTGGGATCAGCGCATCGTTGACTGGTTGGTTGAGAAGTTCCAGTCCAGCAACGGAATTGACCTGACCAAGGACAAGATGGCTCTGCAGCGTCTGCGTGAGGCTGCTGAGAAGGCCAAGATTGAGCTGTCCTCCTCGCAGCAGGCATCTATCAACCTGCCGTACATCACCGTTGATGCTGACAAGAACCCGCTGTTCCTGGACGAGACCCTGTCTCGTACTGAGTTCCAGCGCATCACCTCCGATCTGCTTGACCGCACTCGTAAGCCTTTCCAGCAGGTTATTTCTGACGCTGATGTTCCGGTTTCCGACATTGACCACGTCGTGCTGGTCGGTGGTTCCACCCGTATGCCGGCAGTCTCTGAGCTGGTCAAGGAACTGACCGGTGGTCGTGAGCCGAACAAGGGCGTTAACCCGGATGAGGTTGTCGCAGTTGGTGCTGCTCTGCAGGCCGGCGTTCTGCGCGGTGAGGTCAAGGACGTGCTGCTGCTCGACGTCACCCCGCTGTCGCTGGGTATTGAGACCAAGGGCGGTGTCATGACCAAGCTGATTGAGCGCAACACCACTATCCCGACCAAGCGTTCGGAGACCTTCACCACTGCTGAAGACAACCAGCCGAGCGTTCAGATTCAGGTCTTCCAGGGTGAGCGTGAGATGGCTGCTGCCAACAAGCTGCTGGGCTCCTTCGAGCTGGGCGGAATCGCTCCGGCACCGCGTGGTGTCCCGCAGATTGAGGTCACCTTCGACATCGACGCCAACGGCATTGTCCACGTCACCGCTAAGGACAAGGGCACTGGTAAGGAAAACACGATCACCATCCAGGACGGCTCCGGCCTCTCCAAGGAGGAGATCGACCAGATGATTAAGGATGCTGAGAAGCACGCTGACGAGGACAAGAAGCGCCGCGAGGAGCAGGAAGTCCGCAACTCGGCTGAGTCCATGGCTTACCAGACCCGCAAGTTCGCATCGGAGAACGAGGACAAGGTCTCCCAGGACATCCGCGACCGCGTTGAAGAGGCTGCCAAGGAAGTCGACGAGGCTCTGAAGGGCTCCGACATCGAGGCCATCAAGTCCGCCGTCGAGAAGCTGTCTACCGAGAGCCAGGAGATGGGTAAGGCTATCTACGAGGCTCAGGCAGCTGAGGGTGCAACCGCAGCCGAGGGTGCTGAGGCCGCTGACGCTGACGACAACGTCGTTGACGCTGAGGTCGTCGACGAGGATGAGAAGGACAAGTAAGAATGACTGACCAGGATCAGGGAAACCAGCCCACCCCGGAGGAGCCGGCCAACCTGGCCGATCAGGTCAACGAGGTCTTCGAGCAGGCCAAGCTTGACGACGACGTGGAGCCGGCGACCGAAAATGCCGCCGGCGACACCGCCGCGGAGGAAGCTGCAGACCCAGTTGCAGCCATCCAGCGTGAGTTGGATGAGCGTACGGACGACCTGCAGCGCCTGTCGGCGGAGTTCGCAAACTACCGTCGTCGAGTTGACCGAGACCGTGAGGCCGAGCGTGTACAGGCAAAGGCAAAGCTGGCCGGAGAACTGCTGGTTTTGGCTGATGACCTCGACCGGGCTGAAGAGCACGGTGACTTGGCAGACGGCACCCCGCTGAAGGCTTTCGCGGATAAGTTCCGCGGTGTGCTGACCGCACAGGGTGTTGAGGAGTTTGGTGCTGCAGGAGAGGAATTCGACCCGGACATCCACGAGGCTGTCCAGGATCTCTCCGAAGGGGATGACAAGGTTCTAGCCAATGTGCTGCGCAAGGGCTACCGCATTAATGACCGTGTCATCCGTACGGCGATGGTAATCATCGGCGATCCGCAGTAGCGGAGACACAAGTGACGCAGATTTCTTTGAATTAGTTTTTTGAAAGGAGGAGATGCACCATGACGCAACGGGAATGGGCAGATAAGGACTATTACGCTGACTTGGGCGTCTCTAAGTCTGCGTCACTCGACGAGATTAAAAAGGCCTACCGCAAGTTAGCCCGGGAGAACCACCCGGATAAGAACCCGGGCAACAAGGCTGCTGAAGATAAGTTCAAGCGAATCTCCGAGGCTTACTCGGTGGTCGGTGACGAGGACAAGCGCCGCGAATACGATGAGCTGCGTGCAGCGCTCGCAGGTGGTTTCCGATTCCCCGGTGCCGCAGGTGCCGGCGGAGCCGGTGCTGCCGGTGGACGTGGATTCGACTTCGACGTGTCGGATCTCTTCGGCGGAGGTGCCGGATTCGGTGGCAATGCTGGTGGTGCAGGTGGCCTAGGTGATTTCCTGGGCGGCTTCGTAAACCGCAATGGTGGTGCTGGTGCTGCCGGGCGGCAGAAGGCCCGCCGTGGTGCGGATGTGGAGACAGAGATTACGCTCGATTTCCGCGAGGCTGCCCAAGGTGTCACCATCCCGCTGCAGCTCACCAACCCGTCGCCATGCACGAACTGCAATGGTTCGGGTGCAGCGCCGGGAACCTCACCGGTGACGTGTACCACCTGTCACGGTTCGGGGTATGTCAAGGAGCAAAAGGGGGCCTTCGGCTTCTCCAGCCCGTGTGCGGACTGTGGTGGCCAGGGAACTCGCATTGAGAATCCCTGCTCGCAGTGTAACGGCACCGGTGTGACCACCCGCCGTCGTACCATCACCGTTCGTGTCCCCGCAGGTGTGGTGGACGGCCAGAAGGTTCGTCTTGCTGGGCAAGGTGAAGCGGGACTGCGGGGGCGTCCGGCCGGTGACCTCTTTGTCACCGTTCATGTTCGCCCGGATGAAGTCTTCACCCGCAGCGGCAATGACCTTGAGGTCACGGTGCCGGTGAGCTTCGGCGAACTCGCACTCGGCGGCACCATTACTGTGCCGACGTTGGGTGACAAGATTCGCGTGCGTGTGCCGGCTGGCACAGCCGATGGCCGAACATTGCGTGTGCGCGGTCGGGGTATCCCAAAGCGCAATGGCACTCCGGGTGATCTGCTAGTGACCGTGCGCGTGAAGGTACCGACCAATTTGGATGACAATGCCACTTCGGCATTGCGCTCCTACGTCGAAGCGGAGCGTGCTAGCGGGTTCAATCCTCGTGAGGGTTGGGCAGGTGCGAAGTAATGTCCGACAACACTGAGGTCTATGTCATATCCGTAGCCGCGAATCTCGCCGGCATGCATGCGCAGACGCTACGTAATTATGACCGACTCGGGTTGGTAACTCCGCAGCGCACCTCCGGCGGAGGTCGGCGCTACACCAAACGCGATGTGGCGCTGCTGCGTGAGATTCAGCGTCTGAGTCAGGAAGACGGCGTCAACCTGGCCGGTATTAAGGCCATCATCGACCTGACTGAGCGGGTGGATTCGCTCGAGCAGGAAAATGCAGAACTGCGAGAGCAGCTCTACCAGGCAAAGGCACAGGCTCGCCGCTCGCGTGGCGAACTGGTTCATGTTCCGCGCTCTACGGCCGTAGTGATGTGGGAGCCACGCACGCGGCGCAGGCACAGAGATGACCGTAGAGGGGAAGGATAACCCACACGGCTGATTGAACGGACTAAGCAGCGTTGGCTGGTTAGTCCGTTTTCTCTTGGACTATTAATTTGGGCCGTGGATTCGTGCTCGTTGAGCTGGGTCAACCGGTCAGCTATCAGTTAGCCACCGGTTGGTCTCGCGGGTGAAAACTTCATCGTCAAAGTAGTGTTCGATGTGTGGGTTGCCCTGGACGTGCCGATACTTTTGAGGAATATCCTGCACGGGGGTGACCATGAATTCAGTCAAGTCCCGCATGGACAGGCCACGCTCACTCAGGTTGAGTGTGTACGCGCCGAAGTCTTTATCCGCCGGGTTTTTCCCATGAATCCCCAGTTCGGCAGGAATACGAATGGGGTCCATCGGGGACGTCGCCACCGCCACACGGTGGCTATTTTCATATTCGGGTCGGGCTGTACCGTCCGGCCTGAGCAGTTTCATGTCGTTTGCACGCTCCAGTCCAGGGCCAACACCTGGCGGAGCTATGAGCAGCACCCTATCCGCGTAGAGGCCACTACCAAGGGAAGCCTGCGAGACCACCGTCGCCCCATAGCTATAGCCGGCGACAATATGCCGCTGAGTAGGAGGCTGGGTTTGGGAATGGGTAGCGGCTTGAGCAGCGGCGTTGCTTGGATTACCGGAGACCTCCTGATTCGAAGTCGTGCCGTGGCTAGTAACACCGCCGGCAATCGCAGTGTCGCCACTATCGACACCACCGGAACGCTCAATCAAACCGGCCTGCAAGTGCTGCAGCCGCTCTGCGGCAAAATTGTGATACTCGGTGCGCATGGCCTTATGGAGGTCGGGTGGTGCGTCGTAGGAAAACAACACCACTGCCACGTCTTCCGGATCTTCACCGGTGGCGTGGATGATCGCAGCTACGCGCTCGAACTGTCTGTTAGCGTCCTCCGCGCTAGAACTGGTGCCAGGGACGAGGGTAATCACAGTCGATGCTCGCTCAACGTCACCGAACGCAATCGCAGAATGTCCAGGCGAGGACTCCAATAGTTGTCCGGGAGGCAGCCCCAAAGCCCGGGCGCGAGCGGACATGGCGGCATCTACCTCAGATAGCGGGCTACTCGAATACGCCCCAGCCAAATCGCTCTCAAATTCCAAGTCCCAACGACTGTCAATCCCTTTGTCGCTAGTGATGCCAGTACCACTGCCAGCTTGCGATGGCTGCAATCTACCCGAGCCGTTAGCTCCGCTTGCCACCATTGGTGAAAGAGCTGAGATTGCGCCCGCCGCCTTCTCATCGAGTCGGTTGAGCTCAGCCAAGGCCGACTGAATCCGAAGCTGCGAGGTTGCACGCCATTCGGCCATGGTGAAAGGCCCGGAAGGAATTTTGGGATGAACGAGGCTGCGCGCAATCGTAGACAGCATGCCCTCCGGCGGAGTCACCGCACCAGAAACCAGATTCACCTGAAACCCCAGGTTGGTTGCCTGGTTTACCGCGTCGGTAAGTTCGCGGATGACGTCGCTAAGCATGGCGGCGGTATCGCTGCAGCAGGCGGCGAGACGTTCGAGCGCGACGCTGCTCCGGCGCAGACGCGTGGAGCTGTCGGTGACGGAAGCCTCGGCGGCGCTGCGGTTGTCGCCGGCGAAGTCATCCTCTGAAAGTACCTCGAGTGCGCCCTGGGAACTGTCGGCGGAATCGGCGAGGGCGCGCGCCCCGGAACGCAGCACCCGGGCGAGAATCTCCAGCGAATCCACACGCCACAGCAGCGCTTCGCCTACCGTGACCATGACGGCTTTTCCAAGGCGGCGGACTGGTCATGCTCATGCGCGAGAGCGCTGACCGCGAGGGCATCGGCAGCCTGCGCAATAACGTCGACGCTTGTGCACGCGGCAAGTAATGATTCTGACCACTTCCCACAAGTAGTGGAGGCAGCGGGGACGATCCGTGAGCCGGGCAGGGCAGAGGTGAGGTCGGCACTTCCCGGGGCAGCTGCGACGATGGTGGAAAGACCATCAATACGAGTGGAAATCTGCTGGTAGGAGCGGCTTAAGGCGGATAGTTGAGCTGGGTTGACTGTGATGTGTTCGGCCATGTTTTTGATTCTGCTGGGTGGCGAAAGGCAGCGGAAGAGCATCTTCAGCGAACTGTGGATAACTCTGAGCGATAGCAACGCAGGACGCCGCGCTGTGGATAACTTCAGGGCGGTCAATCCGGGGTAGTCGGTAGCATTTAGGCATGCGTATTGCATTGGCTCAGTTGGAATTGTCAGCATCGGTTGAAGAGAATCTGGACGCGGTGAAGGTGACTATCGCGCGAGCAGCGCAGGACAACGCCGATTTGGTGGTCTTCCCCGAGGCCACGATGAAGGCGTTCAATTCCGGTCGTCTGGATATCGTGGCGGAGTCCAGCAGCGATAAGTTTGTAGCAGAGGTCTCACAGGCCGCTCACGATGCCGGAATCAGCGTGGTAGTCGGCATGTTCCGCCCGGCAGATGAAGTGGAGCGCGACGGTAAGACGATGCACCGCGTCTTCAATTCGCTGCTCCTGGCTTGGCGTGATGAGGACGGCCCCGGTGTCGAGTTCTACGACAAGCTCCACCTCTTCGACGCTTTCGGGTTTCGCGAATCCGATACCGTCGCGCCGGGCAACGCGCACGTGGTGTGTGATGTCCCGCTTGCCGACGGATCGTCGGTCGCCCTCGGCCTTGCGACATGCTTTGACATCAGGTTTCCGGAGCAATTCATTCAACTGGCCAACCTGGGCGCGGAGGTCATCGCGCTGCCTGCATCGTGGAATGATGGTCCGGGCAAGGTGACGCAGTGGCAGACTCTGGTCTCGGCGCGTGCGCTGGATAGCACTTGTGCGATTGCGGCAGTTGATGCGGCCCGGCCTGGCGGGGCTAAGGCAGCGGGGAAGGATGAGGGGCCAACTGGCGCGGGGCACTCCATGCTGGTCAATGCGGACGGCGGGGTTATTGCCTCGGCGGGCTACAGCCCGCAGTTGCTTGTCGCCGATGTTGATATAGCGGAGGTGGAGCGGATTCGCCGCTCGATTCCGGTGCTGGAGATTCGCGATCAGGGCTAGCTGGGAAGCAATGAAGAGGGCCGAGCCGAGGGGGCGAAGATTGCGGGATATTAGCCTATAGTTCTACCGATTCGGGCGAAGTCCTTTATATTTCTTATCATGCTGCTCCACATCCTCTGGGTCATTGGAATTACGGCCGAAGGCGTCACCGGCGCACTAGCGGCCGGTCGAATGCGCATGGATCTCTTTGGAGTTTCAACAATTGCGTGCATGACTGCTATCGGCGGCGGTACCCTGCGCGATGTCATTCTCGGCCACTATCCGTTGGTGTGGGTTGCAAGCCCGCAATATTTGCTGGTTATCGTCGGTGCAGCACTGATCACGGTGCTGTTGGCCGACTTCCTGATGAAGCACTTCCGAGTCGTGTTCTTGGTCGCTGACGCGATCGGTTTGTCGGCGTTTTCCATCATTGGCGCCCGCGTGGCCATGGAGATGGGGCACGGCGTCATCATCGCTATTGTCGGCGCCGTTCTTACCGGTGCGTTTGGAGGTGTGCTCCGCGACCTGATGTGTGACCGCGTCCCGCTGGTGTTCCAAAAGGAGCTCTATGCCTCCATCGCAGTCGTCGCGGCGACGCTTTACTACGTGCTCGACATGGTTGGCCTGCACGAGAGCATCAACATTATCTGCGCTGTGCTGTCGGCGCTGTTCATTCGACTAGCGGCGCTGTGGCGTGGCTGGTCGCTGCCGGTATTTGACTACCAGGGGCGCGATTAAAAAACTCCCGCACCAAGAAAACCTGGTGCGGGAGTTTTTAGTTGCGCTAGCGGCTACCTAGAGACACCCACAAGCGCAGATGCACAGCGAAGTGCAGATGCACAGCGGACGATTAGGAAATCGAAGCCTCGTAGATGCCCTTGACGGACTCAGCCATGGTTGCGTTGAACTCTTCATCGGACTGCTGAGCGGACAGGCCCTCAGACAGTGCACGGGAGAAGGAAGCAATCATGCCGTGGTTGCGGGACAGGCGCTCGTTGGCGTCCTCGCGCTCGTAGCCACCGGACAGTGCGACAACGCGCATGACCTTCGGGTGCTCAATCAGCGGCTTGTACAGGTCGTCCTTGGTCGGGATGGAAACCTTAATCATGACCTTCTGATCATCCGCCAGGTCATCCAGGCCGGCGAGCAGTTCGCGCAGGACGATGTCCTCAGCCTCTGCCTTGTCAGCGGCGTTGATGTCGACCTCCGGCTCCAGGATCGGAACCAGACCGTGGGACAGAACCTGCTTGCCGAACTCGAACTGCTGAGCAATGTTGGCCTTGATGCCCTCTTCGTTTGCCTCAGCAATGAAGGAACGCATCTTGGTACCGAAGATGCCCTTAGCGACACCGCGCTCCAGCAGCTCATCCAGACCCGGGCACGGCTTCATAAGCTGAACGCCGTTTTCCTTGTCTGCCAGGCCCTTGTCAGTCTTCAGGAACGGGACGATGCCCTTCTTTTCCCACAGGTACTGAGCGGTCGGGATTCCCTCAATGTCGCGATCCATGGTCTGCTCGAAGAGGATGGCGCCAATAATCTGGTCCGAGCTGAAAGACGGGGAGGTGATGATACGAGTACGCATCTGGTGAACCAGGTCGAACATTTCATCTTCGTTCGAGTACTGATCCTCGTTGATGCCGTACAGGCGCAGAGCCTTCGGGGTGGATCCACCGGACTGGTCGAGAGCGGCGATGAAGCCCTTGCCCTCAGTCATCTGACGTGCCTGCTCGATGTTCATTCGAGTCCTTTCGTGAGAATGAAGGAATGTCACCTACTAGGGTAACCAAAACAGTATGAGTGCGCTGCCCGCCCATCACTCACATGGGGGAAGTCGAATCAGGCGGGAGTGTGCTGGTGAGGGCGTCGGGCGGTGTGTTGGAGTGCCTCCGCGCGTGGTTTCTGGAGTTCTCCAACGTTTTCTAGTGCTTTCCGGTGCGCTACTACGCTTAACGACGCTGCCGAGCTCAATCCTTTTTGCTATGGATGTGGTGTGAATCACAGTACGAAATTGTAAAATTTGAAGTTGAGTGGAACAGACTCAAGGCTGAATGCGTTATGGGTAGTGAATGACAAAGTTGAGTCAAAGGGGCGCAAGTTATGAGTTTTACACCAACAACTAAGACTGGAGAAGTTCTCCAGGAAGCTATGAAGGCCGCGACCAGCGCGGGTAACCCAGATATTCGGCCTGGGCACATTCTGGTAGCACTGCTGGAGCAAAAGGAGGGTATTGCGGCTCCGCTGCTTGAGGCAGCGGGCGTTAATCCTTCTGGGGTTTTGACCCGCGCTAAGGAGCTGGTCGCGGGGTACCCGTCGGCAAGCGGGGCGAATATGGCGAACCCGCAGTTTAATAGGGACGCTGTTAATGCGCTGAACGCTGCGGAGGAGCTGGCGGGTGAGCTGGGAGACGAGTATGTCTCCACAGAAATTCTGCTTATCGGTGTAGCAACTGGCCAGTCGGAGGCGGCAAATGTACTGCAATCGGCGGGCGCTACTGCCGAGGCGTTAAAGGGTGCGCTGACTAGCGTGCGTGGATCGAGGAAGGTAACAACGGAGAATCCGGAAGAGCAGTATCAGGCTCTGGAAAAATATGCGACGGATTTAACCGCGCGGGCACGTGAGGGCAAGATTGACCCAGTTATTGGCCGCGATGCAGAGATTCGTCGCGTGGTACAGGTCTTGAGTCGTCGTACCAAGAACAATCCTGTGCTCATTGGTGAGCCGGGCGTTGGTAAGACGGCCATTGTCGAGGGGCTGGCACGACGCATTGTTGCAGGTGATGTGCCGGAATCTCTGAAGGGCAAGACGCTGATGAGCCTGGATCTAGGCTCCATGGTCGCCGGTGCGAAGTACCGCGGTGAGTTCGAGGAGCGCCTGAAGGCGGTTCTGGACGAGATTAAGGAATCCGACGGTCAGATTATTACCTTCATCGATGAGATTCACACCATCGTTGGCGCTGGCGCCACGGGTGATGGCTCGATGGATGCGGGCAACATGATTAAGCCGATGCTGGCTCGTGGTGAGCTCCGCCTGGTCGGTGCGACGACCTTGGATGAGTACCGCAAGTACATCGAGAAGGATGCTGCGCTGGAGCGTCGTTTCCAGCAGGTCTTTGTCGGTGAGCCGAGCGTAGAGGACGCCATTGGTATTCTGCGTGGCCTGAAGGAACGCTATGAGGTCCACCACGGTGTTCGTATCCAGGACTCCGCGCTGGTGGCGGCGGCAACGCTGTCGGATCGCTACATCACATCCCGCTTCCTGCCGGATAAGGCTATCGACCTGGTGGATGAGGCCGCATCGCGTTTGCGTATGGAGATTGACTCCTCGCCGGAGGAAATCGACTCCGCGGAACGTATTGTGCGCCGCCTCGAAATCGAGGAGATGGCCCTGGAGAAGGAAACTGACATCGCGTCGAAGGAGCGTCTGGACAAGCTCCGTGAGGAACTTGCAGATGAGCGCGAGAAGCTCAACGCTCTGAAGACTCGCTGGCAGAACGAGAAGTCCTCGATTGATGATGTTCGCTCCGTTCGCGAAGAACTCGATGCCCTGCGCACTGAGTCCGAAAAGGCCGAGCGCGAAGGTGACTACGGGCGCGTCGCAGAGCTGCGTTACGGGCGTATTCCTGAGTTGGAGAAGAAGCTGGAGGCCGCCGAGGAATCGGTCGCTGACGCAGAGGAAAACTCCATGCTCAAGGAGGAGGTCACGCCTCAGGAAGTCGCTGAGGTTGTCTCCGCCTGGACAGGTATCCCGGCTGGCAAGATGATGCAGGGCGAAACCGAGAAGCTACTGGAAATGGAGCTCAACCTCGGCCGTCGTGTCGTTGGTCAGAATGCCGCTGTGGAGGCTGTCTCCGATGCCGTTCGCCGTTCGCGTGCGGGTGTTGCCGATCCGAACCGTCCGACTGGTTCCTTCCTGTTCCTCGGTCCAACTGGCGTTGGTAAGACGGAGCTGGCTAAGGCGCTGGCGGAGTTCCTCTTCGACGATGAGCGTGCGATGGTTCGCATCGATATGTCCGAGTACGGCGAGAAGCACTCTGTCGCTCGTCTGATTGGTGCCCCTCCCGGATACGTCGGCTACGACGCTGGCGGTCAGCTCACCGAGGCTGTTCGTCGCCGTCCGTACACCGTCGTACTTTTCGACGAGGTTGAGAAGGCTCACCCGGACGTGTTCGATGTGCTCCTGCAGGTGCTCGATGAGGGGCGCCTGACTGATGGTCAGGGTCGAACCGTGGACTTCCGAAACACGATTCTGATTCTGACTTCCAACCTCGGTGCTGGTGGTACGCATGAACAGATCATGGATGCGGTCAAGATGGCCTTCAAGCCGGAGTTCATCAACCGTCTCGACGATGTAGTGATCTTCGATCCGCTGACCTCCGAGCAGCTGCGCGGCATTGTGGACATTCAGGTTCGCAACCTGGCGGAGCGTTTGGCTGCACGTCGTCTGGTGCTGGATGTCTCCGATGGGGCACTGGATTGGCTGGCGGAGCGCGGCTACGATCCGGCCTATGGTGCCCGTCCGCTGCGTCGCCTGGTGCAGAAGGCAATCGGCGATGAGCTGGCACGTCGACTGCTCGCCGGTGACGTTCGCGATGGTGACCGAGTAGAGGTTACGGTTGCTGACGATGGCGAGTCGCTGAAGGTTGTCGGCTATGACGAGGATGGCGCCGCTCGGGTCTAGGGTGCCCAATCTACAGGGCGATACCTGCTCGGCAGGCTGTCTGTTTGTTGGGGCGGTTTGGGAGAGTTTTCTCCTGAACTGTCCCTTTTTTGTGCTTTTGTTGTCCGGGCTTATGTTCCTTGCGACCGATCGTGTGGGCTTGTTGCATTCCGGTCGGTCTGGAGTGCGCCGGTATAGTGCGCAAATATGACTAACTTTCAGTGGCGACCAGCGACAGACTCCGACCGCCCCTTCATTGCCTGGATGGACGAACTAACGGAAACGTTCGGAGATGAAAGTCAGCCACTGCCGGAAGATTATGTAGTGACGAGGCGTAAATACGTCGACCAGTGGGACGCGAGTCAGGGCGGGGTTATCCTTTTCGCCACTTCGCTTGACGACGCTGACGTCGAGTTGCTCAGTGGCGACATGACCCGCACTGACCCTTTTGAACCGAGAGTTTCTCGCGAGGTTACTTACAGTGCAGCCGCCATTAAGGCGGAACGGTTGGAGTGTGGGGATTCGTCGTCAAGCGAAGAGCACGAGGGCTATGAAGTGCCGGTGGGGGCGGCCTGGCTGCGTACGTTTACGAAGGACGATCCGGGGTACGGTTTCGTGGAAAATGGGATTCCTGAGGTAGCGATTGCGCTGCGTCCGGGTGTGGTCGGACGCAGGCTGTCGCAGCCGATGATTGCGGGGCTTCTTGAGTACGCGCGTGAGCTGGGGTACCCGGGGGTTAGTCTGGCTGTCCATGATGCCAACCCGCGGGCGGCGAAAGCTTATGTGAAGGCGGGGTTTGAGCTAGTGGGGCGCTCGAGCTTCCCGGACCACGATGTGATGGTGGTGCGGTTTTAGGCTTTCGGCGTGCAGTTTTTGGTGGGGGACTGCGCGGGTCGGTGGGGTGTTCAGGGCGGATGGTGGGGTATTCAAGGACTGGAAGCGTGGCAGTATTTCGGAAAAAGATTCGAAAAAGTTGGCTGAGGGGTTGTGGTGTGTCGAATGGGTGTGCGATAATGTAGGGGAGGGAAATTAGTTAGTCCATTTGGGGATTCGGATTGCTAGCGTTTTAAAAGGGGGTGGGGAGAAATGTCTACACCATCGGCGCCAAACGGCAGTGGACCGCTTTCGACATCGCAGGTTTTAGATGCGGTTGCACAGTTTGAAGCTCTGTCGACAGTCATCGTGGAGAGCTTCGAAGTACTTGCGCCGGACCATGCGCACGATGCATATAAGTCGATTGAGAAAGCGCGAAAACGACTCGCAGTAATTGATGCGACTTATGTGGAGACCATGAAGGGGCGGATGCCCAGCGCGGAGCATCGAAAGATTGCGTGGCTAGCGCAGGAGATGCGAATCGCGCGAGCAGAAGCGAGGCAGCGTATCAACGTCGTCGGGCGTCTGAGTAGGAATGTTGATCCGTTTGCTCCGGCGAATGAGGATGTGCGAATGCCGAACCTTCGTCAGAAAGTTGAGGAAGGTGTTGTCGGTGCGGATGCTGTTTCAAAGATTGACAAAGCCGTTCGTGAGCTGCCGGCAACGGAGCATGCACAGCTGTCTAAGCTGCTGGACAAGCACATTGCAGATTTAGTGGACAAAATCCGTGTTGATGATCTCAATAAATTGCCGAACCGCCTGCGGGCGATGTTGGGGGTTGATGACCCGTATACGGATGAGGACCGCGCTCGGAAACGAAGCTTAAAAATCGGTGCTCAGGGGCCGGACGGCATGAGCCGGTTGAGCGGTGTGGTTACGCCTTCGTTCGCAGCGGTGCTCAAAAGGCTGCAGGCAGATCATGCGCGCCCTGGCGGGTTGCTCGAGGAAGGTGCTGATGACGAGCGGAATCCGGAGCAGCGTTTCCATGATGCAGTGGAAGCTGCAGTAAACGGGGGTTTTCAACCAGGCGGTGAGCTTCAGCCGGCACGGGGTACGACATCGGTGGTCACCGTCGCGCATATCGCAGATGTGGCAGCGCTAGCTGGAGTCTCCTTGCCTGATGGGAAAGATTTTGTACTTCCTGGATCGGGCAAAGCGGTCTCTGATGCGGGAGTGCGAATTTCCATTAGTCAGGCCGTGCAACAGATGGTTGATAGAAATTCGTTCCTCCAAGTCTTGGGGAATGAGGGGCAGACCTTGTACTTTGGTCGGTCGCGCAGGCTGGGGACTTTGCCGCAGTATCTGGCCCTTCTTGGAGAGGAAGGGTGTTCCTCCGCGCCGGGCATGGGCACACCAGGAGCCATGTGCGATGTTCACCATGTGCAGTCATGGGCATCCGGTGGTGGCACTGACCTGGATAATCTCACGTTGGTGGATCCGGGTACACATCGAAAGATCGATGATGCTCGATGTGATGAAAATGCTTGGTGGACGCTCCGGCCAGATGAGGTGCCGGGGATTCTAGGAACTGACGAAGGAGGCGGGGTTAGCGGGGAGTGCGAGCTGGCCTCTACTGATCGTGTGGTCTGGGTGCCCCCGAAAGACAAAGAAGGGAACCGGAAAGCGGAATCCAATGAGGACCCCGATGCATTCGATAACCCGGGGCGCTGGTTACGTCGTAAAGCGCGAGAGAAACGGGCGGGAGACACAGCGGATGGCAACGGCGAAACGGGGCAGGATCCCGGTGGATAGCCGGATGGGAGGGTGGGGCGCCCTGGCTTAGAGGCCGATTTTCCGCTTCGTAGTCAGCTTTGCGTTAATGAAGCGGTTGAGGAAAGGAGTACCGATACTGGCGGCATAGTACAGCAGTTTCGTCTGCAGGCCGACAGGGAAGTGAACCTTAGTAATCTTGCCCTGTTTGTGGCCGATGCAGTCGACGATTGCGTTGGCGACATCATCTGGTGTGATGCGAATGCCCATGCGCTTGGTGCCGTCAGTGCTGACATTTTTGAGCATAGGGGTGTTGACGTAAAGCGGCCAGACTGCCTTGACATCGATGCCATGGGGTTCCCACTCGACCTCGAGTGCCTCCGTGATGCCGCGAACGGCGAACTTGGTGGCGGAGTAGGTGGCCATGTCTGGGGTGCCGTAGATTGCTGACGCCGAGCAGAGATTGATTACCTGCCCGCGTGAGCCCTTGAGATAAGGGAGAGCTGCGCGGCAGCCGAAGTGGACGCCCTTCACGTTGACATCAATTAGCGCGTTGTCTTGCTCGTAGGATCCCTCCTCGAATGGAGTGCCGTAGAGGATACCGGCGTTGTTGATTAACACATCCAGGCGTCCTGCCCTATCCACGAACTGCTTCAGCGCGTCCTCCCACTGCTGCGGATTGGTGACATCGAGAGTGCCAACGACCGCGTTCTGGTGGTCCGCTGCCCATTCCTGGTCACCAGAGATGTCAAAGACGCCTACGGTGTAGCCACGGGAAAGCAGTTTTTCTGCGGTGGCACGGCCGATTCCACGTCCTGCGCCAGAGATGAAAACGGTCAGTTGTGCAGCAGTTTCAGACATATTCTCAGTTTAGCCGGGCTTGACTGTGCATTATTGTCGGTTTGCAGAACCCGAGCCCCCAAGAGTGTGAGGAATAATCTGAGACCTTCCCAAGCTCCTAGTTTTAATAACGTACATATCGCGCTACCAAGTCAACCGATTTAGAATCCGGGATTATGACAACATCCATCTCGGTACAAGAGCTTCGTGACAAGATTGCCGGCGGCGGTCGCATCGTCGTCGTTGACGCACGCTGGTCGCGCGCTAAAAAACCATATGACTCCTACGCTACGGCTCACATCCCTCTGGCCGTGTTTTGTGATCCCGAGTTGGACCTAGCGGGTGTTCCCAGCCGAGAAGCTGGTCGCAACCCGCTGCCGGATATCGAGCGTGTGCGCGATGCCGTCCGTCGTTGGGGAGTCCGCTCGGAGCATCTGGTGATCGTTTACGACGCGGGCGATGGGCTGTTCGCGTCACGTGCTTGGTGGATTCTGCGCTGGGCGGGTCTGGAGAATGTGCGTGTCCTCACAGGCGGGTTAGCTGCTTGGGAAGCAGATGGAAATGAGACTGCCTTCGGTCCTGGCAATCTGCCGCAGCCTGGAACGATTGCGGTGAGCGAGGGCAATATGCCTGTTGCCAGCCTCGACGACGTACGCACCTGGTCTGAACGCGGAGTTTTGGTGGATGCGCGTGAGCTCAGCCGCTTTGAAGGCCGCAGTGAGCGCGTCGATCTGCAGGCAGGTCACATCCCGGGGGCCGTGAACCTGGCGGCTCGCAGTCTGCAAAATGCCGACGGCTCCTTCCTGCCTGTTGAGCAGCTCCGTGAGCGCTTTGCCTCCGTCGGTATCGAAGCTGGTCGTAATGTAGCGGTCTACTCCGGTTCCGGTCTTCATTCCTCACTGTTCATTCAGGCCATGGAAGAAGCAGGCATTACTGGCGCCTCGCTGTATGTCGGAGGCTGGTCCCAGTGGGCTGGCGATCCGAGCCTGCCTATCGTCCGTTTCTAAGCGGTGCCGGACTCGCATGTGTCCGGGGCGGGGCGACCGCCCCAGGGAACCCCTGATGTGTCGTCCATGTGGCTATTTCCCCTCGCCCTTACGGTCCTAGAGAGTCCTGTACGCTCTCGCCTCGGGCATTGACATTGCGCCAGACGGGGGACGGCATCTTGTCGCTGACCAAATAGAACGGCTTCTGGCTTAAGCTAGGAGATTAATGATTCCCCTAGTATTCACCCTCGCAGCGATCCTCATCATCGCCGCAGTCGCGCTGTTCGTTGTCGACCGCCGCCGTCGCAGCACAAGTGAGACTGCTGTGGCGTCTCCTTCGTCGCCATCGCTTTACGACGAGCCCTCGGACTCCACCGGCGAAGTAACCGGTGTGGCGGCAGAAGATGTTGTGTCCGAACAACCGGATTCTTCAGGGCAAGGCAGCTCTGAGACAGCTTCTGTGGTGAGACCGAATGTCGCAACTGGCGCTGACTCTGAGGTTGTCGCTGAGACTGATGGTGCCGCTGAAGTTGACTCTGAAACTGAGTTTTCGACGACAGAACTGGGGGCTTCAGCTGGGCAAATGACGCCGGCGGAGCCTGAATCTGTCTCGGGGATCGAACCGGCGGCCGCTGCTGAAATGTCCGAAGCAACAGAAAACGCGGGAGCTTCCGAAACATCGGGAACAGCAGCTGACCTGAATGCGGGAACGGACGGGACTCTCCGAAGTGACGCGGAGTCCGGCGCGGAGTTTGGCACAGGGTCTGGCGCGGAGCCAGCCGAGTCAGTGACTGCTGAAGATACTGATACCGTGGATGAGCCCGAGACAGGTTTAGTGGGCGACACCAGTGCCACAGAGGCCAACAGCACCAGCGCTGCTGACGCTCGCACTGGAACTGTTGACGGTACAGAATTCCAGGCTGCGTCGGTCGAAAATACCGAGACCGGCGAAGTGCCGCAATCATCCGATTTTGCGGCGCACGCCCAGGCCGCTCAGGCCACCCAGCCCGCCCAGCCCACAGAGCCCACCCAGCTCGTGCAACCGCAGCGCGCCCAGCAGAAGTCAGTGGCTCCTGTCCGTCGACGTATCAGCGGTCGCCGGGTGCGTCACTTGCGGAAGGCCTGGGCGCAGGAACGTAATTCTGTCTACAACCGTGTGGACCATGAGCTGCCGTCGTACTGGCAGCGCACGCCGGACGGCGATGCCAAAGCCGTGGTCTCCGGATTCGCCTTTGGCCGGGAAATGCACCTCGCCGATGTTGGTGGCATCACCACCATCGCCATCCGCCGCTCTGTATCCAGCGATGAGGTTTTCGAGCTGCGCCGCAGCGGCGGCACGACGCTGCCTCACGTAGCCACCGAAGCCGGCCTGGTAGTCGCAGCTACCGACCCAGAGCTCATTCATCGCATCTTCGACGACCGTGCAACCCGTATGCTTGCCGACGTGCACCCGGCCATTACCCGCATGTGGTCCGAAAACTCCTGGTCCTTGGCTCAGCTGATTGATAATTCAGTGCCAGAGGACTGGGACGGTGCACTGGCATCGCTGTCGGACTTCTCCGACATTGCGCGCAGGTTGCCACCTGCGCAGGGCGAAACTGTCGCTCCGGACACAAATCAGTGGGATCCCACTCGTCTTCAGCTCACCGAGCAGTCCGTCGACTCTGGTTCTTTAATTTCTGATGGAACCGGGCGTGGGCACTTGCAGGCGGTACCAGACCAGCGTCGCAATGGTTCTGCTACCCACGAATCGCAGGATCACACCGCACAGAACGGGCATGCCCAGAGTCACAGCGCTCAGAATAGCAAGGGCGAAGAGCCGCTGGACGTTGAGGAAATTGTTTACGCAGATTCTCCTTCGTCCTCGTCCGCTGCAACCGTGGATGCCACCACGGATGATTCGCAGCGGTCGTCGCAAAGCAATGCACAACCCACGGTGGTGCAGGCGATTGACGGCTCGTCGTGGCGCCCTACGCGGGATATACCGCTTGATCCGACGGCGCTGCCTTCGCGGTCAACGGCACGAAAGATGGGTGCAAACGTTGGTGAGTCGGAGGACTTTGGGGATTCTGGCCAGCAGATTCCTGCGCTTGGCGAGGATCCCGAACATAGCCGGATGCGCTCGAGCCGGGGACGTGTAGTGCGATCAAATGTGAAGCCCGCCAGTATTTTTACCGACGCCGCCCCAGACCTCGACAGCAGCGACGACCCCACCGAATCTGTATCCGGGGACAAAGGCGCAACCCCTGATTCCGCGGACGAGTAGAACCAGACATATCCTTGAGCACACAGTCGTTTATTTAGGAGACAACCTCAGATGAGCACCCACACGAGCAATGTCAATCAGGAGAAGCTGCAGCGTTTGGCCGAGCTGGTCAAGGAGCTGGCGGTTGTCCATGGCAAGGTCACGCTGTCGTCTGGACGTGAGGCTGACTACTACGTTGACCTGCGCCGCGCCACTCTACATCATGAGGCCTCGCGCCTGATTGGTTCCCTGCTACGGGAGCTCACTGCCGACTGGGACTACGCGCACGTCGGTGGTCTGACGCTTGGCGCGGACCCGGTGGCCGCCTCTGTCATGCATGCCGAAGGACGTCCGATTGATGCCTTCGTAGTACGCAAGGAAGCCAAGAAGCACGGCATGCAGCGCCGCATTGAGGGGCCGGACATTGTGGGCAAGAAGGTTCTGGTTGTTGAGGACACCACCACGACGGGCAACTCGCCGCTGACCGCCGTAGCTGCCCTACGCGAGGCCGGTGCCGAGGTTGTCGGTGTAGCCACTGTGGTTGACCGCGCGACGGGTGCCGACGAGGTCATCAAGGCTGAAGGCCTGGAATACCGTTACCTGCTCGGTTTGGATGACTTGGGTCTGGCCTAAGAATCTGAGCGCTAGAGCTTTTACCGAGCCTCACCCAGCTCACCCGCCCCAACGCAGCTCCACGAAAGAGGAACATCCCCATGACCACCAAGCGCGCAGGACTCTTGTCCAAGCTCACTACGACGAAACGTCCCGGTACCAAGGAAACCGTCGCTGACATGTTTGTGCGTCGCACGGGCGAGGGCCTCGGCGCACTCGTCGGTATCGCCAGCGCGAGCGCCGACACCCGCCGTGCCCCAGAACGTGCCGGCTACATCGCCGCCAGTGCGGTCAACGTTGTCTCCAGCGCCTTCGGTTGGGAGACTCCCCGTCGAGTTTCCAAGACTGTCCTCATGCCACTGTTGGCGGCCAATGTTTGGCGCCGTCGCCATGAGACGTCTCGCTTTACGACGACCACCCTGCTCATCGGCCTCGCCGGCGGTTGGTTGGGCGACTTGATTCTCATGCCGAACAAGCCGAACCTGAACCGCGGTTCTGTGCCGTTCGCAGTTAACCAGGTTGCCTACCACGTGCTGCTGTGGCGTGCCGGAGCTCGCATTAGCGCGCTGCGTGCTGCCATTCGCTTCCCACTGTGGGCTGGTTCGGTACCGCTGGTCGGTGCTGTAAAGCCAGAGGCGCTACCCGCTGCTGTTGGCTACGGTCCGCTGCTGGCCGTGACTTCTACACTGGCCGATGACCCGGTACTGCTGGAGGGGGCCGGTGCTGTCGGAACTGATGGGCAGACCGGCCTGCCGATTGCCGATGCCACCTACGGCCTAGGTCACGGTGGCAACCTGTTCCTCATCTCCGACACTCTACTGATGGCTCGAAAGATGTTTGCGGAGGAGGGCGTCGTCGGCAAGCTTCTGAATGCGGCAGTGATGGACACCTACACCGTGGCGCAGTTGTTCCTGGTCGAGGGGCTGTTGGCTCTTGACCGCGCCTGAGCCCGGGAAGGGGCCGACGGAGTGGTTTGAGGCTCGTGTCGGGGTGGGGCCGTGGGAGCAGGAGCACCCGAACGAACCCCGGCCGACCGGCCCAGAATACGATGAGCAGCTTCTGGATGAGGGCGACCGACGCAATGTCGTCGATGCCTACCGCTACTGGACGATGGAGGCTATCGTCGCGGAGCTGGATAAGCGTCGTCATCCGTTGCACATCGCCATCGAGAATTTTGAGAATGACTCCAACATCGGCACCGTGGTACGCACCGCAAATGCCTTCCTGGTAGAGGCCGTGCACATCGTGGGGCGCAAGCGTTGGAATCGTCGCGGCGCGATGGTGACTGACCGCTACCAGCACTTGCTGCACCACGAGACGGTGTCGGAGGTCATTAGCTGGGCGCGCGAGCATGATCTGGCTGTGGTGGCCGTGGACAACGTGCCGGGCTCCGTACCCATCGAAACCGTTGAGTTGCCCGAGCGTTGTCTTTTGCTCTTCGGCCAGGAGGGGCCGGGAGTGACTGAAGAAGCACAGCAGGCGGCGGATTTGACGGTGTCGATTGCCCAATTTGGATCGACGCGTTCGATAAATGCGGGGGTAGCGGCGGGTATTGCCATGCACTCTTGGATTCGTACTCATGCAGATATCACCGCGGCCTGGTAATTGTCTGCTTAGGTGTTTTATTTCGAAAGGCTGTTTTAGAGCTGTTTCGCAGCCGTTTTAAGGAGAGCCAGTGGTTCTAAAAATGTCGCGTCCGGAGGCCGAAACGTGGGCCTATCGCGCGGACGTGGCTGAGCAGGCGATTCGCAACCGTCATGCGGCGAAGCTGTGGGGTCTTCCGGGCACGAATCTGGCAATGGCTTCCTGGCCCGCGCCGCTGCGACATAAGGTCTTCCTCAACTGGCATTACTGGTGGCAGGCGCAGTATCTCGACTGCCTGGTAGACGCAGCCAAGCGCGTGCCCTCTAAGGAGAAGTACCGCGCTATCCGCCAGACCACTCGGGGTATCCGCATTCGCAACCTCACGCTGCTGACCAAGAACAAGTACTACGACGATCGCGCGTGGATGGCACTGGCGCTCGGGCGTGCCGACGCTGTCCTCGGCGCATCGGTGCCCAAGAAGACGACAGCGCGGCTGATTTCATGCTTGGGCGATGGTCGGCAGGAGTCTACGGGTGTGCTGCCGTGGCGTGAGCAGGACCTCTTTTTCAACGTCCCCTCGAACGGTCCTGCAGCCATCGCTCTGGCCCGGGCTGGTCGTATCAAGGAGGCAGAGGAACTTATCGACTGGGTTTACGCCAACCTTTTGGCGGACTCAGGTCTGCTCTACGACGGCATTCGCTTGTCCATGGCAGGTGCCGTGGTGCAGAAGGGCATGTTTACGTACAACCAGGGTGTCATGATTGGCGCTTGCCTCGAAGTGGGGCTTGCGCTTCGGGCGCACGGCCAACGTGAACAGGCGACGAAGTATTTCACGCGCGTGCAAAACCTCATCCACGCGGTGGCAAAGGATTTGGCGACCACCGACAATGTCATCACCGGTGCCGGTGGCGGCGATGGCGGTCTGTTCAACGGCATCCTCGTGCGATATCTCGCCGATGCGGCGGTGCGTTTGCCTGGAGACAATCGCATGAATCGCGCGGCGGCCCGCATTGCTCGCCGACTGGTTCTGGCGTCGGGGGAGAAGTGCTGGTACCACCGCCTCGAGGTCGATGGCCTGCCGCTTTTCCCCGCAGATTGGAACGACAATGCTCAGTTCCCACAGGGCGGTTCGGTTGCGCAATCAGTCGGTGGCGCGGTTCGCGGTTCGGCGATCAAGGAGCGTGACCTCTCTGTCCAGCTGTCGGGTTGGATGCTGATGGAAGCGTGTGCCCGAGTGGCCGATTTTGTTGCGACCAAGCTAGAAAACGGTCAGTCGCTGGACTCGCCAAAACCGAGCTGCCCTGAGTAGCCGCGAGGCCGTAGTTGGTCGCCATCTGGCGCTTGCCGACGCCCGCGCCACCGAGCTGTGGCCAGTCTCGCCAACAGAGAGTCGCATGCCTAGATTCTGCCATCGGCACGTGATGCCTGGCACAATAGGACGCATGAAACTCAATGACATGATGGCTCCTGCGCCCGTGAAGCTCCCCGTTCTTGACGAGGCCGTTGCTGCCCGCAACGGTGGCGCAAGCCCGGAGGCTGTGGTTCGCGCATGCCCGCGCGATTCCCAGGCTTGGGCAGACTTGGCTGAAAGTGCCTTGTCCGAAGGTCAGGAGATTCAGGCCTATGCCTTCGCCCGCACTGGTTACCACCGTGGTCTGGACCTGCTGCGCGGAAACGGCTGGAAGGGGTTCGGAGCGATTCCATGGGAGCACGAGCCTAATCGTGGTGTGCTCCGCGCCTTCGCGGCGTTGGCTAAGGCTGCTAAGGCTATCGGTGAGGATGATGAATTCGATCGCATGATGGCGTTGCTGTGTGACAGTGATGAATCCGCGCTGCCAGAGTTGGGTCTTTAATCGCGCACAGAGATTCAGCGATCACAGAAAAGTGCACAACAGCACACCGGGTACATAAAAAGCGCACAGTTTTTCACATGAGGATGGTGACTTCGGCATGGCTGGCATCGCTGGTGGGGAAGATAAGGATGCCACAGCTGCCAGGAATCTTGAGGACATTGCTCCCGCGCATGTCGGCGACCTCGTCGAAGCTAAGGAAACGCAATTCGTCGAGGATAATCCGCGTCCGGATTTCCAAGATTTTCGCAATACGTACCTACATCCGGCCTCCCGCGCAGCAAACAAGCTGCGTCAGAAAGTGAGGCCCCGCACGCGTTTCCTCCATGCCGTTGCCCGTGTGCGCTCCCGCTGGATGCTTATTGTCCAAGCCACGCTAGCCGCCGGGTTGGCCTACTGGTTCGCGCTTGAGGTACTGGGGCACCCCAACCCATTCTTCGCGCCGATGGCCGCTTTCATCAGCCTCAATGTGATGACCGCAGGTCCTCGCCTGAAGCACTCTGTTGAGTTGGTGCTCGGTGCCTCGCTGGGAGTCGGCATTGGTGATGTGATTATCTCCATCCTCGGCTCGGGTATCTGGCAGCTGACCGTCGGTGTGTTCGTCGCTATGGTCATCGGCGTGTTTGTCGGTCGAGGCCCGCTTGTGGTGAACCAAGCGGCATCTTCAGCCGTGCTCATCGCCACCATTATTCCGCCGGGCACCGCTGGTTCTTATTACCGAATGATCGATGCTCTCGTCGGTGGTGTGGTGGGCATTATTGTGCTCATGGTATTGCCGCGAAGCCCGCTGGCGGGTGCTCGCCGCAAGGTGGCCAAGGTCCTCGACATGGGGGCAGACGTACTTTATGACATCGGCATCGGCATGAAAGAGGGCGACATCGATCGCATCCGCACCGCACTGAGCGTGGTGCGCTCCATGCAGGCGCAGGTCTCGCTGATGGACCGCACCGTTGCCGACGCGGGCGAGCAGGTCCGCATCTCCCCGTTGCTCTGGCGGTCCCGGGATCGAATCCACTCGCTGTCACGCATGGTTCATCCTGTCGACAACGCCATGCGCAACATCCGTGT
This sequence comes from Corynebacterium sp. HMSC073H12, assembly GCF_001837775.1. Classification (NCBI taxonomy): domain Bacteria; kingdom Bacillati; phylum Actinomycetota; class Actinomycetes; order Mycobacteriales; family Corynebacteriaceae; genus Corynebacterium; species Corynebacterium sp. HMSC073H12. Next base: position 205,480 of record NZ_KV834035.1, on the reverse strand, counting down.
GCTCGCGCGTCGCGCTATCACAGCCCGCGAAGACCACATCGACTTTTCGCCCGAACTGTGTGGGCTTGTTCTCGGCGTATCTGAAGGCACGCGCCTGGTCAGTCATGTGCTTGACGACGAAGCCGCCGTGCGCCGAATCCCAGAGTGGGGCGAGTTGCCTTTCGAATCCGGCGACAGCGCTATCGCCCAGCTTTCCGAGCAATCCGGAGAGGTCAAGCTTGAAGACGCGGTTCGATACTTGCGTCGTCTAGCGGCGAAAATGCACCCGCGCGTGATCGACGACACAACGTTGTCAGAGCAGGTCGTGTTTGCGCAGTGCCGATCATTGGTGGTGGACCTGTTGCAGGTGTGTGGCCTGTCCAGGCGTTCGGCTGTGGCAACGCTGCCGCCGACGACGCCGTTCCCAGCGATGCCGCCGGAGGTATGGGACGAGTAGCCGGTGAGGAGTGGGCGAGTAGCGGCTCGCTAGGCGTCAGTCGGTTACTGCGGCATGCTCTACTGCCCCGTGCTACTGCAACATGCTCTACTGCGGTACTCGCTTGACCTCGACGCCACCGAAAGCGACAAAGCCGCGCACAATAATCTTCGGAGCCTGTCCGGCGCCAGGAGCGGGTAGGTTGCGTCCCGGCTTTCCAGTAACATCCGTGCCGCCAAAGATGGGAAGCACGTCGACATCAACCTGGTAGTGGTCGGGGACAATGACGTCGACTCCACCGAAGGCGCAGCCAATGTTGACGACAGTGGTTTCCGCGGTCAGGATGGCCTCGCGGAAATCCAAGCCAGTCCCACCGAAGGTCGCCACCGTGGTGTGCGTGGGAGCGCACGTCCAAGGGCCTCTCTTGTCGGTGCCGCCGAAGATACCGATGGAGAGCTTCGAACCAGTTGCCGCGGCGGAGCTATCAATCCGGGCTGGCTGATGATTGTTGGCTGCATTCGGTGCCACTGAATGATGCTCGTCCGGGACGCTGTGCAGGTTCGGGTACAGGTTAGGGTTTGGGTGCGCATGTGGAGTCGGCTCGGCCAGGTTCGCGGGCAGCGACAAGTCCTGTGTCAATGCGGGCAACTCATCAATGTACGTTGCCTTTTGGGCTTTCTCGGTGCGCTCCTGCAGTTCCGCAAAGTCAATCTGACCATCGCGGAATGCCCATTCCAAGCGTTCCAGCGCAGTGTGGCGGGCTTGGTCGCCAGCGCGTAGCCGTGGGGTGTTGTCAGTCATGATGCTGTCCTAACGAGGCAGTGGCGGGCAGTGGCTTTAACACCCAAATGTTATCTGTACTCGAACTATCGCGCAGGCCACTTTCATGCAGGCCACTTTCTCACAGGCAGACCGTGGCTATTGCCCCCCCCCCCC
>NZ_KV834035.1:0-204029 GCF_001837775.1 Corynebacterium sp. HMSC073H12 | reverse complement strand
CCCCCCCCCCCCGACGCAGTTAGTGCACAATCTGCAAGTCGCGGAGGTGTCGGTACAGAGTTGTTTTCTCGCGCGGCTTTCGCGACTCTACGCCATCGCGTACGTAACGGAAGCTCAGGCCACCAACTTGAACTGCCCGACCCGTCATCGGGCGGTGCAGCTCGCGAGACGGGGCTTCTTTCGCTTTACGACGGCCACCGCGACCCAATCCGAGTCGGCTCAGCAGGCCTTTGTTGCCTCCATCCTCGTTACCGATTTCCGCTTCCGGTGCCGGAACTTCGGCCGCAACGATGCCCGGGGCGTCGGGGGTAGGGCGAATCTGCAGGCCGGTGGATGTGCCGGAGAACATCTGATGCTCGTCGACATAGACCTCGCCGGTAAACCCGTTTTCCGAGGACACTCCGGTAATTCCTGGCTCTGTCAGTAGGACGTAACCAACAATTGCGTGCCCGGTGTCATCGCGGATTAGCGGCACTGGCATCGTCGGGCGTGTGAGCGCGGCCGCCGCATCGAGCCCTTCTCCGCCTTCGATGCCCCAGTTTTTGGCCGCGGTCGAGGGGGCGGTGGGGACATGTGCCAGTTCAATCCACAGGAGGTTCTTGCGCATCAGGTAGGTTGCCACGGCAGCCAGTGCCGCGTCGGTGCCAACGACCACAATTCGCAACGGCTCGCTCGGCTTTTGCGGAGCGGGTTGCGGAGCGCCTAAGTGGTCGACCTTTTTCTGCTTGGAGATTTCCTCCGGCGTCGGTGCTGTATCGATAGGCAGTACGTCCTTGGCCAGGTCGTCGATGAAAGCCAGCTCCTTGCGGGCGGGGATCATCGCGACGTCGTGAAGCGCATAGGCGGGTGGTGCCGGAGTAGCTGGTGCCGATGGTGCGGACGGTGCTGATGTAGGCCATGATTGGCGGAGCAATTGGGAAAACGCGGGTACATCGGGGCCACACTGCAGCACAACAATACGCATAGGACTACACTCTAATGCGTCGTCTGCAATCCCAGGAGTTGAAGTAGGACTATGGCCGCAATCATTATCGTCGGTGCCCAGTGGGGCGACGAGGGCAAGGGCAAAGCAACCGATATTCTCGGTGGCCGCGTCGACTACGTCGTCAAGCCCAACGGTGGCAACAACGCCGGCCACACCGTTGTCGTCGGCGGTGAGAAGTACGAGCTGAAGCTGCTTCCGGCGGGTGTGCTGTCGGAAAACGCGGTGCCGATTATCGGTAACGGCTGTGTGGTCAACCTCGAGGCGCTTTTCGACGAGATTGATGGCCTCGAAGCCCGCGGTGCAAAGGCCTCCCGCCTGCGCGTTTCGGGCAATGCCCACATGGTTGCTCCGTACCACCAGACGCTGGACCGCGTGACCGAGCGCTTCCTGGGTAAGCGCGCTATCGGCACCACTGGTCGCGGTATTGGTCCGACGTACGCCGACAAGGTCGGCCGTACGGGCTTGCGTGTCCAGGACATTCTGGATGAGTCGATTCTGCGCCAGAAGATTGAGTCTTCGCTGGCTCAGAAGAACCAGATTCTGGTCAAGCTGTACAACCGCCGCGCCATCGACCCGGATGAGGTCTTCGATTACTTCATGGGCTTCGCCGATCGTCTGCGTCCGATGATTATCAACTCGGAGTTTGAGCTCAACCGGGCTCTGGATGCCGGCAAGCACGTCCTCATGGAGGGCGGCCAGGCCACCATGCTCGATGTCGACCACGGCACCTACCCGTTCGTGACCTCCTCGAACCCAACCGCTGGTGGTGCCTGCGTGGGTACCGGTATCGGCCCGACGAAGATCACTTCGGTGCTGGGCATCATGAAGGCCTACACCACCCGCGTCGGTGCTGGCCCGTTCCCGACGGAGCTGTTCGACAAGTGGGGCGAGTACCTCCAGACCACCGGCGGTGAGGTCGGAGTCAACACCGGCCGTAAGCGCCGCTGTGGTTGGTACGATTCGGTGCTGGCTCGCTACGCCGCGCGCGTCAACGGTTTCACGGATTTGTTCATCACCAAGCTGGACGTCCTGACTGGTATCGGTGAGATTCCAATTTGTGTCGCTTACGACGTTGATGGCGTGCGTCACGACGAAATGCCACTCACCCAGTCGGAGTTCCACCACGCTGTCCCGATTTACGAGACCATGCCTGCGTGGGACGAAGACATCACTGGCTGCCGCACCTTCGATGAGCTGCCGGACAAGGCCAAGGATTACCTGAACCGCCTGGAGGAGCTCTCCGGCGCTCGCATTTCTTACATCGGTGTTGGCCCGGGTCGTGACCAGACCATCGTTGTTCACGACGTGCTGGACAACTAGCGCTGGACACTCAGCCTGGAGGCAGTGGCGAACTAACCGGAAAATAGTCCGGCTTTCGACCCGGCTTTATCGAACTGTTAGATAAAAAATCTTCGGTGTCGAAACCGCTGGCTGCTTCAAAAAAGAACATTTGCTAACCACGCGAAGGCTCTGGGAATTGTCAGTTGCCCCTGGCATCCCAGAGTCATTTTTGTATCGTAGGCCTCACCGCGTAGTCCAACGACAGAAGTCCAAACGACAGAAGGCGTGTGGTTTTCATGCAAAACACAGGACACCGAGTACAACGACTGGCAAGTTCCGCCGTGCTTTCCGGCGCGATGGTTTTCTCCGCAGTAGGCGGAGCAGTTGCAGCTCCTGCGGCTCAGGCGAAACCGGCTCCAGCTCCGGCACCAGCACCGGCGAAGGGGGATAGCTGTACCCCGAACCCGGCTGCACCTGAAATCCAGGCGGCCCTGGATAAGGTCAACAGGGAGCGTCCGAACAACCATGATGGGTGGAAGTACACTGGCACCTCCAACTTCAGTCCGTGTAGCGATTTGAGCTTTGCTCTCACAGATCAGGCCAAGCAGGGTAACGCTCAGTCCTCCACTGTGCTGTTGATGTTCCACAAGGGTGAATTCATTGGTACGGACTCTGACCGGCCTCAGCACATCAACAAGGTGACACCGACCCCTGATGGTAAGAACATTTCGGTCATCTACCACGACTGGGAGGCCCAGGAGGCCGCAGGTGCGCCGAACGCTGATGCGGCGGAGTTCACCTCTAATGTTCACTTCTTCTGGAACGGCGATCACGTCGTCCACGAGGGGAAGATTCCCGGCGGTGCGAAGCCCGCTTCCTAACGGCCCCCGAGATCTCTCGAGAGGTTTCGAGAATTCTTGGGCACTCTCGGGGACTCTTGATTTTTTCCAAGTAAACTCAATTCAGAGTCGGACATGAGAAAGTAAAGCTCCGCCGTAGCTAAGTGCTTGAGAAAACTTGAGAGAACAGAAGAGGTTCCAGCCATGAGTGGTCGTTCAGTTCGTCGCGGGTCGATGCTGGTTAGCGCGGCGGTCGCAGGTGTAGTGGCTTTGTCCGGTTGCTCCACTGATGAGACCGCAGCACCGACCTCTGCTTCTCAGGTAGATGAAGAAACGACCACCATCACTACGACCACCACTGTCGAGGATGACAGTGAAGGTGCAGATGCCCCCAATCCGGATGTCGATGACAACGACACCGATGGGGGTTCTTCTGCGCCAACCCAGGAAGAGGCTTTCGAAGAAGCGGTTGCCGACCTGAACTCAATGGAAGGTGGCAATGGCAGCGGTTGGACAGTCACGGACAATACGAACTGGGATACCACCAGCGAGTTGACCTTTGCCTCAGCAGTACAGAATGAAATTACCCACTCAACTACCTCTGGCGCAGTGCTGCTGTTTCATAAGGGCGAGTACGTGGGTACCGCCGGTGGTCCGCAGACAATCAACTCGGTCGAAGGCGATGGCAAAACTGTGACCGTCAATTTCTTCGATGTCAATAAAATGATTGAAGACGGCGGTGCCTTCGCCTTTAAAGACCAGTACAACGCTCCCGTTACGTACTCCTGGGATGGGGCAGAAGTTGCTCAAGAAGGTGAGATTCCAAAGGCAGAGGGAAATTAATCTCTAACCCGTGCTCTCTCCAGATGCGAGTGCTGGCAAGCCGTTTTAAAGTAGTGGCGCACCACACAGATTTCACGTAGATTTCTGTGTTCCGTATAAACCTCCGACGCTAGTTTGTCGACACTTTGTTGTCGGTACTACTCCGTCGCTATGAAGTCGCTAACACTACGCCCAAAGAGGAAAATCACCGGCCATGTCTTCTTGCAACTCATCTGACTCCATGTTTGACGAACAGGCCAAGCAAAGCGAGCAGCCTCAGAGTTCACGCGTCCACGGCACGCGTCGCGCAATCGCGGCGATCGCTATGGGCGCGTTTGCTATTTCTCCTATTGCAGCCTGCAGCAATGATGCGGATAACGATGCGGCATCGTCGTCAAGCAGTGCAAGCGCGGTTAGCACCACGGCGAGCGAAGAGAAGACCTTTGAAAAGCAGCAGGTCGCTGAGCTGAATGCGTCCGCGAATGTGCGGCCGGCTGCGATGGCTAAGCTGCCGGAGGGTTTTGATCTGCAGTCGCACCGTGGTGGTCGCGGTGAGTGGACGGAGGAGTCCAAGCAGGCGATGGCCAACTCACTGGAGCTGGGCGTTACGACGTTGGAGCTGGACATCGTTTTGACGAAGGATGGCGTGCCTATGGTCTGGCACGATCCGGAGATCCAAGACGATAAGTGCTCGGACACCGAGCCAGTGACGGAGGGGGATCCGCAGTACCCGTACGTCGGCAAGCTCGTGCATGATCTCACCTATGAGCAGGTACAAACCCTGGTCTGCGACAAGAAGCTAGAGGACTTCCCGGATGCGGAGCCAATCAAGGGCAACAGGATGATGACCCTGCCGGAGCTGTTCGAGCTAACTAAGGACAACCAGGACATCCACTTCAACATTGAGACCAAGATTGAGGGCGAAAAGCGCGCTGACTCGGCAGAACCACAGGAGTTCGTCGATGTGATTCTCGACGAGATTGACCGCGCGGGTGTCGCTGATCGAGTGATGATTCAGTCCTTCGATTGGCGCTCGCTGCCGCTGGTCGCGGAACGGAACCCGGAGATTCCACTGGTCATGCTGTGGGACGAGACCACCTGGAAGAAGGATTCTCCTTGGATCGGCGATGTCAATTACGACGAGGTCGATGGCGACATCATTGAGGCCGCCAAGCAGCTCGGCGTGCAGGTGCTCTCACCGACGCACAGCATTCCTTACGGCAAGACACCGTCGGATTCTGACTACCACCCGGTCGCCACGCCAGAGCTGATTTCCCGCGCGCACGAGGCTGGCATGAAGGTGGTGCCGTGGACGGTGAATGAAAAGGAGACCATGCGCGAGCAGATTGCCGCTGGTGTCGATGGCATCATCACCGACTACCCGACGCGCCTGCGCGAGGTCTTGACCGAGCTGGCTATGCCGCTGCCGGAGTCCGCTCCGGTGGGTGATGCAGCGATGGCGACGAACTAGTAAACCCTGCTAGCACCAGCGAAAACTCGTCTGTATCCCTGTTTTGCCCGTGTTTAGCTCTGCGAGCCGAGCGTGTTTCGTGTCACACTTGACCTTATGACGCGTTTGAAAGTGCTTGCCGACGTTGACACGGGTATCGATGACAGTCTTGCTCTCGTCTACCTCGCGGGGTTGCATACCGCAGGCGAGATCGAGCTGGTGGGTGTGACCTGCGCAGGTGGTAACACCACTGCGGCATGGTCCGCTCGCAATACCAAGTACATGTTGAATCTTTGCGGTTGTCCGGAGGTACCGGTTGTCAGCGGTTTCGAGGGGCCTGCTGACCGTGAGCTGACCACCACGCCTGAGACTCATGGACCGTACGGGCTGGGCTATAACCTGGCGCCACCGGCCGTCATCTACGAACCGGGCCGCGCAGGGGCGGCGGATCCGCTGGCGCTGTGGCGCCAGGTCATCGAGCAGGCGCGGTCGACGGGGGAGAAGGTGCACCTGCTGGTCACCGGCCCTATGACCACCTACGTGGCCGCTTTGAAGAACTACCCAGAACTCATGCGGGAGCTCGACGGTGTGACCATTATGGGCGGTGCTGTGGAGTACCACGGCAACGTTACCGAGTTTGCGGAATGGAACTTCTGGGTCGACCCCACTGCGGTCACCGAGGTCTTCGGCACCGCGGGCGCTGTGGCAGTCGAGCGCCCGGAGGATGCCGTGCGCAGTATCGCCACCGCCGCAGGTGCGCCGGTGCCGACGTTGGTGCCACTCAATGTCACCGAGACCATCACTATCAGCGATGTTGAAATTGAGTCCTGGCGCGATGCCGGTATGAACCCGGAGCTGCTGCGTGTTCTGCGCCGTTCGCTGAAGTTCTACTTTGAGTTCCACCAGGGTGTGGGGGTCGGTTACAAGGCGCAGGTCCATGACCTCTTTGCTGCGATGGTGGCCGTCGGTGCGGTGACAGGGGAAGTGGAGAAGATGCGTCTCGTGGGCGTCGATAAGCGAACCTTTGCAGATGAGCCAGCTCGCCGTGGTCAGGTGGTGGAAGATCCTGCCGGTGCTGAGGCGAATGTTGTCCTGGCTGCTGACCGGGATGCGGCGTTGGCTGAGTTCCAGCGAGTGGTCCCGCGCTAGACTCCCCGCCCCGCGCCCGCCGCGGTGAATCCGCCTGCTGTCGTATGCTGGAGACAACCAATTTCACAGCTGCTGGTTGCGCAGCGTATGTGCCGTAGACGAAAGCGAGTTTATCTCGATGTTCACCCCTGAAGTCACCGGAACCCCGTACCAGCCGGGAGCAACGCGAGTTCTGCTGCTCGGCTCTGGCGAGCTCGGCAAGGAGGTGACCATTGCTTTCCAGCGTCTTGGCGTTGAGGTGCACGCTGCCGATCGCTACGAGCATGCACCGGCACACCAGGTAGCTCACCACGCCTACGTGTTGAATATGTCGGACCCCAGTGCACTGCGGGACCTGATTCTCCAGGTCAAGCCTCACTTCATCGTCCCCGAGATCGAGGCCCTGGCAACCGAGGTGCTGGCAGAGGTTGAGGAAGACGAGACGCTGGACGTCACCGTTATTCCAACCGCACGGGCGACTCAGCTGACCATGAACCGAGAGGGTATTCGCCGTCTGGCTGCGGAAGAGGTTGGGCTGCCGACCTCGCGCTATCACTTCGCCTCCAGCTTTGATGAGTTCACCGCAGCTGTCGATGAGATTGGCTTCCCGTGTGTGGTCAAGCCGGTTATGAGTTCCTCGGGCAAGGGGCAGTCCACGCTGCGTTCGCCGGAGGATGTCCAGGCCGCGTGGGATTATGCCATGAGTGGCGGCCGCGTCGAGTCCGGTCGCGTCATCGTGGAGGGCTTCGTCGATTTCGACTACGAGATCACGCTGCTGACCGTGCGCTCCGTTGATCCGGAGACCGGCGAGGGGGCAACGTGGTTCTGTGAACCCATTGGGCACCGTCAGCAGGACGGCGACTACGTTGAGTCATGGCAGCCGGCTGCCATGAGCGAAAACGCGCTGGACAATGCGCGCTCTGTCGCCGCGCGCATCACCAACGCGCTGGGCGGTCGCGGTATCTTTGGCGTCGAGCTGTTTGTCCGCGGCGATGAGGTGTGGTTCTCCGAGGTCAGCCCGCGTCCGCACGACACTGGCATGGTCACCATGGGCACCCAGCGTTTCTCCGAGTTCGAGCTGCACGCGCGTGCAGTGTTGGGTCTGCCTATCGACGTCACGCTGGTGTCCCCGGGAGCCTCCGCTGTGGTCTACGGCGGTGCTGACATCGAGCAGCCGGGCTACACCGGGTTGACGGAGGCCATGGCTATTCCGGAGACTGATATTCGTATCTTTGGTAAGCCGGTTGCTGGCCCGCGTCGCCGCATGGGCGTTGCTGTTTCGACCGCGGATTCTGTCGATGCTGCTCGTGAGCGTGCATCGGAGGCGGCATCGAAGATTAAGGTCGTCGAACTGGGCTAGTTTGACGGCCTAGTGTGCGCTGCGGTACGGCCTTAACCGGCTCCGCAGCGCACTTTTTGTGTGCCCGCTGTGGCGCGTAAGCTACTTAATCTACTTGGACTTCTGTACCGGTGGATCGGCCGACCAGGGGAAAACAATCCAGTCATCGGTGTGCTTCCAGACATAGTCCGGTGCAATCTCCGAGCGGGACTTGCCGTAGAGTACAGCGGAGCGCACTTCTGCGCCGTAGTTCTTCAGCAAATCGAGCACGAGGTGTAGTGTGCGGCCGGAGTCAGCGACATCGTCGACGACCAGCAGACGACGGTCAGAAATAGATTCGACATCCAGCAGCGGCTCCAGCAGAACCGGATCCGGCAGGGTCTCCGCCACGTCGGTGTAGAACTCGACGTTAATGGCGTCAGAGAGCTTGACACCCATGGTGTAGCTGAGTGCACCCGCTGGTAGAAGACCACCGCGGGCCACGGCGATAATGATCTCCGGCTCGTAGCCCGAATCGACAATCTGCTGTGCCAGTTCACGGGAGGCGACGCCGAAGCCTTCCCAGGTCAGAACTTCCTTGACGTCCAGGTTGGATGAGTCTGCATGATAAGCCATGTATTAACTCTAATCCGAAGACCGACTGACGTGCACAATCAACTGCCCGGTTAGACCCGATGCGCTAGCTGGCGACAGTCTCCACAACAGCTTCGTGTACAGCTTCGGCCACGTCATCGGCATCTGGCTGCTTTGCGACGACCGTGGAGGCCGCAACCATGTCGGCCCACTCGACCAGCTTCTTGCGCTCGCGGCCTTCGGCTTCGCCCGCTGCACGTTCGGCGGCGTCGAGTGCGTGCCAGCCCTCCCAGGTAGTGACCTGGAGGCCCTTGTCGGCCAGGAACTCGTCGACGTCGTTATGCGTGGGCTTTGCAGGTGCGACCAGGCGGCCTGCCTCCCAGTCGGCGATGAGGTTGCCGACAGTTTCGTTGGCGTCGCCCTTGGTGTTACCGATTAGACCGACCGGGCCACGGCGAATCCAGCCGGTGGTGTACAGACCCTGGATGTGATTGCCGTCGACGTCGTCAAGCACGCGTCCGCCGGCATCTGGGATGGTGTGGGTGCCGGTGTCGAACGGTACGCCGGTGACTGCGTCGGAGCGGTAGCCGACTGCACGGTAGACCGCACCGACCGGCCATTCAGTGAACTTGCCGGTGCCTCGGACGCCACCCTCGCCGTCGAGTTCAGTGCGCTCGGTGCGGATAGCGCTGACGTGCTGTACTCCATCCTCACCGGTCTCGCCGATGATTTCGACCGGGGACTCGAAGAAGTGGATGAAGAGCTTGTGCGGGGCGCCCTTTGGCTCGCGGATGGCGTAGTTTTCCAGAATCGTACAGACCTGATCGGTGATCTTGGACTCACGACGGGACGTTTCGGAGGCGGCATCGTACTGGATGTCCTCCGGATTCACGACAACCTCAATGGTGTCGGAGTGGTCCAGTTCCTTCAGCTCCAGTGGAGTGAACTTTGCCTGAGCCGGGCCGCGGCGGCCGAAGACGTGAATTTCGCGGGCGGTATTCTTTGCCAGGCCAGCGTAGACGTTGTCGGCGATTTCGGTGACGTGCAGCTCATCGGCAGTCTTGGCGAGAATGCGGGCGACGTCGAGGCCCACATTGCCGACACCGACCACGGCCACGGACTCAGCGGAGAGTTCCCAATCGCGGGCGAACTCCGGGTGGGAGTCGTAGAAACCTACGAACTCACCCGCGCCGTAGTGCTCCGGCAGGTCAGCGCCCGGAATATTCAAATCGCGGTCGCCGGTCGCGCCAGTGGCGAAGATGATGGCGTCGTAGAACTGGCGCAGTTCATCGACGCTGACCTGCTTACCGACGTCCACGTTGCCCAGAAGTCGGACCTGCGGCTTGTCCAGCACTCGGTGGAGGGACTTAATGATGCCCTTGATTCGCGGGTGGTCTGGCGCAACGCCGTAGCGGATGAGACCGAACGGCACTGGAAGGCGCTCGTAGAGGTCGATGGCGATGTCGCGGCCGGACTTCATCAGCGCGTCGGAGGCGTAGATGCCGGCCGGGCCCGAGCCGACCACGGCTACACGCAGTGGCGTGGTGGAGTTGGCGAGATCGGGCAGTGAGGAAGCGGCCGCGTTCTGGGCTGCAGTCTGGTCGTTGGTCATTGAGCGGAATCCTTTTTCTACGTTTTCTTTGTCGCGATTGCTTATCGTAGACCAATCGGTCTATGCTTGCTGAAACAGAATATAGACAAACTGGTCTACAAAAAGCAAACACAAAACACCGCAAGAATCACTGCTTTGGCTTGAGAGGGTTTTGCTGCGCATTGCTTCCGCTGAATGAGCTCTAAAAGGGCTCGTCGTGCGGGCATCGTGGCAACGGCAGGCTCTGGTTGGGTAAGTGGGGAAGGGCTTGTCATGGAAAAACTCATAGTCTTCGTGTTAATCGGCCTTGGCGCGCAATTAGTCGATGGCACTCTGGGGATGGCGTTCGGTGTTACTGCCACTTCACTTTTTATTGTTGCTGGTAGTAGTGCTGCCACTGCGTCAGCGGTAGTTCACGTAGTGGAGGTGGGCACGACGCTGGCCTCTGGTATTTCGCACTGGCGATTCGGCAATGTCGACTGGCGACGCGTGCTGAGCCTTGGTGTGCCAGGGGCTATCGGCGCCTTTGCTGGTGCGACCTTCTTGTCCAACCTCGATGGTGACGCGGCTAAGCCTGTGACCTCGACAATCTTGCTCTTTCTCGGCCTGTGGGTGATTATCCGCTTCGCCTTTTTGGCCAATGTTAAGCGCAAGAAAAAGAACTGGGGGGCGAAAAAGCTTGCTCCGCTGGGGCTCTTTGGCGGCCTGCTTGATTCCACTGGTGGTGGAGGTTGGGGTCCTGTTACGACCTCCACATTGCTCGGTGCTGAGGCTGATCAGCCGCGCAAGGTTATCGGTACTGTCTCGGCGGCGGAATTTCTTGTCGCTCTAGCTGCTGTACTGGGCTTTTTGCCAAAGCTGCGGGAGGAGTTTACTCAGCATGCCGCGCCGGTAATTGGTTTGCTGTGCGGTGGTGTGATTGCTGCACCTTTGGCTGCATACCTGGTGGGGCGTATTAATCCGCGCCTGCTTGGAATTGTGATCGGCGGCGTGTTGGTCGGGCTGAATATTCGAACACTGTTTTCGCCGCTGGTTTCTGGCGGCGTGTTGGCAACGGTGCTGCTTGTCTGGGCTTTTGGCGTTGTCGCACTGGTGCTGTGGGCGCGGTCGCATGACACTCTTCCGCGTCTGCGTCAGCGGGTCCAACTTGAGTCGATTTCTCGGTCTTCCTCGGCTGATGTGTCTAGTTCTGGATCTCCATCACCGGCTTCGGTTGATGTCGGGGCTGAGGGTGCTTCTGGAGGTGTCAAAGTGGGCGCAGAAAACGGTGTCCACGTGGGTGAAGCGGGGGTTCGCTAGGTGTCCGAGCGTACCCCGGCTTGCACTAGCCAGACTGGTCGGTCTAATGTTGCCTGCAATACTGCATAGACCGTCCGGTCTATAAAAATTAGAAACTAATTCGTTCAGGGCTGATTCAAACAACTCTGATTCGGTCAACGAGAACAAAACGAAAGTGATTCGGTAGATTCCCCCATGAGCTCTCCTACGAAAACCGCCGAGCGTCCGGCTTCCGCAGCGGCTACCCGACGTAAGAAGCGTGCACCGAAGCCACAGGGGCAGTGGCTTATCGACGGCCGCGAGCCACTTAACGACGACGAGCGCATTAAGAAAGAAGATGCCGGTTTTGCCGTTAAGCAGCGCGTTATCGACACCTACTCCAAGCAGGGGTTTGACTCTATCCCTGCGGAAGACCTAGCTCCGCGCTTTAAGTGGATTGGCCTCTACACCCAGCGCAAGCAGGGTCTTAGCGGTGAGCACACCGGTGTGAAGACTAACGCCGAGTTGCAGGACAAGTACTTTATGCTCCGCGTTCGTCTCGATGGTGGTCAGACCACCACCGAGGGTATTCGCACTATCGGCGAGATTTCCCGCGACTTTGCTCGTGACACCGCGGACTTCTCCGACCGTCAGAACGTCCAGCTGCACTGGATCCGCATCGAGGACATGCCGGAGATTTGGGACCGCCTTGAGCGGGTTGGTCTTGACACCAACTTTGGCTGCGGCGACGTTCCCCGCGTTATCCTAGGTAGCCCGGTTGCCGGCGTTGCTGCCGATGAAATCGTCGACGGCACCAATGCTATTCGCCGCATCAAGGACGAGTACCTCTCCGGCGACGAGTTCTCCAACCTACCGCGTAAGTTTAAGTCCGCAGTTTCCGGTTCCCCGCGTCTCGATGTCACCCACGAGGTCCAGGACGTCGCCTTTGTCGGTGTCAATCACCCCGAGCACGGCCCCGGTTTCGACGTTTGGGTCGGTGGCGGTCTCTCCACCAACCCGATGCTCGCCCAGCGTCTCGGCGCCTGGATCCCAGAGGACGAGGTTCCCGAGGTATGGGCGGGCGTGTGCCGCATCTTCCGTGACTACGGCTACCGTCGCCTGCGCAATCGCGCGCGTCTGAAGTTCCTCGTTGCCGAGTGGGGTGCGGAGAAGTTCCGCCAGGTACTCGAAGATGACTACCTCAACCGCAAGCTTATCGACGGCCCCGCGCCCGAGCCTTTCGAGGGCGACCGTGACCACATCGGCGTGCACAAGCAGGCCGACGGTCTCAACTACGTCGGTGTGAAGCCCGCTGTTGGCCGTGTTCCGGGCTCTGACCTGGTCAAGCTCGCCGACATCGCCGAGCGCCACGGTGTTTCCCGCGTCCGCACCACTGTCATGAAGGAGCTCATTCTCCTCGACGTCGCCGACGACCAGGTCGACTCCCTGCTCGCTGAGCTCGACGAAATTGGCCTGTCTGCCAAGCCTTCCGCATTCCGTCGGGGCATCCTGGCCTGCACCGGCCTGGAGTTCTGCAAACTCGCACTTGTCACCACGCGCCAGCGCGCAATCGATTTGGTGGGTGACTTGGAGGAACGCCTCGGCGACCTCGATGTCCCAATCACCATTGCGCTCAACGGTTGCCCGAATGCCTGTGCCCGCACACAGATTGCCGACATTGGACTCAAGGGGCAGATTGTCACCGACGATGAGGGCAACCGTGTCGAGGGTTTCCAGGTTCACCTCGGTGGTTCGCTGGGGCTCGATGCCAACTTCGGCCGCAAGGTTCGCGGACACAAGGTCACCTCGGCAGAACTGGGTGACTACATCGAGCGCGTCGTCAATCATTTCAAGGAGCAGCGCCACGAGGGTGAACAGTTCCGCGAGTGGATTGTCCGCGCTGATGAGGAGGACCTGAAGTGAGTGAATCTCCCAATGGGGTTCGGTCGCAGGGGCCGTCGGCGAGCGAAAAAGACGAGGCGCCAGCGCGACTGGGGATCGGTGGCCGAAGCGCACACCCCAATCCGAACCGCGGGGCGGTGATGCATTGCCCTTACTGCGGCGGTGATGATCTGTGGCCCGATGTGGAAACCGATTACGCCTGGCAATGCCGCGAATGCTGCCGGGTATTCACAGTGAAACTGCACGGACATATCGATAGAAAGGTGGCGTCATGAGCACGGGACTGAAAACCGCTGAGGTCATTAAGACTCAGGAGGCACTCGCGCGTCAGGATGTGCTGGACAACCCGGAAACTGCTCGCCGTCTGATTGAGCTCGCACTGGAGTGGGGCTCCAAGCTGGAGACCGCCACTGCTGGGGAAGTACTGGAATGGGGTGCAGAGCACCTGCATACGCCACTGGCTGTGACCCTGTCGATGCAGGACACGGTATTGGCGGAGCTGGCTGCTCGGCACGCGCCGGAAGCCGACCTGGTTTTCCTGGATACGGGTTACCACTTCCCGGAGACCCTCGACGTGGCAGAACAGGTCGCACAGCGTTACGACAACCGACTGCTGTCGATTGAGCCGAAGCGCACCCGCGCTGAGCAGGATGCCGAAGAGGGCGTAGATCTGTACAAGACCGACCCGACGCGATGCTGCGCACTGCGGAAGGTCGAGCCGCTGTCAGCTGTGAAGCGCCCCTACGAGGGCTGGGTCACAGGTCTGAAGCGCGTCGACGCGCCGACCCGCGCACACACGCCGGTACTGGAGATTGACAAGACTGGTCGCATCAAGCTCAACCCGCTGGCCACGTGGACGGATGAGGATGTTGCTCAATACATCGAGGACAACGACCTCATTGTGCATCCGCTGACGCAACAGGGGTTCCCGTCGATCGGCTGCGCGACATGCACCGCGCGAGTGGCAGCGGGTGCGGATCCGCGCTCGGGTCGCTGGGCGGGCACCGAAAAGACAGAGTGCGGATTGCACCTCTAGTTTGAGCGGCTAGCGGCTGGACGATGCCGACAGCTACTTGCCGCCAGCCACTTGGCCGCTAGCCACCAGTCGCCCGCCGATTACCGACATCAGCTAAAACAGCGCAGTTACAACAGCCAACACAGCCCCAATAGAAAGACCCCCATGACTAGCTCAACCACCGTTTCCGTACAAAACCGCCTCGATCCGCGGCTTGCCGAACTGGAAGCCGAGGCCATCGACATTATTCGCCAGACCGCCGGCCAGTTTGACCGTCCGGCACTACTTTTTTCCGGCGGAAAGGACTCCGTCGTCGTGCTCGAGCTGGCCAAGCGCGCCTTCGCACCGGCGGGTATCCCGCTGGAGCTGCTCCACGTCGACACCGGCCACAACTTCCCCGAAGTTATTGAATTCCGCGACAAGATTGCCGCTCAGCCGGGCATTAAGCTGCACGTAGCCAAGGTCCAGGACTGGATCGACAGCGGTGTGCTCACCGAGCGTGCCGACGGCACCCGCAACCCCTTGCAGACCGTGCCACTGGTGGAGACCATTGCCAACCGTGGTTACGACGCCGTCCTCGGTGGCGCCCGCCGCGATGAGGAGAAGGCCCGCGCCAAGGAACGCGTGTTCTCCGTCCGCGACTCCTTCGGCGGTTGGGATCCACGCCGTCAGCGCCCGGAGCTGTGGGGTCTCTACAACGGTCGCCACGCCGCTGGAGAGAACGTCCGCGTTTTCCCAATCTCGAACTGGACCGAGGCCGACGTCTGGGCCTACATCGAAGCCCGTGACATCGAGCTGCCGCCCATCTACTTTGCCCATGAGCGTGAGGTGTTCAACCGCGGCGGCATGTGGTTGGCGCCGGGCGAGTGGGGTGGACCCCGCGACGGCGAGACCCTCGAGGTTCGCACTGTCCGCTACCGCACTGTCGGTGACATGAGCTGCACCGGCGCTGTCGAATCGACTGCCACCACTATTGCGGAGGTCATGGAGGAACTTCGCACATCCAAGCTCACCGAGCGCGGCGCTACCCGCGCAGATGACAAGTTGTCCGAATCCTCCATGGAAGACCGCAAGAAGGAAGGTTACTTCTGATGAGCCAGCCAAATTCCCCAGCTACCCTGATTACCGCCGACCGCGCCACTCGCGCTCGTCGCACTCTTCGCCTGTGCACCGCTGGCTCCGTCGACGACGGTAAGTCGACCTTTGTCGGGCGCTTGCTGCACGACACGAAGAACATCCTCGCTGACCAGTACGAGGCCGTCGTCGCCTCCTCGCAGGCGCGCGGTCAGGAAAATCCCGACCTCTCGTTGCTGGTCGATGGTCTGCGGGCCGAGCGTGAGCAGGGCATCACGATCGACGTTGCCTACCGCTACTTCGCCACCGACGTCCGCTCGTTCATCCTGGCCGACTGCCCTGGTCACGAGCAGTACACCCGAAACACCATCACTGGTATGTCCACCGCTGAGGCCGTCGTTTTGCTTATCGACGCGCGCAACGGCGTCGTGACGCAGACCAAGCGACACGCAACGGTGGCCGGTCTGCTGGGTGTTCGCCACGTAATCTTTGCTGTCAACAAGATCGACCTGCTGGACTACAGCGAAGAAGCTTTCCGCAAGATTGAGTCGGATGTAGCAGTGCTGGCAGAGCGCTTGGGTCTGCAGAACACCTTCGTTGTTCCAGTGTCGGCTTTGGTCGGCGACAACATTGTCGATCCTTCTGCGCACACCCCGTGGTACGAGGGCCCGACTGTGTTGGAACTGCTGGAAAACCTCAACATCGGTGCCGACCTGGAAACCGATGCCGAGGCCGACCTACGCCTGCCCATCGACTACGTCATTCGTGATCACGCCACTGAATACCGCGGTTACGCTGGCCGTATCGCCGCAGGCAGTGTGCGTGTGGGTGACACTGTCTCCGTAGACGC
Source organism: Corynebacterium sp. HMSC073H12 (assembly GCF_001837775.1). NCBI lineage: Bacteria > Bacillati > Actinomycetota > Actinomycetes > Mycobacteriales > Corynebacteriaceae > Corynebacterium > Corynebacterium sp. HMSC073H12. The sequence continues at coordinate 187,923 of NZ_KV834035.1, read as the reverse complement.
CAACCGCCAGGCTACGGTCACGAAAATCACCGTGGCAGCCGAGGACGTCACTGAGGCCGTAGCCGGCCAGTCGGTGGCCATCAGCCTGGATGCCGAGTTCGACCTCGCCCGCGGTGACCTCATCAGTGGCACCCGCCCGGAAGACGTGCGCCGTTTCTCCGCCGTAGCCGTCCACCTTGCGGACAAGCCGTTGGCAGTCGGTCGCGTCGTAGAGGTGCGCTACGGTGCCGCGCTGGTGCGTGGTCGTATCGCCTCCGTCGATGCGCTCATCGACATCGAAACCGGTGAGCCCACCGGTGTGGCTGATCAGCTTGCAGTCAACGACGTCGCCGAGATCACCATCGAGGTCGCACAGCCGCTGCCGGTCGATGCCTACCGCGTCGGTGGCCGTGTCGGTGCATTCCTGCTCATCGAGCCGGGCACCGGTGACACTCTCACCGCAGGTCTCGTGCGTGGCGCTGCCCAGTAGAGCTGCCAGGTAGAGAAACCAGAAAGCACAGCTAGCGAGCCTGAGGAGACCATCGATGACCGCACTGATTCTGCTTGCGCACGGTTCCCGGCACCCAGAGACCAAACCGGTGCTCGAAGACGTGGTCGCGCTCGTGCGCGAGAAGATGCCGCTCACCCGCCTGGATGCGCCCTCTCAGATTCGCCTCGCCTGGCTGGACCTCGACGAGCCCTCGCTAGATGCCGTATGTGCTGAGCTCGCCGCTGCCGGCGAGACTCAGGCGCTGGCCGTACCGCTGCTGTTCACCGATGCGTTCCACTCGCGAGTCGATGTTCCCGAGCAGGTTCGACTCTGCGATCGGCATGGTGTTGACATCACAGTGGCTGAAGGACTCGGGCTTGGCGACGGCACGAAGCGCGCCGTCGTAAAGCGAATCATTGAAGCGGCGGAGAATGCGTCTTTTTCCTGGCCGGTCGATGCGCTGGTGATGGGAGTCGGCTCCTCTGATGAGGAGGCCAATGCGGCGGTGCACCAATTTGCGGCAAATCTTGGCGGGATGCTGCCGGGATATGTGAGTGCGGCATTCGTGGTCGGTCCTGAGAAGATCAAGGGAGCCGATGCTGTGGCCGTGGCGCAGGAGCGCGCGGCCAAGCGCGGTCGCGGACTCGTAGTGGTGCCGCTGTTTACCGCGCCGGGCCTACTGTGGGATCGAGTCATCGATGCGGGCGCTGCCGCCGGTGCCGGCCAGGTGGCTTTTGGTGAGCCATTGGCCGAGCTGTTGGCGCCGATCGTGTGCTGCCGCTGGGACTCGGGCGCCACGTACACGGACGTGCAGGTAGTGGCGTAGGCGGCGCTTTTTATCCGCCCTCGTTACTCGCTGTTACTCGCCCTTGGAGTGGGTGACCATTTCATCCCATTCGACATACTTCTTGCGTTCGCGGCCCTCGGCCTCGCCGGCGGTGCGTTCGGCAGCATCGAGCTTGTGCCAGCCCTCCCAGTCCAGGTAGTCGATGCCCTTTGACTCCAGCAGCTCGTTGACAGCGGACAACTCCGGCTTCGACGGGTTGAATTTCTTGCCCTCTGCGGCATCGGCCAGCAGGTTGGCCACGGCCTCGTTGGCATCGCCCTTGGTATTACCAATCAGGCCGACCGGTCCGCGGCGAACCCAACCGGTGGTGTAGAGGCCAGTGATGGCCTCGGCTGCTTCATCCTCGGTGTTGTCGGATTCGATGACTCGACCACCGACGTTGGAAATGACATTCTTCACGTTGTCGAACGGGATACCCGGCAGTGCATCAGAGCGGTAGCCCACGGCGGAGTAGACAGCGCCGACCTTCCAGTCGGTAGTCTCGCCGGTCGGCCGCAGTCCGCCAGCACCGTCGTATTCCATGCGCTGAGTGCGCAAGCCGACCACGTGCTGCTGGCCGTCGGCACCCTCCTCGCTGAGGATCTCCACTGGCGACTCGAAGAAGTGAATGTAGAGCTTGTGCGGTGCGTTCTTCGGTTCACGGATGGCGTAGTTCTCCAAGATGGTGCAGACCTGGTCAGTGATCTTGGAGTTGCGACGCATAATCTCGGATGCGGAGTCGTAGTCAATGTCGCGCGGATCGACAACGACCTCGACGTTCGGTGAGTAGTCGAGTTCCTTGAGCTCCAGCGGAGTGAACTTTGCCTGTGCCGGGCCACGGCGGCCGAAGACGTGGACTTCCTTGGCCTTATTTGTCTTCAGAACTTCGTAAACATTGTCCGGGATCTCTGTGACGTGCAGTTCCTCACCGGTCTTCGCCAGGATTCGAGAGACATCCAACGCGACGTTGCCTACGCCGACGACGGCCACGGACTCCGCCGAGAGATCCCAGGTGCGCGCAAAGAGCGGATTGCCGTCGTAGAAGCCTACGAATTCGCCTGCGCCGAAGTGCTCCGGCAGGTCCGCTCCCGGAGTCGGCAGGGCGCGGTCGCCGACGGCACCGGTGGCGAAGATGACGGCGTCGTAATGCTCCTTTAATTCGTCGAGCGTGATGTCCTTGCCGAACTCAACGTTGGAAAACAGGCGCAGCTCCGGCTTTTCCATCACCCGGTGTAAGGCCATAATGATGCCCTTAATACGTGGGTGGTCGGGGGCGACACCGTAGCGGATTAGACCAAATGGAGCCGGCATCTTTTCAAACAGATCGACTTCCACGTCAGTACTGGATTTCATCAGTGCATCGGAAGCATAAACACCGGCCGGGCCAGAGCCAATTACGGCAACGCGGAGCGGGCGATTCATGAAGCGTGTCCTTCTTTCTCTAATGCTTTACGACGGCCACGAGGCCGCGGCGTAAGTAGTTGCCAGCGGTGACCTCGTGGGGAAAGGAGTTATTGGTTTATTTGATATTCCCAATGGTAGCGCCCCCAATCGTAGCGATAACTTACGAAAAATCGAGAGGCGAGCGTCACATCATCCGTGAGATGCTTTTGAAGGCATACAAAACTAAATGTGACCTTCGTCACGTCCAATGTGGGAATTTGGGATAGTTCACTAGAAAAACCGCATAAAAGCCGCGATTGTGCGGGAAAACTGTTGGAATCTGTGGGGAAAAGTGTGGCTACCAGGGGTAACCAAAGAGGTTTGAGTCCGTCGTGAGATGTAAGGTGACTCACAATAAGATGAAAATAATGATTTGGGACTCAGCGGGATTGGACTCAGCGGGATTGGAAGCTCAGCATGATCTTTAGCCTCCGGTAGTCCAATGGCTCGAGCCAAGTCAACGTTTAAATAAGTCAACGATTAAGCGCAGTGCGAGAAAGGAACGTCGGTGAGCGATAAGAACGCCCAAGCGTCCACCAACAACTCCGCAGTCCTGATTACTTCAGTGGACCGCGCAGACGATCTACAAGATGTCATTACGGCATTGTCTGAGGCACTGGGTGGGGCACGTTGCCTCCACACTGTCGGTGGGGCTCACGGCGCCACTGTGGATCAGGCTGTTTTGGATCCGGAATCCGCGCTTGACACCATCGTCAGTGCTGTTGAGGCTGACCGCGCTGCTAACGAGGGGGCGGCTGTTCTGACCGGCTCCGGCAACCTCGATTTTGACTTCCGCATTGCCACCGTTGCCGGTGCCGGTGTCATCGTTGTCGCTGGTGGCGAGGGCTGTCACACAGAGGCCGCAAAGGCTCGCGTTCGTTTGGCGCTCAGCAGTGCAGCTCAGCGTCACAGCGAGGTACTCGCTGTTGTTCTCACAGGGGAGGAAGCAGCCGAGGCTGGTAAGACTCTCGAGCTCGACGTTCCCGTTGTTGCCGTTGACGATACTGAGGGGCTTCGCAAGGTCGTAGGCCGCGAGGTCACCACAGTGATGACTCCACAGCGTTTCCAGTGGTGGCTGTTGCAGCGCGCCAAGGCTGATAAGCGCCACATTGTGCTGCCAGAGGGAGACGATGACCGCATTCTTGAGGCCGCTGATTACCTCCTGCGCGAGGACATCTGTGAGCTCACTATCCTCGGTGACCCGGATGCGATGAAGGCGCGCGCCGCCGAACTGGGTTTTGACATCGACGCCGCCCATCTCTGGAACCCACAGACCTCCGAATATGTTGAGCAGTTCGCGGAACAGTTCGCAGAGATGCGCAAGGCCAAGGGGGTCACGCTGGAGCAGGCCCGTGAGACGATGCAGGACATCTCCTACTTTGCGACGATGATGATTCACAACGGGCTTGTCGACGGCATGGTGTCCGGTGCAGCCCACACAACTGCGCACACCATTCGTCCGTCCTTGCAAATCATTAAGACCAAGCCGTCGGCTTCCACGGTGTCGTCACTGTTCCTCATGGTTATGGACAACTCGCTGTGGGGTTTTGCGGACTGTGCGGTGCTGCCGAAGCCGGCTCCGGAACAGCTGGGTGAAATCGCGGTAGTATCCGCCGAGACTGCAGCTTCCTTCGGTATCGACGCCCGCGTTGCCATGCTGAGCTACTCCACTGGAGCATCCGGCACAGGTGAGGATGTTGACCGTGTGAAGGCGGGTCTGGCCAAGGCCAAGGAGCTGGCTCCGGACCTCGCTGTCGATGGTCCGCTGCAGTTCGATGCCGCTATTGACCCGTCTGTGGCTGCGAAGAAGATGCCGGATTCCACCGTTGCGGGTAAGGCAACTGTTTTCGTGTTCCCGGATCTGGACGCCGGTAACATCGGTTACAAGATTGCCCAGCGCTGTGGTGGTGCATTGGCAATCGGCCCGATTCTGCAGGGCTTGAACAAGCCGGTCAACGACCTTTCCCGTGGCGCCACGGTGCCGGACATCATCAACACGGTTGCAATTACCGCTATTCAGGCTGGAGGAAACTAATTATTATGTCCCGTCACGTACTTGTTTTGAACTCCGGTTCCTCCTCTATCAAGTTTCAGCTGGTAGATCCGGAGAAGGACTCAACGCAGCCGCCGTATGTCTCCGGTCTGGTGGAGCGCATTGGTGAAGAAGACGGCATTATTAATCTGAAGTTCTCCGGACAGAAGATTGAAATCACTGAGCCTATCGCTGACCACGCTAGTGGCCTTGACCGCGCGTTCGAGCTGATGGATGAGCACGGTGTTGGTCCGGAGTCGGTAGATATTGCCGCCGTCGGTCACCGCGTCGTTCACGGTGGTCGCCTGTTCTCTGGACCGGAGCTGATTACCGACGAGATCGTCGGCATGATCCGCGATCTTATCCCGCTGGCGCCGCTGCACAACCCGGCCAATATCGTAGGCATCGAAGAGTCTCGCAAGCTGCTTCCCGACGTGCCGCACGTCGCCGTCTTCGACACTGGTTTCTTCCACACCATGCCGCCAGCTGCTGCTCTGTACCCGCTAAATGCAGAGGTCGCATCGAAGTTTGATATCCGTCGTTACGGCTTCCACGGCACCTCGCATGAGTTTGTTTCCAAGCAGGTGCCGGACCTTCTGAATAAGCCGGCAGAGGAAATCAACCAGATTACGCTGCACCTGGGTAACGGTGCGTCGTGTGCGGCTATCCGAGGTGGCCAGGCGGTGGATACCTCGATGGGGCTGACCCCGCTGGCTGGTCTGATGATGGGCACTCGTACCGGTGACATTGACCCGGGTGTCATCTTCCACCTCTACCGCAACGGCATGAGCATCGATGAGATCGACAACCTGTGCAACCGTCAGTCTGGTCTGAAGGGTGTTTCTGGTGTCAACGACTTCCGTGTTCTGCAGGAGCGCATGGATGACCACGACCCGGATGCCTGGGCTGCATACCAGATGTACGTTCACCAGCTGCGCCGCTACATCGGCTCGTACATGCTGATTCTCGGTCGCCTCGACGCTATCACCTTCACTGCCGGTGTCGGCGAGAATCACGTCGGTATCCGCCGTGACTCGATGGCTGAGCTCGAGAACTTTGGTATCAAGATCGACGACGAGCGCAACTCTCAGCCGAATGATGGCCCGCGTCTGATCTCCGCTGATGACTCGAAGGTCAAGGTCTTCGTGGTACCGACCAATGAGGAACTGGCCATTGCCCGCTACGCAATGAGCTTCGTGGACTAGTTCTTTGGACAGGAGCCCTGACGAGTAGGCAGGGCTCCTGTAATCCGTAATTGACGGCTGCTAGGTACCCCACCGGTCGGATCCGCGACTGTCACTCAACAAAAACTTAACAAAAATGAGCTCGCCCCCACTGCCTTCCAAACTGGAAGAATCTAGTGGGGCGAGCTCATTTTTCACCGCCAGGGAAACTGCGTCTATGCCTCAATAGGCTCAGTCACCTGGTCATTATTTCAACGCATCAGCGCAGGTAACTACCAGATGTAGACGCCGTCGCCGACCTGCAGAGTGTTGAAGTACATCACGGCATCATCGTGATTCAGATGAATGCAGCCGTGGGACATCTGGTTAACTGAGCCCTCGTGGAAAGCCTCACCGTCGTTGGTGAAGTACACAGAGAACGGCATCGGGCCGTTATAAGGAACCGACCACTCATCGCGGACCTTGCGGGTAACGCTCAGGTGGCCACGGGTGGTTTCGTAACCTGGCATACCGGAGGACATTGGCACTGGACCGTAGGTGATATTGCCATTTTCCTGCAGCCAGGTCTTCTGGTTAGCCAGGTCAACGCATGCGCGGGCGCTCGGCGGGCACGGGTTGTTTGGCTCTGGGCGTGGTTCAGGGCGTGGCTTCTGCTCTGGCTGTGGAGCAGGGGCAGGCGCCGGCTCAGGCTGCGACGGCTTGTTCTGGCCCTCCAGCAAACCGAAAACCTCGTTGACGACGCGGGTGGCTTCGGCCTTCTGCGAAGCTGGCAGCGGCAGGCGGTCGATTGCGTTCAGCAGCTGAGTTTTGACCTTGTCCGCCATCTGCTTGTTATTTTCAGCGAACTTGAAGTTTTCATCGATTAGGGCGACGACCGAATCCGGCAGCTTCACCGAAGAGGAATCCAGTACCTCAGAGAGCTCTGGAGCAAGGTCGCCCGGATTCAGAGTCGAGATTTCCGGCAGCTTGAGGTCCTGAACATTCTGGCTCAGCGACTGCAGGTCTGGGTAAACCGGCAGGGCAACGGCAGTGCCGGCCCCAATACCAAAGGCGGTGGTAAGGGCTGCAGCGCTGATAATGACACGCTTAGCGCTGCGGAGAGAGGATTTCGAGGAGGCAAACATAGAGGATATCTTAAACCACGAACCGTAATTCTCTCTTTATTCACCAATTCTGGGGTGGCGCTCACGCCCTCAACCACATGTTTGACCAGGCTCGGTAGAGAGCTGGCAAAGAGCTAACGCCAAGTCCGTGGCCGGATAAGATTTGCGATATCCACCAAGTTGTAGCGGTGTCGTGGAAACTGTGAAGAGCGTGCCAGTATCCGTAAGTCTTTTTCCAGCCCTTCCCGTAGGCCGGCCACGGTGAAGGGCGCATCGAAAAGACCGTTGGAGCTAGCCGCATGGTCGAGGTTCGAGCTGCGCAACCAGTTCAGCGCGGACGCCATCACGGCGATGCGCAGCTGCGGCATGCGCGGTTCATTCGTCGGTAGCTCCACCAGGCGACGCGCAGCACGGCGAATTCTCGATTCGGTCAACTCGGAGGGCATCCCGGAGGTGAGCATCAGAATTGTCGTCAAACGTGCCATGCGATGGTGGCGGGAGTTACCGGGAACGCGGTCAAGCTGGGAGATAGCCATTTCGTGTTGGCGCTCAGAGGCCAGCTGACGAGCTAGCCCGAAGGCGGAGGATACCGTCGTCGGGTTGGCCGCCCACACGACGGCGTAGAGACGCAGGGTGTTGAAACGAATCGTCTGAGGCGACAGGGACTCGCTGGCCCAGGCGGGGGAGAAGATTTCGGGCGTATCGGCGGCGACATTATCCAGCGCGCTGCTCAAGTTCGCGGCGGCGCGGGCGACAGAGGGTTCGAGGAGAGATGCGTTGGCGATGCCCAAGCGCTGTTGAATCAACTCGAGAGTCGCTGCCAGCGCCAACTTCGGGGCGGGCTCGCCGGGGAGCATTGTCAGCACGTGGTGGAACGAGGTGAGGGCATCGTTGAATTGGTCGAGAAGCAGGTAAGTGATGCCTTCATACCAGCGGTAACGCCAATCGCGCTGCAGGCGTTCGGAGGTATCGCGGAGGCTGTCGCGGGCTTCATCAATTAATCCGAGGTCCAGCTTCGCACGCACGATGCCCAGTGGAATTTCCACCGAGGAGCCATATTCGGGTTCGGACAGCGCGTTGGTCAGTGTCTCGATTAGTTCGTTGGGCTCTGTAAACGACGAGGCACTTAAGATGCGCGCACCGGGGTCCGTCGGGTTGATCAGTGGCACAGGCAGCGCGAAGGTCACTTCTTGCGGAGTGATTTCCACGCCGCGGGTGATGCCGTCGACAAGCTGATCGGTGCGGAACACCAGGTGCTTGGTGCCATACGTGGAACGCTGCGGTGAGAAATTCGACACCGTCTGCGGGAATTGCACGCCGTCGCGCACCGCCAGAATCTCGCGCAATACGCCGATGAGCTGCACACTCATCTCTTCGGCGGAACCGAAGCGGGCCTCGGGATCCTCGTGGCAAGCGCGCAGTAGGAAGCGGTAGAGCGAGTAGAAACGGCGGAACAGAGGCTCCTCGGCCGGCGTCGGTAGCCCAGGGGCATAGACACCGTTGGTCGCCGGCAGTTTCAGAATTAGCGAGGCCAGCGTGCGGCCGACAGTGTAGATATCGCTGGCAATTGTTGGTCCCGTCGTGGCAATCTCCGGCGCCTGGAAACCGGGCGTGCCGTAGATATGGCCGTAGGCGCCGATGCCGGTGACCGCGCCAACGTCGATAAGCGTGACGTGGTCTTCGCTGAGCAGCACGTTGTCCGGCTTCAAATCGTTGTAGACAACGCCGCGCGAGTGCAGGTAATCCAGCGCCGGTAGCAGCTCCAGGATGTAGCCAATCGCCAGGTCACAGGGCATGACGCCGTCCGGGTAGCTCCGTCGCTGCTTGCGTAACGACGGACCGCCGACGTACTCCATCACAATGAAGCCGGTGGCGCTGTTGGCGTCGGTCTCATCGATGAAGTTGATGATCTTCACAATTCCCGGATGCGAGATTTCCGCGAGAAACTCGCGTTCCGCCTGGACTACGGCGAAATCCTTCTCGTTTTTCGCTGCCATCATGCCCTTGAGCACGACCCAGCGATCCGAGACATTGTGGTCAATCGCCAGATAAATCCAGCCGAGACCGCCGTGGGCAATCGGGCCCACAATTTCGTACTGATCCGCCACGATATCGCCGGCTTTCAGGCTCGGCGCCGGCTTATTCGTCGCGCGAATCTTTTCATCACTCATTACTGCATCGCGCGGATCCTGCGTTGTGATGTACGGCAGGTGCACCATGCCGTCGGCGACGGTGCGTCCACGGTGCGCAGTCGATCGCTTCCGGCGAAAGTCCTCCAACGCTTTCCGGTGCGAGGCCATCGACGGATCTGGTGCCTGGGGGCCGGGGTGGGTCGTCACGCTTGACGACGAGCCCCCGCGCCCCAACAATTCGGCGATATCGAACTCTTCGTCATCGTCATCATCGTCCGCAAAAGGGTCGAATGCGACAGCGGCAGTGCCGGGCGCTTGTTCGTCGTCTTCATCGGCGAATGGGTCGAAGGCGACGGCCTGCGTTGCGGCAGCCTCTGCCTCTGCGTGGGCTTCCTCCTGAGGGGCGGGCATGTGCTGGGTATGCTGGGCTTGCTCGGGGTGCTCGGGGTGCTGGTTTTCGTCGCTCATCGGTTATTCAGCTCGCCTTCTGGAGCAGCTTCCGGTGTGGGGGTAATTCCAAGTATGTCTTCGTCGTCGCCGTACTGTGGCACCGGTTGAGTACCGCTTGGTAGGAAGGGGCCGAACCAGGTGTTGTAGAGAGACTGCCAGGTGCCGTCGTTCGCTATGCGCTCCAGGGTCGCGTTGATTTGGCGAACGAGGCCGGGGTTCTTCTTGGATACACCGGCCGCGTAGCTTTCCTTGTTCAAGCCTTGCTGAACAATTGCAGTAGCCGGATCCTGGTCGTTGATACCAGCGAGGATGGTGTCGTCGGCAACGACAATCTCTGCCTGGTCGTTTTGAAGTGCAATCAGGCAATCCGACCAGTTACCGACCAACAGCAGCATATTGTTCGGAGACAGGCGTCGAATCAAATCCTCGGTAGTAGATCCCCGGGAGACACAGATACGACCGTCCTCGACGTCCTCAGGGGAGGCGTCGCCGCCCGGCGAAGAGACAAGCACTCCAGCTCGTGCCGTCAAATACGGTGCGGAAAACAGCGCCTTTTCGCGCCGGGCATCGGTGACCGTCATAGTGCGCAACACGACATCGACGGTGCCGTCCTCGAGTGCAGCGATGCGTTCATTGCTGTCGACGAACCGAAATTCAACGGCGTCGGGGTCACCAAAGATGTCCGCGGCAATCTCTTGTGCCAGAGATACTTCAAACCCCGAGAGCTCACCGGTGCTGAAATCGCGGAAGCTGAGTAGGTTCAACGATTGGTCAACACCAACAATGATGCGACCGCGCTTGTAGATCTCCGGGACTCGCTCCTCTGGTGTTTGGTCATCGGGCGCTAGTGTGGACAAATCTGGGGTGTTTTCCTGAGGCGCAGGCTTCTTCGAGGAGGCCTTGTCGTAGAACGCGCCCGGTGGCAGGGGGAAATCGCCGGTAGCCTCAAGGATGGTGCGCGAGTAGGGATCGTCGGCAAGCGAATCGGGCGCGCAAGCACTGACGGTGAGGCCCGCGACGGCGAGTGCACCAAGGACGGCTCTGCGCCGCCAACCGGCGAGACCGCGGAGCGATGGGGAGAACGGAACGATCATAGGTACTCCAGGAGCCGGTGGCGGAATCCGAAAACGACCAGAACAGCTGCGATTACGGTCAGAGTAACCGTAGTGAGGGACAGTGCCGCGATAGCGCGACGGGATTGGTCGAGGTTCTCGCGGGCGGTCAGACGGGACTCAGCGATGGAATTCTGTAGCGACTCATCGACCTGGTTGAACGCAGCCGCCGACGAGCTGGCGTTGCCCACATCGGTCGCGATCCGAACCGCACCGGCGTAGTCGCCTGAACTCAGGTGCTCCATCATCAGGTTGTGACCGGACTCCCAGCTATAGATACCGTGGATGGCGGCTCTGACATCGTCGTCCGGCGCATTGGCGTCCACTCTTTCCAGCTCGCCGACCAGGGTGCGCACCGACTGCGAGAAGGACTCCGCATCCGCGGGCTGACGGCGCACTAAGCCGAGGGTTTCGCTGGCGCGTAGCTGCTGGGCATCAATGCGCACTTCGGTTAGGGCATGAACGTCCGGGCGCTGCTCTCCGAAGAGAGAGTTGGACTGCCACGGCTGAGTGGTGGCAATTCCCACACCGACAAGCGCGATGGTCATCAACATGGTCGCGCCAAAAAGACCGACGTTGAATAGTCGTCCGGTGCGACGGGTCAGCCGCCACTGTGTGAGGAGCAGCATCAAAATTGCCGCTGCCAGGCCTGACATTGGGAAGAGCGGGGGGTTCGATAGTTCGCGCTGCTCCGCATTAGTGGTGGTACTGGTGCGTTCGTAGAGCGATTTTGCAGCTGGCAGAATCTGCACCTGCATCAAGTTTGAGGCAGAGGCTAGGTACGCGACACTGACGGGATTGCCCTGGCGCGCATTCGCACGGGCTGTCTCGACCATGCCGGTGTAGACCGGCAACAGTCGCTGTACAGTCGCGATATTCTTCATCTCTGGGGCATCGACGTTTTCAATGCCCGTAGCTGCGCGGGTAGCGGACATAGATGCTTGTGCGATGACATCGTCGAAGTTGCTGACCAAGTCCTGGCTGCTGTTGAGTGTGCCGCGGGAAAAAGCGGTGTTGGCCGACGCATCGGCAATCGTCAGCGAGGCATAGAGATTCTGCGAGGCATTGGCCATCGGCTCGCTCAGCTGCGAAATTCGGGTGAGCTGCTGCTGGCGTTGCGAGGTTGTTTGCCACATGGATAGGCCGGCGGCCAGGATAGCGACGATGAGGATGAGGGCGACTATGGTCAAGCGGCCCGGCGATGTCATCAAAAAGGACACTGAACGGCGCACATACGTGGCCGACGGGCCGAGCTTGTCGTAGAGGCGGTCACCGAGAAAACGTGTCAATCTCCGGTTGCGCGGGCCAATTTCCAGGGCGTCCACGCGCAGGTCGGTATCACGCGGAGGCATCGCTGGGGATGCTGCTCCTGCGGGCTTCGCTGATGTGGCTGTAGCGGTTGTATTGGTCGAGGACTCGGAGGTTTCCAGAGCAGTTGATGGTGCCGCGCTCTCGGTAGTCGGGGCGGTGTCGGGAGTATCTTTCGATTCCTTTGCCGCCTGAGCCGCAGTGTGTGTGTCTAAGCTTTCGCCACCGGGAGTGGTCCGACCGCTGAAACGAGCTCGACGTGGGGCGCGATTTTTACGGTGAAATGGGTTTCGGCTTTTGTCGTGGGCGCGGGAATGAGGCGCACTTGAAGTGGTTTCACTCATGTGCACGTGTCCTTCCGACGTGACCGAAGTCGCCTGCGGCAATCTCTCTGATCAGGGCGACGTTAGCTCCTTGCAAATCTTAGTCGCTCGAGCTTGTGACCGAAAACACAAGGGTATCTGGCGTAGGGTGGAGACATGCTTCAGGATGGAAATGGTTGGTCAGCTGGTCCCAACGGTACGCGCTGCTGGGGGCGCTTCGGAGCTGCGGGGCTGCTGATTGTGACCCCTCAGCGCACGGTGCTTATGCAGTATCGAGCTGACTGGACATCATTCCCCCTAACGTGGGGTGTTCCTGGCGGGGCTTGTGATTCTCATGAGACTCCCGAGGCGACTGCGCTGCGTGAAACGGCTGAGGAAACTGGGTTGCTGGAGCATCAGCTTCGCATCCTCGACACGCAGGTCACCACCGGTCCCTTCCCAGCCGATCCGGATCGCCCCGAGCTCGCCGGCGGCTGGAAGTATCACACGGTCTACGCACTAGCTGCCGAAGAGCTGGAGACGAATCCGAACGAGGAGTCCCTAGAGTTGCGCTGGGTTCCGCTTGACGACGTCGACAGCCTCGACCTGCTGCCGCCTTTTGCGGAATCGTGGCCAAGGGTGCGCACGCACCTTGAGAAACTGCTGGAGGCCCTTGACTAGGTGTCGGCTTCGCGTCTACCGGCGCCCCCTGCGTCGACTACTTGGAGTCGGCAACTGCTGCTGCGCCAGCAGCCAGCGCGGTGACGGTCAGGACGGACGGCCATGCGCCAATCTTCTTGGCCAGCGGGTGTGAGAGGCTGAAAGCGCCGAGGTAGGCGGCCACCAGACCAGTGGCTCCCAGGGCGCCGGTCTTTGCGTTCCAGGTGCGTGCTGCATATGCGCCGGCGGCGCCCAAGATGACGCCACCGAGCGGGCGAATGCCTGTTTCGCGAGCGGTGAGCCAGCCGCCGATGAGGCCGGTGGCCACCAATGGAGCGGTCTTTACGTTTTTTGCCTTCTTCAAAGTAATAGCCATGAGCATCATCGTACCTAGTAAGAAGGGTTTAGCGGCGCGCTTTTAGAACGGCTCCTGGCGGCGCTGGTGCTCCTCAACATAGCTTTCCGAGTGCTCCGCCAGCTTCAGCAGCGAAGGCAGTGCCTTAATTAGCGCACGCACGTCCTTTTGCGACATCGTCCGCACAATTTCGTACACCAGCGCACCCCAGTGGTCGATAAGCTGCTCCAGCAGGGTCTCGCCATCGCTGGAGACATAGAGGTTCTGCGCACGGCGATCCTTTGCATTGTTCTCGCGTTCAATCAGCCCGTTGTCGAGTAGACGGCGGACTGTTGCCGAAACGTTGGACGGGCGCAGGAAACGCAGGCGTGCAATGTCGGATACGCCGCAGCCCGGGTGGGTCGAAATAAAGTGCAGTACTTCCATTTCCGACTGGGAAATGTCCATCCTGGCATTCGGGCGCTCACCGAGGCGGCGAGTCGACGCAAGGAAGTCATACAGGCCGATGGAAATCTTCTGCACGCTTTCGCGCAGGGATTCATCGGACTCAGTTGAGTCATCCGCGGTGGGGAAGCCGCTCGCTGGCTCCGGGGTGGTGGTGCGCTGAGGGGAGCGTGCAGAAGTCATGATCTTCCTTCCCGACGTAATGAATTGATGTTCTGAATAAACACCTTATATCGTCGAAATAACTTTCTGTGGTGAAAATTTGTAGATTGAACAAAAAGTTAGGCTCATAAGTGTTGTGCGGGTGCTTTATCGCCCATTTCTGCCCCTGATTTTAGGGGCTGGCAGCAAGGACTCCGCTTTACGACGGCCCCAGCGACGCCCCCTAGAAGGAACTAGGCCTACGCGCTTTTCCGCCGCGTTTATCTACACTTCGTAATCCACAATCACCGGAGCATGGTCGGATGCGCCTTTGCCCTGACGCTCTTCGATGTCGATGAATCCGGCGGACGCCTTTGCCGCGAGGGTGGGGGAGGCGAGCTGGAAGTCGATGCGCATGCCCTCATCCTTGAAAAAGCGGCCGGCCTTGTAATCCCAGTAGGTCCACTGGTTTGGGGTGAATTGGCGAGTTACTTCCTTCATACCCGCCTGCTCCAGCGCATAGAAAGCTGCGCGTTCAGGTGGTGTGACATGTGTTTTCCCCGCGAAGGCTGCCATTGACCAGACATCGCCGTCGGTCGGGGCGATGTTGAAGTCGCCGCCCATCATGAAGGTGGCCTCCGGGTCGTCGTCAAGCGTGGCGATGATGTGCTGACGGAGCCGCTCCAAAAATTCGAGCTTGTACTCGAAGTGCGGGTCGGTGATGTCGCGGCCGTTCGGGATGTAGAGGCTGTGGATGCGCACGCCACCGCAGGTAGCAGCGATATGGCGGGCCTCCAATGCGGGAGTTGCGTCGGGGTCCTTGTTGAAACCGGGCTGACCGGGGAACCCTGCCTGGATGTCTTCAAGGCCGACGCGGGAGATGATGGCAACGCCATTCCACTGATTCAGGCCGTGGTGGGCGACTTGGTATCCCAGCTCTTCAAAAGCAGCGGTGGGGAATTGGTCGTCCTTGCACTTGGTTTCCTGGACGGCCAGGACATCAATGTTATTCCGGCGCAGCATTTCCACAATTCGGTCGAGGCGGGTTCGAGCCGAATTGACGTTCCAGACACAGATTCGCATATCAACGATTGTAAAAGGGGATTGTAAAAGGGGAACGAAACGGCGGCCTCATGCGTTGAATAAAGCAGTGACAAAATAGGCGGACAAAAGCGGACAAGGTGGGCGGAAGCCCGGTAGGAAAGGGAGTTTCGAGGTTGGCTAACTGGGACGATCGCCGTTACGGCGGCGAGTACAGTCCGGCGGATTACCTGAGTAGTAGTGGCAGGAATGCTTATCGGGAGCACGACGCATATGCGGCGTACGATGCGGCAATGCCGTATCAGGAAGTGCCATATCCGGTAGCAAACATTCCGGTCGGCTACGAGAGCGGGTACCCCGCTAGCTACGGGGTGTCTTCCTTCGGTGAGCTCAGCACTAACCCCAAAGTTGCACCGCTGACCGCTCAAATGGCAGTACACCTGGGCTTCGATCCCAATCTGGCCAATGCCCCTGTGGTGCGTCGTGGTGGCGCGCTGCTGGTGGATTCTGTCATCTACACTGCGTTGATTGCCTCTATTGCAGTTCTCGCTAGCATCGCGGGGACATCCGACAGCGGCGTAATGGTGATGCTGATCAGCCTCTTCCTCGGTCCCGGTGGTTTTTACCTCTACCGCGTGGCGGGAGACTCCATCTTCGACGGTTCTCCGGGTAAGCACGCCATGGGCATGAAAATTGAAGGTGCACACGGGATGCCAGTTTCAGCCCGCGATGGTTTTGTGCGCAATGCCTGGATTCTGCCGTCGATGATCCCGGTCGCCGGTTGGTTTGTCTCTGCGGGCCTGGCTGGCTGGATTGCGATGGCTGCCTCACGCGATCCGCTGGGGAGAGGTCGTCATGAACTCTCGGTTCGCACTCGAGTGGTGGAAAAGCCGGAGACGCGCGAGCTGCAGCGCGGACAGCGCCGCATGGAGAACAAGGAGCAGCAGGGCAACCAGCTGAAGCGGACTAAACGGGTTAAGCGCGGGAAGTAGCGCGATCATCAGGGTGAGCGGGGAAGGGGCGAAACGTGAGTCCCGAGACCTAAGCCCCTGTCAGCTCCGCGTAGCGGTGCCGGTGGTGCTCGGTGAAACCGAGCGTCCGGTACAGCGCGATGCCAGCCTCATTCGAGCCCAATACCTGCAGATATGCAGAATCTGCCCCGTGCTGCGCACCCCAGTGCATCATCTGAATTCCCAGTAGGGTGCCAAGTCCTCGGCGGCGCATATCGGCTGCGACTTCCACGGCGGAGAATCCAAGCCACACGCGGCCGTCCTCCGATTCGGTCAGCGTGCCGCGCGTAATAGCTACTGTGCGCATGCCCTCAAGTGCACTGTCATCAGGGACTTGGAGCCGCCCGAAACACATGCGGCCATCGATTTCATTGCGCAGAAGCTGCAGCGCATGCTCGGGCAGCGTGGTGCCGCGGAAATGATAGAGCCCCAGCCAGTCGTCGTCAGGTTGATCAGCGATATCCACCTGCACGTCTGCAAGCTCGGCGCTGTGCTCGTCAAGCACCTGTGCGGCGCTGTGCTCATCAAGCATCTGTGCGGCGCTGTCCGATTCAGCTGCCAATTCAGCAGGCGGCAAATCCCCATCGAGTGAGCGCGTCATAACCGCAATGTCCGGCCCGACCGTCCACTCCGGCCCCGCGACCAGCGCCTGTGCAGGTTTGGCGATTCTATCCGGAACTGCAATCCGCACCGGCAAATCGTGGGAATCGTAAAACGACTTAATCTTCTCCAACGGCACCGGCTGAGTGCTGGCTCCGGGTTCGAGCGGCAGCGCGGAGTTGGAACGCTCCGTAATGCCATCGCCGGCTCGCAGCAGCCAGCCCGACTCCACTACATGCGCGATACCCGGGAAGGCCTTCGCTGTCGCAGTTTCCACGGCGCGAATATCCGAATTGCGCACCGGATGATCCGGCAGGGCCTTCACAATCAAAATGTGCTTATCGCTAAAGTCCACCGCTGCCACGGATTCGTCGGCACGCACGCCAGCACGAACCTGCGGACGCACGACGAACGGATCCATGCTGAGCACATGCCCAATGACGTCCGTAGTCTTCTTGCCGCTGGCCAGCGCCTCTTCATCGGTCAGCGCGCGCCGCACAATGACACGGCGTCCCACCGCCACTTCACCGACGCCCCAGCGGGAAATCGGTAGCTTCTGTGCTGCATTTTCGCTTGCCGACGACTCCAATTGCCTATCCGCCACGATCTAATCCTCGTGGCCGAACGGATCCGGATCCACGCCCGGCATCCAGGTCAGGCCGCCCTCGGTCCAACCGGCGCGCTTGATTTCCTTCTTGGCCATGCGCTTCCAACGACCGGTGAGACAATCGGTATAGAGGAACCCATCTAGGTGGCCGACCTCGTGCTGCATGCAGCGGGCGAGGAAACCGGTGGCCTCGATGCGGACCTCGTCGCCGTTTTCATCCATGCCGGTGACGACGGCCTTCTCCGCGCGGTTGGTGGGGAAGGACAGGCCGGGCACAGAGAGGCAGCCTTCGTCATCGGAACCGTCGTCATTAGGCATGGTCTTCGGGATTTCACTGGTGGTCAGCACCGGATTGATGACGCAGCCGCGGTGCCAGACATCGTCGTCATCGGGGCAGTTGTAGACGAACAGACGCTTGCCGACGCCCACCTGGTTGGCAGCCAGCCCCACGCCGTGGGCGCGGTCCATGGTTTCGTACATGTCCTCGATGAGCTCACGCAGCTCGGAGATGTCCTCGGTTACCGGCTGGGTAGGAGTGTGGAGAACGGGGTCTCCGGCAATCACAATGGGACGGATAGTCATGTCGATGATTCTACTCGGCGTCCATGTTTTCTAAATCGCCCGGTGATGTCAGGGGTCTTGGACACGTTGGGCGATGTCGGAAGTGGTAGGTAGGGCTGGGCGGCTGGGCCTTACGATGTATCTTCACTAAGTATCTGCATAGGCAGTGTTGTGCAGAATAGAAAATCAGGGCGAGTGAGAAGGAAAGCGGGGTGCGGAAAATGGTGAGCAAGAAACCCATAGGCGGCGGCCACGAACCTGAGACCGAGCTGCGGCCTGACTCATCCGAGCATCCCGGACTCGCGGGCGATACCGGCGGCATTGAGCCCATTTTGGCGCAGAAAATGCTCGATTTTGAGAAGGAATGGCTGAAAGTTGCCCGCCGCGGACCGCGTATGGCCGGTGCGCGACAGGAGGCAATTCGACGTCGCTTTGCCGAGGACTTCGGCAACAACACAATCCGTTACCACCAGGTGCTTTCACGACTTTTGGATTCGCCCGCAGCGGAAGCTGCCGAGCCCGTGCTGGTTCATCGGCTGCGTGCCGTGCGGGATAACCAAGACGCATAACGTTCAAGCTTCACTTCACGGTTTGGCAGCAGAACATATAGGATGTGGGATGTGTCTGACCAACTAAACCCTCAGAATTCACCGCGTCCGGGCCGTCATCGACTCGATGACGACTTCGACGACTTCGATGAGTACAGCGATTACGCGGAGGCTCCTGCCGCTGGCGGCGCTCATGCGTACTCCGAGCCGTCGGATGCTCAACACACAGCGCCAAAATCTGCGGCTCCCGCCGCTGGTGCAGCTGCTGCTGGTGCCACCGCCGCCTCTACCGATGCCAGCGCTGGGGCTGCTAGTAATTCCGCAGCTGCTGATGGTGTTGATGACGGCGACATCGGTGACGGTGCCGGTGATGGCCGCTACATGCGCGTTCTCGCTATCGTGCTGCTCGCTATCGGCGTGTGTCTGGTCGCCTACGGTGCCTACGCACTCAGCACACGTGGCGACGATGCCGAGAACACCGGCCAGAATGACACCTCGGCATCCGCTCCGGCTGACTCTGGTGCGCCTGCTGACTCGGCCAAGGGCAGTGATCCGGCAAAGGATGGTGCTGCTGGAGACAGCGACGGCGATGTCCCGGCGCCGCCACCGGCAAATGAGCCAGGCAAGCCGGTTCCTCCCTCAGAGAATCCACCGGCACAGGATGAGGCCAACGAAGCGCCCCAGATTGATCGCAAGGCTGTCAAGGTCAGTGTCCTGAATAACTCTGAGGTCGTGGGTCTCGCCGATGACCTGTCCAAGCAGATGGGCGAGCAGGGCTGGGGCGCCGGTGAGACCGGTAACGCTCCTGAAGAGAAGATGGGTGTGTGGGAGAAGACCACCGTCTACTTCGACCCGAGGAACGAAGAGGAAAAGGCCGCCGCTGAGCAGATCGCGCACGACAACGGTTGGGAAGCCGCACCTCGCGATGACCGTCTCCGGGAGGCTCCGGCGGGAATCGTCGTGGTCGCCACTGACCCGGCTCACTAGACTCCCGGCCCACCAGGCTTCGGTCTCTCACTAAGGTTTGCGGCCTAAGCCTCAAAACCTGCCGCCGTGGTGCGAAGCCCCCATAGCTTCCCAAGCCCCGCGTAAGCCACACATTTCATGGCTTACGCGGGGCTTTTGCATATTTTGCAGTCTCAAACAGATCACGGTTGAAAAAGGGGTACTAGTATTCTGCTAGTAGCCAGTGAGGTCTGTGAGGTTGTTATGTTCGCCGTAAAGCGTCGTCGCGTTGCTGTCGCCACCGCGTTGGGTTGTGCTGCAACACTGTTGGTGTCCTGCTCGGGGGTTGAATCCAGCAGTGACAAGGACGGGAACGCAGGCGCGTCGACAAGCACTGCGCCAGTGCGCGTAGATCCGGCTGCACCGAAGCTGACCGAGCGCGTCAGCGCCTATAACTTCATCCGCACAAACGACGACGGATCAATGAAAATGCTGGCAACTGTACAGGTCATGAGCGCCAAGGGGTGGATGGGCCTTTCCGACGAAAAAGGTCAGTTCACTACCTTGGATAAGGGCAAGTACACAGTGCAGGCGCGCGGTGCATCTGGCTGCAGTGGCATCGGCAGCCCCGCAACCGAAGGGTTGGGTGTCATCGGCGAAGTGCACGTCGATGACAAACGGAATGCAGATGTCTGGAACGTTCCGTCCAAGGTGGATGAAGACAGTTTCACCACAGTTGCGCTTGTCGATTCCAACGGTGACCTTGCCTCCTGCGCAAAAACCGTCACCTGGACGGAGCCAACTGAGGAAAACGACTCCTAGTGTGAAAAAATAGCGGTATGACTGAGCAATTTTCCGGATCGGCGCAGCCATCACTGGGAGTGGAATGGGAAGTGGCGTTCGTTGACCGACGAACGCGCGACACCGCCCCCGCTGCCGCCGAGGTGCTCGACATCATCGATGCGGAGCATCCCGGACATGGGCTCCAGCGCGAGTTCCTCGCCAACACCGTGGAGCTCGTCACCGGTGTGCACATGAACGTGCCCGATGTCGTAGCGGAGCTCCAAAGCCAGCTGGACATGGTTCTCGAGGCCGCTGACCGCGTTGGGGTGGATGTGTGGTCATCGGGTTCGCATCCGTTCGCCCGCGGTACTGCTCAGCAGGTCAGCGCTAAGGGGCACTACTCCGAAATCATCAACCGCACTCAGTGGTGGGGTAACCAGATGATCATCTGGGGAGTCCACGTCCACGTTGGCATTAAGGACTCCGAACGCGTTTGGCCGATCATTCAGGCCCTGGCAACGAAGCTGCCGCACATGTTGGCGCTGTCTGCCTCCTCACCGGCCTGGAACGGCGAGGACATGGGTTACGCTTCCAACCGAAGCCTGCTCTACCAGCAGCTTCCCACCGCTGGTCAGCCGCCGGCGATTTACACGTGGCCCGAGTGGGAGTCCTACATGCACGACCAGTCCCGCTCCGGCGTCATCAACCACACCGGCTCGATGCACTTGGACATTCGCCCGGCATCAAAGTACGGCACCATTGAGATTCGCGTCGCTGACGCTACCTCTAACCTGCAGGAACTCGCCGCTGTCGTGGCATTGACGCACTGTCTGACGGTTTACTACGACCGCATGTGGGAGGCTGGCGAGGAACTACCGTCGCTGCAGCCCTGGCACATCGCCGAAAACAAGTGGCGCGCCGCCCGCTACGGCATGGACGCGCTGGTCATCGTCAATCGCGATACCGACGAGCGGTGGGTTCGCGACGAACTCCGTGAACTTGTGGTTCAACTCGCCCCGCTTGCCGACGAACTGGGTTGCAGAGCCGAACTGGAATTCGTCAACAACATCGTGGAAATGGGTGCGGCATACGAGCGTCAGCGCGCTGTGGCGGATGCGGCCGGGGCGTTGCCTTCCATGGCTACCGAGGATGACGTACGGGCGAACGAAGAGCGCATTGGCTACACCCCGTGGCGGGCCGCCGTGGATCTTGCGGTGCAGGAACTGCGCGCTGGGCATCCGATAGCGCCTGCAGATTTCCACGAGCAAGTAGACGACTAGCCGTCGTTAAGCGGTGTGTGCCTAGACAAAAATTAGTGACTAAGCCTATAGCACTTTTGGGGTGCATAAACCTAGCCACTAACTGAAGAAAGGCGCCCCCTGGGCGGCCCCGGTCGAACCCGGTTCCGCTCCAGGTCGGGGTCCAATCTTGACGGGGAGTGTCCTCTCGTTATTCCCGGCTGTCATCGCGGGCGAGGCTGTCCTCGTCGACGAGCCTCTCCTTGAACGCCTCGTGGCCAACGCGGTTACTAACAATTGGCGATGTACCCAGAGCAAACAGGATAATCAGGGTCAACAGAGCCAAGTCACTACTAGTAGCTGTGTGCGCTGACGCGTGCGTGGCGACGTGCAAAAGCGAACCCGACAGCGTCAGAATTAGCCCCAGCGTTTGTGGCTTGGAGGATGCGTGCATGCGACTGATGGTGTCGCGGAAGCGTATTAATCCCACGGACGCTGCAACGCACAGTAGCATTCCGGTGATAATGAGTGCGATGGCGATAATGTCTGCCACGAGAATCATTTGGGCTCTCCCTTCACTGTTTTCGGAGCTGCTGTAGGTGTTGCCTTAGACGCTGCTTTCTGTGCTGCCTTCGGCGCCGCTTTCTGTACCGGTTTCTTCGGAGCGCCCTTCACTGAGCCTTGTCCTGCGACTTTCCCCGTGCCCTTCCGAGCGCTCTTCGCGGGCTGCTTTCCGTCATCCGGAACACGGAACTTGGCGACTGCCAGCGAAGACAGGAAACCGAGCAGCGCAATGATGAGCATTGGGTAGACCACCGAAGTGTCCAAGCTCCAGGCCATGAACGCAGCGAGCATGCCCTGCAACATTGCAGTCATGGACTCCAGAGCCACCAGGCGGTCCAGCGAGTTTGGCCCTGCGATCATGTGCCCGAGGGTAATCATCACCGCAATGAAATAGCCTGCAGCAGCTACGCCGAGCAGAATGTTAAAAACTTCCGGATTCATCGGCTGCTCCTTTCTCCCCTTTTTTCGCTGCTCGTTTCGCCTTGCTCGCCGCTTTTCGCACTGCTCGGCTGCTCTTCGCCAGAGCCTGCCTTAGTCGGTTGCTCATGGACATCGCGGTTCTCAAACGCGCGAATCACCCGTCGCTCGATTCGGGTCAGCTGGTTGATCTGCTCAGCTACCTTGCCTGTCGACGAAGCGTCGAGAAGATGCATGGTCAGCGTCTTTTTTCGCTTATCGATGTCCACGATGATGCCGCCCGGCTGCAGATTAATTAGTGCCATTGCAGTTGTGAGCGAAATATCGTCATTGGTACGCATGGGAACTTTGATGATGGCCGTCGGCGGTGGATCATCTCGTCGGATGGCCAGCCAGGCGACACTAATAGAGGCCTTCACAAAGTCGATTGTCCAGGAACCGAACAGTCGCACCATGCCACCGAAGTTGATATCCAGCGCGCTGTTTGGCGGGATAGGCATGGCGAGGTTGAGCAACGTGGCTACCAGGATTCCCGAAAGCACATTGGCAAATGTCACCTCGCCCCACAGCATGACCCAAATAATCAGCGTGAACAGGAACAGCAGGATTGAAATACGCGGTGGTCGTTTTGTGGCCACCTTGGCGCGAGCTTTACTCATGAGCTTTCACCTGCCCCTTCCAATGTGCTGGTGGGACGTTCGGTCACCGGGGTCGACTCCCACGGGCTCTTGGTGCGGCCTGGGTTTTTCAGTTGCTCCAGTCCCTTGTCATCGGCCGAGTCGATACCGAGAACTGCCGCGCGGTACTCATCAACATTTGCGACGTTGCTTGCCGCTTCGGTAGCCACATTGGACAGTGGTCCGGCCAGAATGGTAACCCCCACAGAGGCCATCACCAGCAGGGCCGTCGGCATCACCATGCCGAGTGGCATCCTGCCGACGTCGTCACGCTCTGCGATAGCAACCATCTGAGTCCTTTCCCGGAGCGCGGCTGGCTGCGCCAGCACGGTGTCACCCTCTGGGGCATCGGAACGGTCGCGCCAGAAGGCCTTCGACCAGACGAGAATCATGGTGTAGAGGGTCAGCAGGCTGGTGATAATCGAACCCGCAACCAGAATCCACGCGGTGACGGAACCGTCTTGGGCACCGGCCTCGATGAGCATGACCTTGCCTAAGAAGCCCGAGAACGGCGGGATACCACCGAGGTTGAGCGCGGGCACGAGGTATAGCAGCGCCAGCAATGGTGAGGATTTGGCCAGGCCGCCCAGGCTGCGCAGGGAGGAGGAGCCCGCCTGGCGCTCGATAAGTCCGACCACCAGGAACAACGCTGTCTGCACCAGAATGTGGTGGACGATGTAGAAAATCGCGCCGCCGAGTCCCAGCGTATTGCCGACGGCAATACCGAAGATCATGTATCCGATGTGGGACACCAGCGTAAATGACAAGAGACGTTTGATGTCATTTTGGGCCATGGCACCGAGAATGCCCATGAGCATTGTCGCTAGGCCGGCCCACATCAGGACGTCGTCAAGCCTGCCGTCTGGGAAAACGACACTGCGCGTACGGATGATCGCGTAGACACCCACCTTCGTCAGCAGCCCCGCGAAGACCGCGGTAACCATCGACGGTGCGGTGGGGTAGGAGTCTGGCAACCACGCCGACAGCGGGAACACCGCTGCCTTCACTGCGAAGGCAACGAGCAGCACTGCGAAGATCGCGGTACGGGTGCCATCGGGGATGTCCTCCATACGCAGAGAAATATGCGCGAAGTTCACCGTGCCGACCGCTTGATAAACCAGGCCAATCGCCAGCAGGAACACCATCGAGGACAGCATGTTGACCATCACATACGACACGCCTGCGCGCGTGCGTGACGACGATGCCCCCAGCGTGAGCAGCACGTAGGAGGCTACGAGCAGAACCTCGAAACCGACATACATATTGAACAGGTCGCCAGCCAAGAAGGCCATTGAGACGCCCATGTTGAGCAGCATGTACGTCGGAACGAAGACGGAGATCGGCTCATCTTCGTCACCATCGCTAATACCCTGGCCGATGCCGAACCACATCACGGCAAAGAGGACCAGCTGAGAGACGGTGACCATCAACACTGCGAGGTTGTCGGCTACGAGCGTGATGCCGATTGGTGCGTCCCAGCCGCCCACCTGGACCGTGTGGATGCCGTGCGCGTAGATGAGATACACCAAGGCGCCGGCGACTCCCAGCAGACTGCCGAGCGAAAACAGCGCGATCGCCTGCTGTGCTTTGGGAAAACGTGCCAGCAGCAGTGCAATCGCGGCGGTGGCGGCGGGGACGATGATAGGCAGCGGAATTAGTGCCAGAATTAGTTGCTCAGTCGTCATCGTCGTCACCTCCTGGGGAGTTGGATGGCGGGGTCACGGGCTTTTCGAAACTGGCCGGACCGAAGCTATCGCCGGCCTCTGTGGGGCGACCGGTGGTGGGATCGTCGGACTTGTCGTGGTCCGGAGCAGCTGATGGGTCGCTGGCCCGACGCATTGCCAGGCTGCGGTCCTCGTGGTCATCTTGCACGTGATCGCCGATGCGGTAGCGGTGCTGGCGATAGAGCAGAGCCAACAGGAAGGCGGTCATGCCCATAGAGATAACGATCGCGGTGAGGATGAAGGCCTGAGGCAGCGAGTCGGCCTGGGCATCGCTGACTAGCGATTCTCTATCCCAAATCGGTGGCTGCCCCGGGGAACCGGAGCCAAGCAGGATGAGCAGGTTGATACCGTTGCCCATCAGCAACAGTCCCATGAGCATCCTCGTCAACGAACGATCGAGGAACAGGTACACCCCTGTAGCGATCAGCGTGCCGACAGTAGCTAGCAGAACAAAATTGAGAATCACTGGTGAGTGTCCTTTCCTTCGGTCCTAGCTGGGGCTGTCGGTTCTGAGGCCTCTGAGGTGGCTGTATTGGCAGAGCCTGCGGGTTTAGTGCCGGCAGGTTTAACGCTTGCTGGGTTAGCACCTGCGGACTTAACCCCTGCGGACTTAACACCTGCGGGCTTAGCCGCCGCCAACTTGCTGCGCAGCTGGCGGGACTGGCCGAGTGCGGCTCGATTCACACGACGTGAACGATCACGCTCAGCGCGAAGGTTTATCTGAGCATCGATGCCACCGCCCAAACTGCGCAGGATGTAGACAATCGTGCCAACCACAATCATGTACACACCCAGGTCAAAGAGCATGGGGGAGACAACAGTGACATCGCCGAGCAGCGGAATCTCCTTCGAGCCGTACCAGGAAGTCAGCGGAGCCCAACCCACGAACAGTGGCCATACAGCGCTAAGAGCCGACACCAGCAGACCGCCGCCGAGAAGTATCTCGTTAGGAATCGGCAGAGTTGCCGCCAACTCACGACGACCACCGATGAGATAACGCATGGTCAGTGCCAGCGCAGCCACGAGACCACCGGCGAAGCCACCGCCGACATCGTTATGGCCGGCAAAAAAGAGGTAGAAGGAAACCACCATCATGGTGGGGAAGAGCACGCGCGATGCCACCAGCACCATGATCGGGTAGCGC
Source organism: Corynebacterium sp. HMSC073H12 (assembly GCF_001837775.1). Lineage (NCBI taxonomy): Bacteria > Bacillati > Actinomycetota > Actinomycetes > Mycobacteriales > Corynebacteriaceae > Corynebacterium > Corynebacterium sp. HMSC073H12. The sequence goes on along the minus strand of NZ_KV834035.1, from coordinate 162,103 downwards.
AACCGCTCGGCTTCACCGGACTCATCGATGGTGTTCAACCAGCGGGTGGTGCGGCGAGCACGATTCCGCTGCGGCTTGATCTTTGAGCGCATGTGCATCGTGTGCGTGCGGAATACCAGCGAGGTAATCCCCAGCGCCACCATCACCAGCACGGTGATTTCTCCAAAGGTATCCCAGGCACGGATGTCGACAAGAAGCACGTTCACCGCATTCTGGCCGTGCCCAATGTCGTGAGCCAGTGGCGGAATGTCGCCGGAGATCGGCTCAGTGCGACGGGAGCCCATGGCGTAGGCGGCCAGCACTGGGACAGTGACACCGACTGCGATGGCCAGCCATGCACGGTGTCGTATCCATCGCGGATTTGATGCCGGTGCCCGTGGCGAGAGCGTGCGCAGCACCAATACGAAAACAATCATTGAGACCGTCTCAACCAGCAGCTGCGTCAGAGCCAAGTCAGGTGCGCCGTACATGGCGAAGATAATGGCCAAACCGTAGCCGGTCACACCTACCAGAATGACACCGGAGAGCCTGTTTTTCTGTTGGGTAGCGGCCAGAGCCGCGATGATCATAATCAGCGCGACCGCGCCCTGCGGTGCGGAGTCCCACAGTTCCATCCGGAGCTCATCACGGTCACCGAGCAACAACGCGCCGATGGACAGCACGATGAGGGTCAGCAGAATGACCGCTTCATTTAACGGAAGGGAACCACGCTGGGTCGCAGCAGTGGCACGGAGAGAAAGACGGCGGGCCAAGTCCAGGATGCCGTCGTAAAGCGCATCGGCACTACCGAGAGCCGGTTGCTCAAACTGCAGCTGACGCACCAGTTTGCGCTGCCAGTGCATGATGCCGCCTGTGACCAGAATAGTGGCTGTCAGCGCCAGTGGGAGGGTGAAGCCGTGCCAGAGAGCCAGGTGCGATTCTGCTTCCGCATTCGGGAAGGCACTGGTGAGGTAAGGCGAGATAATCGAGTCGAGGACCTGCGGAATCAGACCGAAAACCAAACCTGCCAGCGCCAGCAGCCATGCCGGGCCAATCTGATCCCAGGTCGGGGAATCCATCTCGGCGACGACGGGGGAAGTGCCACCACCGCTAGCGTGCGTGTCGGCCTTAGTCGCAAACGCGGCTCGCAGCAGGTACAGCGAGTACGCCACGGTAAGAATCGACCCTACGACCAGGCCAATCGTGGTAAACACCGACGGCATACCATGCAGTGGTTCAGCATTGAGCGTGGCCTCCAGCGCCGCTTCCTTCGCGACAAAGCCGAAGAACGGCGGCACACCCATCATCGAGGCGGCAGCGAGAATCGAAATCACCAGCAGCTGTGGCGACTTTTTGCCCAGCCCGGAGAGCTTACGGATATCGCGCGTACCAGTCAGCCTGTCAATCGTTCCCGCCACCATGAATAGCGCGGCCTTGAACATGGCGTGACCGAGAGTCAGCGCCAGGGCGGCCAGTAGCGTCGCGCGGGTGCCTATCGACGCTACCGTGATGATGAATCCCAACTGGCTGACGGTGCCATACGCCATGATCAGCTTGAGATCCTTCTGGCGCAGAGCCATCCAGCCGCCCATAATCATGGTCAACAGGCCGAGCGGGATGATGATTGGTTGCCACGCGCTGGTGGTGTTGAAAGTTGGTGCGAGGCGGGCGACCAGGAACACACCGGCTTTGACCATCGCTGCCGAATGCAGGAAGGAAGAAACCGGGGTAGGGGCAGCCATTGCGCCGGGCAGCCAGAAGTGGAAGGGTGCGATAGCGGACTTAGAAAGTGCGCCGATGACCAGCAGGATTGCGGCTGTGGAGACCGCCGTGGAGTTCAGCTGCGACGTGGTCAGCGCGCCAGGTGCTGTGAGGTCGGAGAAGTTCCAGAAGCCGGTGGTCACTCCCATCAGGACGATACCGACCAGCATGATTAGCCCGCCAAGTGTCGTGACCAGGAGCGCCTGGCCTGCTGCGCGACGGGAGGAAGCTCGCTCGGCATAGTAGCCCACCAGGAGGAAGGAAAGAACCGAGGTAATTTCCCAGAAGACGAACATCAGCATGATGTTGTCGCTGATGACCAGGCCGTACATAGCCGCGGCGAAGGCAACCATCTGGGCTGCGAAAGAGCCTATGCGACGGCGTTTTCCGGGCGGTGGATTGACGAAGTATCCGGAGCAATACACCAGTACGAGAAAGCCGATGGTCAAAACCAGTGTGCCGAAGAGCGATTCAATAGGGCCTAATCGCAGGTTGACACCCAAGTGGATAATGGGCATCCACGAAAAATGCGTGACGGCGGGTTGCGTGATTGCGGAAGTTTCCCCGTTTGCATTCGCTAGAGCTAAGCGAATCAGATGGGCGCCGGTGTAGATAGCGCCGCCTGCCAGAGGGAGGCTGAGAACGAGGAACCCGCGGGTTCCGAGCCACTTAATCGTCCATGGTGCGATCGCTGCCGTAAGGAACAGGATGCACAGGAGAGAAGTCACCACTCCATAATGAATGGAACGCACCAGTTCATGCAACCCCGTTTTAGGGACTTAAGTATCCAAAACGGGGTTAACTGAGTGTGAGAAAACGGGAAGTTTTTTCCGGTGTGGTGAAAATTTGGGGGTGGGAATTTGGGCATTTTTTTGGGGCTTGGCAACCGACTGGCCAAGCCCCAAAATCAATGCACTTGTTACTCGTGTGCTGTTCGAATGTCACCTGCGCATTAGCCATGCAGGCGGTTAGCAGCACAGACCAAAGCGGAGAGCACAGAAGCCTCCGGAGTCTGGCCAAAGCCCATGGTCCACACATGGTCATTGTTGTGACCTGCGTAGACAAAGGTAGCCGTAGCCTCGAAAATCTCGAACTGGTGGAATTCCACAATTTCAACGCGGTAACCTGCATCAGCCAGCAAGTTGGTGCAAGCCGACACCGGCCCCATAGCGGTAATCTCCTGGGTGAAAGTGCGAGTGTGGCCGTCCTTGTCGGTCAGTGACAAATCAGCGTTGAAGTTCCAGCGGCCCAGGGTGCCGCGGGTTGCCTCGAAATTCTTGATTTGGATTGGGCCGTTAGTGGGGGAGTAAGTGTCCTTGAACTTCTGCCAGTTCATGCCACGAGCTTCCTGCCTCAAGCCGCGAGGCAGGCGATGTCCGAAGCGAGCCCTAAACGGATCGTCGGAATAGGTTCGCACATTGCCGTTGTTCTGATGCTCCAACGAAGGGCGCTTGCCCGTGAAGGTCGTCGAAGTGGACATGTTCTTCTGGGTGCGAGTGGAAAACATTCTTTTCTGGTCCTTTGCTTAATTGCTTTGCTGTGAGTGGCGGACCAACCAAGTGCTTCGAGAAGTTGCGGCCAGAGACCCCGCGTGGAGGGGTCAGTCCTGTCGGCCTCCACCGGGGTTCGTAGCCTTCGCTACTCGAATAAGAATGTTCTGCTGCATGGGTCGAACCTTACTACAGAAAAAAGATGTGACACAAGTCATTCAGCCAATATTTTTGGCATTGACTTAAATTCCGTTGACGGAAGCCAGGAAAACTGCCTCGCCAATAGCGATGTCGCGAATCTCGTTCGGGTCCACCGATTCGTCAGCCGAGTGAATGCGGGCCTGTGGCTCTTCCACGCCGTAGAGCGCGATGTCAGCACCGGGTACGGCCTCGAGCAAAGTGGCGCACAGTGGAATCGAGGCACCCTCGCCCATGCTTGCGGTCTCCTTGCTGTAGGCGGCCGACAGGCTGTCGGCAACCAGTTGCACAACCTTGCCCTCAACATTGGCCCGGAATGGGTTCGCCAACTCGTCGCGCTCAACCGTCACCTTCACGCCCCACGGAGCATGAGCACGCAGGTGATTCTCCAGTGCGTCCTGTGCTTCGGCCGGGTCGACGCCGCCTGGGATGCGGAAGTTGATGTGCGCCATAGCGGTCGATGGGATTGCATTGACAGCATTGGTCGCTGGTGGACAGTCGATTCCGGTCACAATCACAGACGGACGAGCCCAGGTCAGATCAGAGACGGAAGCGTCCTCGTTGCTAATCAGGTCCACGCCGTCGAGCACACCCGCATCGGCGCGGAAAGTTTCTGGCGCGTAGTCCAGCCCCTCCCAGCGCTGCGAGCAGTCCAGGCCATCAATAGAAGTAAAGCCATTTTCATCGCGCAGGCTGTCGAGCATACGAATCAGCGCCGCGAGTGCATCCGGAGCCGCGCCGCCGAACATGCCCGAGTGAACAGGCTGTTCCAGCGCATCGACGCGAACTTCCACATCGGCGGTGCCGCGCAGGGTGGTCACGAGCGTCGGCTGGCCAACCTCGGCATTGCCGACATCCGCAATGAGGATAACGTCGGCGTCGAAAAGCTCCGGCTGTGTGGCGATGAGGTTGTTCAGGCCCGCCGATCCGCGCTCCTCGGAACCTTCCACGATGAGCTTGATGTTTGGCATGTCGACGCGGCCTGCAAGCGCGTCGTCACGCAGCGCGCGCAGCGCAGCTAGGTGCATGACCACGTTGCCCTTGCAGTCGGCAGTACCACGGCCGTACCAGCGACCGTCGCGCTCGTCGAGCGTCCACGGATCTGCGGTCCAAGCGGATTCGTCGCCCGCCGGCTGAACGTCGTAATGGGAGTAGAGCAGTACGGTCTTCGCGCTTTCCGACGACCCGGGGACGAAACCCGACAGTGCAATCGAGCCGTCGACGGTGTGGTGCGCCTTCAGTTCGATGCCCAGCTCTGCGTACATCTCGGTAACCGCCTGAGCTGCGTCAATGCAAGCCTGTTTGGTTTCTTCGGTGCCGTGTACGGAGGGGAAAGCCACCAGCTCGGTCAGCTGGGTGCGGATGGTCTCGCGTTGGCTGGAGATGTGGTCTCGCAGGGCGTCCGTGAGTTCCTTATTAATAATGCTCATGTGCGACAGTGTAGGCGCACAACCATGATGACGTTGGCAGTGGCATCGACGTTGGGAGTTACGGCGCTTAACCTTGCACTCTAGGGGGTTGAGTGCTAAAAAAGTGAATTAGCACTTGCTCTAATTGAGTGCTAATAAAAACAACTTCACACCTTGTGTATGTGTGCGTTGTATGCGAGTTGCAGCAAACTGCAGCACATACTGCAGCGCACGCTGAAACAAGTGTTGAAAAAGTCGTTAAAAAGTACAGTGTTGACTCCGGTGATGGAGAGGGCGGCGCTTCCCTCGAATCACATGCCGTCGCGGGCGCCTGGGTCAACTTCCAATGTAAGTGCCACATAAATAGACGGAGGATTCTTCAAACCTCATGGCTAAGATGATTGCATTTGACGAGGAGGCCCGCCGCGGTCTCGAAACGGGTCTGAACACCCTGGCAGACGCTGTCAAGGTTACGCTGGGCCCGAAGGGTCGCAACGTAGTCCTCGAGCGCAAGTGGGGCGCACCGCTGATCACCAACGACGGTGTCTCCATTGCACGTGAAATCGAACTTGAGGATCCTTACGAGAAGATCGGCGCTGAGCTGGTCAAGGAAGTTGCCAAGAAGACCGACGACGTCGCTGGTGACGGTACTACTACCGCTACCGTTCTGGCTCAGGCTTTGGTTTCCGAGGGTCTGCGCAACGTTGCTGCTGGCTCCAACCCGATGGGCATCAAGCGCGGCATCGAGAAGGCTGTCGCGGCTGTTACCGAGAAGCTCCTGGAGTCCGCTAAGGACATCGAGACCAAGGAGCAGATTGCTGCTACCGCTGGTATCTCCGCTGCTGACCCGGCTATCGGTGAGCTGATTGCCACCGCTATGGACAAGGTCGGCAAGGAAGGCGTCATTACCGTGGAAGAGGCCAACACCTTTGGTCTCGACCTGGAGCTGACCGAGGGTATGCGCTTCGACAAGGGCTACATCTCCGGTTACTTCGCCACCGACATGGAGCGCCAGGAGGCCGTTCTGGAGGATCCGTACATCCTCCTGGTTTCCGGCAAGATCTCCAACATCAAGGACCTGCTGCCGCTGCTGGAGAAGGTCATGCAGTCCGGCAAGCCGCTGCTGATCATTGCTGAGGACGTCGAGGGCGAGGCTCTGTCCACCCTGGTCGTCAACAAGATCCGCGGCACCTTCAAGTCTGTCGCTGTGAAGGCTCCGGGCTTCGGTGACCGTCGTAAGGCAATGCTGCAGGACATGGCGATCCTGACCGATGGCCAGGTCATCTCTGAGGAGGTCGGCCTGTCGCTCGAGACCGCTGACCTGCCGCTGCTGGGTCGCGCTCGCAAGGTCGTCGTCACCAAGGACGAGACCACCATCGTCGAGGGTGCTGGCGACCAGTCCGCTATCGAGGGCCGCGTCAACCAGATTCGCGCTGAGATTGAGAACTCCGACTCCGACTACGACAAGGAGAAGCTGCAGGAGCGCCTGGCTAAGCTCGCCGGCGGTGTTGCAGTCATCAAGGCTGGCGCCGCAACTGAGGTCGAGCTCAAGGAGCGCAAGCACCGCATCGAGGATGCCGTCCGTAACGCAAAGGCTGCTGTGGAAGAGGGCATCGTCGCTGGTGGCGGTTCTGCACTGCTGCAGGTTTCGCACGTGCTTGACGACGAGCTGGGTCTGGCCGGCGACGAGGCAACCGGTGTCCGCATCGTGCGTGCGGCTCTGGCAGCTCCGCTGCGCCAGATTGCTCTGAACGCTGGCCTCGAGGCCGGCGTCGTTACCGAGAAGGTTGCTTCCCTGCCGCAGGGTGAGGGCCTGAACGCTGCTACCGGCGAGTACATCGACCTGATGGAAGCTGGTATCAACGACCCGGTGAAGGTTACCCGCTCCGCACTGCAGAATGCCGCTTCCATTGCGGCTCTGTTCCTGACCACCGAGGCTGTTGTCGCTGACAAGCCGGAACCGGCAATGCCGGCAATGCCGGGTGGCGACGAGATGGGTGGCATGGGCTTCTAAGAGAGGTCCTAACTGCTTGAGTTAGCCTTAAAAAGCGCCGCTGAGGGGTGTCCCTCAGCGGCGCTTTTGCTGTGTAACTTGAGAAAGTTTAAGTCCCCGAACCCACCCTCGTCGCATCAGATGCCTCAGCGCTTGGTAGTGAAAAATAACCGATGATCTGTACCCATGTACGCAATGCCGAGGACTATCTGTTATTAATCCTGCTGCCTCAGTACAGGTGAGATCTTTGGGTGTCCCTTTAAGGCCAGAGACAGGCCGTCGCGCTCGCCGACAATCTGGATGCAACTACCGACTTATTAAATTGTATAGGCTTCGCTTTTTAGCCTTGCCGGTTTCACTACCGGCCCTGGCTGCTGTACTATTCGGCCGGCTTGTTTTCGGCCTCAATAAGCTCGGTGGCCCAGTTAACTTGCTGGATACGGGTATCCAACGCGCGGTACTCCTTTGCTGCCCTGTCGGCCTTCTTACGCAACGACTGAATATCCACAGTCGCGACATAACGAATCTCCGAGGCCGAGTATCGATCACGTCGGCCCGAGGCTTTGTCGGCTGCGGAAGTGTAGAACTCCCGCAGAGTTAGCTGGTGGTCGCGCTTCGCAAGCGCGTCGCTAAGCGTGCCGTCATCGAATGGGGTAGCAGAATTAGTGGCGTTGATAGAGCGCACTAGCCACTCGAAGCGCGTCATCAGCCGTTCGGCTTCAGCGATGAGCGACTTGGGGTCTTCATCGGGGGTATCTCCTTCTTGCACCAGAGAAACGATTGCTAGTCGACGCCTAACCTCAGCTAGGCGGTCAGCGGTTTCTGCACGGGAGGCAAGAGCTTCGGATAACAACATGGCCTTTATTGTACGCGCAGCGCTTATCGACGGCCTTTGTGCGCGGTTCCACCCCACAATCTTGGTAACACGGAACGTTAACTGCTGGGAAATTGCAGGTAAGGGCACCCGCATGGGGGACGTGCGACAGAGATATTCAGTAGGATAAGGGGTATGGCTGACAAGAATGAAGAGGAATTCCACATCGTCGATTTGGCGAAGACCGAAGGTTACGTCGTCGATGATTCTGATGAGGACGATCCGGTACTGGTCACCCCAGACGGTGAGCGGGTTGATACCTGGCGCGATGGCTACCCGTACGAAGAGCGCATGACGCGCAAGGAATACGAGTCTATTAAGAGGAAGCTGCAGATTGAGCTTCTGAAGTGGCAGAACTGGACCAAGGAAACTGGTCAGAAGCACATCATCCTCTTCGAAGGCCGTGACGCCGCCGGTAAGGGCGGTACCATTAAGCGCTTTAATGAGCACCTGAATCCGCGTGGTGCTCGTACCGTGGCTCTGGAAAAGCCGTCGCCGCGTGAGTCCACCTCGTGGTACTTCCAGCGCTACATTGAGCACTTCCCGTGCGCAGGCGAAATCGTCTTCTTCGACCGTTCTTGGTACAACCGTTCGGGCGTTGAGCGCGTGATGGGTTTCTGTACTGAGTCTCAGCACGCAGAGTTCCTGCGTGAGGTTCCAATGCTGGAGAACATGATTCTGGGCTCCGGTATTTCGCTGACCAAGCTGTGGTTCTCGGTGACCCAGAAGGAGCAGCGCACTCGCTTCGCTATTCGCCAGGTTGACCCGGTGCGTCAGTGGAAGCTCTCTCCGATGGACCTCGCATCGCTGGATCGTTGGGGTGACTACACCCGCGCGAAGGAAGAGCAGTTCCGCTACACGGATACCGATGAGTCCCCGTGGATTACCATCAAGTCCAACGACAAGAAGCGTGCCCGCATCAATGCGATGCGTTATGTGCTGAGCAAGTTCGAGTACACGGAGAAGGACCACGAGCTGGTCGGTACTCCGGATCCGAAGATTGTTAAGCGCGGCCGCGACCAGATTGGTGACTAGTTCGGTGGCTCGTGACTGACAGAGTTCTTGTCTAGAAGTAACGCCCGCAGGAGTGCTCAGGCACTCGGCGGGCGTTTTCTTATGGCTGGCGGCAGCGGGCCAATGGAGTTGCTGACTGAGTTTATGACGAAAACGGTCAGAAATTTTGCCCGAAAGTGTCATAAACTGGGTCAGTTTCACATTTGCAGCCCGTAAGCTTATTAGTCCGTCAGGCTTTAGCACGCCAGCTTGCAGCCTCTACCCTTCAATCAGCTCCTGGCCCCAGTAGGAATCTGGGGTGGTGCCAGGGGCGATCCAATACACAGCGGAGCCGATGTGGCGGTTCCACTCATTGAGCAGGTCACCGCGATCCAAACGGGCCTGGATTGCGCTGAACTGGTTGTCCGGGTTCTTCTGGAATGCAACCCAGACCAGGCCAACGTTCGGTCCTTGGAACGGGAAGGCCGGCTCACCGGGCTGGTCTTCGTATGCATAGGCGCGGCGGCGCAGGGCGTCGTCAGGTTGGCCATCTTGCTCACGGGACAGTGCCAAGTGAGACTGGCGGTGGATGAGGTACTCTCCCTTGTCATCGATGGCGTCCATGTCCTCTTCGTCGAACTCGTCGTTGCCGCCGGAAAGAGGAGCGCCGGTGTGGAAGTCACGGCCGATAACGATGGAGCGTTCGTCGGTGCTGAGCTCATCCCAATTGTTCAGGTCGAGTGCGATACGGCGAACGACCATCACGCAGGAGTTGTTAATCGCCTTGTCCTTGGAGTCGATCCACACCTGTTCGGACCATTCATCCGGAGTGGACGGGTTGACGGTGCCGTCGAGCTGACCCAGCGGGTTGCGTGGGGTAGCGCCGTGTGGCTGCGAGCCCCAGGCGTAGGAGAAGCCCTTCTGGAACCACTTCACGCGAGCCCACGGAGCTGCTTTCTTTTCCAGCAGGCGGGCCGCGGCAGTAACGGTGACTAGGTCGTCACCGCACAGTTGCAACACAAAGTCCGACTGGCCCCATTCCGGGCGAAGCCTGTCGTGTTGGAAAGCGGGGATATCGTGCAGGCCAGCGGGCTTGCGCTCTGGTTTGCCCAGGATGTCGAAGATGGGCTCACCGAAACCGGCGGTAATGGTCAGATTTGCGGTGGCTGCGACCATTTCCGGTTCCAGATACCCCTCGATGTCCTGGCCTTGGGTGAGGCGGCGGGCAACGTCGGTAAGCGAGGAGAATAAGTCCTTCAGACCCGCTGCGTCGATGCCATCCTTCAGGTCTAATGCGACGAGGCGCAGGTGTGCCTGGCCGGGCTGTTCAATGCCTGACTGGACCGGGCCATCGAACGGAATCTTGGCACCCCTCAGGGAAGTGTCGGAAGCCTGGGTCACTCGAGGTCACTCCTTGAAAGAGGTGGGATGAATAGTCTTTATGACTACGAGCATAATCACATTGGGGTGGGCACCGCGTTTTCGGAAAACGGCAGCACTTTCGGCCTCTGTTAGCCCTTGATGCGTGTCTTTTCGTTCTCCCAGGCTAGGTCGCGTAGTTCATTTTTACGCACCTTGCCAGTGGAGGTGCGTGGCAGCTCATCAATGACAACTACATCGCGTGGAATCTTATAACCGGCGATGTGTGCGCGACAGTGTGCAATGACAACTTCGGCTACGTTCTTGTTGTGCTCGGCCGCTTCTTCCGCAGTGCCCTGGCAGCGGGCCTCCGGCCGCAGAACTACGTATGCACGTGGGCGTTCGCCCCACTTGTCATCGGGCACGCCGATGACAGCGCAGTCGGAAACATCTGGGTAGCTGACCACAGCCTGCTCGACCTCAATGGTGGAAATGTTCTCACCGCCGGAGACGATGACGTCCTTCGCGCGGTCAAGCAGCTGAATATAGCCGTCGGGATGCATGACACCGAGGTCGCCGGTATGAAACCAGCCGCCACGAAAAGCGTATTCAGTGGCTTCGGGATCCTTGAAATAGCCATTCATGACACCGTTGCCAGTCATGATGATTTCGCCGATGGTAGTGCCGTCGCTGGGGACGTCAATCAGTGGTGCGTCGAGTGCATCAGTTTGTTCGATGATGCGAACATCCTGGTTTGTAACGGTCGCGACTCCTTGGCGCGCTTTGAGGACAGCGCGTCGGCGCACAGTCATGTCCTTCCAATCAGGTTGTGATTCACAAACCGTGAAAGGACCGTAGGACTCTGTGAGGCCGTATACGTGCGTAATCTCGACACCGATATTCTCACAGCGCGTGATAATTGTCGGACTCGGTGGCGCGCCCGCGGTCATGATGCGCAGATTGCTGACGCGACGCTTGTTGTCATCATCGACAAGTGTGGTCAGTACAGCTGGTGCACCGCACATTGCAGTGACCCCTTCCTCGAGGATGAGTCGCCACATTTCGGGACCACGAACAGCGCGAATCGCCACTTGACGAGCGCTGGTCGACATCGCCGCCCAGCCGGTACACCAGCCGGAACAGTGGAACATTGGCAGCGTCCACAGGTAGACGGTGTAGTGGTTGAAGTGCATTGTTTGCACCTGTCCGAGTGCATTGAGGTACGCGCCTCGGTGCGTGTACACCACGCCTTTCGGCTTACCTGTTGTACCGGAGGTGTAATTGATGGCGATGGGGTCGTGTTCGTCGTCGACGCTGTAGGGCAGGTTCGGGCGATTCTTTTCCCGCTTGACGACGCTGTCCCCAGCCAAATACTGGCTAAAAGTAGCAGCTGCTATATCTTCAGCCCGGTAAGCGGCAGTGTCAGCAATCTCGGGCTCGTTGCCGTCGCCGTCGGCGATATAGATGACCTGCTTGAGCAGATGGCCGACTGTTGGTAGAGCCGTGTCAATTAGTGGTTGTTCGCCGAGCAGCGTAGTGATTTCAGAGTGCTCGAGGATGTACTCGATTTCCTTGGCGGCCAGGCGGGTATTAATTGCGACTACCACGCCACCGGCCAGCGGAATGGCGAACTGCGCGAGAAGGGCTTCGTAGCTATTGGCCGCCAGAACGCCGACCCGATCGTTTTTCTTCAGCCCGTCGTCGAGCAGTGCATGCGCAAAAGCCTGCGCATCGGCGGCCATTTCGGCGAAGGTAATGCGACGCGGGCCGTCGACGAAACCAATTTTGTCCGGGTGGACACGGGCGCTGCGCTCTAGAAAACGCAGCGGTGTGATTGGCTGGTCTAAACCATTTTTGCTAGGAAAATTAGTCATGTGAAATAGCGTAAATGGTCAACCGTCAAAATGTGAAGAATTACTCAATATAAAGTAGAAACCTCGCTCACTTAGCCCTCTGTCCAGTCCTTACTTCTTCTTTGTCACTACCGGCTCAATTGGGTTACCTCGCCAGGAGGTGTGTGCAGGAACGTGATCACCGCGCATGACGAGGGAACCGGGCTCGACGCGGCAGCCGTCGTCAAGCACAGATGCCGGCAGTGCGACTGAGTGCGGTCCCAGTACGGAGCCGTGTCCGATGTGGACGGTGTCGAGCGTCATCACACGGTCGGTGAACAGGTGCGTCTGAACGACACAACCACGGCCGACAGAAGCACCTCGCTCGATTGTGACAAGGTCGGTCTCGGGCAGCCAGTACGTCTCCAGCCACACGCCGTGGCCAACGTTAGCGCCGAGCAGACGCATCGCGCGTGCGATACCGCCGGTGGCCATCGCCGGGTTCAGGTACCACGGCGCGGCGACCATTTCGACGAATGCATCCTGCAGCTCATTGAGCCAGACGAACTTGCTCCACAGCGGGTGATCACCGGGCTTGTGCTTGCCGACGCACACCCACTTGGCCACGGCCGTGATGAGCAGCCCCAGCACACCAACGATTAGCAGCACGGCAGGGGAGAGCAGCCACGCGACCACCAGGCCGAGCAGGGCAGCGCCAACGCCACCTGCAGTGACCAGCTCCGCGGTGAACATACCAATTCCCTGCAGGCTCAACAGCGTGATCGTCGCCAGCATGAGAGAGACCATCGGCGCCAGGACACGCAGCGTCTCGACGATGCCGCGGGCGACCTTCAACCCCGTAGTCGGACGGTAGGTCTGCGCCGACTCATCGCTGGAGACAGTGCCCACACGGCGCATGCGCTCCGGCGGCGAACCCCACCAGTTGGAACCGGACTTGGTCTTCTTCGGCGTAGAGGACAGCACCGCCACCAGCGAGTTCTTCGCCAGCTTGCGTTCCGGAAGCGTGATGCCGGAGTTGCCCAGGAAGGCGCGCTTGCCGATACGGGAGTCGCCCACCAGCAGCCAACCACCGCCGAGTTCGTAGCTGCCGACCATGGTGTCGTCAGCCAAGAAGGACTCGTCCTTGACGTGCAAGAACTTCGGAATACCAATCGCGGTGGAGACCTCGCTGTCGTGGCCAATCCGGGCACCCAGCGCACGCAGCCACAGCGGAGTCAGCATGGAGGCGTAGACGAAGAACAGGTCATGACGAGCAGCATCCATCAGGCGAATTGTTGCCCAGGATTGCCAACCCACGCGCGAACGCACCGGGAACACTCCCGGCTTCAGGCCGATGCTGAACAGGCGCACGAGAATCAGCGTCAGCAGGGCATATACCGCAACACCGACGAAGGTGGCGGGAATAGCCCACAGCACGGCGCTGCCCAGCGTTGGCCAGAGATTCGAGGTGGTTAGCTCGGTGGTGCCGTCGATAAGCCCCGTGCCCCAACCGATGACAGCAGCCATCGCGACCGCAGCGGACAGCGGCACCAGCGTCAGTAACACAGCGGTAAGACCGTAGATAGCCACCCAGTGGCGACGCGCCGGCGGGACTTCCTCCGGGAAGCGGTGCTTGGACCGGCCGACCTTGCGAGCCGGGGAACCCGACCAGCGCGCGCCGGCCTTGACCTTCTTTTCACCGGTGACGGTGGAACCCGCTTCGATGTGAGCGTCATTGCCGATACGCGCGCCGGGCAGCAGCGTTGAGCGGGCACCGATGCGGGCGCGCTTGCCAATAGTGACTTCGCCGACGTGGACGACATCACCATCGACCCAGTATCCGGACAGGTCTACCTCCGGTTCGATGGAACAGTAATCATCCAGTTTGACCAGACCGGTCACCGGCGGCAGCGCGTGCAGATTCACGCCCTTACCAATGCGGGCGCCCAGCATGCGGGCATACCACAGCACGAACGGAGCACCCGCCACAGAGTGCGTACCGGAGCTCTCTGTCAGGCGTTCAGCCGCCCATAGGCGCAGATGCACCGAACCGCCACGCGGGTAGTCGCCCGGGGTGATGTTGCGCGTGAGCAGGCGTGTCGTCGCCGCGTTGATGGGCATAACCCCCAGCGGGGTCAGGAACAACACGGCCAGTACAGCCACCAACCAGCCTGGTAGTGTCAGCGGCCCGCCGATAACCCAGTTGATAATCGCAAGCCACGTTACCCAGCGCATACCACGTGCCCACTGCAGCGGCACCATGAGACCGACCTGCGCCCAACGGGTCTTGCGGGAGACAGGCGTCGGCTCGGGCACCTTTTCCAGGTGGGCGGTGGGGTCTGGCGCGTCGGCAAGCATGTCGTCGCTGATGAAACCGCGCGCGACCAGTTCCTCGGCGAGATTGCCCAGGCGGGGATGGTCGTAGAGATCGCGTACGGCGACCTGCGGGGCGCGCTGGCGAATGCGCGCGATGACGCTCGCCGCCGCCAGGGACGTGCCGCCCAGGGCAAAGAAGTCCGAGGCCGCGCCGGGCGCAGGTACGGACAGCACGTCCGCCCAGATATCGGACAGCCATTTCTCCACAGGGCTCAGCTTGTCGACGTCGCCCTCACCCGCACGCGCGGGCAGTGGCCACGGCAACGCCGCCTTGTCGACCTTGCCGGAGGTACGAACCGGCAGCTCATCCATGATGTGCAGGCGTGGCACCATCGCGGCTGGCATAGCATCGCGGAGAGTGTCCATGCACTTGTCGTAGTCCATGGCTGCGGCGTCGCCACCGGCCCCGACGTAGCCGACCAGGACGGAGTCGCCGCCGCCGGTCTTCTGCACCACGACAGTCGCCTGAGTAGCGCCGGGGAGGGCAGCCAAGTGCGCCTCGACCTCGCCGAGCTCAATACGGCGCCCGCCGATCTTAACCTGATCGTCGACGCGGCCAGCGAAGTACAGTCCGTCCGCATCCATGATGACGTGGTCGCCGGTGCGGTACGCGCGCTCCCAGCCCAGGGCTGGCAGCGGCGCGTACTTCTCGGCGTCCTTCTCCGGATCCAAATAGCGCGCGAGTCCCACACCGCCGATGACCAGCTCGCCCTTCGTGCCCGGTGGGACGGGGTTGCCCTCCTCGTCGATGACGGTGAGGTCCCAGCCGTCCAGCGGGTATCCGATGGTTACGGGCTTACCGGGCTTCAACTCGATGCCGGAGGCCACGACGGTGGCCTCGGTGGGGCCGTAGGTGTTCCACATCTCGCGCTCTGGGGTGGACAGGCGCTCGACCAGCTCTTGCGGGCAGGCTTCGCCGCCGACGATGAGCAGGCGCACGCTGTCGAGTGCCTCGGCGGGCCACAGGCCAGCCAGCGTCGGAACCGTGGAAACAGCGGTGATGTGGCGGGAAATCAGCCACGGGCCCAGGTCCACGCCGGAGCGCACCAGCGAACGTGGTGCCGGCACCAGGCAAGCACCATTTCGCCAGGCCAGCCACATTTCCTCACAGGAGGCGTCGAAGGCGACGGACAGGCCGGCGAGAACGCGGTCGTCCGGGCCGAGCGGTCCTTCCGGGTGGTTGGCCAAGAACCATCGGGCCTCCGCATCGACAAAAGCGGCGGCGCTGCGGTGGGTGACCGCCACGCCCTTGGGCTTGCCGGTGGAGCCAGAGGTGAAAATAGTCCAGCAGTCGTCGTCAGGAGTGGGCTCCTGCGAGATGATCTCGCGTGCGCTCGGCGGCGTCGATTCCGTCTCTTCCTCGTCGGAGTCGGCGTCGGAGTCCAGCGGGCGGGGGCGATTACGTGCCGTGGAGCCAGCCAAATGTAGGCCTTCAGCATCGAAGTAACCGGCGATACCGGCCTCGCCGAAGACCATTTCGGCACGCTCGTCGGGGTCGTCCGCGTCTACCGGAACGTAGGCGGCACCGGCAGCCATGATGGACAAAATTGCCAGGTAGAGCTCGCGGTTTCCCGACGGCATCCGCACACCAATGCGGTCGCCGCGACGGATGCCCTGTTCGTAGAGCCACGTAGCTGTGGAATCAATCTCGTTGATCAATTCCGCATACGTGACGACAACCTCGCCGTCATCGATGGCCTCAGCCTCGGGGAACCTTCGCGCGGTCGCCCGGACGATGTCAATGAGCGTGCGCTCAAGCGGCTGCTCCGTAGCGCGCAGGAACTTCTGCTCCGTGCTGATCACTTTGAAGCTCCCTTCTTCTTTTTCTTGCGCTTTTTCTTCTTCTTCGACTTCTTCCGTTTTGGACGCTGGGCATCGCTTGACGACGTCGCCTGCGTCTTATTCTCCGCCATGCCCTTGGTGTCTGTCTCAGTGGCCGTGGCCTCTGGGGTAGCGGTCTCAGGGGTCTTCGCGCCGGCATTGTCAGAAAGCGGAGTACCGGTGTCAGCTTCGTGGCTTGCAGCGGAGTCGTCGGCAAGCGATGCAAGCAGCGCGCGTACCTCGGGTGCACATTCAGAGACGGCGGCGCGCTCGGCTCTGCGGAGTGAGCGTCGCAGAGATGCGCGGGTGGTGTTGCCCGTTTCTGTCAGCGCGATGAGCTGGCGGCGACGATCTTTGGAGTCTCGGGTGCGCTCGACTAGATTTGCCGACTCCAGAGAGTCGATTAGGCGAACCATGTCAGAGCGGTCCATGCCGAGCAGTGCGCTCAGCTCGGTTTGAGCCATGTCGCCGCCATCGGCGATGGCCTCCAGAACCCAATATCCGCGGATGGAAATCGACTCAATCTGAGTGCGGCCAAGAGCCGCGTTGACACTGGTACGGACAGCCGCGTCGAGCTGTGCCAGGCACCAGGACGCGGATTTGCGCAGGGCCGCCGGTGCGACGGCGGGTTCGTTTGCGGAGCCGGGCTTGCACTTGGACTTAGTTCTGGCCTTAGTACTGGCCTTGTTTTTGGCTTTCGCCCCCTTGCGAGCCTTCTTCGCCTTGGTGCCGCTCTGTGCGTCAACAGCAGGCACCTTCGCGCCTACGTCGGCTGCCACACCACCGCTGGTGTCGGCTGAGTCCGCCGAGGAAAGTACGGATGAATCAGACATACTTCCCATACTAGACAATCTGGGGAACCATCAATAATGGGACATGGCCAACTAAAAATGCCCTTGTTTGCCTGCGGACTGTTAGAAGATCGGTGCTTTGGGGTGGGTAAATAAATGAAAAACTGCCCTGCAGGTAGGCAGGGCAGTTGTAGTTGATTTAGTTGGCCTTCTCCATCGGGCGGCCGAAGTGCTCCCAGTCGATCATGCCGCCGGTGATGACGATGGTGTCGATACCGTTCTTCTCCAGCCAGGAAGAAACCTGAGCGGCACGTCCACCGGAGCGGCACATCAGGTAAATGTCGGAATCCAGATCCAGCTCGCCGTAGCGGGACGGAATCTCTTCCATGGGGATGTGAATGGCGCCGGTGGCGTGGCCGTCATCCCACTCCATCTGTGAGCGGACATCAATGATCTGTGCGTCTTCGGGTACTTCAGATACGTTTACGGTTTCCATAGTGCGCACTATACGCAATCTGGCCTTATCGCCGGAAGCACAAAGGCCGCCGGAGGAAAACTCCGACGGCCGTAGCGCTGAATCACAGGAACTGCGTCAAAGGGGCGAACCCCAGGAAGGGAGTTGGTTAGCGCAATTCTTAATTGTGGCTCTTACTTGTGGCGCTCGATAGCCTCAGCCAGGATGCGCTCAGCCTCGGCCTTGTCGCCCCAGCCCGAACCGGAAACTTCCTTGCCCGGCTCCAGGTCCTTGTAGTGGACGAAGAAGTGCTCAATCTCGTCCTTGGTGAACTGGGAGACATCGTCGATGTCCTGGTAGTGGTCGAAGCGGACATCATCCAGGACGCACAGCAGCTTGTCGTCGCCGCCGGCCTCGTCGGTCATCTTGAAAACGCCGAGCGGACGAGCCTTGACAATAACGCCCGGGAAAACCGGCTCCGGCAGGATTACGAGAGCGTCCAACGGGTCGCCATCCTCGCCGAGGGTTTCATCGATGAAGCCGTAGTCGGCCGGGTAGGCCATTGGGGTGAACAGGTAGCGGTCGAGGTAGACCTTGCCGGTCTCGTGGTCGACTTCGTACTTGTTGCGCTGACCCTTCGGGATCTCAATAGTGACCTCAACGCTCACGGCGATGACTCCTTATAATCGGTGTACACTTCTCTGACGGCTATCTTATGCGAAACCCGCTCAAAACCGTTTATTTGTGCACCTTAAGTGAGGTTTTGTTTCCAGGAAGAAGGTGTTTGTGACCGTGGGTAGTACCGACTCTGACAGCTCCAAAACCGCCGCTAAGGGCACGCAAAAATCGCCCAGTTCCGTAAAATCCGGCAAATCCAAGAAGTCGCGTGGACTGAAAATCGGCGGTGCCATCGCCGGTGTTCTCGTTATCGCAGCGGGCAGCGGCGTAGCGGTTGTCGTCAATAACAATCGTCAGATTGTGGTCGATGCGCCGCCCGCCGTCAGTCATGTTTCCGCTCCTGTGACGGCTGCGCAGTCTTCGCTTGACGACGGCACTCTGGACCAAAAAGTCAGCGCCATCATGGACGCTGCTGCGGCTGATCCAGCTTTCGGTGAGCTGCATGGAATTGTCAGCGATGCTACGACCGGCCAGAAACTGTGGGGGATCAATGACACCGCGGTGGCCATGCCGGCGTCCAGCATGAAGATTCTCACCGCGTCTGCCGCACTGTTGGACTTAGGTGAAGATCATCGAGTCTCCACCCGCGTCTCCCGGATCACGGGAACTAATGACATCGTTTTGCACGGCGGGGGCGACCCCACCTTAAGCGAGGACGGGGAAGGGTTCTTCCAGGACTCGGCTTCAATCGCTGAGTTGGCGAAAAAGATTTCCGTGGTCATTCCTGAGGGGGTCGGCAAGGTTTATCTCGACAACTCTCTATTCACCGAGAGCTTCCACGAGACCTGGGAGCGTGCGGGGCTGGAGGACGGTTACATCGCACCGGTGGAGTCGGTGATGATGGATGCTGGTCGTATTGATCCGACGAATGAGGAATCGCAGCGCAGCGCCACGCCAGCTGCGGATGCCGCCGATGCACTGGCCAAGGCGCTTGGTGCGGAAAACGGAGGCAGCCTGAGGGATGCGGCCAAGGATGGTCAGTCGCTGCCTCTGGATCCAGACCCAGTTGCGCTCGTGCAGTCGGCTCCGCTGGTTACCCGTGTGCACGAGATGATGAACTACAGCGACAACGTGCTAGCCGAGTCCATTGCCCGTGAGGTGGCTATCTCTCGCGGCCTGCCACCGACTTTTGAAGGAGCTGCGCGCGCAGTTCGAGACACCCTCGCGGAGCACGGTTTTCCGCTCGACGGCGCGGTGCTGTCGGACTCCAGTGGTCTGAGCACGGATAACCGTATTTCTCCGCAGCATCTCTCCGAGGTGCTCAATTCGGCTGCGGGGCCGGTGGAGTCGGCCGAGCAGGGGGGACTGGCGGAGCCGCAGGAGTCGTCGGAAAGCACGTCTTTGCGCCCACTGTTGGATAGCCTGCCGGTGGCGGCGGTGTCCGGCACTTTGTCGACGCGCTTTGCCGGCCAGTCCGGGGCGGGCATCGTCCGTGCGAAGACAGGCACGCTGAATAAAGCCTCGGCGTTGGCGGGGTATGTGGTGACGAAGTCGGGGCAGGTGCTGACGTTCGCACTGATTTCCAACGAAGCGAGCCTGTTGCCGGCACGAGCTGCGGCCGATAAGGCAGCGAGCGCCCTGGCGGATATCTAAACTGAGATTCATTTGCCACTGAAATTAATTTGAGGAGATGAATCCGCAATGGCCTCTCACACTTCCGCGATTAGGAACTTGCCAACCGTTCACGAGGTTGCCGCACAGGTTCGCGAGGGAAAGCTAAGCCCGGTGGACAGCGTGCAGCGCAGTCTCGACGCTATCTCCAGACTGGATGGAGGGATTCATGCCTTCCGTGAAGTGTGGGCGGGTAGGGCTCTGCAGGCTGCGCGGGAACTCGAGCAAAGTGAGAACCTCTCGGAGTTGCCGCTCGCAGGTGTGCCATTCGCGCTGAAGGAAAACACCGCTCTAGAGAACCCGTTTGTCCAGCAGTTGACTAGCGCCGGCGCAATCGCAGTGGGAACTACGGTGAATCCGCAGTTCTGTACGTGGGGGACGACGACGCTGCCGGGGCTGGCCGTCGACAATCCGATTCTGCCGGGGCACACTCCGGGTGGGTCCTCCGGCGGATCCGCAGCGGCTGTCGCCGCTGGGATGGTTCCGTTTGCGCAGGGCAACGACGGCATGGGGTCACTGCGTATCCCTGCAGCGTGCTGCGGGCTTTCGACCCTGAAGGCGACCCCGGGAACAATGCCGGGGCGCGTGGGCGGCAATGACTGGTACGGAATGTCTGTCCAAGGGGTGCTCACAGTCAACAACGAGGACTTGCGCCTGATTACCAAAATCCTCACAAATGGCATGGTGGATGCGGAGGATCCGGCGAAGACCCTACCTGAAAACTTCGCCGTCAGCGTGGACACCACTGCGCCCGTATTCGGGTTAAAGGCTGCACCGGAGTACGTCGATGCGGCGCAACAGGCGGCGAGAGTATTCGCGGACAAGGGCTTTGCCGTCACGGAAAAGAACATGCCGTACCCGCTGAACCCGCTGCCGATGCTCGCGCGCTGGACTGCGGGGGTGGCAGATCAGCTCCGTGACGAGCCGTGCCCGGATCACCTGGAGTGGCGCAACCGAGTCCACGCTGGCATTGGGCGCTTGCTGCGTTTCACAATCAATGGCCGCCAAGTGGCACGCGATGGCGCCCGCATCGAGCGTGAGCTGCCGGGTGACACCATCTTGATTACTCCGGCTCTGGCCAAGAATCCACCGCGGATCCGCGCATGGCATCGCATGCCCTGGATTGTGAACCTGTTGTCCAATCTGCGCTTCACCCCTTACGTTTCGACGTGGAATTACCTGGGATTCCCGGCCGGCATCGTTGTGGAGCCGACTTCTGGATTGCCGGTGCAGCTGATCGCGCGCCCGACTCAGGAGCGAATTCTGCTTACCGCGATGGAAACCATCGCAAGTGGTGGGCGCGTTGGCTAGACCTTTTTGGCCGGACCGCAGCCCTCATTTCCTCATCATTCGGCAAGCTGTCCGCGCGATAGTGCAGCAGGTGGGGCAGGAGTTGGGCAGCGGTATCGTCATTGGGCTTTCCGGCGGTGCGGATTCGCTCGCCCTGACCGCCGGGGCCTGTGCGGAAGCTTTCGGGCCCAAGGGGGCACTGGCCGGCCGCAACGTTCACGCCGTCGTCGTTGATCATCAGCTTCAGCAGGGCTCTGCAGAAGTCGCTGAGCGCGCCGCCCACATAGCTCGGGGGATGGGGGCTACGGCCGAGGTTATCGCGGTCGATATCAATAACGATTCCGACCGCGGTCCCGAATACGAGGCGCGTTTGGCTCGACACCGAGTCCTACGGCAGATCGCCCAATCTCGAGGTGCGGCGCTGATGCTCGCCCACACGTTGGACGACCAGGCGGAAACAGTTTTGCTGCGGCTGGCCAGAGGGGGTGGCCCGCAGGCGCTGTCCGCTATCCGAGACAATCTCACGTGGTCGGACGGGACTCGGATTCTGCGTCCGCTGCTCGGTGTGCGACGCACCGACACCCAGCTCTGCTGTGAAGAGCTGGGCTTAAAGGTCTGGCACGACCCACACAACCAGGACGACCATTACGCCCGCGTCCGGGTTCGAAAGACGATTTTGCCGCTGCTGGAGCAGGAGCTGGGGCCGGGAGTTGCGGAAAATCTCGCTAAGACTGCGGGGATTGCAGCAGTCGACAATGACTTTTTGGACGCTCACGCCGAGTCGGCTCTGGATGCGCTGCTGGGGGAGGAAGTGGCGTCGGCAAGCGGGAGCCTGTCTGTGCGAGGGGTCGCTGAGCTTGACGACGCCATCGCGGTGCGCGTCCTCGCTCGTTGGTTGAGGCAGGCGGGTGCGGAGCCCAGTAGTAAACAGATCGACATGGTTATGGCGCTCGTGCACCGCTATCACGGCCAGGGGGAAGTGCCGGTGACCCGCGGGCGCGATGGTGCTGACAGAAATGCCAGGTTGGTCGTTGAGCGAAAAGATGGCACTCTACAATTGGTAATGAATCGTCCCGCGGTGTCTTAAGAAAAGGTGCCGCAATCCAACTTCCGGCGGCCGAGAACTATCGGTTGCCATAACCCTGAACTTGCACTGGGGCAGTTACGCTCCATCGACACGCCGCAATAGAAGTGCGGAAAGGAAATGCGATGCATGATGTGAAGGATTTCAACGTCCCCGCAAACCCCTACGGCGATGAGGTAGAGGCAGTTCTCATTGGCGAAGAGGAGCTGCATGCTCGCATTGCCGAGATGGCGCATCGTGTGAATGAGAAGTACAAGGATGCCGACAGCGATCTGATTCTGGTCGCAGTGCTCAAGGGCGCGGTGTTCTTCCTGACTGACTTCGCCCGTCAGCTCAGCATTCCCAGCCAGATGGAGTTTATGGCGGTTTCCAGTTACGGAAACTCCAGCTCGTCGTCAGGCGTGGTGCGTATTTTGAAGGACCTGGATCGCGATATTGAGGGACGCGATGTCGTAATCGTTGAGGACATCATTGACTCCGGTCTGACCCTGTCCTGGTTGATTAAGAACCTGCGCAACCGTAATCCGCGCTCCCTGGAGGTCATTACGCTGCTGCGTAAGCCGGAGGCTGTGCGCACCAAACTGGACGTTGCGGATGTTGGCTTCGACATTCCGAACGAGTTCGTCATCGGTTACGGCCTGGATTACGCCGAGCGCTACCGCGACCTGCCGTACGTCGGCACGCTGCACCCGCGCGTTTATCAGAACTAGGTCAATCTTCGGCACTTACTGCACAGTGCCGATGCTTTACGACGGGCATTGCGCGCGTACCTCCCGCAGTTCTAGCTGTGTTCTAGCTATGAAAAGTAGGAGTTGGAAACTTTTTTCGGTTGCGATGCGTTATGCCAACTGTGGGGTCAGGTGCCATGAGCCCTGACCCCACGTTGTGTCATTGATGTGTCTTCGAGAAGAACTCGTTGATGCGTACAATTAATAAAAGCAACTAATAGATGTAGAGAGCGAAAAGCGAACCCACTGTATGGACAAGAAAAAGGTGTTCCGGTTTGCCACCGTTGCCGGCATCATCCTGATTATCCTCTTTGCTATTACCCAGCTGGCGGATGATTCCCGGGAATACCGCGAGGTGGATACGTCCGTTGCCCTGACCCAGTTGGATAAGGGCAATGTCACGGAAGCTCAGATTGACGATCGCGAACAGCGAATTCGCCTCACCCTGAAGAAGGGCGTGGAGGTCGAGGGTACTGAGGACGTCACGAAGGTGATGACCAAGTACCCAGCGCGTGCGACCGACCAGGTCTTTGACAAGGTCGCTGCCGCCAAGGGCATGGAGAAGTTCGATACCAAGGTCACGCAGGATTCCTTCCTGATGTCCACCTTGGGCTTCCTGCTGCCGATGGTGATTTTCTTCTTCGTCATCATGTACTTCTTCAGCCGCATGCAAGGCGGCAAGAACGGCATGTTCGGCTTTGGTGGCAACCGCGCCAAGCTGCTGAACAAGGAGACCCCGACCAATACGTTCGAGGATGTTGCTGGTGCCGATGAGGCCGTCCAGGAGCTCGACGAGATTAGGGATTTCCTGCAGCACCCAGCTCGCTACGAGGAGCTCGGCGCGAAGATTCCGCGTGGTGTTCTGCTCTACGGTCCTCCCGGTACCGGTAAGACCTTGCTGGCCCGCGCCGTCGCTGGTGAGGCAGGAGTGCCTTTCTACACCATCTCGGGTTCGGACTTCGTCGAAATGTTCGTCGGTGTCGGTGCCTCTCGTGTCCGTGACCTGTTTAATCAGGCCAAGGAAAACAGCCCGTGCATTATCTTCATCGACGAGATTGACGCCGTCGGTCGCCAGCGTGGTGCCGGTATGGGCGGCGGCCATGATGAGCGTGAGCAAACCCTGAACCAGCTGCTGGTGGAAATGGATGGTTTTGGTGATCGTCAAGGTGTGATCATCATGGCTGCGACCAACCGTCCGGATATTCTCGACCCGGCGCTGCTGCGCCCGGGCCGTTTTGACCGACAGATTCCGGTGGGTGCACCAGACCTGAAGGGCCGCGAGGCAATTCTGAAGGTCCACGCCCGGAACAAGCCGCTGGGGCCGGATGCGGATCTGACGTCGCTGGCCAAGCGCACCGCCGGTATGAGCGGTGCTGATCTGCAGAACGTGCTGAATGAAGCTGCGCTGCTGACCGCTCGCGTCAACGGCAATATCATTACTGCGGATGCGCTGGAAGAGGCAGTCGACCGAGTTATCGGCGGTCCGCGCCGTACCTCCAAGGTAATCTCCGAGCAGGAGAAGAAGGTCACCGCCTACCACGAGGGTGGCCACACCCTGGCTGCGTGGGCGCTGAAGGACATCGAGCGTGTTTACAAGGTCACCATCTTGGCTCGCGGTCGCACGGGTGGCCATGCGCTGACCGTTCCCGAGGACGACAAGGGCATGTATAACCTGCCAGAGCTTTTTGCTCGTCTGGTCTTCGCCATGGGTGGTCGCGCTGCCGAGGAGCTGGTCTTCGGACTGCCGACTACCGGTGCTTCTGCCGATATTGAGCAGGCCACCAAGATTGCTCGCGCCATGGTGACCGAGTACGGCATGTCACCGGAGCTCGGCCCGGTGAAGTACGGGGAGGAGCAGGGCGATCCGTTCGTCGGCCGCGGTGGCAGCGGCTCTCTGGACTACTCCCCGGCGGTGGCAGCAACCATTGATCAGCAGGTTCGGCTTCTGATTAATAAGGCTCACGACGAGGCCTACACCATCTTGAAGGAAAACCGTGACACTCTCGACGTGCTGGCTGAAAAGCTGCTGGAGAAGGAGACGCTGCGTCGTCCGGATCTGGAAGTTATCTTCACCGATGTCGTTCCGCGTGAGCGTCTGAACTTCTTCGATAGCGACACCAAACACCCGGCCGATGGCCGCGAGCCGGTGAAGACACCGGTGGAGTTGGCAATCGAGCGCGGCGAGGAACCGCCGAAGCGTGTCAACATCTTCGCGCCGGTGCGTCGCCGCGAACCGGAGAACCAGGACGCGGGCAACAACGGCAATGGTCAGGGGCCGGCAGGCTCCACTGGTGCCGGTAATGCTAGTGCCTCGGGTCTGCCGGGCGCCCAGCAGGACCGACCGAATGTTCCGGTCTACGGTGGCACCCCACCGCCGGCTGGTTGGACCGCTCCAGGTTGGCCGCCGAAGGATACCGGCAGCACGCACGGTTCGGCTCCCGCACCGGCTGCCGCACCGGCACCGGCGCCAGCTCCTCGCCCGGAGGGGCAGAGCCAGCCGGGTTCGCAGGATGGCCAGGGCAACGCGCGTGGCCAGCACCCAGGCACTGCTAACTACCCGGCAGGCTCCCCGGACTTCGGCTCGAAGGCAACCGGTACTCGTAGCAACGGTGGCAACGGTCCCGCGAATATCCCTGCCCCTCCGAAGATGCCGTGGGACAGGCAGGGCGGACGTCACCGCCAGGACAATTCTGGCAGCGATGCCACCCCGACTACGGTGATGCCGTCGGCGGGACAGCAGCAGGAGCTGCGCGGATTCCGCCTGCCGGATAACGAGCAGCCGGAATACACTGAGCGTTCGGAAAACGCGAAGAACGCCGACAACTCCGATGACAAGGGTGCACAGATGCACGATTCGGATAAGGACGGCGTCGTCAAGCGAAACGAAGACAACAGCGCCTGGCAGAACAAGCCGGACACCAACGAGGAGCGATAAGTACACATCATGGAGCGCGAATTCGATCAGGAGCGAGCCGAGGCTGCGGTTCGTGAACTGTTGATTGCCGTCGGTGAGGATCCCGACAGGGAAGGCCTGAAGGAGACACCGGCGCGAGTGGCGCGAGCCTACCGTGAGGTTTTCGCGGGCCTGTTTGAAGATCCGTCTGAGGTGTTGGCGAAGACCTTCAACGAAGATCACCAGGAACTCGTTTTGGTCAAGGACATCCCGATTTACTCCACCTGTGAGCATCACTTGGTGCCGTTCTTTGGCGTTGCCCACATTGGCTACATTCCGGGCAAGGACGGTCGTGTGACGGGCCTGTCCAAGCTCGCTCGTCTGGTCGATGGTTATGCGAAGCGCCCGCAGGTGCAGGAGCGGCTGACCAGTCAGGTTGCGGATGCCTTGGTGGAGCGGCTGGATCCGACCTCGGCGATTGTCGTTATTGAAGCGGAGCATCTCTGCATGGCCATGCGCGGTATCCGCAAGCCGGGTGCGCGAACGGTGACATCAGCCGTTCGTGGTGGCTTCAAGGCGGATGCCCGTTCGCGCGCAGAGGCAATGGCGCTGATCCGCAAGAGCTAACGCAACAGTTAAATGGTCGATTGGAAAGGCTGGGCAACGAGGTGACTGAATCCCCCTTGCAAGCGCAGGCAGGACAGCAGGCGGAGATGAGTGTCGGAAATCAGCTCTGCAAGGTGATGGGCATTGTCAACGTCACCGAGGACAGCTTTTCCGATGGCGGCCTGTACAAGACCTTCGACGCGGCCATTGCCCATGCGCACGAGCTGCTCGCTGAAGGCGCGCACATTCTCGACATCGGTGGCGAGTCCACTCGCCCTGGCGCACACCGCGTTTCCGAGGATGAGGAAATTGCCCGGGTCGTGCCGGTGGTCCGCGAGCTCGCGGCAGACGGGCACCTGATCAGCGTCGATACAATGCGCGCAAGTGTCGCAGAGGCAGCAATCGCCGAGGGTGCGGTATTCATCAACGATGTCTCCGGCGGTCTCGCAGATCCCAACATGTACGCAGTCTGCGCCGATGCCGATGTGCCCATCTGTCTGATGCACTGGAAGACCGATCGCTTCGGCTCCGCTTCTGGACGCGCTGAAACTCACCCGGACGGCATTGTCGCCGATGTCCGTGAGCACCTGCTTCAGCTTGTCGACGGTGCCATGGGCGCCGGAATCGTCGAGGAAAATATTGTCCTCGACCCAGGCCTGGGCTTTGCCAAAAACGCCGATGACAATTGGGCGCTCCTCCACAACCTGCCGGAGCTTATTGACCTCGGTTTCCCCGTGTTGGTCGGTGCTTCCCGCAAGCGTTTCGTCGCCGCCGTTGGCAGTGAGGCACGCGCACCAAAGCAGGCTGATGCCGCGACTACCGCAATTTCCGCGCTGTCCGCAGCGGCGGGCGCATGGGCGGTTCGAGTTCACAATGTGGCCGACAACCTCGACGCAGTGCGTGTGGCGCAGGCATGGAACCTTGGACGTTCACTGACCGGTTACACAGCGGTCGGCGACTATCCGGAAGGTGGGTCTAACCGCGCGGCGCAGCACGACGAGTCGGCTGCGGAATCGCCAGCCGAGTCGACTCTGGAAGGAGACGCGTAAACACAGTGGCTGATCGCATTGAACTCAAAGGTCTGAAAGCCCACGGCTACCACGGTTGTCTCGACTTCGAGCGCCGCGATGGTCAGGACTTCATCTGTGATGTCACCCTGTGGCTGGATTTCTCCGGTGCCGCTGCCAGCGATGAGCTGGACAACACGGTCAACTACGCCGACATTGCAGCCACAGCGCATGGAATTTTAACCGGCACCCCTCGCAACCTCATTGAAACAGTCGCGACCGAGATTGCCGAAGCAGTGCTTGCCGACGACGATGCCCGCGCCGAACGCGGATTGTCCCCGCTGTTACATGCGGTGGAAGTGACCATTCACAAACCACATGCGCCCATCCCGCTCGACTTCGATGACGCTGCGGTGACAGCCCGCCGTTCGCGGAAGAAGCGGTTGGCATGATTCGCGCAGTTCTTTCTATCGGCGCGAACATGGACCGCGCGCGAGAAAACCTAACAGGTGTGCAGGCCTTCTTCGCCGATGAATTGGTCGCATCCTCAAAAATTTATGCCACCCCGCCTTGGGGTGGGGTGGAGCAGGGTGACTTCCTCAATGCCGTGCTCATTGTCGATACGTCCCGAACACCAATGGAGCTACTGGAAGCTGGTTGGAAACTGGAAAATGACGCTGGTCGAGTGCGTGAAATTCACTGGGGGCCGCGGGCGCTCGACGTGGACATCGTGCAGGTCATCGACAAGGAATCCGGCGAGGAGATTATTTCTGACGATTCGACTCTGACCCTGCCGCATCCGTGGGCAACCGAGCGTGCCTTTGTGCTGGTGCCATGGCTCGATGCCGACCCGGATGCCGAATTGGAGGGAGTTCGGGTCGCGGAACTCGTCGATAAGCTGGCACCTGAAGACGTAAACGCGGTGCGCCTAGCAGACAGCGCGGATGGAGAAGGGGCCTAGAGATGAAACCGACCTCACCGATTACGTTGGCAGCATCTGCGCTGGTTCTCGCGCTGGCGTCATGGATGATCCTGGCACAGTTTTTCGGTGCGCTCGGGCCGCGAAGTTGGTGGGACCTGGGGTTTCCCTGGTTGCTCACAGCCGTCTGTGTGGCGGCAGCGCGGTGGATTAAGTCGGTACTGAAAGAGGCGAAGGTCGGGCAGGATCGCAGCCAGGTGCAGCCGTTAACGTTGTCGCGATGGTTGGTGGTCGGTACGGCATCCGCGTGGTTGGGTGCGATTCTCGGAGGACTGTACGCCGGTGGCGTGCTGTGGGCCTTGCCGAAGTGGACGGAACTTGCGGCCGCACAGGCCGACGGGCCGATCATGATTGTCGGCACAGTATCCGGCATTTTGCTCGCTGCGGCGGGGCTGTGGCTGGAAAAAGTTTGCCAATTGCCAACTGATGGCGAAAATTCTTCGCCTCCTAGCGGGGAAATGGGAACTAACTCGGTAGGGTGGGAGTTATGACTGACCTCTCCAACGCCGGTAATGACCCGAAGCGCTCGGGTGATGCCGCATATTTTCAGAGCGACGCGGCAGCTACTTCGTCGGATATGGCTGAGTCTCCGTCTCCGTCGCCTTCTTCAGCTTTCGAAAGCTACTCCGCTGGGGCTAACTCCGGGGCTGATGCGGCATATGCAGATGAGCAGAGCAATGATGTGACGAAATTTAGTTCTTCCGATGGTATGACGGAGAAAACCGCCGTCATTCTCATGGTTGTGCTGCTGGTGCTCGCAGTGATTGCCAGTATCGTCATGCTCTTTGCCAGCTCTGCCGGCTGGATGAAGGTTGCCGTGCTGCTGGCGTTGTGGTCGGCAGTTATCGGGGCTGTGCTGGTGACTCGATACCGCAAGACCATTGCGCTGGAGCGCAAGCGGTTGGAGACTGTCGAGGAGCTGCACAAGGTGGAGCTTGACCGCGAGCTGGCCACTCACCGTGAGCAGGAACTGATTCTCGAGCAGAACTACCTGGACTCGCTTGAGGGCAACAATGATGACAATATTGCGGCGCTGCGCGCTGAGGTCTTTGCACTGCGTGCCCAGCTTGCTGAGTTCATGGGGGAGGATTTCGACGACGAGCAGGTTGCTCTTCGCGCCCAGGCCGAGCGTCTGCGTGAGCTCGACTCGCCACAGCAGGCTTCGCCGATGAAGGACCCGACCGGCCACGACCGGCCGACACCACGCGCGACTTCCCACCGCGCTGAGATGACCGCTAACGGCACTGTCGGCGCTCATACCCAGCACGGCGGCACTGGCTCCACTTCCTCCGCTTCGCCGGTTGAAGATGCCGAGGCCACCGACATGCGCCGTACATTCTCGCCGTCTGGCCAGCCGGTTGACGTCCACGAAGTCGCCGATTCCAAGGATGACGAAGCCGTTTCCAAGGAGAAGTTCTCCACTAACTCTTTCCGCGCCATCAACTGGCAGGAAACCCCGGCCGAGGATGCCGCAGAGGATGATTCTCAGGGCGGCGCTCACGAGGCACACGGTGCGCGGCACCCATTCGCTGCGCCGGAATCGGACGACACCTCGGACTTTCCGACTCGCCAGCTGCAGGCCATTCGCGATGAGGATCTCGCAGAAGAGCCAGCTCAAAAAACGCGGCAAGAGCCTGCGCAGGAGCCTGCAAGCCACGGTCGGCGCCGTGCTGAGGACAACAAGGGCAGCCTGACGGTTGCCGAGCTGATGGCGCAGATGCGTAAGAAGAGGGAGCACCGCGAAGACGAAGAGGCCTAGTCGCTTACTGAGTGTGCGCGGCCTACTCACCGCACATAGCTGGTTTGGTCTAACCTAGTCAGTCATGACGCAAAGCCAGCATGATTCCCATCCCCATCGGACAACCGCTCCGCGGTTGACGGTGGGGATTATTTCTGCCGGAAAAGTCGGGGTCGCGCTCGGCCAGGCGTTAGAACGCTGCGGGCATCGTGTCACTCACGTGGTCGCGCGCTCACCGGAATCTGTCACACGAGCGCATCTACGCCTCCCGAACGCACAGGTCAGTAGCATTGCCGACACAGCTTCCACTTGCGAGCTCATCGTCATCGCCGTGCCGGATCGCGCCATCGCTGAGGTCGCCGAGGAAGTCGCCTTCCACGTCGGCCCCGGACGCATCGTCATGCATACTTCTGGTTCCCTCGGGCGTGCGGTGCTCGATCCGGTCGCGCTCACCGGCGCGCTGACCATCGCAGCCCATCCCGCAATGACGTTCGCAGGGCTTGACGACGACTCCGAGCTCCTGACCGGTTGCCCATGGGGCATCACGGTCGGGGATGAGCTTGCGAAAACAGTCAGTGAATTGCTCATTGGTGAACTCGGCGGTCGTCCGGTGTTCATCAACGAACGTCACCGCGGCCTCTATCACGCGGCTATGGCCCACGGCTCAAACGGCCTGGGCGCAGTTGTGGTCGATGCGGTAGAGATGCTGGCAACCACTATCGGCGAAGATGCGGTAGCTGAAGACACCGACCTAGCTGAGCTGCGTCGAGGCCAGGCTGCCGAGCTGCTCCGACCACTGCTGGAAGCTTCATTGGACAATGCCTTGAGGTGGGGTTCCCGGGGGCTGACTGGCCCGGTGACGCGGGACGACCTTGGAACCGTCGTCAAGCACGAACGTGAAATTGAAGCGGTGGCGCCGGAAATGGGAACCGCCTACCTGGCCCTTGCCGAGCGCATCGCCGAGCTGCGCGGTGCCAACGAGGTTTTGCGGTACCTACGCCGATGAGCTGAGCGGACTGGTTGTTCTGGTCATCCGGGATGTGGCGTAAGGTATTGCCGTCGGACGAAAAGTTTGGTCCGGTAGATCTGAACGCGGAGGAAACATGACGGGGTATACCGCCGGAGAGACAACTGTTCACAGGACTATTGCGGGAATCGCGCAGGTCACCCGTGCGTTGCGGAAAACCGGGCGGCCGGTGGTGCTCGTACCTACGATGGGTGCGCTACACCAGGGGCACCTTGAACTAGTACAGGCCGCGAAGACACTGCCGCGCGCTGTTGTGGTGGTGTCGATTTTCGTCAATCCGCTGCAGTTCGGTGAGGGGGAGGACTTTGATGCCTACCCGCGGACTCTGGATGAAGACGTGGAGAAGCTCCGCGCTGTCGGTGCTGAACTGGTCTTTGCGCCGAACGCGAAGGAGATGTACCCCAACGGTTTCCGCACGACGGTGCAGCCGGGGCCGCTGGCTTCGGAGCTCGAAGGTGCTACTCGCCCGGGGCACTTTGCCGGTGCGTTGACAGTGGTTAACAAGCTTTTCAACATCACCAACTGCACTGATGCCGTTTTTGGTGAGAAGGACTACCAGCAGCTGTGCCTGATGCAGCAGATGGTCACTGATCTGAATATGCCGGTGCAGCTGCACGGTGTGCCAGTGATCCGCGAGGCCGATGGGCTGGCTATGAGCTCCCGCAACCGCTACCTGTCCGAGGAACAGCGCAATCTAGCAGTAACCCTGTCCGCTGCGCTGACTGCCGGTGCTTTTGTCGCCGACCGTGGTGCGGATGCTGTGCTGGAAACCGCGCGTGGTGTGCTCGCCAGCCAGCCTGAAGTCGAGTTGGATTACTTGGAGTTGCGCGACGCTGCGCTCGCCCCGCTTTCCGACGAGGTGTTGCGCGGCGACGGCCAGGAGACCGAAGCTCGCCTACTGGTTGCTGCGAAGGTCGGCACTACTCGTCTCATTGATAATGTTGGCTTGATTCTGGGTGCGCCGCGCCCAGATTCGGCTACCGGTTTCGGTCAGCTCGAGCAGAAGGACGCCGAAATTGCGTCAGCGGCCCTGTCGGCTGCGGGGCTGGACGGCGAGCTGACTGAGCAAGAGGCCGCTGAGTTGGCTGAGCTGCAGGAAAAGGTCCGCGCTGCTCGAGATGCCCGCCTGAAAGATGAGTCCAGCAAAGAAAACCTGAAGAACGCCGGCTTTGGCGTTGAACAGGACAGCGAGTAGGACGGCTTTTCGAAGTAGTTTTTCGTGGCTGGGAAGTTGTCGTATTATAGTGTGCCGACTAACAACCTGCCACGCTAAGGGGTGCCGCGGTAGGCAAGCATCCAGGGGACGAATCCAGGAAGGGACCTACCTTTTTCATGTTTCGCACTATGTTGAAGTCCAAGATTCACCGTGCCACGGTGACTCAGGCTGATCTTCACTACGTTGGATCGTGCACGATTGACGCTGATTTGATGGAAGCGGCCGACCTGCTTGAAGGCGAGGCCGTCGACATTGTCGATATCAATAATGGCAACCGACTTACCACTTACTGCATTACCGGAGAGCGCGGCTCGGGCATCATTTCCATCAATGGTGCCGCCGCTCGTCTGATTTCGCCGGGTGACCTGGTTATTATCATCGGCTACGGCATGATGGATGACGCTGAGGCGCGTACTTACAAGCCGAATGTCATCTTCGTCGATGAAGACAACAAGATTCTGGAAAGTGGCAATGACCCGGCGGATGTTCCGGAGGGGTCTGATTTGAAGAATCCGCGCAGCCCGGAGAACTAGGGCTAGTCCACGCAGCCCGCAGAGCTGGGTCTCGACTGCGTGGGCGGAGGGAAAGGCCGAGCCGGAAAACCACGACACCAGGGTGTTTACTTTGCGTTAAATCGTAAGCCATTAGACCGTCAGCTAAAGCTCATTGGCGAGTTGGTTTTTAGAAACCGAAAGGTAACGCAACGTCCTTAGCTTCTTAGAGGATCTAAAAGTTTTAGTTTTCCATTTCCTCATCTAGTCGAAGCTATACAAAGGCGGTCTCCCCCGTGGTTCGTATTGGCAAGAATCTGCTGACAAATCCTTTTGCTACCTCTCGCAGCTCCCTGACCTGCACTTACAAGTGTGGTAATGCTTGTGCTGACGATGCTCCGAATGAGTTCTCTGACAACCAGTACTTCGGTGATGTTGCGAAGCAGGCATTCTCCCAGCGCGCATTCTCCCGTCGTGCTGCACTGAAGGTCACTGGTGCTAGTGCTCTTGCGGTCGGCGGTGGCGCCGTGCTGGCCGCTTGCTCCTCTGATGATTCGGGCAGCGCCGCAGGTGGCTCCGACGCCTCTGGTACCGCTGCTGCTGGTGACGGTAGCAAGGGCGAATCGCCGGAGGGTATGCGTTTCGACGCCGTTAAGCCGAACACGGAAGACGCAGTCGTTATCCCGGACGGCTACGAGCAGAATGTTCTGATTCGCTGGGGCGACCCAATCCACGAGGGTGGCCCAGAGTTCGACTTTGACAAGCAGACTCCGGAAAACCAGAAGAAGCAGTTCGGCTTCAACAATGACTTTGCTGGCCTGATTAAGGCTGAAGACGGCACACTGCTGTACGTCTGCTCGCACGAGTACACCACCGAGCCGATGATGTTCCGTGCTTACAAGAAGGAAGATGCCACCAAGGAGCAGGTTGACATCGGACTGGCTGCTCAC
The DNA here is from genome assembly GCF_001837775.1 of Corynebacterium sp. HMSC073H12. NCBI lineage: Bacteria > Bacillati > Actinomycetota > Actinomycetes > Mycobacteriales > Corynebacteriaceae > Corynebacterium > Corynebacterium sp. HMSC073H12. The sequence goes on along the minus strand of NZ_KV834035.1, from coordinate 128,475 downwards.
GGCCAGACCGTCCTCGCTGTGGAAGAGGATGAGAAGGGATTCCTGAAGCCAATCCTGAGCGATAAGCGTAACCGTCGTATCACCGGCTTCACCGAGTTCACCGTTGACGGCCCGGCTGCTGGTCACGATTTGCTGAAGACCAAGGCTGACCCGACCGGTATGAAGATCGAGGGAACTTTGAACAACTGCTCCGGTGGCGTTACCCCGTGGGGTACCTACCTGTCCGGCGAGGAGAACGTCGACCAGTACTTCGGCAACGTTGGCAAACTCAAGGACGAGGACACAGTTAAGAAGCTCAAGCGCTACTCGGTCAAGAATGAAGAGCTGTCCGACCGCGCGTGGGAGAAGTACTACGACCGCTTCGATGTCTCCAAGGAGCCGAATGAGCCGAACCGCTTCTTCTGGCTGGTAGAGATTGACCCATCTGACCCGAACTCCACCCCGGTCAAGCACACCGCACTGGGCCGTTTCAAGCATGAAGCCGGTCAGATTTACGTCACCGACGACGGCACGGTTGTGTGCTACTCCGGCGACGACGAGCGTTTCGAGTACATTTACAAGTTCGTCTCTTCCCGCAAGGTTAAGGAAGGCGACCTCAAGCACAACATGGGCATTCTGTCCGAGGGCACGCTCTACGTCGGTAAGTTCAACGGTAATTCCGAATCCGAGATTGACGGCTCCGGTGAGCTGCCGAAGGACGGCCGTTTCGACGGTGACATTGAGTGGCTTCCGCTGATGACCGCCAATGCAGACGGCAAGCACGAGTCCCACGTTGATGGCATGACCGCCGAAGAGGTCTGCATTTACACCCGCATCGCCGGTGACAAGGTCGGTGCGACTCGCATGGATCGCCCGGAGGATATCGAGCCGTCCCCGAAGACCGGTAAGGTCTACGCGGCGCTGACCAACAACAAGTACCGCGGTAAGGCGAGCCCGGATAGCTCTGGCAAGACCCAGGACAACAAGGCCGCCAAGAAGACTGATGGCGCAGGGCGCCCCTATGAGGGCGCGACTGAGGTTGCACCAATCACCGAGAACAAGAATGGCCTTGTTCTGGAGATGGAAGATGACCACGCTGGTACCAAGGGCAAGTGGAACCTTCTGCTGGTCTGCGGTGACCCGAACGAGGCTTACACCTACTTCGGTGGCTTCGACAAGGAATCGGTCTCGCCAATTTCCTGCCCGGACAACGTCGCCTTCGACGAGTACGGCAACCTGTGGGTTTCCACCGACGGCAACGCCCTGGACTCCAACGACGGCCTGTTCGCCGTTGCTGTCGAAGGCGAGCGTCGTGGTGAGACCAAGTGCTTCCTGACTGTTCCGGTTGCTGCTGAGACCTGTGGTCCGCAGATCTTCTCCAATCGCGTGATGGTCAACGTCCAGCACCCGGGCGAAATCGAGACGGATCAGGGTCACCCGGTCGGCGACAACCCGGACCCGACCACCAACCCGACCTCGCACTGGCCGGACGGTGGCAAGGAGCAGCCACGCCCGGCAGTCGTTCAGGTTGTACGCACTGATGGCAAGAAGATTGGTGTCTAAAGGGCACTCAACTAGCAGGTCGGCGGTGTAGTCGGCTAACCTTTATAGCCGTGACTGACGCGAAGAAGACCCCTGAAAACACCGCCACCGTTCCTGAGCAGCTGCGCATTCGCCGCGAGAAGCGTGACCGCCTGCTCGAGGCTGGAATTCAGCCGTACCCGGTCGAGGTTCCCCGTACACACTCTCTCAAGGATGTCCGCGAAGAGTGGGGTCACCTCGAGGCCGGCGAGGAGACTCAGGATGTCGTGACCGTCATTGGTCGTGTCATGTTTATCCGTAATACCGGCAAGCTCTGCTTTGCCGCTCTGCAGGAGGGCGACGGCACGACCCTGCAGGCCATGCTTTCCAAGGCTGAGGTCGGCGAGGACGCTCTGGCTGCTTGGAAGTCGGACGTAGATATGGGCGACTTCGTCCTCATTACTGGCCGCGTAATTTCTTCGCGCCGCGGCGAGTTGTCCGTAATGGCTACCAAGTGGCAGATGGCCTCGAAGGCTCTGCGTCCACTGCCGGTGTCGTTCGCTGATCTGTCCGAGGACAGCCGTGTGCGTCACCGTTACACGGACCTGATTATGCGTGAGCAGGCTCGTACTAACGCACTGACTCGCATCAAGGTCATCCGCGAGCTGCGCCACGCCCTTGAACGTCGCGGTTTCCTCGAGGTCGAAACCCCGATGCTGCAGACTCTGCACGGCGGTGCAGCTGCACGTCCATTCGTGACTCATTCCAACGCTTTGGACATCGATCTCTACCTGCGCATCGCGCCGGAGCTTTACCTCAAGCGCTGCGTTGTGGGCGGTATGGAGCGAGTCTTTGAGATCAACCGTAACTTCCGCAACGAGGGCATCGACTCCTCGCACAGCCCGGAGTTCGCGATGCTGGAGTACTACGAGGCTTTCGGTACCTACGATGACTCCGCCCGCACCGTCCGCGAGGTTATTCAGGAAATCTGCGTCGCGGTCTTCGGTTCGACGACCGTTACGCTTGCCGACGGCACGGAGTTCGACTTTGGCGGCGAGTGGAAGCAGATTGAGATGTACCCGTCGCTGAACGAGGCACTTGCTCGCAAGTTCCCTGGTCAGCCGGAAGTCACCATTGATTCCACCGTCGAGGAGCTCAAGGCAATCGCAGATGTGATTGGTCTTGAGGTTCCAGAAAAGGGCGGCTGGGGCCACGGCAAGCTGGTTGAGGAAATCTGGGAGCTGCTCTGTGAAGATCAGCTCGACGGTCCTATTTTCGTCCGCGACTTCCCGGTCGAGACCTCTCCGCTGACTCGTCAGCACCGCTCCAAGCCGGGCGTGACTGAGAAGTGGGATCTTTACGTCCGTGGCTTCGAGCTGGCTACCGGCTACTCCGAGCTGGTTGACCCGGTTGTCCAGCGTGAGCGCTTCGAGGATCAGGCGCGACTGGCCGCCGGTGGCGACGACGAGGCCATGGTTTTGGATGAGGACTTCCTGCACGCAATGGAGCAGGGTATGCCGCCGACGACCGGTGTGGGCATGGGCATTGACCGCCTGCTGATGGCCTTGACCGGTCTCGGCATTCGTGAGACTGTGCTGTTCCCGATTGTGAAGCCGGAAGCGTAAGCGACGTATCTTTTAAGCATGTAGTCTGCAGCGGCCAGCCGGAAAACTACGGCTGGCCGGCGAATTCATGTGTAGTTATCCCGGTGTTATCACCGGGATTATTTTTATCCCGTAGTTTCTTCACCCATGACTTCGGTAAATGGGAATAAGAGAATTAATCGGCGATCCGTATTGCGCTTGGGAGCAGCAGCGGGAGCAGTAGCGAGTGCGGGTGCCGTAACGGTGGCCGTCAATAGCGTCGGGACGCGAGCAGTTGCATCGGCGGCTCCGAACCAAGCGCCGTTTCCATTCACAGGTTTGACCAGCGGTCTTGTGGTGACGGACCTGGAAGTCGTGACCGTGACCGATACGTCGGTTACCTTTTCGTGGGCGACGTATGCAGGCCCACATCCAGCGTGGGGGAAGCTGGCTCCACTGGCACCGGCCGACACTGAAGTTGCGCTCGTGCCAGTCGACGCTGATGAGGGCGGAGAGCTGCCCGTGGTGCATAAGGACGAGGCGCAGGTTGGCTACCACTTTGTGACCGTCGATAAGCTGCGGCCTGGAACCACGTACCGTTTCGAATGTCGATCGAATGGGCTGGTCGCCGAGCCGGGATTGATTACCCGAAACCTCCCCAATACGCCTGAACAAACTGGACGGTTCACGACGTTGGTCGCTCCGGAGGGGGAGTATCTGACCACGATTGCCATCCTCAACGACACTCATATCGGCGAAAACGGGCACGGTATTGTTGTCGGCAATTTGCCTGCACCTATTTTCCCTGAAGCCGGTGCCGCACCGTACCCCGAGGTCATGTTGACGGCTGCCCTCGCTGAGCTTCGGGGGATGGGTATTGAAAAGGTTTTCGTCAACGGTGATGCCACGTCGGAGGCACGTCCGGCGGAGGTCCGTCGATTTGCCGAGATTATGAACACTTTTGGCGCCCAGGGGCAGCAATGGTTTGTCACCCGCGGAAATCACGATCGTCCGCATAAGCCAGATGCCGATCCGTCTGCTGGCTACGACGAATTCCCGGTTTTGGAGGGTACCGAAGATCATCGCGATCCCTTCGGTGTTCTCCTGGGGCGTCCGCGACAGGAACTGTGGGTCACTCAGCAGGGGCCGGTCCGCATCATCGGTCTGGATTCGTCGAAGTTGGATCAGTCCGGTGGAGAGATTAGCCCGGAACAGTTCGATGCACTGGAGCGGGAATTGCAGCGTGACCCCAATAAGCCGACGGTTGTGCTGGCTCATCACCCAATTACTTCTCAGGCTGGCTGGACAAATGCTGGCGGCCCCACATTCATCCTCAACAGCGCTGATGCACGCCGTTTGCAACAGCTGCTTAACGACGCTCCGGGTGTATTCTTCGCGGGAGCAGGCCACACCCACCGTGCAAAGCGTACTCGCGGTGATATTGGTGCCGGCGTTGATTATTTGGAGACCGGCGCGTGCAAGGCATACCCCGGTGGCTACACGCTGCTGCATGTCTATTCCGGTGGTTACCAGGTTAATTTCCACCGTTTGAGCAGCGAAGATGCGCTTGCGTGGACTGCGCGTGCCCGTTGGGCGATGTACGGCTTCGAGCCCGAGGCACTGCTTGGTGAGCTCGCTGATCGAAACTACGTTATTAACCGTGTTATCGCCTGACAAGTTAGAAACCTGAAAGTTTTCTGTTACTTGGCAATGTTTTTTCAATTCTTGTGACAACGGTCACGTGATTCATTTATTGTTATGCCAGTAATAGTTCTGACTCGAAAGGCCATGATCACATGAGCGAGAAGAAGAACCGCGAAGATTCGACTGTCGGCCGCAATAACCCTGGTCGCGACGCTATCGGAGCGGCAATGCGGTTCATCACGTCGATTACTGGTTCGGACTTCGCCCAGAAGTACGACCTTCAGCCAAAGATCGACCGCGTGGTGTACCAGTCCACCAAGTCCGGTTTCAAGACCCTTGGTGCCGCGAATCGTCAGTTTAAGAAGATTTCCGGTTCCGGTAAGCCGGAGCGTCCGGCTGAGGAAGCCCAGGCTGCACAGGAGGCCGCAGCCGAGGAGAAGGCAAAGAAGCTCTTCGACCTCACCCCGACCGAGGATCAGCAGATGATCGTCGAGACGGTGAAGGAGTTCGCTGAGTCTCGTCTGCGCGAGGCTGCTTACAAGTCCGACCACGAGGCAACTCCGCCGGAGAACCTCGTCTCTGAGGCTTCTGAGCTGGGCGTCACCATGATCAACGTCCCGGAGGCTTTCGAGGGCATCGCTACAGGTGAGGACGTCACCACCAACGCGCTGGTCGCAGAGGCTCTGTCCTACGGTGACATGGGTCTGGCTCTGGCAGTGCTGGCTCCGGCCGGTGTCGCTGCCACCCTGACCGCTCACGGCTCCGACTCGCAGCAGAAGACCTACCTGCCGGCATTCGCTGGCGAGAACGTCCCGGCTGCAGCTGTTGTTCTCGCAGAGCCGCGCCCGCTTTTCGACGCACGCAAGCCTGAAACCACCGCGAAGCGCGAGGGTGATTCGCTGGTCCTCAACGGTGTTAAGTCCTTCGTTCCGAACGCCGGCGCAGCTGAGCTGTTCATCATCGGTGTTGAGCTCGAGGGTAAGCCAGCTCTGGTTATCGTTGAGTCCGACACTGAGGGCCTCCACGTTGAGGCTGACCCGTCCATGGGTCTGCGCGGTGCCGCAATGGGCCGTGTCATCCTGAAGGATGTCAAGGTTCCGGCTGAGAACATTCTCGGCGGTGCTAGCACCTCTGCTGAGGATCGTGAAGAGGCATACCTCGACATTCTGCGTCGTTCTCGCCTCGGCTGGGCTGCGCTTGCAATGGGTACTTCTCAGGCAGTTCTCGACTACGTCATTCCTTACGTCAACGAGCGTCAGGCATTCGGCGAGCCGATTTCCCACCGCCAGGCAGTGGCATTCATGGTCGCCGACATCAAGATTGAGCTCGATGGCCTCCGCATGATTACCCTCCGCGGTGCTTCCCGCGCTGACCAGGGTCGCGGCTTCGCTCGCGAGGCAGCTCTGGCTAAGACCTTCGCCACGGAAAAGGGTATGAAGATTGGTTCCGACGGTGTGCAGCTGCTCGGTGGACACGGCTTCACCAAGGAGCACCCGGTTGAGCGCTGGTACCGTGACCTCCGCGCAATTGGTGTCGCCGAAGGCATCGTCGTTCTGTAAACCGCTAGATACTTCAGCCGAAAAGAATTAAGAGGAAAGAAAATGATTAACCTCGAACTGCCGAAGTTCCTCAAGGCGGGCGCGTCCCAGTCGCATCAGGCCGCCGCTGAGATCTTCCGACCGATTTCCCGTAAGTACGATCTCGCTGAGCACGAGTACCCGAAGGAACTTGACACCCTTGCCTCCATGATGGACGGCATGGCAGATGGTGGCCGTGGCTTCTCCGGTGCTTCCGGCGGACGTGGCGATGACAAGAAAAAGAAGCGTACCGGTGTAAAAAACGGTGGCAACATGGCTTCGCTGCTCAACGTTATTGAGACCTGCTGGGGTGACGTGGGCCTGACCCTGTCCCTGCCGTACCAGGGTCTGGGTAACGCAGCTATCGCAGCTGTTGCTACTGATGAGCAGCTGGAGGCTTTCGGTAAGACCTGGGCTTCCATGGCAATTACCGAGCCGTCCTTCGGTTCTGACTCCTCCGCAGTTTCCACCACCGCCAAGCTCGATGGTGATGAGTACGTCATCAACGGTGAGAAGATCTTCGTCACCGCTGGTGAGCGCTCCGACTCCGTCGTTGTGTGGGCGACCCTGGACAAGTCCAAGGGCCGCGCTGCCATCAAGTCCTTCCTGGTGAAGAAGGGCACCCCGGGCTTCACCGTGGAGCGCCTGGAGGAAAAGCTGGGTATTCGTTCCTCGGATACCGCAGTGCTCCGCCTGGACAACGTCCGCGTTCCGAAGGAGAACCTGCTGGGTTCCCCGGACATTGATGTTAAGAAGTCCTTCGCTGGCGCAATGGCGACCTTCGACAACACTCGTCCGCTGGTTGCGGGTATGGCCATCGGTGTCTCCCGTGCTTCGCTGGAAGAGCTGCGTCGCATCCTGGAAGAGGCTGGCATCGAGATTGACTACGATGCACCAGCGCACACCCAGAGCGCTGCTGCAGCTGAGTACCTGAAGCTGGAGTCCGACTGGGAGGCTGCGTACCTCCTGGCTCTACGCGCTGCGTGGATGGCTGACAACAAGCAGCCGAACACTCTGGAGGCTTCCGAGTGTAAGGCTAAGGCCGGCCGTGCAGGCACCGAGATCTGCCTGCGTGCCGTTCAGCTGGCAGGTACTTTCGGTTACTCCGAGCGTAACCTGCTGGAGAAGTGGTCCCGCGACGTCAAGATCCTGGATATCTTCGAAGGCACCCAGCAGATTCAGCAGCTAGTTGTTGCTCGCCGCACCCTGGGTCTGTCCTCCAAGGAACTGAAGTAATTACAGTTTCAGAGCGATCTACATGCTGGTGAGCCGATAATTGTTCACCTAGGTGCTCAAGCCACATTTCCTAAAACGCCGTCCTGCCATGAGTTGGCAGGGCGGTGTTTTATTTTTGCGCTGTTTCAAGTTGCGTGTGTTTGCTGTTGCGTTCCTATTTTTCTGAGATTAGAGGGAAAGTTCATCTATTTTTCATCTTTAGGTTCTAGGCTTTATTGCCATGAGCATTTCTCGCCGGGCCTACCTCTCTGTTGCGACTCTTGCTGCAAGTTCAATGGCCGTCGCAAAAACCTCGGGAGCTTACGGCCTGGAGTACGTCACGTCAGGGCTGGGGCTTACCCAGTCGGATTCCAAGTCGTGGCAAGTACTAGCTAGTGACTTAGAGGTCATCACTGTCACAGACACGTCAGTGGCATTTACATGGGCAACATATGCTCCTGGGGTGCAGACAGCGTATGGCTTTATTAAGCCGACTGTCCCTTCGGATGAGCGGGTGCTGCTTGGTCCAGCGGATTCGACGCAGCTAGAGCTCGTGCACGAGGGATATTCAGAGTCGGGCTACCACCATGTGGTCATTGACGGGTTGGAGCCGGGACGGGAGTACCGCTTTGAGTGCTGGTCCCACAACTGCCGCGCGGTCCCGTCGCTGAATATCACCATGAGCAAGACGGCGCCGGAGAAGACAGGCGTCGTAAGTACTCTGCCAGCGTTGGCGGGTGCACATTTGGCGACGTTCGCGCTGACGAATGACACACACATTGGTAAGCCCAATCATGACGGCATTCGCATTGGCAACCTCGGTCTTTCCTCCGATCCGGGAGAGCAGCCTTTCGCCTCTATGCAATTGCAGGGTCTGGTGGACACGGTAAAGGCTGCCGGGTTAGACACTCTCGTCGTCAATGGCGATTGCACGGATAGCAACCGTCCTGAGGAGTATGACGAGCTCATCAGGGTTTTGGATACTTTCGGTGAGTTTGGGAAAAACTGGTTTGTCACCCGTGGTAATCACGATGTGCACCCGCCCGGACTGCCCAATATCAATGGTTTCCGGGGACGCGGAATCCGCAAGGGCAAGACCGCGGTTCCGGATTACTTCAGCCAGCGTCTTGTGCCGACGCAGCAGCACTGGTCGACTCGCGTCGGCGAAGTGCGTCTCATCGGTGTTGATACTGCCGAGTTTGGTTATGCAGGTGGGCGTATTAATGAGCGCCAGATGCGTGCATTGCGTGCTGAACTCGCAGAGGATCCAGAGCGTCCGACAATTTTGTTTGCGCACCACCCGTTTACTCAGGATGCGGTGCGTTCGCATTTCGGTGGTGAGGCATTCATGGTCGAGGCTCAGCAGGCCAAGATTTTCCAGGAGATCCTGGCTGCCACGCCGGGCGCCAAAGGGGTGTTCGCTGGTCATACGCACCGCAGCCGTCGTGGTATCGCTGACTATGGGGATACGGACTTCTGTGAGCGGGGCGCTGCACTTGGCTATCCGGGTGGATACACGCAGATTCGAGTGCACACTGACGGTTACCAGATCAGCTACCACCGCACCACAACACCGCAGTCGCTGTCCTGGTCAACGAAAACTCGTTGGTCGATGTTCGGGTTGGAGCCAGAGTTTATGCTGGGAAAGATCTCCGATCGGAACTACGTCAATTTCTTCAAGAACAAAGTGCCGCTCTGAGCTAGTGCTAGCTTCAAGCAGGGTACGCTGGGCAACGCATAGTGTTAATGGAAAATACGTAGTGGCAAGTTCCGCTGTGGGCGAAGTCGCAAGCCACCACGTTATTGGCCGAGCACAAGTGTGGCTCTGAAGTAATAAGGAATTTAGCGATGACCGACCAGTACAACCCGCGTTCGTCCTCCCCGCAGGATTGGGAGCAGGACGGTTATGCAACATCTGCCTGGGAGCAGCCGCAGGGCGGGGATCAAGGCCAGTACCAGTACCAGACGCAGGGGCCGAACCAGGGCGGCTACACCCAGCAGTATCCGGCTTATCAGCAGGCTCCGGTACCTGAGCAGAAGAGCAACAACGGTCTGTACGTGGCCTTGGGTATCGTCGGTGTTGCACTTGCCGCAGTCGTTGGTATCGGTGGCGCGTACTACCTGAATAATTCCTCCGATAATTCCCCGCAGTCTCCCGATACGGTTGCGGCAGGGGACTCGTCGTCAAGCACTGCGTCCCCGGCGCCGGGGGAGACGTACACGGAAACCTATACCCAGACCGTCGAGCCGGAAACGACGAAGCAGCCGGAGAGCAGCGCCTCTACAACTACTCAGAGAGGCAATTTCGGTCTTCGTGCGTTCGGTATGGATCGCGATGATATCGATGCCAAAGGTTGGGTTGGCAGTACCGCTCGCTGCTCGGGTGGGTATTACGCGCGTGTGCTGGCGGAGACTTCTTCGGGTAAGGCCGTGATTTGTGAGAACTCCAATAACCGCCAGCAGCGCCATTACATTGGTGACTTCGGTGAGATTTCGGATACCCCGGATGCGTACACAGTAGATAGTTTCTCCGGGAACCGCACTGTCGCGAAAAATGGTGGCTACACGTATACCGTCACTCCGAATGCGGTAACCGTGACCCAGGACGGCGAAGAGATTTTCCGTGAGCCCGTCACGGACTACGGTGTTTTGAACGCCGGCTAATCAGCTCTAGTTCTTCCTAGGACACGCAAAAAGGACGCGGTAACTTCCACAATGGAAGTTTTTACCGCGTCTTTTTCGTGTCTGCCGTTCGCTTTACGACGGTCCCTGCTCCCTAGGCCGCCTTCTCCTGGGCAGCATTCTCCCACGGCTTCGGCAGGTGGCGAGGAACAACCTTGCCGACTGCGTTGCGTGGCAGTTCATCGAGGAATACGGTCTCGCGCGGAACAGCGAATCGGCTGAGGTGCTGCTTGACATATGTGCGAATCTGCTCATTGGTCAGGGCGCGACCCTCAGGGGAGTCATCGCGGACAACCCAGGCAACCAGGGCCTGGCCGAAGCGCTCATCCGGAACACCTGCGACTGCGCACTCGCGGATGCCTTCGAGCTGGCTGAGCGCATCTTCGGTCTGACGTGGGAAGACGTTCTCGCCACCGGAGACAATCATGTCGTCCTCGCGACCGGAGATGTAGAGCAGGCCATTTTCCATTCGACCCAGGTCACCGGTACAGACCATGCCGTCAATGACCTGTTTGTCCGCGCCGGGGCGGGTGTAGCCCTCGTACAACATGTTGTTGCCCACGAAGATTCGACCGGTCTCGCCGTCGGCAACGCGGTTGCCGTCTTCGTCGAGGATCTGGACACGAGTGCCCAGCGGTGCGCGACCTGCCGTGGTCGGGTTTGCCTTGAGCTCATCCGGGGTAGCAATGGTAGCCCAGCTGACCTCGGTGGATCCGTACTGGTTGTAGAGAACTGGCCCAAAGCGCTCGAGGGTCTTGGTGACAATTCCCTCCGGAATGGCCGAGCCACAAGAGGCGATGACCTTCAGCGATGTCGCACCGATGTCGTAGTTCTCCGGGAGAATCTCAATCATGCGCTGCAGCATGGTCGGCACCAGGAAGATGGTGTGCGGAGAGTGCTGCTCGATAATGCGGAGACTGTCGGCCGGATCGAACTTGCGGCGCATGATCATGGTGGAACGCAGTGCGATGCACAGCTGTGCAGTTGCGAATCCCCAGGTGTGGAACAGCGGAGCCGCAAGGTAAGCCGGACGACGCTGGCGCAGCGGAATGCGGCTCATGATGGACGATGCCGGCATCCAGCTGCGCGGCTCCGGGCGCTTGGCTCCCTTTGGAGTGCCGGTGGTTCCGGAAGTCAGAATAATAACGCGGCCACGGCGCGGGCGGCTTGGCAACTGGGCGGTTGGCCACTTTGCCGGCGGTGCCGTCTTCAGCATCTCCTGCATGGAGGTCCAGCCCTCGCGAACACAGGAGGTGTCACCGTAGTTTTCAAACCAGGACACGGCGACCGGGCACTCATCGAAGTCCTCCGGCAGCATGTGAGTGAATTCCTCATCAATGAAGAGGAAGTCAATCTTCTGCTCACGAATAACGGCCAGAGTCTGCTCGGCAGCGGCGCCGGTATTGAGCAGCACCAGGTCGGTGCCGAGGCGACCGTGGGCGCACAGAGCCATAATGAAACCGCGGTGGTTGCGAGCCAGCACGCCGATGCGGTTGCGCTGCTGAATATCACCGTGGCGGAGTGCTCGAGCCAGGGCAGTGGAGCGCTCGTGCAGTTCTTCGTAGGTCAGCGAGCCGCCGTCATCAATAATCGCGGTGTGGTGCGGGTCGCGGCCGGCGGCAATGCCGAGGAGACCAGCTGGAAGGAAGTCCCAACGGTAGATGGAATTCAATGCCTTTCCAGCAGCGCCGGGTCCCATCGAGCCGAGGACGCCAGCCTGCGTCACCGGTGCGAGTCCGAGAACGAGGTCCGAGGTAGCTCGCGAAGCTTTGCGCACCTTATTGAGAATCGAGGTCTGTGGATTAGATGTCATAGTCACTCATCTTCCGTGGTTCATGTCCTGTGGTCTTCGGAGAGGCCTAATCAGGCGAAACCGCATCGGTAGGACCGCCGATTTAGTTTCTTTTACAGTAAGAATAAGTGTCCTAGGTCACTTTTGTGTAGCTTTTGCAAAATTTTTTTATGGAAAACGAATTGTTGTGAAGATATGCGCGGTGACCAGTGAAGATGGTCAAGTATCAGTTCTCTTTCGCAGCTCAATGGGTGCTGACCTTATCCGGGGAAGGTTCTGGTTTGGAGCTGATTCCTTTGGGGAGGGCTCCTGAAACGTGTTCTAATCCAGCTGCACCCTCGACTCGGTGGCGAAGGGCGAACCTATCCGATACGGCTCCAGTCCAGACCACTACGGTGACGTCGGCTGAGGAGCTGGACGATGATCGCGATGACGATATGGATGATGACCGTGACGATGACATGGACGACGATGATCACGATGACCGTGTGAACAATTAGTCTTCTAATCGGCGTAGATTTTGTGAATTATCGGCCCCCACGTAACCCATGAACCCCCGCTCACTAGTGAGCGGGGGTTCATGGGCGTTTATGGCAGGGACACTATTTATTGTCCTGCGGTGTCCTGTGCCATATTCTGCTTAGCGGCATGGCTGACATTGTCGGCGATATCTGTTGACAGTTGTTCGGCATCATCCCACGGGCCAGAATTGGATACCCACACATTGAGCTGTATATGCCCGGTTCGGATGGTTTCTAGGTATCCGTCCTGGTCGTTAATGGTAGATGCACGAGACTGGGCGTCTTCGTCTGCTCCACCAACAAGAATGAGAATTGTTCCATTGGAATCTTCAAAGTTGTAGCCACAGCCAATACCTAAGTCCTTCACGCTAGTCGGCACAGCGTGAGTCTCTTCCGGCATGTAGTCGCCAGCATCACAGACGTTAAGCCAGCTGAGCGCCATTTTGTAGTAATAGGAGGCTATGGAGGCCTGGTCGGAATTGGTGTTCTTGTCTTCCAATTCCGAGTTTGCTTCTTCCAGCTCATCAATCTTTGCTTGCAGCTCGCTTTCCCGCTCCTCTGCCTGCTGTTGAAACGAGTAAATCTCTTCATTCGCGCTTGCAAGTTCGGACTCAGCATTCTTACCGCCCATGGCAAACCCCGCCGCGCCGGCAACAATCGCTCCGACTGCGCCGAGGATGAGCGGCAACGTCAAAGGTTTACTCTTTCCGGACTTAGTGCCGGAAGCTCTCTCCGACACTTTCTCGGAAGTGCCCGACTGGTTGCTATTCCACGGATCGATGGGTTCGTGAGCGTTCATTTTTAACCGACTACCTTCACCTTCTGTGCGATTGTGATTGGTTCGAATCCTGGCTGCTGAGCTGTCACAGCAACGATGTATTCACCGGGTTCTGTAAATGTTGCGTAGGCCTTCTCCCCAAACCGGCGAACGATCTGGCAAGGAGTATGTTGTCCAGTCACGCCTGCGCTGGCACTCGCAGTCGGCTTGCCCTCAGAATCGTAGACATCCACCTTGTTTTCACAGGTTTCAGTTCCTCCGGTCTGGCTGAAATTCCACAGCAACCTGACGTTTGCTTCGCCATCAACCAGGGGATAGGTCAACAGGCTATTGGCCCCCTCGAAGGGAAACGTGATCCGAGCAGTGTCGAAGCCGCCCAATTCTTTCTGGTGAGCAGTTGCGTCAATCTTGACGTTTTGGCGCTTGGCACTACCAGGCTCCATGCCGCCAATTTTGGTCAGCTCCATCGAGCTGTTCAGCGTTACTGCACCAGAGTCATCGTCCGTATCCGAAAGTCCGCTGTTTGGAGAATTCTTATCCTGCGAACTGTTGGCATATTCCTGCTCTGGCTCTTCTGACTCGGTCGAGCTCTCAGTCGAGCTAGGGGGTTCGGATTGTGCATCAGAAGCAGGGGACGTTTCTGTAACTGTCACCACTGCGGGGGACTCCGGGGCAGCGTTGTTAGTGGGCATACCTGAGCAGCCAATCAGGGTCAGGGTAGTCGCGGCGGCTGCCGCAGCTAAAACGTGCTTTGAATGAAACTGGGATGACATGGGCGTTAAAAACCTCCGGGTTAAGCGCCGAATAAGCGTTTTCTTCATCTGCTTGACGACGCTATAGCGGAGGCCTCAGAAGCGGTACGGGAGTTCTCCCGGTGACTTTCACTACCCGTGCGGGCTTAACTAAATCCTGTCGGGTTCAGCGAATTAATCGTTGGGCAGAGAATCGAGGGAAAGAACCGTTTAATGAATTTCCAACAGCTGAAAGATGCGGCCAAAAGCTACTTCTCAAAAACCACAGATATTGTGAAGAATGTTCCAGATCGCACTAAAGGTTGGCGCGGCGATTTGGAGGATCAAGGAATTATTTCTAACCGTGTTGGTGTAGATCAAGAAGGTCGTATCATTCCGCCATTTTTTGTCTGGTGGGCACCCTGGATGTTTCGAGTTGTACTCGTTATCGCCGGATTCATAATTGGCGGAATTTTGGAATCCATCAATAGTGGACCATATCCAGATACGGCGATGTTGATTCCATTCGCCATGGGGTTTGCGATGTGGTTCTTGCGAAATCAGACTAGTTGGATTCCCGGCCTCATTATCACGGTGCTGGCAGTCACCGCAGCATCGCTTATGTCTAAAAGCGTCCTTATTTCGCTCGAAGCATTAATCCTTTTCGCTCTCGTAGTCCTAGTGGAATATATCTACGCTCGCGCCGCATTCGACTACAGCACTGCCACAGCGTTTGAAGAGATGAAGCAGGCGCTTTCTACGTACGGCACTGCCTATGAGCTGGAAGAGCGAGAGGACGCCAATGTCAATGGAGAGACTCTGACAACTGTCTCCGCGCTTGATTCGGGGCGCCCTGCTCGGGCAATGATTCGACTGTTGCCGGAGCATGTAGTTCCCGGATGGCTTATCGCAGTAGATCCTGCCAGAAGATTCATGACAGGCCTGTCCCCAGAACAACGTGTTCGCATCAGTGAGATTCAGGAGCAGATGTGAGTCTGAATCCCGCAGTTCGAGACAACCTAGCTGAAAATCTATTTTCAACAGGCGCAGTGCCAACGGGGGCCAAGTTAGCTCAGTTGATTGCTGACATTCCCATGGGCGGAGATGCCTCTTCCTCGGATTTTTGGGAAGCGCGTGTCCGTTTAATTCGAGACTTGTTGTTCTTCGGTGAGCAGTCCCAGCGTGCACTGGACATCATCGATGAGCTGCACACCGAAGATTTCGTTGACGCGGTGCGAAAGAAGTTTGGTGTTTCCTTTCGACTTGTTCTTAAACGAGTACAGCGTCCTCAGTACTTCTTCACTGATGTGCAGATGAAGGCAGTTAAAGAGGGGTTCTTGAAGCCGTATGCAAAGGGCAGCGGAAAAGCGATTACCGAGCACGGGCTTGAAGAGTTCTTTAATCGGATATTGGTTCCAACGTCCAACCGCATGGAGCTCCGTGAATACGTCGACGTTGAAGATAGCCAGGAAATTGAGACTGGTCCGACGAACAATGCAGAGAAAAGAGTCTGGGCTGCCTTTAAAGAGGCCAGTAGTGCAAATACCGACATTCGGTCGATTGCAGATGTCATTGCGAGTGGCTTTCGTGAACAGTCCGAAGGCGCTATCGACGGCAACCCCATCGATAGCGACATGCTGAAGAGTGCAACGAAATCCATCGGTGCGAGTTTTCGTACCGGCTCACCAGAGGCTGAAACCCGCACCGGTCTTATTCGAAGGTTGCAAGCAGTCGATAATCCAGCGGATTTAGTGACTCGACATACTTTCGGTTTGCTTAACGACGGAACGTCGCTGGACCCAACGAGACTTCGTAAAGAATTGCAAATTGCTGAGGGAGCCTACTGTTCTAGTTCCGATTCGACAATTGAGAATCGCGTCCTTCAAAACGTCAATCCTGACGATGTCCTGAAGGCTGATACCGGAAGGGGAAAATCGGATTTTAAGACGCCCCATACCAGTGAAGGGGATGTGATTGCCAAGGAGTTATTACGATTTCTTTCTCCATTTGTTGTGCTCGGTTTAATAGTGCAGTTCATGCAGGAGGGTAATGGATTTATTGCTGTACCGGTTCTGGCTATTTTTGTCGGTATCTTGTGGGCGTTGGTAAAGAAGCGAGTGGCAAAACGATGGATTGCTGTTTTTGGAATCGTATATTTCATTGCCATGGGGGTTATAAATGATAATTTCTATGAATTAGGATGGGTTCTATTTTCTATATTTATCATTACATTTGTGTCGATTGCCTATCTATTCGCTAAGGGGAAGGAATATAAAAATGGGGTTCTTTAATAACAAAAAGGATGAAAATAAAAAGGCTGCCAAGCATTCGGACAGTCGTGCTGATGAGTATCAGGAACGAGAGTCTAAGTATCCGGAGGTTGACTTCGGTGGAGCGCATAATTTCGCCCCGCTGCCGAACTTTGATGAGTCCTTCAGCTCTCGGGGCGCAGTCGACAATGGTGATACCACAGGTCAGGAGCCGGTCGAGTATTCCGGAGATCCGAAACTAGACACCGACGAAGCTGCATGGTCCAAGGTTGAGAACGCCGATTCTGGCAGTGCCGATTCTGGTGGTGCCGAGTTTGGCCATGATGAAGACACCACGGAAGGAGCTCCAGCCCAGCAGGATCTTCCTCCTGCTCCGGTGGAAGAACACTCAGAAGCGGATACCGAAAGTACCGCAGGTATTGCGGCCGAGAACGTCGTAAAGCAGTTGGATTTGATTCAAACTCGGCTGGACACAATGAACGCAGTACTGCGCTCTCAAAGTGAAGAGTTGGAAGCGCTGACTGATCGTCGTTGGTACGCCCAGTTGATGCCCCTGGCGGAAAAGTTGGCGGCCATCCATGACGGGATTTGCGCCGACCTTTCGCGGCTCGAAGAAACTACCGAAACTGATGGCAGTGACCTGTATTCGACCCTGGATTTCCTGCAGGACTCGATTGCAGATGCGCTTCAGTCCATGGGAGTGGCAATTACAGAGGCGAAGGTAGGCGATGCCTTTGATTCCTCAATTCACCGCCGCACCAAATTCGCGGATTCAGATAACCCCGCGCTGCACCGCACGCTAGCTCCATCACGACGAATCTCGCACTACTACACCTTCACCAGTTCTACCAGCCCAATTGTGGTGGCCAAGGCGCCGGTCACGGTGTATCGGCAGAGCGGCAACTAGGCCAAAACTCGAGTCTGAACAGGGCACAGCTCGAGTCCGGCCAGCACACAACTAGAGCGCTGACACGGCAAACGAAGTCAAGAATTCAACAGATTTCAGAATAAGGAGATATATCATGGCTGAGCGTATTTATGGCATCGATCTGGGTACATCCAATAGCGCAATTTCCTACGTGGACTCACTGGGTGTTCCGGTCATTCAAGAAAACCTCGACGGAGATCTGTCGACACCAAGTGTGGTGTGGTTTGAATCGAAGGCCAACACCGTTGTCGGAAAGCTGGCACGTGAAGAGAAGCTCTTCAGCCCCAATGACGTCATCGAGCTGGTGAAGCGGAGCATCGGCACCGATAAGAAATGGAACTTCAGCGGGAAGCCGTACACCCCGGAGGAGATTTCCTCATTGATTTTGCGCTCGTTGATTCCAGACGAAGCAGCTGACGACGAGATTTCGGCAGTTATTACTGTGCCGGCATATTTTGGTGCTAAGGAGCGCGAGGCAACTCGCAACGCAGGGCAGATTGCTAATTTCAATGTGTTGGAGCTGGTAGCAGAACCGGTTGCTGCGGCCCTCTACTACGACTCCAAGCAGCCTCTAAAGGACAAGACCTTGCTGGTGTATGACCTCGGAGGCGGTACATTCGATGCCACGATTGTGCAGGGGATCGACAACACCTTCCGGGTTATTGCCACCGACGGTGATGCTCGACTGGGCGGTGCTGACTGGGATAAGGCGCTTGGTGAATTTATCCTGGATAAATTCATTGAGCAGACTGGTGACGAGGAGGCGGAAAACGATGAGACCTTCGTCGCTAAGTTGCATGAGCAGACGGTGAACTGTAAAGAGGCGCTGAGTAATGCGGAAAGCGCCACTGTGCGACTTGCCAGTGACTCCGGTTCCCGCGCCAAGATTGCCGTTACCCGCGAAGACTTGGAGCGTGTCACGGCGCCATTGCTCGAGCAGACGGAGATTCCTTTGACCCGTGTATTGGAGACGGCAAAGGAAAAGGAGCCGGGACTGACAATTGATGAGGTCATCCTGGTTGGTGGATCTTCGCGAATGACCGCCGTAACCAAACTGGTGGAGCGTCTGACGGGTAAGAAGCCACTGTTGGTCGAGCCGGATTTGGCCGTTGCTAAGGGGGCCGCGCTTGCTGCGATGATTAGCAAGCTCGGGGGCGTGGTCAATGCTGAGTCCAGCCCTGCAGCACAACAGCAGTCAATTGCGCAGATTGCAGCTGAGACGGGAATCGACGCCGGGCAACTGACCGCACTGTCGGAGAAGAAGGTGGCGAATGTGTTGCCAAAGTCGATTGGCATTCGAGTTGTCGATCACCTGAACAACCCGTACATCGACTATCTGGTCAACCAGAATGACATGATTCCGCTGTCTGAACCTGTGGTACGGGAGTATGCGACCATAGCTGATGGCCAAGAGGAAGTAGATTTGACGTTGTACCAGCAGGCCAGCGACGTTCCATCTGAAGATGTCGCCCTCAATGACATCATTAGTGGTTCGGAATCTATGCTGACAGGAATCCCGCCGTTGCCCAAGGGTCAACCAATTCAGGTTAAGTTCTTTGTAGCAGCAGACGGCATGATTACCGTGGAAGGTACTCACGTTCCATCGGGTCGCTCAATCGAATCCCACGTGCGCATTGGTGTGATGAATGAGGACGAGATTTCGGCTGCTCGCACGACGATGATGAAGGTTTCTGTCAGCCAAGGAGATAACTGATGACCGACGATCGCACATTAATCCCGGGCGTCGATGACATTGACAGCGGTGCAAATTCCGATACTGGTGGTCGAAATCGGAAGATTCTGCTGTTCGTGCTCGCCATTCTGATTGTCGTCATCCTGGCAATGGTGGTCTGGATCCTAAATTTCCGCTCTAACCAGCAGGACAACGCCGACGGGCTGTTTGAAACCACTGAAAGCACCGAGGTGGAAGTCTCGCCGTCCTACTATGTGGGCGATGATCAGGAACCAACCTCGACCACTATCGCACCGCCTGCCGACGATCGGTTCGTAGACCCAGAGGTCTTAGCGTCGACCTTTGACTCGGAGTGCAACCTGCAGAGTGCCTGGTCAAACCAGGGCTCCGATATGGACTGTGAAGCATATTACGAGGTAGTGCGGGCGCTCAGTAAACAGCGGCAAGAGCAAGGAACGCTGCCAGAGCAGACGACAATCGAGATTGAGTATGACGGTCAGCCACTGACGATGGAATGCCAAGAAGTTTCGCCTAATTATGATTGCCGCTCTGAGTCGGGGATCCAGATTATGGTGGGTAACCTCGACGGGTCTGGGCAACGGAACCGATGACTAATCTTCCCCAGGTAGGCGATATTTTTGAGGGCTACGAGGTTGAAGCTCTCATCGGTGCCGGCAATATGGGGACTGTTTTTCGAGTACGAAATCCCAAGCTGGGCCGAAACGAAGCACTGAAAATCGTCCCGCTGCCGGAAGAGGCCGGTGCTTCTAAGCGAATGGAGGCACTGTTCCAGAACGAGGTTTCTATCGCAGCTACTGTTCACGTTCCCAACGTTGTGACCGTGTTCGATGGCGGGCGAGCCGGGAACCTGCTCTGGTTCACCATGACTCTTATCAGCGGTAATTCGTTGGGCACTGAGCTGGCTGAGTATCCGCCGCGCAATTTCGACAAGAGCGAAGTCATGTCGATTGGTGTGGAGATTGCTACCGCGCTAGATCGGCTAGCAAAGCACGAACCAGCGGTGATTCATGGTGATGTAAAACCATCAAACATCGTCGTAGAGCGGGATTCGTCGGGGCTTGTATTAAGTGCGACGCTTGTGGATTTCGGTGTATCAACCGCCACTGAAATCGACAGTGTTGGCGTGACAAATCGTGTTGCCGGCTCATTGCCCTACATGGCGCCAGAGATCTTCACCAAGGGGTGCATTAGTGCGGCTAGTGACGAGTATGCGTTCGCGTGCACGATATTCGAGCTGTTGCAGGGATATAAAGCATTTCCAGCTACTGACGCGGCCAATGCGCGGCAACTGCACTGCGGTAAGCGACCGGTTACCAATCTCGGCGCGGTAGTTGACTCGGTCTTCGCCAAAGCGTTGGCAATTGACGCCGATGAGCGCTACGAATCCTGCAATGCGTTTATCAGCGATCTCATTGCTGCGTTAAATGGCGGTGATGTCGAGGTTCGCAATCCGAAGAACCGGAAGAAAGCGCTTGCAGCGTTCTCTGTAGTGGCATGTCTAGGCCTTATTGGTGGCGGCATTGTTGTTGCCGAACGTAGCGGCATTGGAGATGGCGGTCTCTTTAGTGCCAAGCACTTGGCACAGCCAGTAGCTATCGGGGGTTCTGCGGAACCAATGCGACTTCGCGCTCCCGATTTGGCGAAGGGGCCTCGGATTCCGGTGGGTGACCGATGGACCCTTACGTCGTTAAGCGACGTCCCCATCGGCGAGAAGAGCTGGCAGGGGATTCAGCGGATGGGAACATTCAACGGTGCTGCATATCACGCGACGCAGTTTGCTTCAGCAGATGAATTCTTGCTGCCATTTCGCCACGGCATTGATGAGAAGAAGCCGATTGCAGAGGCTGAAAATGACAAATGGCGTGGTGAAATTCTGGATGCCGTGAGCAAGAACCGGTCAGTGGCTGAACCAGCTGGCTCTGAAGTGGTGAAACTGCGAATGGAGCCCGATGGTCGCCGGCTGGATGTCCTACAAACGTCAGGTTCATTTCAAGCTGTGAACAGCGAAGGTTCCGAGGCAACACGGCCGATCAATTATTGCTTGGTTCAGCCGGCGGAAAGCTCTGCGCCATCCAGTCCCGAAGTGCTTCGTCCAGTATTTGTCGTTTTGACTGAAGGCGATCCTTGTTCTGCTGCCTATGACACGGTGGCGGCGTGGGCAATGCAAACCACGACGAATTAAGCGATAACGCCGAGATTATTTGTTATATTTCGGATAATTATCCTGAATGCCAGTCACTTCAGCCGTCGTTGGGCGATTCCCAGGAGCATTGGGTAGGGTTCCTGATTCGCGGTTGGTGGCTGGTGGTGCGAGAGAAAGGCCTGGTCAACGTGACATCGCTCCCGACACTTGTGGTTGATAATTTGTGTGGGGATGCGATTGTTGCCAATCCGAGTGAGGGATTGACCATCGGGCGTGACGCCGACCTCAAAGTGGGCGAAGATAACCGCTACATGCACCGCATAGCAATGTATGTGTATGCGGAATCCGGAATGTGGTTTTTGCTCAATAACTGCGAGCACGTGACTGCAATGGTGCACATTCCGGAGGTGTCGCGGTCATTCCGGCTGGCTCCGCAACAGCGTTTTGATCTGAGCTACCCGGAGTATTTCATCCGCTTTTCCGTCAAGGATGACCAGTACGAAATTCAGATTAAACAGGATATTGAGCACGCCGATGCAAAGGTCGTGCTGCCAACTGACGGGACTGAAACCATCTCGGTTGGGGAGCTGCCGGAGCGCCAGCGTGCTCTAATCGCCGCATATGCGGAGGACTATCTGCGCGGCCGAATCGACACCATTATGGTTTCGTGCACCGATGCCGAGGCCGGCCGAAAGCTGGGAGGCAAGACTGCAAAGGCAGTCGAGCATTACCGCACCGCACTTTTTGAATCCGCTTTGAGCAAGGGGCTGGTCTCAAGCAAGGAGTGGCAACGGGTTAATCAAAAGAGCCGTCTGCAGCTGGTAGTTGTCGCTGCAATCGAAGCACGATTGGTCACTGCAGACGACTTGAAACTGCTCGCTTAACGACGGTACTTGCGATAAGTCAATCCCTTAATTGGCGTGTTCACAGTGGTGGTTCGGCCGCCACGGGCATTCTTCGTCCACCGAACGGGCCCCATGCGATAGGAATATCCGAGGCCAGAACGCGATAGCGTAACCCGGGAGTTGCGGGTGGGGCGGAAGGTCTTTCGGAAGCTGAATAGTTTGAAAGCCATTGATATGAGTCCATTCTCGGTGCGTCACAGACTGCCATGCGCTCTGACCGTGCTGCTTTGGACAGCATCGCTCTCTGACCGCATTGTGCCGGTGACATAAGCGAATAGGTCGTGGTGCGTTTGATCACCACTGTCCAGATTTGGGCAGTCCAGCATGGTTTGGCTAGGGGAGAACTCCCCGGGGAGAACTCCCGTTTCTTTTGCCTCCGAGAGTTTTTAATCTGAGATCATGTTCACCAAGAAGATTTCCGCTGTAGCCGCCGCAATCACTGCCGCCGCTGCGCTTGCTGTTGTCAATCCGTCCGTCGCCGATGCAGCTACGAATTACCCCAAGATCAACCGTGACTATGTCAGCTATTCCACAGACGGAGAAACCGTAGTCTGTGGTGGGTCGGTAAATCAGGACATGTTCCGCTGCCAGACCACAGCTAAGTGGGGTAACAAGAAGAATGCCCACAATCTGGTCACCTTTGATCTCGAGGATGCATCTGGAAGTTGGGAAGCCGGAATGAGCGGTGGAAATTGGGATGCCTCGCGCCCGCCATTCCGACTGAAGGAAGGGAAGAAGTATAGCTTCCACGGGATTGTGGTCCTGAATAAGAATGGCACCCTGTACTTCAGTTCTCCGTACCACGAGGCGCGCGGTGAAGTGACTCCGTATGAGTGGGAGATTATGGAGACTGACTGATAGCCCGTGCGAGTACTCCTTCTTGTCTGGCGTATGGCTTAACGCGCAGGAGTAATTCATTCCAAAATTCGTTTCCTCCCGGTGGCATTGCCGCCGGGAGCTTTTGCTGCCGTACGAGCAGTGATACCTCTCTCGACCAGTCTGTTCGCTACTGGCGTACGGCTATAGGGATTAATCTGTGTCGCGGCGCGTTTAAGCTAGGTGAAACAACCTTTATTGAATTACGGCAAAAATAGACACTTGAAAGGGCAGTGATGTTCGAGAGGTTTACGGACCGAGCACGTCGCGTTGTCGTCCTGGCGCAGGATGAGGCACGCGAGCTCAATCACAATTACATCGGCACGGAGCACATCCTGCTCGGCCTGATTAGTGAAGGCGACGGTGTGGCTGCCAAGGCGCTGGAGTCCATGGGTATTTCCCTGGACGCTGTGCGCTCTGAGGTGGTCGACATTATTGGTCGTGGCTCCCAGCCGCCGAGCGGTCACGTGCCGTTTACCCCGCGTGCAAAGAAGGTGCTGGAGTACTCTCTGCGCGAGGCTCTGCAGCTGGGTCACAAGTACATCGGTACTGAGCACCTGCTGCTCGGCCTGATTCGTGAGGGCGAAGGTGTTGCCGCTCAGGTCCTGGTTAAGCTCGGCGCTGATCTGCCGCGCGTACGTCAGCAGGTTATTCAGCTGCTCAGCGGTTTCCAGGGCGATGAGTCCGATGGTTCTCCGGAGCAGCGTCCGGTCGGCGCCACCTCCGGTGCTCGTGTGCAGGAGGGCAACCACCAGTCCGGTTCGCTGGTGCTCGATCAGTTTGGTCGTAACCTGACCGTGGCTGCGCGCGAGGGCAAGCTGGATCCGGTTATTGGCCGCGAGAAGGAAATCGAGCGCATTATGCAGGTTCTTTCTCGTCGTACCAAGAACAACCCTGTGCTGATTGGTGAGCCGGGTGTTGGTAAGACCGCCGTTGTGGAGGGGCTTGCTCTGGACATTGTCAACGGCCGTGTGCCGGAGACGCTGAAGGATAAGCAGCTTTACTCTCTCGACCTGGGCTCGCTGGTTGCAGGTTCCCGTTACCGCGGTGACTTCGAGGAGCGTCTGAAGAAGGTGCTCAAGGAGATTAACCAGCGCGGTGACATCATCCTGTTTATTGACGAGATTCACACGCTGGTCGGTGCCGGTGCCGCAGAGGGCGCAATTGACGCGGCCTCGATTCTGAAGCCGAAGCTGGCCCGCGGTGAGCTGCAGACCATTGGTGCTACCACTTTGGATGAGTACCGTAAGCACATCGAGAAGGACGCCGCTCTTGAGCGTCGTTTCCAGCCGGTGAACGTGCCGGAGCCGAGCGTGGATCTCACTATCGAGATTCTGCGCGGTGTCCGCGATAAGTACGAAGCTCACCACCGTGTCTCCATCTCGGATAAGGCACTGGTTGCCGCAGCTACCCTCTCGGATCGCTACATCAACGATCGCTTCCTTCCGGATAAGGCTGTTGACCTGATCGATGAGGCCGGTGCTCGTATGCGCATCAAGCGCATGACTGCCCCGGCTGACCTGCAGGAGATTGACTCCAAGATTGCCGATGTGCGCCGCCGGAAGGAAGCCGCCATCGATGAGCAGGACTTCGAGAAGGCAGCTGGTCTGCGCGACAAGGAGCGCAAGCTGGGCGAAGAGCGCCGCGAGCGCGAGAAGAAGTGGCGTGCGGGCGAGTCCGACACCATCGCTGAGATTGGTGAGGAGCAGATTGCGGAGGTCCTGGCATCCTGGACCGGCATTCCGGTGTTCAAGCTCACCGAGGAAGAGTCCTCTCGTCTGCTGCGTATGGAGGACGAGCTGCACAAGCGCATCATCGGCCAGGAAGAGGCTGTCAGTGCTGTCTCCCGTGCTATTCGCCGTACTCGCGCTGGTCTGAAGGATCCGAAGCGTCCGTCCGGTTCGTTCATCTTCGCCGGCCCGTCCGGTGTTGGTAAGACCGAGCTGTCGAAGGCCCTGGCCGAGTTCCTCTTCGGCGAGGAAGATGCACTCATTCAGATTGATATGGGTGAGTTCCACGACCGCTTCACCGCTTCGCGTCTCTTCGGTGCTCCTCCCGGATACGTCGGCTACGAAGAGGGCGGCCAGCTCACCGAGAAGGTGCGCCGCAAGCCGTTCTCCGTCGTGCTTTTCGACGAGATTGAGAAGGCCCACAAGGAGATTTACAACACCTTGCTGCAGGTCCTGGAAGACGGTCGTCTGACTGATTCGCAGGGGCGAGTGGTGGACTTCAAGAATACGGTCCTGATCTTCACCTCGAACCTGGGTACCAGTGACATTTCCAAGGCTGTTGGCATGGGCTTCTCGGGTGTCGGCGAGGCCGATGAAGATGGCAAGTACGAGCGGATGAAGGACAAGGTCCACGACGAGCTGAAGAAGCACTTCCGTCCGGAGTTCCTGAACCGTATCGACGAGATTGTGGTCTTCAAGCAGCTGAGCCAGGCCGAGATTGTCCAGATGGTTGACCTGATGCTGACCCGCGTTAGCGACCAGCTCGGCGAGAAGCGCATCACCATGGAGATTTCCGACCGCGCCAAGAACCTGCTGGCCAAGCGTGGCTTCGATCCGGTGCTCGGCGCCCGTCCGCTGCGTCGCACCATCCAGCGCGAGATTGAGGATCAGCTCTCCGAGAAGATTCTCTACGGTGAGGTTGGTCTCGGCGAGACCGTCTTCATCGATGTTGAAGGCTGGGATGGCGAGTCCAAGGACGTCGACAAGGCGAAGTTCACCTTCACCAACAAGGGCAAGGCCGGTAACGTTGATGCCGACGGCGGTGCTCTGGCTGACTCCGAGGAAGACAAGGACGTTCTTGGTAGCACTGGTGCTAGCGAGCCCGATATCATCACCCCGGATGTACCGGGTGACGGCGGTTCCACCGCCGCTGGAACCGACCTAGAGTCCGGTTCGGACTCCGATGACGACGGCCACAACCCGCCACCGGCTGGTGCGGGTGCTGGCCAGCCGCTCTAAGACGTTTAGCCGCTAGCAGTACCAACGAACACTGCCGCCCCAGTTCCGACTCCATTATGGGAGGAACTGGGGCGGCAGTGTGTCTATATGCGGTCTTTCCTAAAAGCGCGGAGAGCTGTAGTTCTACTTGGCCACGCCGAGGTCGACCAATGCTTTCTTTGCCACTTCGGGGTCATCATTTTTGATCATGTACTCAACGATTCCCTGATCATCTGGGAGGATTTCCTGGACAGTGATGAGGGACTCTACTCGCTGCGCCTTGAATGTGGAACCGCGCGTTGATTCTGCCGGAATCTCAACGGCATCCAAGACGGGCTTGCCGTCACGAACGGCGGCGGTGGCGGCAGGGTCATCGGTGAAGACTACGTAACCAACGTCGGGTGCCTTCGTAGTATCCACGGAACAGTTGGTACCCATTGTCTGTGGGGCAGGGGCACTATCCGGACCATAGTAGCTAAACACCACTTCATAGTCTGTGCAGGCCCGCACGAAGTTAGCAATCGGTTCAGGTGCGTGGTCGGCAGGGGTGAGGCCGCTAGTGGTATCCCCACCAGTGGCGCCGGTAGCGCCACCGTTGGAAGCGCCGGAATCGACAGGTGCTTCAGCTGCGGACTGTGCGGGAGCAGCGGACTCGTCTGACTTGTCACTAAAGAGCGCGTCTTTAGCTGCAACGTAGGCAATCGCTAGCACCACGATGCCCGCTATCACTAAGGGGAGGAGTAATAGCTGCTTCTTTACACTGAGACCTTTCGATGCGCCGCTGGTCTGAGCACCTGTCGTGCCCGCGCTGGAGTTTGACCTGGAGGTAGCAGTCGTATTTGCCGGAGATGCTCCAGTTTCTAGTAACGAGCCATGCTTGATGTAATGGCGATAGCCATTTTCCGCAATAGCCAGATTTTGCTCGATGTGTGATGTGTCTTCTGCCCCATTAAAGCGGTCGGGCGAACCCGGGTATGCAAGTCGAATCATTATTCAGTCCACCACCGTGAATCAATGTCGGAATACAGGGAGCGCATCGACTCTGCAAGCTCTTCTAAACTATTGCGATTGAGACGGTGCTTGTTTTCTTTCCATCGCTCAAAAAGCTCCGTCGACGACACTGCACGCGAGGCCTCCGTTCGTGCCTCTCGGCCTGCGGTCAGGGCCCACTGGGCAGCAAATTGCACACGTTTCGCAGCTTTTTCTGTGAAGCCGCTCCACACCTTATATGTGTTGTAGAGCTGGGCCACGACGGCCCAGCCACCCTTGTAAGGCAGAACGATTACATTGGCGAGGTTGTCGAGTTCAAGGAACTCGAATTGAGACGGATCTTTCTTGTTGGCGGTCACGAGAATTCTTCGGTTGGTGACGAAAGCGGCGCCATCGACTCCACTGGTTTTTGTAGCGGCGGCCTCGAGCACAATCTCGTCGACACCAAGACCTTCTACAACAGCGACGGCGGCAGTGCGCACAATCCCGGAATTACCGGCACGTTCAAGTGCGGCACCGAGATCTGGCCGGTCGGTCAATGCAATCTGGGATCCTGTCATGCACACGAGACTAGCAACACAACAAAAACCGCGCCTGAGGGTTCAGTGCTATGACATAACTCACCCCAGGTGTGGGGTGGTGTGTGAAGTAACACTGACTCAACCCCGAAACCTCGGTACTTTGTGAGGATATGAGTCCTACATTCACTCCAGCAAAGTTTGATGACTCTTCGCTCTACAGGTTTGCCAAGTTCCCATGGCCGGAACCGGCGCCGAGCAAAGATGAAGTGCGCCGCCACTCGTGGGGAATGACGTACAAGCACAATAAGGCGTTTGCGACCCCGCTAGGGGTTGAGAACATCAACGCAAGGGCGGCCAAGTACTACAAAGCATCTCTCGAGCAAAACTGGGGGGTCACCGGTGCCCAGGAAGCGCATCAGGTTATTGATGCCCTGTTCGAGGGCGATCAGCACGTGGAAAATGACCTGATTTTGCCCCTCGCATACGCCGTGAAGGACGTCCCCGAGCGCGAGCTAGATGCGGAAGTGGAGGAAAAGGTCGAGTTCCTCAAAGACTTCTTTGTTGTCCAAGGTGCGGATCCGCGTCGTGGGGAACATAAGTTCCGCTACCTCGTACGGATGCTGCGCTCCGAAAACTTTGCCAAAGCAGCAGCCCCGGCATTGCCCGCCACTACTCGCGCATGGGACATAATCCGAATTCACAGCGTTGGTGGTGCGGCAACGGAGCTGGGATGGATCTCTCCAGAAGAGTTCCTTCAGATTTCCGATAAGGCCGTGGCGGCGTTGCAGCGCTACTTCGTGTCGTGGGCTGACGTAGCCGCAAGCTTCTGGTGGGGGCGAATGATCTGGGCGAGTGATGGTGAGCCCAACGTTGCCGCTGCGATGAAGGACCAATCGCAACGGCTCACCGAGTTGCTCGCACACAGTGATTCACCTTGGGTGCGCGTGCCCCTGCACGACATTGCCGCCGAGGAGCCATTTTCATCCTTAGACGGTCTGCACTAACTAGCTGTCGTCATTGTTCGGGATGCCGTGGTAGCGGCCGGTTTCATGAGCTCATTAGAATCGGTCACAAATAACGGGTTGAGGCATCTATGGCGCAGGAACGGCGAGTTCAAGGGCATCTGCAAGGCGAAGTTACCTTCACCAATATGGGGCAAGGTCGGTAACGTTGATGCCGATGGGCGGTGCCTTGGCCAATTCTGAGGAAGATGACGGGCGTTATCGGCAGTGCTGACGGTATCCTGAGCGTTTGTATCTGGCTACGTCAAAGGTACTGCCGACCAGACCACTGCCGAGGCAGAGACCGAATCTGATAACTCCGAGGGAGAGAACTAAATGGGGATCCAATTTCGCAAGAAGCAGAACCTGGACAAGGACACGTGGCTGAACTACTCGGGTTCGGGAGTCTCTGGTTCGAAGCGTATCGGTCCGGTGACCATTAACAGCCGTGGCGGTTACACCGTCCGACTGGGCAAGGGCTTGACCTTCCGTGGTCGCTGGAAGAAAAAGTAGCTGTAGTTGCTAGATGGAGGAAAGCGGCGGTTGTCGCCGCTAGTACCCCATTTTCTGATTCACCCACGCAAGCATCTCGTCGTGGGTGAGCACGTAGGCAAGGCCGTGCGTCCCATCACCGAGGTCAGTGTCGACCTCCACGTAGGTGATGTCGGCGCCGGCCTTTTGCCATTTCTGCACAAGTTCGCGTGCCGACGTCACGGGTAACACATCATCCAATGCGTTATGGGTAACGAACACGGGCATACTGGGAGTCTTTGTGCCCAGAGCTTGTTCTTCCACGTGGCGCCGAACGACGGGGGAGAGCTCCGGCGAGCGCAGATTCTCCGCTATCCCCAAGTCGTTGGCCGTAAATGCCTTGGTGTCATTGCGGGGCCAACGTTCGACAGTGGCGCCAATGCATTCATCGGCCGTGAGCTTCAGGAAATCCTGCCCCAGCGGGCTCAGCATGCGCTCGATTGGTTCTTTTGTCTCTGGGTACTCTGCAACCAAGCCGTTCATGAAGTAACCGACGAGCCCCGCCAGCGCCGAGCCGCGAATATGCAGTGCAGTGTCGGTGAGATCGGCCGGAATAGCCCCGGCGTAAACAGCGCGGATGTTCAGCTCCGAGGCATACTCATCGGCGAGCTCGGCCGCTGCAGCGGTGGCGCCTCCGCCCTGTGAGTAGCCGAACAGCGCAATGGGAGTGTCTGCAGGCAGTTGTAAAGTTTCAATAGCCGCTCGCGCCATATCGAGTGTGTTATTCCCGGCGATCTCACGGTTGAGATACGGATGTACCCCAGGCGTGCCGAGCCCCTGGTAATCCACAATGGCAACATTCCATCCCTGTGCCAGCAGCTGAGGTGCCGGAGGCGTCGGAGGCGCTTCGTAGCGCAGGGCAACCGAACTGGCACAGTTATCAGCCATACCGAGAGTTCCCGGCGCAATCACCGCCAGAGGCCGTGGGGACTTCTCCGACCAGCGGGCATAGGGCTGCAAAATCGTGCCGGACACGGCTGCCTGGCGGTGGTCGCGTGCACCTGTGGAGGAAAACACGACCCGCTGTGCGCGTGCGGGCGCATTGACCGGAAATGGCGTCTTCGTAATTACCTGCCCCGGAGGCAATCGCTTCACCGTAGAAGAGTCAGAATCCGAGGAACCGAAGCCAGTTGCTCCTAGACCATCCACCGCCGAGCAACCACCGAGCGTTCCCACGCTAGAGCCCAGAAGAGCAACTCCAAGTACCATGCTCAGCGCGATTCTGCGCTTACTAGCCCCAAAGAGACAGCGCTGGCGCTGAGGTCGATGGGGCGTGGCATTCATGTTCCCAATTCTAGGCAACGCACTTGTTCGAATCTGGTCTTTACCGGAGCATTGTCTGGGTTCTAACGGGGCAACTGGAAGCGGCCATCGGAGGTTTGCTCCGCAAGCCCGTCGTCAAGCAGGGAAAACAATGCGCGGGAACGCTGATGCGCATCATCCCAGACCGCATCGAGAGCGGCCTGTTCGACGGGGGAGTCGGCGGCGCGGAGCACGTCGAGAAGCAAGCCCCGGACCTGGCGGTCGGTGCCTTCGAACTTCTGCACGCGCCGTTTAGCAGCGGCGATTTCGTGGTCTTCGGGTTCGGGGCGACCGGCGGCAACCCAGGCGCAACTGGTGGCGATGGGGCAGACCTCGCACTCGGGTGTCGTTCGACAGACAGTAGCGCCGAGTTCCATGAGTGCGACGGAAGTCTCGGCCGCAGTCGTGGGGTCGAGTGGTAGGAACTCTTCGACGAGCGCCATGTCGGCGCGTTTGGCGATGCCGGGTAGGTACGTGCCCTGACGGTGTCGCCGGAGTACGCGGCGCACGTTGATGTCCACCACCGGCGTACGCACGCCAAAAGCAAACGCCGCTACCGCCCGAGCGGTGTAGTCTCCTACCCCCGGAAGGGCTAACAGCGTGTCCACGTCACTCGGCACTTCGCCGTCGTGCTTTTCGACGATCTTTTCTGCGCATTCACGCAGCCGGAGTGCACGTCGGGGATAGCCGAGTTTTCCCCACATACGCAGGACTTCATCCTTGGGTGCGACTGCCAGATCGGCTGGGGTGGGCCATTTTTCCAGCCAGGCGTGCCACGAGGGGATCACCCGGGCGACGGGAGTCTGTTGACTCATCACTTCGCTGACGAGCACAGCCCATGGTGAAGTGCCTTCTTCGCGCCAGGGAAGTGGCCGCATATTGGCGCGATACCAATCACGTAAGGCGGCATCGACGTGTTCGTCGAAGTCGTCGGATTGGTTAATTGCAGAGGTCAATCTACATTCTCGCTTTCCCATAAACAGCGGAGTCGTTGCACAATATAGCTATGAGCAATTCTGAGAGGACTCCTGAAAGTGTATGGCAATCGATGGTGCGCGGAAACCTCCGCTTCTGCGAGAGCAAGACTGCGCATCCTCGACAGGACTTGGTTCGTCGTAAGCAGCTGACTCAGGGTCAGAAGCCGAAGGCCGTTGTGCTGGCGTGCTCGGATTCCCGCGCTCCGGTGGAGATTATTTTCGATCAGGGTTTGGGCGATGTATTTGTGATCCGTACCGCCGGTGAGATCACTGACCTGTCGGTGCTGGCTTCGCTGGAGTTCGCAGTTGATGGTCTTGGAGTTTCGCTGGTGATTGTTCTCGGCCACGAGTCCTGCGGTGCTGTGGCTGCGGCGAAGAATGCACTGGACGGTGGCGACCTGCCGGGTGGTTTCCAGCGTGTGCTGATTGAGAAGGTCACCCCGTCGTTGCTTGCGGCTCGCAAGGATGGTGAGACTGAAATCGACGAATTTGAGCGTCGTCACGTGCGCGAGATTGTTAATCACATTATTGATCGCTCGCCGGAGATTTCATCGCGTTTGGTGACCGGCGAGGTGGGCGTTGTCGGTATGCGGTACCGCTTGGAGGACGGACGCGCTGAGACCGTCGTTACCCATGGAGTCAGTGAGAACCCGCTAACCTAAATGTGTGACCAATAAGCTGCCTCCAGAAATCTACCGGCGTCGGCGTATCGCTGCGGCGGTGTTGCTCGTTATCATCCTCGTTCTCCTGGGCTGGGGTATTTCCGCACTGGTAAACCGGGACAGCGAGGATTCTGAACCGGTCAATGTCACCAGGGATGACGGGAAAGAGGTGACCCCTCCGGAACAGCCTAAGGAACCTTACGCGCCTAAGTCTGACAAGGACTCGAAGAACGACAAGTCTGATAAGTCTGACAAGGACGCCAAAAAGGGCGACAAGGAAGGCGAAGATTCCGCGAAGGATGACGCTCAGGCGGCGCTTGCGAACAAAAAGGACTGTAGCCTTGCAGATCTGCAGGTGACAGCCACCTCGGATCAGCCGAACTACGGCGATGAGCAGCCGACTCTGGCGATCACCGTCCACAATCCCACCGGTGGCGAATGCCGCGTGAACCTTGATGAGCAGCAGTTGCGCTTCGAGGTGTACGACCTGGCAACGTATGAGCGAGTCTGGTCGGATGTGGACTGCAATGACTCCGAAGGCCACGGTGAACTGGTATTGGCACCGGGCGAGGAAATCAACTATGCCGCCACCTGGTCGCGTCTGACCTCGGCGCCGAACAAGTGCTCCGAAGAAGACCGGGTCCCAGTTCCCTCCGGGTCGTACATCTTCTACGGCGTGATTGGTGACAACAACTCTGACGCCTACACGTTCAACATGCGCTAGCGCTTAGCTCCTAACCCAAGCTCAATGGCCTCGGCAACGGTGCCTGCTTCCAGCAGCCGCATCCCTGCCGGGCCTTTTGCGCCTCTGGGCACAATTGCCGTGTCGAAGCCCATTCGATGAGCTTCCTTAAGGCGCCACTCCAAATCGGTCACTCGCCGCACTTCGCCGGCCAACCCCAGTTCGCCGAGTGCAATGGTTTTGTCCTGGAAGGTCTGCTTAGTCATGGATGAGGCCAGTGCCAGCGCAATCGCTAGGTCCGCGGCAGGCTCCGACAGCGTCATTCCGCCGACGGTGGACACGTACATCTCCATGCGGGCCAACTGCTTGAAGTTACCGTGTTCAGTCAGCACGGCCGCGACCATCGGCACGCGCCTCGGGTCGAGACCAGAGACATTGCGTCGTGGATTATGTGCCTCAGTGTTGATTACCAGACCCTGCACCTCCGCCAGCAGCGGTCTGCGGCCATCCATAGCCACGGTAATTGCAGTTCCCGAGGTCGGCGTTCGGTGATGCAAAAACAGCCCCGAGGGATCCTCAACTTCCGCAATACCGCCCGCGGTCTGCTCGAAGCAGCCCACCTCATCGGTGCTGCCGAAGCGGTTTTTCAGACCCCGCAAGAAGCGTAGCCCCGAGTGTCTATCGCCTTCGAAGTTGAGCACCACATCAACCAGGTGCTCCATCGTGCGCGGGCCGGCCACATTGCCGTCCTTGGTCACGTGCCCCACCAGGAAAATCGCAGTCCCGGTCTCCTTCGCCAACGCCGCCAGGGCAGAGGTTACGGCGCGGGCCTGAGCAACGCCACCGCGAGCACCTTCGACGTCGGCACGCATCGTCTGCACGGAGTCCACAATGAGCAGACCGGGGGAGAGCTCTAGCGTCAGATCGATGACGTCCTCGATATTCGACACTGCCGACAGATACAGCGAGTCCGACAGCGCGCCAGTGCGTTCGGCACGCAGTCGCACCTGACCGACCGACTCCTCACCTGTGACGTAAAGCGTCGGCCCCAAATCGCCGTCCGCGCAGCGGTAGGCCACTTCCAGCAGCAACGTCGACTTACCAACCCCCGGCTCGCCGGCCAAGAGTACCAACGAACCCGGCACAATACCGGAACCGAGCACTCGATCCAGCTCGCCGATGCCCGTGCGCACCGCGTGCGCCGTCTTGGCGGAAATTCCGGTAATGGCTGTCAGCTCAGAAGAAGAAGTGGGGATTCGATCTGTTGCGGATGTCTCGGCGAGGAAACGTTCCTCCGCCTCGTCGTCAAGCGCGCGCTGTGCTAAACGCTGGCTTTCAGCCGCGACGGAAGTGGAAGATGCTTTACGACGACCACCCCGCGCGCCGGGCTCCGTTGCGGCAGCACTCCGACGACGTTGCTTGGCTGCCCGGGCGGCGATTTTGTCCTCAAGGGTGGAGCCGGACTTCCCGCTGCTGGAGCGGATAGCGACCTTCTCCAGCGTGCCCCACTCTTTGCAGTTGGGACATTGACCAACCCATTTCGACACCTGCCAGCCGCATGCCGAGCATTCGTAGGCTTCGTCTTTGGTCTTGGCCACGGTGCAACCGCCTTTGCTTCAAACGAGGGGGGCGACAGACCCGACAACGTTTGGTGCGGGATGTGCGGGAAATGTCGCTAAAAAATTGCCCCAGATACGCGAGAACGGGCCAGGGCAGAGTCAATGACATGTGTCAAGGACTGACTGTACCGCCGTGGCCCGTATCAAGCGACCAATCGCCCATGCCCGCTCGATGAAGCTCCTCGCGTTATTTGCGGGACAGGACTGCGCTGTACCAGCGCTAATAGTGCGCTGCGCGTGAGCAGCGCAGGAGCAGCACCGCGCTGCGCTTACTTGGTTTCAATCATGCCGTCAGCACCGCGGTTCGGTGCACCAGCTTCCAGAATGTCAGCGGAGACGGTGATGTCCAGGTCGTAGGTGTTGGTGTTGCCCTGCGGGTCAGTGAACTCGAAGGTGGCCTCGCGGTTCTGGCCGGCAGCGCTGCTCTTGTCGCCAACCAGGGTGGCCGGGTCCAGCTCATTGGTGTAGTACCCGATGCAACCGGTGTTGTCCTTGGCGGTCTTAGCCAGCGGATCGATGACGGACTTCGGGCCGGCAACAATCTGGCACTCGCGCGGCAGGGAGTTCTCGCCCTTGGCAGCCTTAGCGAAGGAAGGAGTCTCAGCGACCTTCTTCAGCTCAACCTCGCCGATACCCTCAACGGTGACGGACTTCAGCGTGTAGACCGACTCGGTAGCGCGCTGCTGGTTGCTGGCGGAGAACTTCAGACCAGCGGTACCAGCCTCCGGGTCAACCAGGATGTGAGCGTCGCGGATGTTGACGAAGCCAAGAGCCGAGTTGGTGTTCTCAGCACCCTTGCCGGCAGCATCTTCGCCGCCGTTCATCGCACCGTCGACAGCCGGGTGCTGATTTGCGGTCTGCGAAATCTGACCGGCGCCACAGGCAGCAAGTGCAACTGCGGATGCTGCGGAGACGGTGATGAGGGCGCTGCGGCGAAGTACGGACTTGAAGGCCATGACTAGATTTCCTCCAGTAGCTTGAGGATGGGCGATAGGATTTTCAGTATTTAAAGAACACCTTAGTGTCTTCCTAAGATGTTCTCATACTACCCGTAAAATCATGGGGGGACATGATAGGGTGGAAGGCCGTTG
This sequence comes from Corynebacterium sp. HMSC073H12, assembly GCF_001837775.1. Taxonomy (NCBI): domain Bacteria; kingdom Bacillati; phylum Actinomycetota; class Actinomycetes; order Mycobacteriales; family Corynebacteriaceae; genus Corynebacterium; species Corynebacterium sp. HMSC073H12. The sequence goes on along the minus strand of NZ_KV834035.1, from coordinate 93,292 downwards.
GAAAGGGCGTGTGCATTACATGGAATTCAGCATTGGCGATACCGTAGTTTATCCGCACCACGGAGCTGCGAAAATCGAAAACATCATTGAACGAGAGCTTAACGGTGAGACCGTTCAGTACCTCGTACTGCAGATTCTGCAGAGTGATCTGAACATCCAAGTGCCCGCCAAGAATGCCGAGCTGGTCGGCGTCCGCGACGTTGTCGGTGAAGAGGGGCTGCTGAAGGTCTTCTCCGTGCTACGTGAGACCGATGTGGAAGAGGCCGGCAACTGGTCCCGCCGCTACAAGGCCAACCAGGAACGCCTGGGCTCGGGCGATATTAACAAGGTCGCTGAGGTAGTCCGTGACCTGTGGCGCCGCGATCAGGACCGCGGTCTGTCCGCCGGTGAAAAGCGTATGTTGAGCAAGGCTCGCCAGGTTCTCGTCGGTGAGCTCGCGCTTGCCGACGGCGTTGATGAGGCCAAGGTCGAGGAAGTCTTTGCCCGCGTCGATGCCACTATCGAACGTCACCGCACACTGGCACAGGAAGGTGCCGCTGGTGAGAAGAAGGATGAAGCCGACGATAAGCCGGTGGACCTGGACGCAGACGCATAAGTCGTCTCCCTTCCCCGGTTCCTTCCAGTAGGGATTTTCTGCACTTTTCCGGGTAACGGCTAGCGTACACACATTGCCCGTGTGCGCTAGCCGTTTTCTCTTTTTCACCCGTATCTATTTCCCCGCTATGCTCGGGGCTGTGACTTTTCAAATCTTCGATACCGCAACCCGCCAACTGAAGGATTTTGAGCCTCTCCGCGAGGGGCATGCCTCCATTTACCTGTGCGGTGCGACTCCGCAGGCTCAGCCGCACATTGGCCATGTTCGCTCCGGCGTGGCCTTTGATATCTTGCGCCGTTGGCTGATCGCCAAGGGGTATGACGTCGCGTTTGTGCGTAACGTCACCGATATCGATGACAAGATCTTGAATAAGGCCGCCGAGCACGGCCGCCCTTGGTGGGAGTGGGTCTCCCGCTTTGAGCGCGAATTTACCTGGGCCTACAACCAGCTCGGTGTTCTTCCGCCGAGCATTGAGCCGCGCGCTACCGGACATGTCACTCAGATGGTGGAGTACATGCAGCGTCTGATGGATAACGGCTTCGCCTACGCTGTCGATGGCAGTGTCTATTTCGACGTGGACGCCTGGTCCAAGGCTGAAGGCAGCGACTACGGTAGCCTGTCCGGTAACCGCGTTGACGAGATGGAGCAGGGCGAGACCAACACTCCGGGCAAGCGTGGCGCGCACGATTTTGCGCTGTGGAAGGCGGCCAAGCCGGGCGAGCCCTCCTGGCCGACGCCGTGGGGCAATGGCCGTCCGGGCTGGCACCTGGAGTGCTCCGCTATGGCTACCTACTACTTGGGCTCGGAGTTCGACATCCACTGTGGCGGTCTCGACCTGCAGTTCCCTCACCATGAAAACGAGATTGCGCAGTCGCACGCAGCTGGCGACGGCTTTGCTCGCTACTGGATGCACAATCACTGGGTCACAATGGCCGGCGAAAAGATGTCGAAGTCGCTCGGTAACGTCCTCTCCGTGCCGCATATTCTGACCATGGTGCGTCCGGTTGAGCTGCGTTACTACCTCGGTAGTGCGCACTACCGCTCCGTGCTGGAGTACTCCGAGGAGGCTCTGCAGGAAGCGGCAGCGGGATACCGTCGTATCGAGGCGTTTGTGCACCGTGCCGTCGATAAGCTCGGCGATATCGAAATCGGTGAGTGGACGCCGGCGTTCGAAGCAGCGCTCGACGACGACCTCGCCGTCCCACGCGCGCTCGCGGAAATCCACAACGCTGTCCGTGGGGGCAATCAGGCGCTTGCCGACGGCGACGAGACCAGGGCCAAGGAGATTGCCGGTGCTGTCCGCGCTATGGCCGCAGTCCTGGGATTCGATCCGCTGAATGAGCAGTGGGCAACCTCCGATTCCGGTTCTGATGCAGCAATGCATGCGCTCGGTGTGCTGGTTGAGCACCAGTTGGAGGAGCGCACCCGGGCTCGTGCAGAGAAGGACTGGGCTACGGCTGATGCTGTACGCGACCGTCTGAAGGAAGCGGGTATCGAGGTAACTGATACCGCGGATGGTCCGGCATGGTCTGTCGCTGACTAAAGCTAAAGAAAAGCATTTCTCTTTTTAAACAACAGGAAGCAGGTAGCTATGGCAGGCAACGGTCGTCGTGGTGCAGTGCGCAAGGCAAGCAAGAAGAATGTTGGCGGCTCCGGTGGCCAAAAGCGTGGCTTGCGTGGCAAGGGGCCGACCCCGAAGGCAGAGGACCGCGTTTATCACGCAGCTCATAAGCGGGCGAAAGAGAAGCGCCGCCGTGACTCCGGGCGCCATGAGCGCAAGGGGGATGGCACCGAGCTGGTAGTTGGCCGTAACCCGGTCGTGGAGTGCCTGCATGCAAAGGTGCCAGCGGCAGCGCTGATTGTGGCGCTGGGTACAGACAATGACGAGCGCCTGCAGGAGTCAGTGCGTATTGCTAACTCCCGTGGTATCCCGATTCGCGAGGTACCCCGCCACGAGCTGGACGCTATGACCGGCAACACCATGCACCAGGGTATCGGCCTGCAGATTCCGCCGTACAAGTACGCATCTGTCGAAGATCTGATTGATTCGGTGGCCAAGACCGGTGAGCCGGGCCTTATCGTCTGCCTGGATAACATCACCGACCCCCGTAATCTGGGTGCGGTCATTCGCTCGGTGGCGGCCTTTGGCGGTCACGGTGTGGTGATTCCGGAGCGTCGCTCGGCCGCCATTACGGGCGTCGCCTGGCGTACCTCTGCTGGTACTGCTGCGCGTCTGCCGGTTGCGCGGGCGACCAATATGGTGCGCTCGCTCAAGCAGTTCCAGAAGGCTGGTTACCAGGTCGTTGGCTTGGATGCTGGTGGCGACCACACTCTGGATACTTACGACGGCACCACCCCGGTGGTTGTGGTCGTCGGTTCCGAGGGCAAGGGGCTTTCGCGCCTGGTGCGCGATACCTGTGACACCATCATGTCCATTCCGATGACCGGCTGGGTTGAGTCGCTCAATGCTTCCGTTGCTGCCGGTGTGACTCTGAGTGAGTTTGCCCGCCAGCGCCGGGCAAAGAGTAGCCAGTAGCGCATTTGATACCCCCGTAGGCGCCATTACCAATTCGTTATAGTAATGGCGTTTACGTGGGCTATTTTGAGTTCTAAATGGCGGCCGGTACTTATGGCTACCCCCAGTAGTTCAGCGCTTTAAAGATAATTCTATTTCCGGCGTGCGCTGCAGAAATGACGGCGTTATTATCACTTCCAACAGAAAATTATCCGTAGTTTCCCGAAGGGGAGGGCGGGCAAATCATGCTCCTAGAAATGGGGGCGTAATTGGCCGTAATTTAGGGATGCTCACGGACCTAGCGGTGGCTTGTACAGCTAGCTTTTGGGTCACTGAGATGTCAGACCACGACATCGTCAGCGTTAGTTTTTCTGTCTGCCGGGTCACCCCATTTCGGCAGCCTCGCAGTCTTAAAGAGAGCTGGGGGTATTGGAGTCTGCTTTTAGAGAATCCAGCAAAAATACGGGCAGCCCCTCGGTGGCGAGAGGGAAGGTGGACGCACCTTCTCCGCAATCGTCTCTCGAGGAGCTGCCCGATGTTTTTGTTGTTTTAAAAGCCACTTCGAAAAAGCGTATGTGTCTATTTGCTCCACTTCGCAGCCTGGACGTCGTCACGCGTTGCCTTGCGCGACTGCACCGTTCCAATGGCGTAACAGGCCAGGTAGATGACAAACGCGATTGTCGTCACTAGAACGCTGACCGGGATACCCGGTGCGAGCGAGAGAACGATGCCGCCGACAGCCGCGACCTCAGCGAAGATGGTCGACAAAATGATGGTCTTCACCGGCGAGGCAGTAACGAATGCGGCTGCGGCACCCGGGGTGATAATCAGGGCGATGACGAGCAGGGAGCCGACAATCTGCACGCCTTGGGCGGCGACGAGACCGGTGAGAATCGCGAAGTAGATCGATAGCGCCTTCACGTTGGCACCACTGGCGGCGGCCATGATGGGGTCGGCGGAGGCGAATAGCAGCGGCCGCCATTTCCAGGCAACGCCGCCGACGACGATGACCGCGACGATGGCCATCGTCCATAGAGAAGTGTCAGTCAGGCCAATGATCTGGCCGGTGAGAAGTGAAAACGCGGTACTTGTCCGGCCAGGGTAGAGGTGGATAAACAGCACCGATAAGCCCATGCCGAAGCTCAAGACCACGCCCACAACCGCATCTTGGCGCCCTCGAAGCGACAGTGTCGCCAGGACTATTGCGATGAGCACCGAGCCGATAATGGCACCGCTGCTGACACTGACACCCAGTAATAGAGCCGCGGATGCGCCCATGAGTGCCAGCTCACTGGTGCCGTGGACCGTGAAGCTCATCTGCCGCATGACAATCAGGGGCGAGATGATGCCGGAAATTAGCCCAAGCAGTGCTGCTGCAATGAGGGCATTGTGGACGAATCCGACCTGGAGTAGGGCGGCGGTGTCGGAGAAATACTGAGCCAGTAGGGTCATTAGGCGATAACCAACTTTCCCTCGACACGGGCAACCACAATTTTGGTTTGGTAGAGCTCCGAGAGCGTCTCTGAGGTGATAATTTCCTCGACCGATCCGACCGCATGTCCATGCGGCGTCAGGTAGAGCACCCGGTCACAGACGCCCAGGATGGGGTTGATGTCGTGGGTGACAAAGACGACTGCCGTGTCATTTTCCCGGCGATGCCGGTCCAGGCGCTCAACCGTGGTTCGCTGTGCCGCAGGGTCGAGGGAGAGCAGAGGCTCGTCGCAAAGCAAAAAATCCGGCGCCGAAACGAGCGCCTGTGCCTGACGGACAAGCTGCTGCTGACCGCCAGAGAGCGTGCCGACACGACGGTCCGCAATACCCGTAGCGCCGACAAACTCCAGCATCTGGTCGGTGGCGGAGCGGTTCTTGCCGGCCGCCAGCTCGACGAGGTCGCGAACCCGAATGGGCAGCGAGGGCTCGAACATCCGCTGCTGCGGAATGTAGCCCAGGTTCCCGTCGACTTTTACTGAACCGTGAGTCAGCCGCCGCATGCCAAGGGCTGTGGTCAGCAGCGTGGATTTGCCGACGCCGTTCGGCCCCAGGATGGCCAAGAACTCGCCGGGCTCGATATCCAAATTCAGACCGGACCACAGCGGTTCGACGGCTGCGTCAGTAAAAGTCAGTGAGGGCAAAGTTATGCGGACTCCATATCGGAAAGGGTTTGCTTGTAGAGGTCAAAGAACGACTGGTCAGTGCTGGGTGACTCAAAAACATCGACGATTTTAACGCCCTTTGCCTTGGCTGCCTCGACGAGTCGCTGCGAGACCTGGTCGTGGGTCTGCGGTGCGTCGATGAGGTAGTCGAGCTCGCCGGACTCAATCAGCTTCAACATTTCATTGACATCGCTTGCCGACGGTTCGGACTCATTCAGCGTGGACTGACGGTAGCCCTTCGGGGTGATGTCCTCGACCTTCGTGTCCTTCAGGATGTCATCGGCCAGCGGGTGAACCTGAGCAACCTTAGCGGCCTTGAGCTTACTCTTGGCCTCTTCGATGTCCTTGATTTCCTTGTCGACAGCCTTGGTGTCGGCCTTGGCGCCTAGCTTGGTCAGAGCTTCGGCGAGCTGCTCTGCAGTTTCTTCAACCGCATCGGTGTCGTACCAGATGTGCTCGTTGGCCTCGCCATCGTGGTGGTGCTCGTGACCTTCGTGGTCGCCATGGTCGTGGTCGTGCCCCTCATGGTCGTGGTCGTGTTCATGGCCGTGGCCCTCGTGATTGTGGTCATGGCCTTCATGGTCATGGTCATGTTCATGGCCGTGACCCTCGTGATCGTGATTGTGGTTGTGGCCCTCTTCTTGCGGCAGCGCAGAGATGATGACCTTATCCTTTGCGTCACGCAGAGAAGAGGTCAGCCATGCGTCGTAATGCCCGCCACCTGCGACGAGAATATCGGCGTCCTCTACCTTTGCCATGTCGGCTGCGGCCGGTTCGTAGGAGTGGGGGTCGATGTCGTTGGACGCGATAATCGGGTCGATGGCGACCTTCTCGTCGTCGGTGACTGCGTCGGCGACGTCTGCCCAGACCTTGTTGGAGGTGACCACTTTGATGGTGTCTTCGGACTTGCCCGCGGACGTAGCGCTGTCATCATTGCTGGAGCATGCGCCGAGGCCAGCGACGAGGCCGGCGCTGGCGACTAGCGCCGCGATGCGCGTGGAAAAGCGTGCCTTCATATATGTATCCAATCCTGTTGCGAGCTGAATTATTTCCTCTATTCAGCTCCTGGGCATTAACCGCTATTGAAAACAGTTGTCTTTTAGTTCAAAGAACATAGTAGGGGCTGCGGAGCTCCAGTCACAAGGCGGATCGCTGCCGGAGTGGCAGAAATGACAGTCGCGCACATTCGTTGGGTAAAGTTGTCCGCGATTAGATGCGTGTAATGCTCGTTGCAGTTCTTTTCCATAAAACTGAGGTTTTCTGCCTGAGGTAGATGAGCGAAGATAGCTGAGCGGGCAGTCACTGTTGGTTTTTCAAGAAGGGTCGGTATTCCGTGCAAAGTCGGCGTCGTCGTGGCACCTTGGCTTCCATCGCAGCAGAACTTGGGGTCTCGCGCACGACTGTGTCCAATGCTTACAACCGTCCTGACCAGCTCTCAGAGAAGTTGCGCGAGCACATCCTGGAAACTGCGGAGCGGCTTGGATATCCGGGGCCGGACCCAATGGCTCGGGGTCTGCGCATGCGCCGGGTTGGCGCCATCGGCGTGCTGTTCACCGAGCACCTCCCATTCGCTTTTGAAGACCCTGCGTCGGTGGACTTTCTCGCCGGCCTTGCAGAAGAGCTCGGCGAAATGGGCGACTCCATGTTGGTCATTCCAGCTTCCTCCGAGGAGGGCGGGGACGTAGATCTCAATCTGATTCGGCAGGCGGTGGTCGACGGCTTCGTGGTCTACTCCGTCGCGGACAACGATCCGTTCCTCGCTGCGGTGCGCGCTCGCGGCTTGCCGACGGTCGTGTGCGACCAGCCTGCAGATGCGGCGGCTCTACCGTTTGTGGGCATCGACGACCGTGAGGCCATCAAGCCCGCGGTGCGGCACCTGACTGAGTTGGGGCATCGCAAGGTGGGAATCCTTTCGGTGCGCTTGTCGCGTACCCCGAACTCGGGATATGTCACGGAGAAGCGGCTGGCAGAAGCTCATCACCAGGTGCAGAAGAACCGCGTCGAAGGTGCGCTGGAAGCGCTTGCCGAGGTCGGTATTCAGCAGGCGGATGTGCCTATCATCGAGCGTCACCTCAATGACCGCGAGAACAACCGCGATGCGGCTCGCCAGCTGCTGACCGACAACCCGGATCTCACGGCAGTGGTCTGTACCACGGATACTCAGGCAATTGCGGTCTTGGAATATGCCGAGGAGAACGGAATTCGTGTTCCAGAGGACCTGTCCATCACCGGCTTTGACGGAATTGAGCGCGCCCTCTTTCACAACCTGACCACCGTGATTCAGCCGAATAGGCAGAAGGGTATTGCCGTCGGCCGCGCGCTGGCCGAGGAGCTTGAGGCCGCACACGAGGACAGCGGTTGCGCTCCTCGCGTCTTGTTGGAGACTGAGTTTGTCGTTGGAGCGACAACTGCAGCGCCGTCGGCACCGTCAGCCGGGTAGCGGGCCGACGAGGCAATAACATCGTGGCGCTATCGGAGGTTCTTGGGGTGGTAAACCCTACCTCGTCTTTACTGTGTTCGGATTCAGATTAAGGTCTATTACATGACAGATTCAACAAATTCGAGCACCGACCGATCAGCTGCGGCTTTCAATAATCCGGAAGCCACCGGCCACGACCATGTCGAACTTGGCGGCCCCGTCGAATTGGATGAAATGTCTATCCGTGGCGCGATGAGTGAGTTCACCACTGGCGTGACCATTATCGCCACCGAGGACGAAGGTGAGCCGTACGGTTTTGCCTGTCAGTCTTTTTCCTCTCTCAGCCTTACTCCACCGATGGTTCTGTTTACTGTCATGAAGACCTCGCGGTCGTGGCCGCACATACGGAACGCTGGACGTTTCTCCGTCAACGTGTTGGCTGAGGATCAGGAGGATATCTCGGCAGCCTTCGGTCGCAGTAATGGCGAAAAGTTCAAGACGGGGAAGTGGACCCGCTCTGAGCTGGGCAACCCTTTACTGCACGGCTGCTCCGTGTGGATTGATTGCACCGTCGTCGATGTTTACGAAGGCGGCGATCACTGGGTCGTGACGGCGGATATTGTGGCTATCGGCAAGCGTGAAGAAATCAATCCGCTCATTTACCACCGCGGTTCTTACGCACGGGTTTCTCACCCCGGCACCGATGCGCCTGTTGATCAAAAGTGGCGTCAGCGCCCCTCGGTGTAACCCGAGGTAGTCGCAGTCCATCCGCGGCGGTCCTCGCCCGGCTTGGTGTCTTTTATCTCTCGCATGCGCAGACCATTGTTGTCCTGCGTGTAGACGAATTCGCCCGCAACAATCTTGTGGAAGCGCTCCGAATAGGTCTGAGCCTGGGCTGAGCAGTCCAAACTGCGAGTCTGCTCTGGGGTGCCGAATTCGACCGCCTCGCCCTTCCACTGCAGCGAACCAGAGCCGTTGCTACAGGAATCAGCGAAAGTATATGTTGTCTGCCCCAGCGTAATAGTCGGTGCCTGCGTTCCGTCCGGCACGCCGTGGGGCAGGTTTGGGTCATCAAAGATTGCGGTTATCTGCCACTGCTTGCCGACGATCTCTGCTGCCGGCTTTGCCTGGCATGCGGTAGCCGTCATGGACACCGCCGCAACGACAGCTACTGTGGCAACCGCCTTTTTCCCGCTCCGACCCATGCTGCGTGACCCCGTTAGTTAGCTGCCTTCTTGGTGCTCTTCTTAGCAGCCTTCTTCGTCGTCTTCTTGGCGGCCTTCTTTGTAGCCTTCTTCGCCGTCTTACGAGTGGTCTTCTTTGCAGCCTTCTTGGCCGACTTCTTCGCAGTCTTCTTAGTGGACTTGCGTGTGCGCTTTGCGGTCTTCGGAGCGTGTTCCTTCTCGTACTCCTCGTGAACCTTCTTGAAGCTCAGGCCTTCCTTCTCCACTCCGAGCATGCACATCAGAGTGACGGCATCGTAGAAGTCCTCGGCGAAGGTAGCCACAATTCGCCGTGCGCCAGCAGCGGTCTTTTCTTCGACCTTGTGAAGAGCCTCGTTCTGAGCAGTGCGAGTGTCTGTGACCTTCGGTGGCACGAATCCTCCTGGCAAGCATGGCCTTAATTGCGCCCAATACACCTACTTCTGCCAGCCATCTCGCCACATGCTCCCGTCACTGAGCTCAACCGAGTTCAGCGGAGAAAGAATGGGATTGTGATGACGCAGTTTCGGCTTTAAGCGCTACTTACAATTCAAAAACCTAATTCTACCACGTTGTTGATTGGTCGCGCGGTGTGGACAACCTGGTTCCGGAAGCGGCCAGTTCACGCAGCGACTAGTCCAGGCGCGGGTTCATACCGCCCTTGAAGCGGTAGTTGCGTGGACGGCGAGGCTTGTTCCGCGGATTCACAGGACGGATGCGACGCATACCGGCCCGGATTGGACGGGTCAGGCCACTGTCTTCGCGCAGTGCGCGAGGGCGACGGAGCCTGCGCGCCATCCATTCACCGAGGACAATGCCCGCAGCTAGTGCCGTCGCAATGCCTAGCGCTGAGGCCAGCGCCGTAAACCCCTTGGTCGGGTGGTCGTGCAGCAGTGCGTGCATACCGCGGTAGATTGTCATACCCGGAAGCAGTGGGGTGACGCCTGCCACTGCCGTAATTAGCGGCGGGATGGACCAACGTCGCGCCAGCAGGCCACCGATGAGACCAATTAGAGTCGCCGCCGCGCCTGCGCTGGTCACCGGATGAACTCCCAGCGGAGTCAACACGTAGTAGTAGGTCATTGACCCCAGCAGGGCGACCGTTCCGGACACTGCCAACGCGGTGAATCCAGCATTCGAGGCCAACGCAAATGCGATTGAGGCGGTAGTTCCCGCTATCACCCTCACTGTTGCCTGTGCAAGGTTGAGGTCGGAGCCCGCGATGACGTCGGGAAGCGGAATGCCCAGCATTCCGGAAAACTCGATGCCCATTGCGATGCCAGCGACGATTCCGCCGGTCAACAACATGGTGTCGAAGAAGCGCGCGGAGCCAGTCACGGGTGCGCCGGTGATGCCGTCTTGCAGTGCTTGCACGAGGGTTAGGCCGGCGAGCATCACGATAATTCCCGAGGCGATCAGCCTGGATGGCTGCATTTCAAAGGGGAGATACGCCTGCGCCGCATTGAGTACAGCAGCAGAGAGTGTGGCGATGAGACCGCCGACTGCGTTCTGGAAGAATGTGGGCAACTCGCGGGCGGCGAGTTCACCAATCACGATGACGATGGCCAGTGTGACCGCAGCCGCGATAAGGGCGACCCCGAAGCTCGAGCCGAGCAGCACTGTCACAGATGAAGCCAGCAATGCCCAGCCAGCGTAGATGACGCGGAGGCGGTATTTTGCGGGCTCACGCTCGACCTTGTCGATAGCCTCAATAGCCTCCTCCAAACTCAGGTGGCCTGCGCGAATTCGGCGGATGACACGGTCGGTGTGACGCAAGCGCTCGAAGTCGGGCACTGGTGCGGTGACCACGCGCATAGCTGTAATTGGTGTGCGGCGGGCACCGATGAGGTGGTAGACCGTCACGGAGGTCAATGTGATGTCGACCTGGATCTGGGTGAGGCCATAGGCTGAGGTCACGGCCTTAATCTGCAGCTCGGTATCGCGGTTGCCCGAGCCACACGCCAGCAGCAACCCGCCGATGCGAGCAGCGAGATCGAGTACGGCCGTGACCTGACTCGGGTCGGAATAATCGATCGGTGCCAGCGGCAGTGGGGTAGTGGTCGAGTGCACTAGGTCGACAGTTGCCGTTGGGCCGGAAACGAAATCAATCACGCGCTGCTTGAAGGTGGACTGATCGTCGATTGCAGGAAACTGGGTCTGCGGAGTGTCGTCGTGAGGGACGGTGGGGTCAGTGTCGTAAGAGGCAGTGGCTTCGGCGTCGTGGAGATCATTCTTCGCTGCGGAGTTTTCTCCGGCGTTGGAATTGCTGTCACCAGCGAATGACATGTCGACACTTCCTTTCCCCGATACTGCCTGGGGTGCATTGCAGTGATGCTGCAAAGACGCGATGTGGAGACGTTGCAGAAACATAGCCCCAGTGATTTAGCGATAGTCACACTACCCCGTCAGCGACCGAGAATCTCAATTCGTTTTTGAGGCGGCGAATTTACTTATCTGAGCGGGGCTTTTAGTGTGCAGAAAAGTGTTCAGGAAGTGCGGTTGCAGTATTCCTGTGGTGTCGTTTTTAACTTCTGCTTGCCAACCTGTACAATCGCCTGTCAGCGGCACAGCTGAGTTCGATTCTCAGGTTGACTCTGATTCTTTCGAGCCAGCGACGGCTAACGCCAAAAGGGTCGCTTTAAAGTTGCCGGGATGGCGCAATTGGTAGCGCAACTGATTTGTAATCAGTAGGTTACGGGTTCGAGTCCCGTTTCCGGCTCCAAAACCCCAGGTCAGGAAGTTTTCCGGCCTGGGGTTCTTTGGTTTTAAGGGGAAAAAGTAGGGGGTTAAGTAGCGTGAGGGGTGAAATCGTCTAACAGAACGTCCGCATCCCTTCTGCCCCGTAAGCCGGCTTAGAAGCTGGAAGAACCACCTGAACCGGAAAACCCCGAGCTAAACCCGCTGTTGACGCCGCCGCTACTAGAAGAGCTGTCGCGGGCAGTGGTGGCATCGCTATCCCAGGTGCTCACGACATAGAAGGGTACGTAGCCGTGGTAGCCGGAGCCAGCGAAGAAATTAGAGTCGTAGATGCGCGTGCGCTCGGGGCGCTCGTCGGCCTCATTGCGCTTCTGCAGCTGGGACTGCACGTGCTCCGACAAGAGCGCGGAGCGATCCAAGAGTTCTAGGTAGCGCTCCATGAACTGCGGATGGTGTGGTTCCTTGGATAATTCAGTGGCGGCATCTTCCAACTCCTTCGCGTGGCGCTCAAGCGTCGAGTCGATGCTTGCGGCCAAGTAGCCTGCCTGTGCCAGATCCTTCCCCAGCTCGTAGAGTTCATAGCGGCGAGCATCCGCATCAGCGTTCTCAATGCGGTGCAGCTTTTCAATATTGACCTCAGCGGTTTCCACGCGCTCGCACAGTTGGCGCACGTTGGCGATGAGCTCGGAGCGTGAGCGGAATTGCTCATCTGGCGCATCCGCCGGAATCGACATGAGGGAACCAACCTGGCTATCGATCGCTAGGAAGTCATCGCGCAAACCCTCCCAGTCCTGGCGCAGGCGCTCATCCACCAGTCCTGATTGGAGCGAGTGCGCTCGAATATCAATCTCCCTTAGCCGTTGCGCCACACCGGTGTAGGTCTGCGACACGTAGTCCCAGTCCTCGCGTGCCTGCTGTGTCTTCTTCTGTCGGCTGCGGCGTACACCGCCGGCGAGGCCGACACCAGCGCCGCCAACGCTCAGGCCCGCCACCCCGAGGCCAACGGCCGCCCCCATCCGATCCTCTTTTGCGCCCTCGTACTGAGTATCCGCAGCACGGTCTACGTCGATTGCAGCCGCTGCGCCAGCAAAGAGGCCAGCAGGAATGTTGTCATCCCGCACGCCCGGCTTAATTGCTTCGATGGACTGTTTCAGATGGCTGTCATTCTTGCGTAGCTTCATTTGAGCAGCCACGTCCTCACCCGCGAAGACGAAGGCTTGGCGCGGATTAAGGCCCACGCCGACGAAGACCTGGCCATCAGCAAACTTATCCTTGCCGATGAGCTCCTGGTGGTTATCGCGCAGGTACTCCTCTACGGAGTCATTAACGTTTTCCTTGTTCTCGGCAAAGACCATGTAGTGCAGCTCTTGGACCACGTCAGGGGCGGCGATCAGGGAGACATCGCGAAGCATGCGCTGTTCTTCCTCCGGCGTGAGCACATCGTCCGGGTCCATGATGTCAGCCTGTACCTCACGCTGCGCAGTCTGCATGACGTAGTCGGAGCGCTCGGGCACATCGAGAATTGCCAAGCAGGTGCCCGCACCGACACCTCCGAGAAGCAGGCCGCCCACTGCGGCTGCGCCGATGATGGCACCGATGGAGGTCACTTTGGGGCCGCGGTTGGATGCAAAAGGTTTAATATCGCGAGAGTCGGTCACGGTGGTTCTCCAATTCGCGAGCAATCGGTCCCCGCCAATTTTATCCGGTTTAAGGGGACTGGGCGGGGAGCAAAGGATGCGTTTGAAGACAGATTAAAGGGCAAATGTCTGTCGGGGCTGGTGTCGGGGAATCTTCTGTCACTTATGCGCACGTTGTCGGAAGTCCCGGTCAACATATGGATGAGCTATCCACTTATGGCCACGCTGCTGCGTATCGATAGGTGAATATTGCATCGATAGGACAACGCAACACCGGCAGCAGAACAGCGCAACACCGGCAGCAGGACAACGCAACACCGACAGCAGGACAACGCAACACCGGCAGCAGGACGACGCAACACCGGCAGCAGGACAACGCACCGCCGACACCCGGAAAATCACAGGCCACAGAGCATTCACATACGTAACACTAACCCCACGTTTCACAGGGGTTACATGCGCATGTAAAGTGGACTTTGTTTTTAAGTCATAAGTGTCGATAGGGCTGGTCTCGGGGAAGGGCCTGCGCTATGGGCGCTTTTGGCAGTTTTCTGTAAAAACCTTCCAGAAAACCCCACAAGCTGGGGTGATTTCTTCGAGAAAAATATTCTACGATAGAGCCATGTCAGAGGTGCTCTTTGTCAGTAGTTCAAACATGGGACTCTCACGCGTACTAGAAGGGCTGCTGCGGCAAGCTGCCCCAGGCCTGACAGTTTTGTCAGCAGGTATCAGCATCGATGATGATGACCGCGGTCTGGATGAAGACGCGCGGCGTGCGCTCTGTGAGGTGGGGGCACGGTGTGACGGTGATCCTCATCAACTCACGCCGTCTCTCGCAGACAGTGCGGATGTGGTCATTGTCGTGGGGAAAATCGATGTGTCGGACTACATCGCACCAGATGTAGAGACGGAGCGCTGGGAATATGATGACCCGGCTGACCGCGGTATTTATGGCTACCCTCGCTACGTGCAATTGCGGGATTATTTCGTACAGCGCGTCAATACGCTGGCGGAACGGTTTGCTGCCTAAATAGTCGCTGTCTTAATAAAAGGTGGGGCGCGGGAACCGTCGTAAAGCATGTTCTGCGGCCGACACACTTTGTTTTCTGACGATAATGCCCGCGTTCGTCCGGTCAGCACCTAATGTAAGTAGTTATGTCTATTGGTCCCTCGCTGCGACGCACCCTGTACAAACTTGCTGAGAAAGAGATGTCCCCGGCTAAGGCAAAGTTCTTGCTGAACATTTGGCCGCCGCTGTTTGGCACCGGCATCCGTATCACCGAGATTGCGGATGACTGGTCTGAGGGGCGATTGGAGCTGCGCCTGAACGCTCTGACTGCGAATATGCATGGCGCGGCATTTGGCGGTGCACTGTTTTCGATGACGGATGTGCTGTTTGGCACGCTGGTTATGCAGCGCCTGGATGTCAAGAAGTACGAGGCGTGGACGCGAACTGGGTCGTTTGAATTTATCCGGCCGGGTAAGAACGGTGCGTACCTCGAGGTAGAGGTGTCGGATGAGATGGTCGAAAAGCTTAAGGCCGAAACCGAAGGTGGCTATTCGACGGTCGTTCCATACACCTCTGTAATCCGAAACCGCGATGGTTCCCTGGTCGGTATTGGTCAGCAGGAGCTCTACGTGCGCCGTCGTGGTCGCAAGAAGCCGCCGGCCAATCCGAATCAGCAGGATCGTGTTGCCGGTGAGAACCTCATCTCTGCTGCTCGCACTCTTGCGCGGCTGGGGATGCGCGGGGTGGAAAACCGTGATGTGCTCGTCCAGCAGGAACGCACCGCACGACGCTGCATTTCGCCAGAGTCGCGTGCAGTCGCATGGCTCCACGGGGTCCTCGAGTACGGCGATGTCACTGTCGACGACTACCGAGCCGCAGGGCTTCCCGACGTCGTCATCGAGGCCCTCACCTCCGAAAACCCCTCGCCAGCCGCGCAGCAGCTGCTTGCGGATGTCGTTACCGCGCGCGAGTCGCTGACCAAGTTCTAGGTCGAAGCTCTACGCCAATAGCCGAGTGATCAGATTGATCACTTCGGGGTCTGTTTGCTGCTTCCAATGCGCAACAGACCTGCCCTCCAGCTCGGTTTCGAGCAAAACAGTTTGGCTGTCCGGCAGGAAGCTCTGCGCGGTATCGGACCACGGAATGACCAGGTTGTCATGGTGGCTGATGACATTAATCCAGTCAGGTGCGGCTGCCTTGTGCCCTCGGAGGTGCGGGGCAGTGTTGGCGGCAGGCAGTCTGTATTTTCCTGCCGCTACCGCAATTTGATCGGCTAAAGCCTGTCCCATTAGCCAGCGGGCAGGTGTCCCATTCCACCAGCCCAAAATGCTGGAGATTCCAGTCAGATTTACACCGCCGACAGAGCTCGACACACTGATGACACGTCGAAACGAAAAACGCTCGCATTCATGGTTCGCTAGGCGCGTAAACAGCAGGAAAGCCAGTAGCCCACCCTGAGAGTGAGCCACAATATCGACCGTGTCCGAGTTCGTTTCAGCGCAAACGCCGTTGATATAGGCCTCGACCTCGGCCACAGAATCCGCAATGGCAGCAGTGCCGCGGTTTCCGTAGGCCGGTACATAGACTCGGCGGCCACAGTCACGGAGTCCGTCGGCAAGCGGTGCCCACGCGCCGGGACTATCGAGCGTGCCATGTAGTGCGATAACCGGAACGGGATCTCTGAGGTCCCCCGCTGCCGGACTCGGATTTGGTAAGGACGGATGTGCGGCTGTCGGTGGGAAAATCCGCGCTAGGAGCGGTCTATTCCGCATGCTCAGTTGGGTCAAAATCCTCGCCTACCAGCTTGAATAGTGCCTCGCGAGTAAGCGCGCGGGGACGCCAATCGTGCGCCATTTGCTCGTGCAAAATGATGGCTTGAGGGAACGCGTCCTGCACATAGAGATTGGTGACCATGCCTGTGTCACCATCGTCCAAGAAACAGGACTGTGGAGGGGAAATGAGCTGGTCATACTTGGTGGCAATGCAGGTGTAAGTAACACCGGGACCGAGGATATCGTGGGAATTGGAGTTCAAAACCATCTTTGAGCCCGTGAGCTGTTCCAAACCGGAAACGCCCCAGTAGTTCTGAACGAAGTTGCTCATCAGCGACTTTGTGCCGGGAATCTTAGTGATACCGGAAGCGATGCCGCCCAGGTTGGTGCCGTGATTGGGCGCGGCAAGGCAGACAACATGTTTGATGTACTTGGAAATGCGCAGAGAAAGCAGGGTGGCAATTAAGCCGCCTTGCGAGTGCCCCACGATAACGGCGTGCTTGGCACCAGTCGCGTGCAGGACAGCCTTGATGTAGGGCACGAGCATGTCGATGGACTGATTGATGGGATCTGTTGCACGGTGGCCAAAATCCGGCGCGAAGACAGCCCAGCCATCCTCCCGTAACTGACCGCCGAGGGTCTCCCAAATTCCCTTGACCTGGCCTGTTCCGTGCAGGAGGATGACCGGCCACGGCCGGGATTTGGACACTTTGGCTCCCCAGTTATCTTCGAAAACACCACGCAGCGGACGGAAGATGGCATAGGGGAGAGATGCCGATCCTTCAACTGCGGCCGGTTTTTGCGCCTCCGGATCCTGCCCCTCCGGGGCAGGGACTACCGGAAGTTGTTCTTCCCGAAAATTCTCTTTTGAAGCGGCGATTAGCGCACCAACTTTCCGTCTTCATCAGTCCCGAGGGCCTCCCGTAGCTTAGCGGCGGCCTCATCCATGGACTCTGCGGAAGGATTGCGATCGACCGACTGGAGGTTGTAGCCGGACATGTCGTGGGCAGGGAAGATATGGATGTGGGTGTGCGGAACCTCAAAGCCGGCGATGAGGTAGCCAGCACGTGGAGCGTCAAAAGCGGAGACAACAGCCTGACCAACCTTCTGGGCAACCTCATTGAGATGAGCCCACAGCTCAGGCGAGGCGTCTGTCCACTTGTCCACCTCTTCAACAGGGACAACCAGAGTGTGACCAGGTGCGATTGGCTCGATGGTCAAAAATGCGACGACCTTGTCATCGCGGTAGACAAAACGACCGGGGAGTTCACCGTTGATGATCTTGGTAAATACTGTGCTCATGTGCCAAGGGTAACCCGAATAGCGGATTGAGGGGTTGGGTGCGATGAGAGTTATCCGGGCTGATTAGTAAGATGATTGCTATGCGCATCCTCGTAATTGGCTCCGGTGCCCGTGAGCACGCCCTGTTGTACGCAATGAGTAAGGACCCGCAGGCTACTGATCTTCACGTAGCCCCTGGTAATGCGGGTATGAGTGAAATTGCCACCATGCATCCACTGGTCGTGGATGACCCCGCTGGCGCTGTTGCGCTGGCCAAGGAAATTGGGGCCGATTTGGTTGTTATTGGCCCGGAGGTTCCGCTGGTCGCGGGTGTGGCAGACGCACTGCGCGACGCTGGCTTTGCGGTTTTCGGCCCGAACGCTGATGCAGCTCGGATTGAGGGGTCGAAGGCTTTCGCTAAGGACGTCATGAAGGCGGCTGGAGTAAAGACCGCCTCGGCAGAGGCTATTCAGCCGGAGGCTTCCGACGAAGACATCGAGGCCACCATTGACCGCTTTGGCCCGAACTGGGTCGTGAAGGATGACGGTCTGGCTGCTGGCAAGGGCGTGGTGGTCACTAAGGACCGCGCTGAAGCTCTTGAACACGCTAAGGCGGTTCTGGCAGCCGGCAACCCGGTACTGCTGGAGTCCTTCTTGGATGGCCCGGAGGTTTCCCTGTTCTGCTTGGTTGACGGGGAGACCGTCGTTCCGCTGCTGCCGGCACAGGACCACAAGCGCGTTGGCAACAACGACGAGGGGCCAAACACCGGGGGTATGGGTGCTTACAGCCCACTTTCCTGGCTGCCAGAAGGCGCAACCCAGCGCATTGTTACCGAGGTCTGTGAGCCGGTCGCTCGTGAGATGGCCGCTCGCGGCTGCCCTTTCCAGGGGCTGCTGTACGCGGGGCTGGCCTGGGGCGAGGACGGCCCGGCTGTCATTGAGTTCAACTGCCGTTTCGGTGACCCGGAGACCCAGGCCGTGCTGGCGCTGCTGGAGTCCCCGGTGGCGCAGCTGCTCAACGCCGCTGCTACCGGCACATTGGCGGACTTCGGTCCGCTGTCTTGGCGTGATGGGTACGCTCTGACTGTTGTGCTGGCAGCTGAAGGCTACCCGGTGTCGACGCGCACGGGCGATGTCATTGAAGGTGCAGAGCCTGGTCGCGAGGCAGATGGCATTCTCCACGCAGGTACTGCCCGCAATGCTGCAGGTGAGCTGGTCTCCGCTGGTGGCCGTGTGCTCAACGTCATCGGCGTTGGTGACACGTTGGAAGAGGCCCGCGATAAGGCATACGAGACCATCAAGACCATTAAGCTCGAGGGCTCGCACTACCGCACCGACATTGCACTACCTGCAGTTGAGGGCCGCATTTCCATCTAGATTTCCATTTAAATAATGCTCGAGGCGGTCAGGCTGCACTCGGATACCTCACTGGTGCACCCACCCGGGTTGAACTGGATTTCCCGGGTGGCCTCGGTGGCTGCAAAGATGAAGGTATGCACGCCGAATCTCCGCAGTCGCCAAAGTCGTCGCAGTCATCGCAGCCGTTAAACTCCTCGCGGCCTCCGCAGGCATCCCAGCCCGAGCACGACCTAGCATCCCGCCGCAGTGAGGTCGCACCCTTCCATGTGATGGATGTTCTCGCGCTCGCACAGGAGCGTCAGCGTACTCACGGTGACGCTCTATTCCTCTGTGTGGGGCAGCCCGCGACTGCGGCCCCGGCTGCCGCGATTGCCCGTGCTCGTGCTGATTTAGAGAATCAGGTTCTGGGCTACACAGCGGCCATCGGCACGCCTGAGCTGCGTGAAACCATCGCCGCCTGGCATCGTGAAAACTATGGCACGGACACGGAGGCTGCCGATGTTGTCATCACCACCGGTTCTTCCGGTGGTTTCGTGGCACTTTTCCTCGCGGCGCTCGATATCGGTGATGACATTGTGCTCGCGCGCCCGGGCTATCCCGCATACCGCAATACGCTGCAGGCGCTCGGCGCCAACATTGTCGAGATTGACTGTGGTCCCGAGACCCGCTTTCAGCTCACCGTGGGGCACTTGGAGGCACTTCCGCGCGTGCCCAAGGCCGTGATCGTCACCAGTCCGGACAATCCCACTGGCACCATTATCGATGCCGACGAGCTGCGTTCCATTGCGAAGTGGTGCGAGCAGCACGATTGCCTGCTCATCTCCGACGAGATTTATCACGGCATTACCTATGGTCGAAAGTGTGCGTCAGCGCGCGAGTTTTCTGATGCGGCGGTCGTAGTCGGCAGTGTCAGTAAGTACTTCTCGATGACCGGCTGGCGCGTCGGTTGGCTGATTGTGCCGGAGTGGTTGCGTGCGCCCCTGGATCGTCTCGAAGCCAACCTCACTGTCTGCCCACCGGCAATTTCGCAGGAAGCGGCAGTAGAGGCGTTCAGCGCCGAGTCCATTGCCGAGCTCAATTCGCACGTGACGCGTTACGCGCGCAACCGCGACGTTTTGCTTGAGGGGCTGCCCCGCGTCGGGCTCGGTAATATCGCCCCGCCCGACGGCGGTTTCTATATCTATGCCAATATCGCGGGGCTTTACGACGACCCCAGCTCCGTCGATTCCATGGCGTGGGCCCGGGCATTGTTGGCCGCAACTGGTGTGGCTGTTGCTCCTGGTATTGACTTTGATACCGAGAATGGCCATGAGTGGGTGCGCCTCTGCTTCGCTGGTGAGACTTCCGAGATGGAAGAGGCCGTCCGGCGTATTGGGGCGTTCACTGGCCGCGGTTAGCGGCAGCTTTTTATTGCTTCCTAAAAGTGATTTGCATCACTCTATTAGATAATCTTTTTATATCTATCTAGAAATGAAGCCTAGGGCTATTGCGTCGCCCTGGGGGCGTTGTTGGCGGTCGCAGAAGGTTCTACTTTGGGGATGTCCTGGGCGTGCGCAGTCTGTGCTTTCGACCTGGGGTTTTACGGGTTTTGCTCGTGTGAAAAAGCTGTGTAGCGCAGCGAGTGTTTTGGTTGTGGCGGTAGCTGAGCTAGGGGGGATAAAGCGCACAGCGCCTGGGATTGAAAGCTCCGTAAAGTTAACGCAAGGTTAACGGGAAACAAACAATAACACTTGCCAGGTCTTGTGTTGTCGTCTACGGTTGCAGGTCATAAGTTCCAAACGGTTCGATGAAACATTGTTTCAACTGCGGAATCGCAAAGAATCGGTTGGAGAAGCCCAACAATAAAGATCAAAGAGATCTTAAGAGAGGTGACCTCTGATGAACGCATTCAACGAGATTATGGATACTGTGTCCCCAATTTTCCAGGACGGCAAGGAATCCAAGCAGGATGCGCTGGCATCGCTGCTTGCCGAAGCCATCGTGGAGGCGAACCCGAAGCAGGGCATCGCCGCCGACGACCGCCGCGCTGCCTAACAAGAACTAACTTTGGTTCGGTTCCTGTTAGTCAGCTAGTGGGGAAACAATCCCTTCTGGCCATCCCTACTGGTTCAGGAACTCCTGAACCTGCTCCATATCCTTATCACCGCGACCCGACAGGTTCACGAGCAACAGCAAAGGCTCATCGCCTTCGTGAACCGGCAGCCCGAGCTCGCTACCAGCGGCAGGGTCGGTTTCACGGAGTCGCGCAATCTTAATGGCCTGCGCCAGCGCATGCGAGGATTCCATCGCCGGAATAATGCCCTCCATGCGGCTGAGCAACTGGAACGCTTCCAGCGCCTCCTCGTCGGTAATTCCGACATAGCTGGCGCGGCCATTCTCCATCAGCATGCCGTGCTCCGGGCCAACAGACGGGTAATCCAAGCCCGCCGAGATGGAGTGCGATGGCAACACCTCGCCGTCGTCGGAAAGCATGACAAATGAGCGCATGCCGTGAAGGACACCAGTCTTGCCCGCATTGATGGGCGCGCCGTGACGATCGGTGTCGAGTCCCTCACCCGCAGGCTCGACACCAATGAGGGCGACATCGGAGTCGTCGATGTAGTTAGCAAATGCGCCGATGGCGTTGGAGCCGCCACCGACGGCTGCGATGACAGCGTCGGGAAGCTTGCCGTAGCGCTCGACCATCTGACTGCGTGACTCCTCCGAGATGACCTGCTGGAATTCACGCACGATAGTGGGGAATGGGTGCGGCCCGGCGGCTGTGCCCAGCAGGTAGAAAGTGGAGTCGAGAGTCTTGCTCCACTCGACCAGTGCCTCGTCAATAGCATCCTTCAAACCGGCCTCGCCGGTGGTGACGGGAACGACCTTCGCGCCCATGAGCTCCATGCGCTCGACATTGGGGTGCTGGCGGGCGACATCGTGCGCGCCCATGTAGATCTCGCACTCAAGTCCCAGAAGCGCTGCGGCCATCGCGGTGGCCGTGCCGTGCTGGCCTGCACCCGTCTCAGCAATGAGACGGGTTTTCCCCATGCGCTTTGCCAGCAGCGCCTGACCGACCACGTTGTTGCCCTTGTGCGCGCCGCCGTGGTTCAAGTCCTCGCGCTTGAGCACAATCGTCGTGTTCGGCGTGGATAGACGTCGGCATTCGAACAGCGGGGTTGCGCGGCCGAGGAAATCGCGACGCAGTTCTTCCAGCTCGCGCTGAAACTCCGGATCGCTCATCGCCTCGATGTAAGCCGCTTCCAGCTCATCGAGTGCTGGCAGCAGGAACTCCGGCACTTCCTGTCCACCGAAGCGACCGAAAAATGCGGGCAAGAGGGTTTCGCGCACCTCGCCCGCGCCGTTAACGCTTGCCGACGGCACCCTGGTTGCAGTCGGTGCTGAAGCCTTGGCGATGGCATCCGCGCTGGGGTTGTAATCAGTCATTGAGAGGGCCTTTCGTTGCTGTTGTTTATTTCAGCGGGCCCTGGTTCTCTTCGTCGAACCGATAAAAATCTCGAACCGATAAAAGAAAAGAGCCCGCCAGATTTATCTTCTTGCGAGCTCGTACTTGACGGGTTTGCCGTCGACATTAATGAGATGACGTGACGTTGCTCGCGGACTCAAGCGAGCCACCACCACTGTGCGCCGCGCGGCGCGGGTGTGTTCATCAGGGGTGTCATCATGAACCTGACCATAACTCAAGGTTTCCGCAGTAGCCAAAGCGGGGTGGGGTGTGGGGGCGGGCATTGGGTGCGGGTTGTGTACGGGATATCGCAACGGTGTCTGGGGTCGTAAAGCAGTTCCTTTATAAGTCCGGGCATATGTAGAGGCGGAATATCAGCATTCCCCTCGACATTGCTGGCCACGAGGACTAACGTTCCGATGGTGATTACGCTGTCGCGGCAGGCCACTAAATCACGTCGGGGAGTTCGTCCCACAACGTTGGTGGTGTGGTGTTATGTCGCCCTGATAACCGCTGGCACGGTTTTGTTAATGCTGCCGATTTCGGCGGCCAATAGCCATCCCACGGGGCAGTGTGCCCCGAGCCCTGGGGATATGTGTTTGCCCACGGCGCTGTCTGATGCGCTGTTCACAGCCACCTCAGCAACAAGCCTGACCGGCCTGATCACCGTAGATACGGCCACCCATTGGTCAACTTTCGGCAAGGTCGTCATCATGTTGTTGATTCAGCTGGGTGGTCTCGGGTTCATGACCTTGGCTTCACTCTTTGGCCTTTTCGTTGCGGGAAGGCTCGGTCTTAACCGACGTGCCGGTGCCCGCGTTGAAGGCCGCGGCATGGACATGGGCGAGATTTCGTGGGTTGTCCGTGCTGCCGTTAGCTTCACCCTGTTGGTGGAGTTTGTTGTGGCAGTGGCACTTACGCTGCGGTTCCACTCCGGATACGGGTATGGCTGGGGAAGATCTGCATGGGAAGGCTTGTTCCATGCCATCTCCGGCTTTAACAACGCCGGTTTCGCTCTATATACCGACAATGTCATGGGATTCTTCAGTGATGCCTGGGTGTTATTGCCACTGGCCTTCGCCCTCATCGTGGGCGGTCTGGGGTTTCCTGTTTTGCTCGAGGCGTGGCGGCACGGCAAAGCGTGGCTTAGTGTTCGCACTCGAGGACAGCTGCCTAAGCGCTGGTCATTGACTACTCGCTTCACCATTAAAGGCACGATTCTGCTGATTGCTTTGGGTACGCTCATGGTGGCTTTTGGGGAGTGGTCCAATGCTATGTCTGGATTCACCACGGGGGAGAAGGTACTCAACTCATTCTTCGCTGGTGTGAGCCCGCGTACCGCGGGGTTCAACGCACTTGATTACGCGGATTTCCACCCATCGACACTGCTGGGCACTGACTTCCTCATGTTCATTGGTGGTGGCACCGGCGGTACTGCAGGTGGCGTGAAAATCACGACATCGGCAGTCATTCTCGCCGCTGTTCTCGCGGAGATTCGCGGTGACACCTCCGTGTCCGTGGCTCGGCGGCGCCTGAATCCAAAGGTGCTGCGCCAGGCCCTCGTCGTCCTTGCCTTCGGTATTGGCCAGGTATTCCTGGCAGTAATCGCCGTCAGTTTCCTAGCGCCACAGTTTTCTACTGACCAAATCCTTTTTGAAGTAGTCAGTGCCTTCGCCACGGTAGGCCTTTCCACAGGTATTACCGCCGACCTGCCGGTGGCGGCACAGGCAATCTTCATCGTGCTGATGTTCACCGGACGTGTTGGCCCGATCGCCTTGGCGACGGCCTTGGCCGCGCGCCCACGCCAGCGTGTCTACGAATATCCGGAAGAAAGGCCCTTCATTGGCTAACTCGAAATTCAACCCGTTTGCTGGTTTTGCAGAGCATTTCTCCAACCAAGCCAGCTCTTCGCCTGTTGTCATCCTCGGTATGGGGCGTTTCGGACAGGCGCTCGGCGAGGAGCTGGTCGCTGGCGGTATCGAGGTTCTCTGCGTAGACCACCGCGAAAAGGTAGTCCAGGAGCTGTCCTCGACCTTCGACCACGTGGTCACCGCCGACACCACCATGCCGGAGGTACTGAAGCAGCTCGGTGTCGATGAAGCCGAACGCGTTGTTATCGCCATCGGCAGTGACATCGAGGCATCGCTACTGACCGCGTCTGCGCTGGTGGATATGGGGGTGCCCATGATTTGGGCAAAGGCCGATAACCAGGCCCACGCCAAAATCCTGGGCCAGATTGGTGTGCACCACGTCATTCGCCCAGAGGCCGACACCGGCCGTCGCATCGCGCACCTCATCGGCGGCAAGGTTCAGGACTTCTTGGAGTTCGACCGCGATTACGCGGTGGGCAAGGTCGCGCCACCAATCCACTGCCTGGATAAGACGGTGGCGGAGATTAACCAGAGCGCACCGATTACGGTCGTCGCCGTGCAAAAGCGCGGTCAGCGATTTCGCCCTGCGCTTGCCGACGACCGCATTTCCGCAGGTGATCTCCTGATTGTCTCCGGTGCCATTCGGCAGTTGGAGACATTCGCCGGAGAGTAGTCGCTGATTGTTACTTGTCGCCGTGGCTGTCGATTCCGTCGACTCCAGTAACCGCAGCGCGCAGGGCACGCGCTACCTCTTCCGGATTTTCTGCCTCGGTCAGTGCGCGAACCACCACAATGCGCTCCGCACCAGCGGCGATAACCGCATTGGCGGTCTCGGCGTTGATACCTCCAATTGCCCACCATGGCTTGACGGGGTCACTTGCGCCGCGGTCGTGTGGGCGCACAATATCGGCCACGGAATCCTGGTGGGACTCCGCTGATCCTTGTGCCCGCACTCTCCGTACCAGTGCCGCAGCTTCACGGACCATCTCGACTCCGACAGGCTGGCGGTCGGGCTTCGTCGGAGTGGCATACACCGGGCCGATTACCGCGTAATCGATGCCATCGTCGGCAAGTGAGGCGGCGAACATGTCCAGATTTCGGTTGGATCGGCCGATGAGAACCTCGGGTCCAACGATCTGGCGGGCCTGCTCGGTCGTGAGGTCTTCCTGCCCCACATGCAGGATGTCTGCGCCGGTCAGCGCGGCAATGTCGGCGCGGTCATTGACTGCGAAGAGCTTGCCGTGTTCAGCGGCGACCTCGGCGAGGGTCTCCACGGCGGCAATTTCGTCGCGAGTGTCGACTTTCTTGTCGCGCAGCTGGATGATGTCGGTGCCGCCTTCGTAACAGGCGTGCAGGAATTCGCGCAGATCACCGCGGGATGCGCGCGAGTCGGTGCAGAGGTACAGGCGGGCGTCGGCAAGCAGGGCGCGTCGTGTTGTGCGAGTGGCAGCTGATGAGGCGTTCATGTCCCCATGCTAGGCGAGGTTGGGGATGCGGTGTCGTGGCGGAGAGTCCGAAGTCATATGATGGGGGAGTACCACGTTCCGCGGGAGCCGTACTCGGCATCGACGAGATGCCGCTGGCTGAGAGGGCGAGTAACGCCGACCGCTTTTACCTGATGCGGGTTATGCCGCCGGAGGGAGGAATGGCAGTGAATGCTGCCGCTATGGGTGCTGCCTCGACAAGTGAGGGCGGCGCAGGGGACACGTCGTCAAGCGTTGTTATCGCAGGCGCGGGCATTATCGGCTTAGCGACGGCATGGAGGCTACTCCGTCAGGGATTCGATGTAACCGTCCTCGATGCCGAGCCCGTTTCCGGCGCAACTTTCGCCGCAGCGGGCATGCTGGCGCCGGTGGCCGAAGTTGTGTGGGATCAGCCGACGCTGTATCCGCTGATGGTGGAGTCGGGCAAGCTCTACCGCGAATTTGCCCAGACCATCGCCGAGGAATCGGGCCACGATGTCGGCTATATCGAAAACTCCACGTTTGTTTGTGCGGGTGATGCCGCCGACCGACAGACACTCAGCGAGCTCGTTGAGCTACAGCATGACATGGGTATGGAGATCAACCGCATCACAGCCACCGAAGCGCGCCGGGTCGAGCCGGCACTGGGGCCAGGCTGTGTTGGTGCGGTGGATATTCCAGGAGATCACCAGGTCAATCCGCGTCTGCTCGCCGACGCACTGCTGACCATCCTGGGAGACCGTGTCATCCGCACCCGCGCGCAAGAGGTTATCTACGCTTCCGACCGCGCCATCGGTCTGCGCGGCGCAGACGGAAATGATTACCTCGCCGATGAGGTCGTGCTGGCGGCGGGGTTGAACACCGCCGATATCACCGGTCTGCCGGAGAATCTGAATCTGCCACTGCGCCCGGTCTATGGGGATGTGCTGCGTCTGCGTGTACCGGAGCGCCTGCAGCCGCTGGTCAACCGCACTATTCGCGGTATGGTTCAGGGGCGTCCGGTGTATATCGTCCCGCGTGCTGACGGCACCGTCGTGCTCGGCGCTACCTCGCGTGAAGATGACCTGACCGGCGTCTCCTCCGAAGGCGTCCACCAGCTACTCCGCGACGCATACCGCCTAGTGCCCGGCATTCTAGACTGCGAAATCTACGAGATGACTGCCCGCGCCCGGCCGGGTTCCCCGGACGATGTCCCCATGATTGGTCGCGTGGCTCCAGGACTGACCGTGTCCACCGGCTACTTCCGCCACGGCATTCTGCTTACGGCCATCGGTTCCAAGCTCACCGCCGATGTTGTCGCAGGTCGAGAAAATGACAACGACCCGGCGCTTCTTTCCGCCGTCAATCCATTCCGCTTCAGCGACTAGAGGAGGCTTGCTTATGTCCACCACAACACTCAATGGCGAAGGCTACACACCGGCTGCGGGGGAGATGGTCGCAGATCTTGTTGCAAAGCACACGGGGCACGTGCTTAACGACGACGGCACTGCCGCGGACGGTACCCGCCTGGGGATTGCAGTAGCCGTGGATGGTGCGGTGATTCCGCGTGCCAAGTGGGCGACCACGCCCGTGGCAGGTGCAATCGACATCGTGACAGCAGTTCAGGGAGGCTAGAGATGACTGAGAAGTCCGCACAAGCAAATATGTCCGCACAGGAAAACGAAACCGGGGCGGCGAGCGAACTGACGCGCGAACTTACACGGGAACCGCTGCGCATTGGCGGGCTGGAATTGAACTCCCGTCTGATTATGGGAACTGGCGGTGCGACCAGTATGGATACGCTGGAGCGCGCGCTGGTGGCTTCGGGCACCGAGCTGACTACGGTGGCGATGCGCCGCTTTACGCCCGGCACGAAGCAGAGCGTTTTTGAGATTCTGCAGCGCAACAATATTGCGGCGTTGCCGAATACCGCGGGGTGCTATACCGCTCGTGACGCGGTGTTGACTGCGCAGTTGGCCCGCGAGGCGCTGGAGACCAACCTGCTGAAGCTCGAGGTCATCGCCGACGAGGACACTCTGCTGCCGGACCCGGTCGAGCTGGTCGCTGCCGCGGAGCAGCTGGTGGCTGACGACTTCGTCGTTTTCGCCTACACCAATGACGATCCGGCGCTGGCCAAGCGGCTGGAGGATCTGGGCTGCGCAGCGGTCATGCCGGCAGGTTCGCCGATTGGCACTGGCCTGGGAATTCTCAACCCACACAACATCGAGCTGATTGTTGACCGCGCGAATGTGCCCATCATCCTGGACGCGGGCATCGGCACCGCCTCCGAGGCAGCGCAGGCAATGGAGCTGGGCTGCGATGCAGTGCTGCTGGCATCCGCCGTGACTCGTGCACATGATCCGGTGGGCATGGCCACAGCGATGCGCTTCGGCGTTGAGGCGGGTCTGACTGCTCGCGAGTCCGGTCGCATTCCACGGCGCCGACTGGCTCAGGCGAGCTCGTCGTTTGAGGGAATCATCACCGAGCGCGTCAGCGGCGCACGCGAGCAGGATTCCCTGTAATGGCTGAGCAGGGTGTCAATCTATCGGATCGTGACCTGCGTCGGTACGCGCGGCACCTTACGCTGTCGGGCTTCGGTGCCGAGGGGCAGCGAAGCCTGCGAGCCTCCCGCGTCCTCGTTATCGGCGCTGGTGGCTTGGGATCACCTGCGCTGTTGTACCTGGCCGGTGCAGGGGTCGGACACATCACCATCATTGACGATGACGTAGTCGACGAGTCCAATCTGCAGCGCCAGGTTATTCACCGCGAGTCCGACATCGGTCGCCCGAAGGCCGAGTCCGCCGCGGATGCTGTGCGGCGCCTCGATTCCGAGGCATCGGTGACCGCAATTGTCGGCAGGTTGAGCGTCGACAATGCCGAGGAGCTCTTTGCCACTCACGATGTAGTGCTCGACGGCGCGGACAATTTCGCCACGCGCTACCTGTCCTCCGATGCTGCGGAGCTGACCGGAACTCCACTGGTCTGGGCCACGATTCTGCAGTTCACAGGGCAGCTGTCCGTCTTCTGGCCAGGCCACGGCCCCATGCTTCGCGATCTCTACCCCGACATCCCCGACCCCGGCTCCGTACCGTCGTGCGCCGCAGGTGGTGTCCTCGGCGCAATGGTCGGACAGATTGGTTCCATGATGGTCGTCGAAGCAATCAAGGTGCTCACTGGTGTCGGCAAGGTCGCCGTTGGCAAGCTCGTGCTTATCGACGCCCTGGAGGCAACCACCCGCACACTGTCCTTTGCAGCCGACCCGGAGCGCGAACCCGTTTCCGACCTGACCGAAATTGCGCAGGTATGCGCAGCATCGTGGTCCGAGGATGAGAACAATCAGGCACAGAGCGTGCGCAGCATTGGTCCCAACATGGCGCACGAGCTTCTTGCCAGGGGAGTGCCTCTCATCGATGTACGCGAACCCGATGAGCACGCGGAGGTCGCCATTGCCGGATCTGTGCTTGTGCCACTCGGCGATATTCGCAGCCGTGGGTGGGCTGCTGTGAATGAGGCACTTGCGCAGGCTGACGGTGTCGCAACTGGGGCAGAGGGAGTTCTCATTCACTGCCACTCGGGGGCCCGCTCGCAACAGGCGATTGAGCTGCTGGCTGGCGAGGTCGAGGCTGATGGTGTCACGCCGGAGCTCATCAACCTGGACGGGGGCATTGTGGCCTGGCAGGCGGCGGGGCAGGAGACCGTCGTAAAGCGTGGCGGAACGCACTAATTAGTAGCTGCCGCCACGCTCTGTTGAACAGTGTGCTTACGCCTGCGGCTTCAGCGTTGTCGACCACAATTCGGTGCCGCGGGTGGTGAGCAGACGGACAGTCATCTCGCGTGAGTCGCCGTCGATATCGACTTCGCCGAAGTGTTGGAAATCCTGTGTGGGGTCGGCGTTGGCATTGTCCTTACCCGGTGCGTGGACGTATTCCACCTTCGGTCCGAAGGTCGGATCCATTTCGTTGGGGCCGAAAGCGCCCGCGTGGAGAGGACCGGAGACGAATTCCCAGAAGGGTGCGAAGTCGGTGAACTGTGCGCGCTCGGGGCTGTAGTGGTGAGCCGCGGTGTAGTGAACATCGGCGGTGAGCCAAACGATATTTGAAACATCCTTAATGGCGCTGAGCAGACGGGCGATTTCACGTTCACGTCCTGCAGGCGCACCGGTGGCCCCATTGGATACGCTTTCTTGGTCACCATCGTCGCCGTCGGGAACGATGATTCCAAGCGGTAGGTCATTAGCAACAATCTTCCACGTCGCGCGGGAGTCCTTGAGGGAGTTGATTAACCAGTTTGTCTGCTTTTCGCCAAGGATTGGTTCTTCGGTTGTCGAGCGCGGGTTATTGGAAGTATTTTCTCCCTTGTAACTGCGCATATCCAGAATGAAGATATCTAGCAAAGGGCCGTAGGAAACCTTGCGGTATACGCGCCCATCAACAGCCATTTGCTGATCAAGTGGCTGCCACTCATGGAAAGCCTGGTAGGCGCGCTTGGCCAGGGTGTTGACATCGCGCTCGGTATAGCGATCATCGTCTAGGACTTCGTTGGGGTACCAGTTGTTGACTGTTTCGTGGTCATCCCACTGGACCAGCTGCGGAACCTGCGCATTGAAGGCCAAGTAGTTCTTGTCCATGAGGTTGTAGGAGTACTGGCCGCGATAATCCTCGAGGGTTTCAGCAACCTTGGATTTGGCCGGAGTGACATGATTGCGCCACACAGTGCCGTCGGAAAGCGTGACGGATTCCTCCAGCGGACCGTCGGCGTAGCAGGTGTCGCCTGAGTGAATGAATAGGTCTGGATTGCGCTCCAGCATGGTGGAAAAACCGGTGTAGCCACCGATTTCGTCGTTAATTCCCCAACCCTGACCTGCGACATCGCCGGACCAGTGCAATCGGATGTTGGATGCGCGGTTGGGGGCAGTACGGAAGGTGCCAATAACGGGATCAGAGCAAACTCCAGTATCTGCCTCTTCCAGCGTGACGCGGTAAAAGATTTCCTGTCCCGGCTCGAGACCAACGACACGTAGACGTCCGGTGCCGTCGGTGTCCGGAGTTAACAGAGAGTTGCTGCGGAATACCTTGGCATTCTGGAAGCTCTCAGTTGCAGCAGTTTCAACCACCATGCGGGCGGGGCGGTCTGAGCGAGCCCAAACTAATGCGCCGTCGCCGCGGATATCGCCACTTGCAACGCCGTGGGTGAGCTGTGGCCGAGAACGCAATAGACCTGGGGAGGCCAGTGACGGCGAACCCGGTGTAACTGAAGCGGCAGCTCCAGGGGCATGAGCGAGCGTGACTGAAGTAGCAAGTGCGGTGGATGCGCCTAAACGTAGAGCGCTGCGACGGGAAAGCTGCATGGAGTCGAACGATAGGTTTTCCACTTTGACGTTCAGTTAAACCAGCGTGAACTCGAAGGGAAAAGTCTCAATTACAGCACAAGGGGCTAGGATATTGAGAATGGCTCCGCTTCTTTTTGTAACGTAGATAACTGACTTGGGAGGAATGTGTCTTCCGAGCTGTCTTTTAAAGACAGACAATCTAGAAGTGAAAGGCGCTGACCCCGATAATGGGATCTACACAAACGCCACAAGCAAATACGCAAGAAAAGAAGTCGGGTGGTTTTCTCAAGAAGCTGCCGACCGATCCGTTGATCTTCACGACAGCGATGGGTTTCATTGTCCTCTTTGTGGCAGTGACCGTTGCGCTGGGGGATACAGCTCGGGATGCCTACTCGGCTGCTTCCGAATGGGTTACATCTAACTTGGGCTGGCTGTTCATTGGTGGTGTCTCGGTAAGCTTTATCTTCCTCATCGGCTTGTTCGTGTCTCGCTACGGCCGCATTCAGCTTGGCGATGACGACGAAGAGCCCCAATACACCATCGCCGAGTGGTTCGGCATGCTCTTCGCTGGTGGTACTGGCTCCATGCTGATGTTTTGGGGTGTGGCTGAACCACTCAACCACGCCTACAACCCGCCGCTCGGTCAAGACCCGATGACCCGCGAGGCCCAGAACACCGCGATGGCATTTACCATCTACCACCTGGGTATTCACATGTGGGTCATCATGGCGCTGCCGGGGCTCGCGCTGGGTTACTTCATCTACAAGCGTCATCTCCCGCCGCGCGTTTCCTCCATCTTCGCGCCACTGCTCGGCACCCGCATCTACTCATGGCCGGGCAAGCTTATCGACGCCGTCGCCATCATCGGTACGGTTGTCGGTATCGCGGTATCGGTGGGCATGGGTGCGCTGCAGATTAACTCCGGTGCTGCTCGTGTAATCGGTACCCCGGAAAACTCGATGGTACAGCTCATTCTGATTGCCATCATTATTGTGATTGCCTCGATTTCCGTGGCCCGCGGTCTGGACAAAGGTATTAAGGTGTTGTCCAATGCGAACATTTGGGCCGCCATGGCATTGATGGTCTTCGTGCTGCTGATGGGCCCGACTTTGACGCTGCTGCGCCAGACCGTCGATACGGCGGGTGTCTACTTGGATGCGCTGCCGCGCATCATGTTCTGGACTGACTCCTACGACGTCAACCCGAATTGGAAGCAGGGTGCCTGGACGGTCTTCTACTGGGCCTGGACAATCTGCTGGTCGCCATTTGTGGGCATGTTCATCGCGCGTATTTCCCGTGGACGTACAGTCCGCCAGTTCATTGCCGGTGTGATTGCACTGCCGACAATCGTGTCGATTCTGTGGTTCTCCATCTTCGGCCGTGCCGGCTTTGAACTGGAAAACGAGCAGCCAGGAATTCTGACTGAACCAGTGGTCGAAGGCGGAGACCCCTCACCGGCACTCTTTATTCTGTTGGAGCAGTACCCGCTGACAACGCTTGTCAGCGTGTTTGCGCTCTTTGTAATCATGATTTTCTTCGTCACCTCCATCGACTCGGCTTCGATGGTCATGGACATGATGTCCACCGGTGAGGAGAACAAGGCTCCGACCTTTTACCGCGTGCTGTGGGGCGTCATGATCGGTGCTGTGGCAGCTTCTCTGCTGCTGATTTCTGGTGAAACTGCACTGGAAGCGCTGCAATCCGCGGTGATTGTCATTGGTGTGCCGTTCTTCTTCCTCCACTTCATCATGATGTACTCCCTGGTCAAGGGCATGAGCGATGACCATATGGCCGTGCGCAAGCCGGTCACGCGACAGTGGAGCAAGGCCGACACTCCGGAGAAACTGGAGGAGAATGAAGCAGCTCCCGCACCGGGCTACGACGAAGAGGGCAACGAACTCCCGCGCTTTGAATACACCCACGATGAAGACGGACGCCTGGTTATTCAGTCCGATGTTGTGGTTGAGGGGGAGGTCGAATCTGGCGAAAAGTCGGAATCGGAGGGGCCAGAGGAGTCGGTTGAAGATGCTCAGCCCCAAGGCTAACTTCGATATGAGCTCGAATTGTCCGAGGCAGTCTCAGGGGTATGTATGAATACATCGGATATATTTCGACGGGAACAATTCGATGCATAATCCCCATTTTGCTTGAGTTCGCTTTGGGGGAATTTTATGGATTGTTCCGGATGTAACCGAAAAGTTGCTAAACTCTCAGTACGTCTGTTGAGAATATCTCAGGAGAGTATCATGAAGAAACTCGTAGTAGGAGCTTTGACAGCTGTGGTTAGCAGCATCGTCCTAGCAGCGCCGGTCGATGCGCAACCGGTTGTTCGCACTATTAAGCCTAAGGATGAGTATCCAATTGAAATAGTGCATCTGGTCGAAAAGGCAGCTTCAGGTCCACTCAGTAATGGTGAAGTCAATCTTTTAAAGAAGGACTATCCAGAGCTAGCAGCAGTCACCCCTGATTATCGGGCGAATAATGTCAAATTGGCGGAGACGATAGCGCCGGCTGCATCGCTACGCGCGGCAAGCGGTTGTGCTAATGCGTTTGGAACGCATCATTCCAGGACCTTACTCGGGGATACTTTTTATCGTATGAACACGTCAGTACGCTTTTGCTGGAATAGTGATCGAGTGACCTCTGTCACAAATCTAAACACTACATTTTCTGACGTATCCCCAAATGCGGAGATCGGAAATGTCGTAGAGGCTATTGCGCGACCTGGCGCAAACGGATTTGCGCGCCATAAGTATTTGGTAAAAAATGTTATCCCTGTGTGGGGTCAGGTGAATGCGAAGTACCCGCATAACACGTTTACTCTCTACAGGGGTGGGCGCTATGACCATGGGCATGGTGAATAATGAAATCGAAGCTCATGCTTTGCCTAGTATTTCTATTTGTTTTCGTAGTCATTGGGTTTCTCGTGCTAACAGTCGTAGCGCTGATTGGCGGCAATATTGGCGTCAGTGAGCTGATACTGCTGGTTATGGTTTCCGCTCTTGTTGCTGGCGGAGTCACATGGACGGTCGGAAACCGCAGCCGTAAGTAAATAAACCAGCAAACAAAACGCCGCCCGGCGGAAACCAAAAGTAGTTTCCGTGGGCGGCGTCGCTATGTTCGTCGTAAAGCGAATGTGGATGCGTGGGTAATGCGGCGAGCTTTACTCGTGAGTGCCACGCAGATCTCGGTGGCCTTCGGCGTGCCAGTCGACATTGGTTTCATCCTTAGTGGTGACACCCACGTCGCGTTGATGCGGAACCTTCGCAATGATGTTGCGTCGAGCGCGGCCGGCGCGGAGCTGGCTTTCGATGCGCTCGGCAAGGTTGGCCAGGCCGAAGTTGATGGCGATGAGAATGATTGCTACGACGACCAGCGATGGGATCATGGCGCCGTAGTACTCGCCGAGCTGGCGGCCGGAGCGAACCACTTCGACGTAGCCAATCATGTAGCCCAGCGCGGAGTCCTTCAGCGCAATGACCATCTGCGAGATAATCGCTGGCAACATGGCGGCGACTGCCTGCGGCAGCAAAATGGTGACCATCGTCTGGCGGTGGGAAAGACCCAGCGCAATCGCGGCCTCTCGCTGGCCCTTCGGTAGCGACTCGATGCCGGAGCGCAGAGTCTCGCCAATGACGGAGCCGTTGTACATGGTCAGACCAAACACAACAGCGGCAAAGCCGAGGTAGTTCGACGGGAACAGCTGCCAGATGGCGAACACCGAGTAGGCGAACAGCATGAGCACGAGCACCGGGATGGCGCGGAAGAACTCGACAATCACCGAGCATAGCCAGCGCACCGGTGCGATTGGGCTCAGCCTGCCGACGCCCAGGAGAGCGCCAATAACCAGTGCCAACACAATAGAGACGACAGCCGCGACAATGGTGCTGACCAGGCCGGGCAGAATGTATGTGGTCCAGGTTGTGGATTCGAGGAAGAACGACCACTTGTTGGCCTCGAACTGGCCCTTGTCGGCCAGTTTCATTCCCACCCAGGCGAGAATCGCAACGGTGATTGCAGCCACGATCCAGGTGAGGGTTCGGTTGAAGCGCTGAGCCTTGGGGCCCGGCGCGTCGTAAAGAACTGTTGCGCGAGTAGCCATTAGCGCTTCACCGCCCATCGCTTGCCAGCCCAGCCAAAGAACAAGCCGGTTGGCAGAGTCAGAATAATAAAGCCGACAGCGATGATGCCGAAGATAATCAGGATATCGCTGGCGTAGTTTTCGGTCATGGTCTTCATCAGCAGCGACGCTTCAGCCACACCGATTACCGAGGCAATCGTTGTGTTCTTGGTCAGCGCGATCAGGGTGTTGCCAAGCGGCACGATAGCGCCACGGAATGCCTGCGGGAAGATGATGTAGCGGAAGCTCTGGCCGAAGCTTAGCCCCAGGGAGCGGGCGGCTTCGGCCTGCCCGAACGGCACAGTATTAATACCGGCGCGCAGGGACTCCGCGACAAAGCACGAGGTGTAGGCAACAAACGCCAGCACCGCCAGGCGGAAGTTCTGCTTGACAATGAAGGAGTCATTCTCCGCAGCCAGCAGCAGACCCAAGTTGTAGTAGAGACCCATCGAAGCCAACAGCACAATCAACGTCAGCGGGGTATTGCGGACGATGTTGATGTACCAGGTCGACAGGGTACGCAGGATTCCCACGGGGCTCACGCGCATAGCGGTGAGAAGCGTGCCAAAAATCAGGGAACCAATCGCCGAGGCAATCGTCAGTTTGATGGTTACCCAGAAAGCCGGAAGCAGTTCCGGCCCCATTTCACTCCATAGTTCTGGATTCATTGTTTGCTCGCACCCCTTCCTACTTCTTCTCTACGAACGACAAATCGCCGATTGCTGGCTTGTCATCGAGCTCGAACTTGTCGCCCAAATGCTTCTTGACAATCTTCTGAAGTTCACCGGTGTCGTACAGCGACTCCAGCGCCTCATTGATGGCCTCACGGCTGGCATCATCGCCCTTGGGTAGACCGATGCCGTAGTACTCGTTGGTCCAGTAGGAGCCATCGGGGTTACGCAGCTCAACCACGCGGAAGTCATCGCCGAAGCGTTCCTTGTAGCGCTGGGCGAAGCCCGCGAGAATAGTCGCATCGGTGGTCAGGGCATCGACGACACCCTGCTTCACACCTTCGGCGCATGCGGCGTAGGTATCGAACTCCTGCAGCTGCACCTCCGGCAGAGCGTCCTTGACCTTCTGCGCTGGGGTGGAACCGGAAACAGAACACAGGCGAGTGCCCGGGGCGACGTCGTCAAGCCCCTGGATGCCCTCGGAACCGCGCACCAACAGTGCCTGGTGCGTGACCAGGTACGGGCCGGCGAAGTCGACGGCAGCCAGGCGGCCAGCGTTGATGGAGTAGGTGGCGGCAATCATGTTGACCTCGCCGTTGTTAATTAGCGTCTCGCGCTGAGCGGACGGGGTCTCGCGCCACTCCATCTCGGGCACATCCCAACCGTTCTTGTTGGCGATGTACTCGATGACGTAGCGGGAGACATCTGTGTCGACGCCCGCGAACTCGCGGTCCGGGGTGCGCTCACCGAGACCCGGCTGGTCATACTTCGTACCCAACGTCACGTGCCCGGCCTCGATATCGGCCAGCAGGTTTCGGGGCCCGCCGCTACCGCACGCCGCAAGGCTCATCGTCGTGGCAACACTTACGACAGCCGCCGCAACTCGCTTGCCGACGACACCTCGGCGGCCCTGGTTGCGACTGCGTCCCCGGCCTCCTCGTAATAGTGAAAGCTTCATGGTGACCAGCCCCGCCTAGTGTCCGACGATCTTGGCCAAGAAGTCCTTGGCGCGATCGCTCTGCGGATTGGTGAAGAAGGTCTCCGGGTCGGTGTCTTCGACAACCGCACCGTCGGCCATGAACAGGATGCGGTCGGCCACACGGCGGGCGAAGCTCATCTCGTGGGTGACACAGACCATGGTCATGCCGCCCTTGGCCAGGTCGGTCATGACATCGAGGACCTCGTTAATCATTTCCGGGTCGAGCGCGGAGGTGGGCTCGTCGAAAAGCATGACCTTCGGGTCCATGGCCAGGGCGCGGGCGATGGCGACGCGCTGCTGCTGACCGCCGGAGAGCTGTGCCGGGTACTTGTCGGCCTGTTCCGCAATGCCGACACGGGCGAGCAGCTTGTCAGCACGTTCGCGCGCCTCGGCTTTGGAGATCTTGCGGACCTTCAGCGGGGCCAGCGTGACGTTGTCCCGAATGGTCATGTGGCTGAAGAGGTTGAACTGCTGGAAAACCATGCCAACCTCGGCACGCAGACGGGTGAGTTCCTTGCCCTCTTCTGGGAGAAGCTTGCCGTTGATGCGAATTTCGCCGCTGTCAATGGTTTCCAGGCGGTTGATGGTTCGGCACAGTGTGGATTTACCAGAGCCGGAGGGGCCGAGGATAACTACGACCTGACCAGCTGGGATTTCCAGGTTGATATCACGCAAAGCGTGGTAGTCGCCGTAGTACTTATTCACCCCGGCAATCGAAATCATGCTCTGTGGTGTGGAGGATTCAGTCATGAGGAAAGTATAGGTGACTCACCGCACATAACTGTTATCGGTGTTCCTTGCCCGATATTCACCTGTAAAAAGTGACGGCACACTTATTAATAGTGACTGCACACCAATTAGTTCTGAATATCCACGCGATGGCGTTGTGCAACGGGCTTGCGGCCATGCACGAACCAGTAGAAAACGGCCGCGAGAACCACCACAACCGCCAGGCCTGCGTACATCTTGTCAAAGCCAATCGTGGCAGCTACCGAGCCCAACACGATTGGGCCGAGGCCGATGCCTGCGTCGACAAGCAAGAGCAGCGTCGAGATGCCCGTGCCCAACTTGTGCGCCGGCGCCAGGTGCACGGAGATGGTCTGGCACGCCGGCATCAGCGTGCCGTAGCCCAGGCCGCAAAGCGCGCCAGCGGCGATGACGTGCCAGTCAGTGGTTGCGAAAGCCAGAACAAGCAGTGAGATGGTGAAGCACACCAGGCCGATGGCAATTACCGGGTTGTCGCCGCGGCGATCCTGTAGGCGTCCCAGCGAGAAGCGTGCTGCCATCATCGCCACCGCATAGGCGATGAAGAAGAAGCTGGCGCCCCTAGTCAGGCCGCCCAGCTGCGAGTATCGGTTCAAAAACGTAATCACGCCCGCATACGCCAGGCCGATGAGCAGCATGAATAGGCCAATCGGTACCACTCTCGGCGTCATGATGTCATCGAAGGAAAATGTGCGCTTCGTCTCGCTTGCCGACGAATCCTCGGTGGCCTCGGCCTTGGTTGCCGCAGTGGTGGGCCCGTTGTGTTGTGGCAGACCGAGTGCCAGCACCAGTCCGACAACGGATAGGCCGAGGGCTGTGGCAAAGAGGACGCTGTAGCCGACCGAGCCAATAAGGGCTAGGCCGAGAGCTGGGCCAATCGCAGTGGCCAGGGTGGTGCCGAGCGAGATATAGCCAGTTCCTTCTGCGCGGCGCGAAGCCGGAATAGCGGTCTGGGCGGCGGCCATCACGGCGGTGGAAGCTAATGCGTAGGTCAGGCCGTGGATGATGCGGATTGCAATCAGGACCGGCAGGGATGCGGCCCAAATGTAGGCGGCACAGGCTGCCACGATGACAGCGAGCGAGCCAAGCATGATTCTGCGACCACCGAAGGTGTCCACCAAGTAGCCGGAAAAGAGACGCGCGATGGTGGCGCCGACCACGAAAGAACTGGCAGCGAAGCCACCGGCGGCATCTGAGGCGGAGAAGCGCTGGACGGCGTAGAGCGCCATGACTGTGATTGAAAGGTAGAACACCAGGTACATGCTGAAGTTAATCAGCCAGCTGATGATGAACGCGGGGGAGAAGAGCTTGTCTTGCCCGTGCTGCTCGTCCTGCTCGTTCTGTCTGCGCCTCTTCTGCGTGGTCGTATGCGTTGTCATGCTGAAAATACGGTCTCTTTTCTCGTTTGAAAACGATTGTGGAATTAGTGCTGTGGCAAAACTGCTTTCCGGCATTTGTATCGTGCAAAAATGCAGTTAGGGGTCGAATTATAACAATTGGTTTGTATGATGCAAACGCACTTTTTCGGCCTTGACCCCATCCGCGGCGCGCTAGAATAGGAGCTGTTCAGCAAACAGATACATCTCACAGGCTCATTAAAGGGCCAACATATAGGCGACAAGAGGATTGACTGCCATCGTGCGAAACGACGACCTAGCCGCGCTCGTTTACGAGAACATGCTGCTATCCCGGGTGAGCTCCAGCGGCTATCGACCACATCGCAAGGACATCCTGTTAGATCGCTCCGCCGCAGCACTACTGGCACGGCTGGAAGTGCAGCCGGATATGACAGTCGCCGAGCTTTCCGATGCGCTGGGGCTGGACATTTCTACGGTGCACCGCCAGCTGGCCGCCGCCATGCGGCAGGGGTATATCGCGAAGAGGTCTGCGCCGTCGTCAAGCGCGAAGGTGCATAGCGCGACCGACAAGGGGCTAGAGCTGCTGCACCGGGAAATCGAGGCGCGTAAGAAAACCGTCGATGACATTACGCATGACTGGGAGGACTCGGAGCTCACGGAGTTCGTGCGATTGATGCGCAAATTCAACGAAGGCGTGGAAGAAATGCGTGGTCATCCATGGCCTAGATAACCGCGGATGCCGTGGTCATGGAATACTTGAGGGCGTGGCTGAGAAAAAGAAGATTGCAAACGTCCTTGCTAACCGATATGCCTCTGCGACTCTGGCGGAGTTGTGGAGCCCTGAGTACAAGATCATTCTCGAGCGCAAGCTCTGGATCGCAGTTCTGAAAGCTCAGGTCGCCCGCGGAATTGAGGTTCCGGACGGCACTGTCGAGGCGTATGAGAAGGTCATCGACCAGGTTGACCTCGACTCCATTGCCGCCCGTGAGCGTATTACTCGCCACGATGTGAAGGCCCGCATTGAAGAGTTCTGTGAACTGGCTGGCACCGAGCACATTCACAAGGGAATGACCTCGCGTGACCTGACCGAAAACGTCGAGCAGCTGCAGGTTCTGCAGTCGCTGAAGGTCGTGCGAGACAAGGCCGTTGCCGTTGCCGCCCGCACTGCCGAGAAAGCCTCCGAGTACCAGTCGCTGGTCATGGCAGGTCGTTCCCACAACGTCGCCGCGCAGGCAACGACTCTGGGCAAGCGCTTCGCCTCCGCTGCGGACGAGATGCTGCTGGGTATCGAGCGCGTAGAAGACCTGATCTCCCGCTACCCGTTGCGCGGTATCAAGGGCCCGATGGGCACCGCCCAGGACATGCTGGATCTGCTTGACGGTGACGAGTCCGCACTGGCCTCCCTGGAAAACGAAATCGCTGAAGGCCTCGGCTTCGACCGCGTCTTTGACTCCGTCGGTCAGGTTTACCCGCGCACCCTCGACTTCGACGCTCTGTCCGCGCTGGTCGAGCTCGGTGCAGGGCCGGCATCGCTAGCCACCACCATCCGCCTGATGGCCGGTAATGAGACCGTCACCGAGGGCTTCAAGGAAGGCCAGGTCGGCTCATCCGCCATGCCGCACAAGATGAACGCCCGCTCCTGTGAGCGCGTCCACGGTTTCCAGGTCATTCTGCGTGGCTACATGACCATGCTCTCCGAGTACGCCGGTACTCAGTGGAACGAAGGCGACGTTTCCTGCTCCGTGGTCCGCCGCGTTGCGCTGCCGGACGCCTTCTTCGCCATGGACGGCATGTTTGAAACCTTCCTCACCGTCCTGTCCGAGTTCGGTGCATTCCCGGCCATGATTGACCGTGAGCTGGAGCGCTACCTGCCGTTCCTCGCCTCCACCAAGATTCTCATGGCAGCTGTCCGCGCTGGTATGGGTCGCGAGGAAGCCCACGAGATTATCAAGGAGCACGCCGTCTCCACCGCATTGGATATGCGCGAAAAGGGCGCCGAGCAGAATCTCACCGAACGTCTCGCTGCAGATGAGCGTTTCCCGCTGGATGCCGCAGGGCTTGCCGACGCTCTGGCAGACCGCCACGCTTTCATCGGTGCCGCAGAATCTCAGGTTGACCGCGTAGTTGCGCGTGTGCAGACCGTCGTGGACAAGTACCCAGAGGCCGCGGCCTACAAGCCGGGCGAGATTCTGTAGCTTCACGTGCGTCACGCGCGAATCGCGTAGCGCGAAACGCGAAACGCGCAAACGTAAGTACCTTTGAAAAACTCTGTCACGTTGGTGGCAGAGTTTTTCTTCGTTTGTTGGCGAAACCACCAGTGAGCAGCCAAGTTCCTCGGTACGATGAGCGATAAGTATCGAAACCTCTACGCGAAAGGTGCCCGACGTGACATCGGCTGTTAGGACTTCGCTTTCTCGCCCAGGTGCCACATTGAATGTGCTGCGCTGGGTCCCAGAAAATGACAAGGGCGCGCCCATTACTCCTAAGGGAGTGGTGCAGATTGTCCACGGCATGGTCGAGTACGCCAACCGCTACGCTAAATTCGCCGAGTACCTCGTATCCCAGGGCTATGCCGTCGTCGCGCATGACCATCGCGGCCACGGTATGACCAAGACGGATGCTGGCATCCCGGGCTACTTCGCTGACTACGGTGGCTGGAATCTAATTCTCGAAGACCTCCACGCAGTGCGCCAGTACGTTGATGCAGAATTCCCAGGCAGCAAGCACTATATTCTCGGCCACTCCATGGGGTCGCTTCTGACTCGTAACTACATCGCCAAGTACGGCGAGGGGCTTACCGGCGTCATTATCATGGGCACCGTGTCGTGGCCAGGAGCTAAGGGCGATGCGGGAATGAAGGTTGCAAACCTGCTGGCTAAGATTCGTCCTACCGCGCCGGGCAAGCTGCTCAACACTCTCACCTTTGCTGATTACAACAAGGGCTTTGAGCGCCGCACTAAGTTTGATTGGCTCACCCGCGACCACAAGATTGTCGATGCTTATATTGCGGACGACAAGTGCGGTTTCGTTCCCACCAATGCCTTTTTCCGCGACCTTCTCGTCGGCACGCACTACGCGAATTCGTCTGAAGCCTATGAGAAAGCGCCTGATGATCTGCCACTTTTCGTGGTTTCCGGTGCCGTTGATCCGGCGGGTGGCGCTGCCTGCGTGACTGAGGTCGTGGGCAAATACCTGAACGCGGGGAAGAAGGACGTGCGCTTTAAGGTCTACCCGGATGGTCGCCATGAGATTCTCAACGAGTTGAATAAGGAAGAGGTCTACGCCGATATTTTGGCGTGGTTGGAGTCCCACTAAGGGGAGCTGGTTAATAGGCGAAAAGTGTGCCCGCTCGGCGTGTCGACCGGCGCGTCGGCGGGTGGGCGCCTTCGATACTTACCTCAATGCGAGTTACTGACCGCGTTTATGTCAGCGACGGCGGGTCGATCCGAGTTACTGACTGCGTTTATGTCAAAAATGGCCCGAAAAATGGCCTGAAAGTGTCATAGACTCGCACAGTTTCACATTTGCAGCCCGTATTCACGTGTGGAGTCCGTAATTTTTGGTGTCTGCCCAGTCATTATCTTGAGAGTCAGACACACCTTTTGTCGGGTAACGTTCTTTTCACGCTGGAAGAAAAGGAACCGACCCACATGATCAGAACAAGACAACTCTCGGCGGTCGTGCTCACCATTTCCATGTTGCTGGTGCTCGTAGGCTCTTTTGCGGGAATCACAGCAGGGCGTGCACAGGCGCAAGAGGCTGCGAGTACTATCTCGCCAACCATGGTGATCCTGGATGCTTCAGGGTCAATGCTTGCCGACGATGCGGGTGGCCAAACCCGAATGGAGGCAGCGAAGGACGCGACGAGTAAGTTCGCGGGATCTGTGTCAGAGGATTCCGAAATTGGGTTCATGGTCTACGGCACGGAAGTCGGCAATTCGCCGGAGGAGCGGGAAGCTGGCTGTCAGGACATCACCACGCTGCTGCCCGTGCAGGCTGGCAACTCGGCGAAGATTCCTGCTGAAGTAGGAAAGATCCAAGCCTCCGGCCACACCCCGATGGGGCCTGCGCTGCGTCAGGCTGCCGATGAGTTGCCGAAAGAAGGGCAACGTTCGATTGTGTTGGTCTCCGATGGTGAGGACACCTGTGCTCCGCCACCGGTGTGCGAGGTAGCCAAAGAACTCAAGCAGCAGGGCATTGATCTGGTCATCAACACAGTTGGTTTCCTCGTTGATGCGGGCGCACGTGCTGAACTGGAGTGCATTGCTGAGGCCACAGGCGGCGAGTACCTAGACGCCCAGGACTCCGATTCGCTGACTGAGTCCATGAAGACGCTGGCGACCCGCACCGCACGCACCGCGCAATCCAGCGCGCAAGAGATACAGGGCGGCGACGCTCCTACGAGCGCTACCCAGGTGCCTGCCGACGTGGAAACGTTCTCGACCAAGCTGCGGGAAAAGACTCCTGAGTCCGAGCGCAGCATCAGTAATCAGGAAGGCGACGGTGCTGAGTACTTCTCCGTCCCGGTTGCTGAGGGAGAGCGGCTTGCAATTAGTGCGGCCACCGTGCCGGGAGCGTCGTCAGGCGCGACTTTGATGGACCTAGATGTCCGCGACTTCGCGCTCACTATGCATTTGGACGACAGCAGTTGCTTCCTTGCCAATGATTTCGGCAATGGCATCATCGACTCCAATGGCCCCTTTTTCGCATCGATAACAACCAAGCAGTCCGGAGGAGCGGAGGGGGACTGTAAGTCGGGCAATATGGTGTTCTCCGTGGCTCGAAAGGGCGGCCCCTTCGAAGGTCAGGACATTCCTGCAGAAGTGACTATTAAGCGTTTCGCCAACGAAAACCTGACCGATGTGCCGGAGGCGTTCCCGTCCGACAAGGAGAGCTTGAACCCTCCGCCCGCGACACCGGAAGCAGATCAGGCTAAGAAGGTCACCCCAGGTTCGTGGTTCGATGACGCCACGGAACTTAATGCAGACAACATCAGCAGCGTCACGGCCGACATTGTTCCTGGTGAGACGCACGTGTACAAGATCAAGTCCGAGTATGGGCAGCAGCTCCGCGGCGCCGTCAAACTCATTGACGCCCCAGAAGCGGACAAGCTTGCACAGATCTCCGGCCTGGATATCAAGACGCTGAACTCGGCACGCCAGCTCGCCGGTAGCGAGGAAACCCGTCCTGTAAATGAACACCAGATCGGCGAAGAGACAACATTTGGTAACTCGGCCCGGATTAACTACCGCAATCGGATCGGCGAAGATGGTGAAAAGTCGG
The DNA here is from genome assembly GCF_001837775.1 of Corynebacterium sp. HMSC073H12. Classification (NCBI taxonomy): domain Bacteria; kingdom Bacillati; phylum Actinomycetota; class Actinomycetes; order Mycobacteriales; family Corynebacteriaceae; genus Corynebacterium; species Corynebacterium sp. HMSC073H12. The sequence continues at coordinate 49,391 of NZ_KV834035.1, read as the reverse complement.
GCGACTACGAGGCTGAAAGAGCCTGGTTGGATGGCGACCAGTACATCGTTGTCTTCTTCAACAACAGTTGGGGCGCCGGTAAATCCCACGATGTCGCGGATGTTCAAAACGTCCCGGTGACTTACCAGCTGACCACGGAGTTGGTCGGCGAGAAAATCCCGGGCCCAGCTTTTGAACAGGTAGCGCACAAGTCGCCAAGTAGCGAAACCCCGACTAGTAGCCAGCAGAATCCGAAGGCCACCGAAGAAAACGAGGATGACGGCTCCTCGAAGATGATGTGGTTCTCTATGGGGGCGGTGCTTCTGGTCTTGGTCGTCGGCGCGACAATCGCGTTGACCCGTAAGTAACGCTAGAGCGTCCAGTACACGCCGAATCGGTCAGGCTGAGGCTGGACTCCGGGCTTGACGACGGCTTCCGTGCCCTCGGCAACCTCAGCGCCTGTCAGGCCAAGTGCTTGGCAGGCGCTTTCGACCTCTTCGGCAGAATCGCTGGAGAGGCGCATCGCCACACCGTCGCCGAAGGTGAAATTGTGCATGCCCGGCGAGTCGAGCGTCATGAAATTCCCTGACCCGAAAAGCTGGTTGTATACCTCGGTGGCCGCGGCAGCCTGTGGTTCGTCGCCTGTCCACATGAAGTAGGGAATAACGGCGGGATTCGCTGTCTCTGTGGCAGCGTCCGTGCTTGCAGCCCCGCCGGGTGGTGGATCAACCATCAGTTGCCAGTTGACCCCATTACCGTCGACCAACCAGCCAAAGAGCGGCGAGAAATCGTAGCTGGTCAGCGGCATGAGTGCGGCACCGCCGCTAATAGTTTCATCACCCGCCATCAGATGCTCCCACAGTCTGCGCAGCTGGTTTTCCTGCCCCGGGGCAAAGCGCACCATAAAAGACACAGCAGGGGTTAGCTGGCGTTCCGCATCTTCAATGAGCTCAAAGTCCATACCGCCGATGGTGAGCGAGGTGGAATTGGACTTGATGTTGGAGTGAAAACCTTCGGCGTAAAACCGCGCAGCGGCGCGGGGGTCGTCGTTAAGCGCGATCATGGCCGAGATGGAAACAGTCATGAAAATGAGCCTAACGACGAGCGCCTAACCGTGCGAATGCTCCTCTCTTAGTATGAGTGACGAAGGAAGCGGTTTTAGAAATCCCAGTCTTCATCTGCGGTGTCTTCGGCTTTTCCGATGACATATGCGGAGCCGGAACCGGAGAAAAAGTCGTGGTTTTCATCTGACCCCGGGGTGAGGGCGGCGAGAATTTCGGGCTTGAAGGCGGTCTCTTCATGGTTAAACCGCTGCGGGTATCCCAAGTTCATGAGCGCTTTGTTGGCGTTGTATCGAATGAAGTTGGCAACGTCGTCGTAAAGCCCGAGTGGTTGGTATAGGGCTTCGGAGTACCTCAGTTCGAGCTGGTATAGATCGTCGAGAAGCTCGAAGACGAAAGCCTTCATCTGCGTTTGCGTGGCGGTGTCGTAGGTTTCTACGCCTCGCTGGAATTTGTAGCCGGAGTAATAGCCGTGAACAGCTTTGTCACGCAGAATCAGGCGCACCATGTCGGCGGTATTGGTCAGGATGCCACGTGATGCGAAGTGCAGCGGGAGGTAGAAACCGGCGTAGAGCGAGAAGGACGAAAGAAGCGTTGCTGCCGCCTTTCGCTTGAGTGGAACGTCGCCGTAATAGTGTTTGAGCACAGCTTTTGACCGAGCCTGCAGGATGTCATTGGCGACTGCCCATTGGTAGGCAGCGTCGATGTCAGGGGTATTGGACAACGTAGAAAATACTGAAGAATAGGACTTTGCATGCACTGCTTGCATGAAAGCAATATTCGTGTAGACGGCCTCTTCATGTTCGGTGCGGGCATCTTGAATTTGGGAAATCTCCCCGACAGACGCCTGGACTGTGTCGAGCATGGTCAGTCCGGTGAAGACCTTCATGGTCAGCTCGCGTTCTAAATCGGTGAGACGTCGCCAGTCTGCAAGGTCATTGGACAGCGGAACTTTTTCGGGCAGCCAAAAATTTGCTGTTAGGCGATTCCACACTTCGAGATCTTTGTCATCCTGCACTCGGTTCCAGTTGATCGGCCGAAGGCGGGCAGCTGGGTCCTTTCGAAAAGACGGTGGCGTAGTTGAATAGCTGTAGATGTTCAAGAAGTAGCGCTCCTCCAGAATTTTTCCAGGCCCTCTTTGACGTTCTCCACATCGTGGTCTGTCCCCAGTAATTCGTAGTGGTATAGCTCCGGGACCTGGCATTTTGCAGAAATGATGGCTCCGGCTATGCAAAAGTCGGTGCCGAAATTTGTGTTGCCCGAGGTGATGACACCGCGGATGAAACTCCTGTTGGTTTCGTCGTTGAGAAAAGCGATGACTTGTTTAGGTACCGCGCGGCGCCGACATCCGCCACCATAAGTCGGTGTGATCAGGACAAATGGGCTGCAAACGCGAATCATTCCGTCTTTTCGCGGATGTAACGGGATGCGTGCTGCTGGTTGAGCCAGCTTTTGGACGAACCGGTGAGTGTTTTCAGAAGCACTGGAGAAGTACACGATTCGGGGTGACTCCTCCGGTGGGAGTTCCGTGAAAGTCAGCGGCGTCTTCGATGGTGAAGACACTCAATTACCTCCTATGTTCAATGAATTGAACATAAAATAGGGGAGTGAATGGAATGTCAACAAGGTGTTGCCTACATGCGGTTGAAAAGTGCTTAGTCACGCAATTGCGAAGTAAAGCCGCGACTCTGCATTAACGGCGGAAAAACCCAGCAGCTGATCTTCAAGGCGGGAAAGCGGCGGGGTTGCCGGCCGGGGGGGAGGAGGCGGTGTCTCTCGGAGGGGGCTTCAGTCGTGTCCTGGGCAAAAGCACAACAGGGAAAATAAAACCGCCGCGCTTTGGAAAGGTCCAGTCGATGAGGAGACTGGTTTTCCAAAGCGCGGCGTTTTCTACAGCGCGTTCGCATCAACTACTTCAGCGGACGAACACTTCCGGTGAAGTGCGGACGCTTCTTCTTGCGATCCCACGCGACGATGTTGACTGCACGGCCGATGTTGGAGCTGCCCTCAGTCAGGTTGTGAGCAGCACCTGCACCGTCGCCGGTGTGGGTGAGTGCGACATTGATGGTCGTCGGCAGAACGACCGGCGCACCGAAGGAAATCTGGAACTCGTACGACTGACCTGGCAGAACCTGTGCCTCAGCCAACGCGCGGGAGGCGGTGTACATGCCGTGTGCAATCGCTGCCGGCATGCCCAGAGCCTTCGCGGAGACAGAGGTGATGTGAATCGGGTTCCAGTCACCGGAAACCTTGGCCCACTTGCGGCCAGTGTTGCCAGCCAGCTTCCACTGAGCAGTGGGGAAGGGGACCTTGAACTGCTCGCGCTTGATGGTCTCGGCGCCGGACTTGATGGCCTCGCGCTGTGCCTGGACCTCTTCGAAGCCCTCGGCATCCTTCAGGCGAACGCCCTTGGCCAGGTACACCGACTGCTCCTCGACCAAGGTGGCGCCGGATGTGGACGATACAACGGTCGACTCCAGAACAACCTCAGTGCCCGAGCGGTGAGCGCGGAATGCGGCAACCTTCACCGAGATATCAACCTTGCCACCGAGTGTGACAGGCGAGATTTCGCGGTAGGTGTTCTCGGTGTGGACCAGGCCCATCATCGGCAGCGGGAAGTCATCCGCAGCCATCAGTTCCATCTGAATGGGCATAATCAGGGCGTGGATGTGGCCGAAGAAAGCCTGCTCAGACTTCGGGGCGCCAACGACGTCGCGGAAGTCCTGGTCGCGGTCAGCGTCGACAGTGACGCCCTTGACCACTAGCTCATCGACCTTGATTTCGGTGGAGTTCGGGCGCTTCTTCGCCGAACCGGCAGCTGCCTTGGCGTAGAGCGGAACCAGATTGGGAATGGCATCCAGGGTCTTTGCCATAAGTTTTCCTCTTTCCTCCTTATCCGGAGCCTATGCGGAAGCCGTGGCTTCGCTTAGGCACCGACGATGTTCTGACCACAGACGCGCAGGACGTGGCCATTGACGCCGAGAGCGCGGTCGGAGACCAAGAAGGCGATTGCCTGGGCGACATCGCCCGGCTGGCCGCCCTGCTGCAGCGAGTTCACGCGTCGAGCAACCTGGCGGTTGACGAACGGAATAGCCGCTGTCATGTCGGTCTCGATGAAGCCCGGAGCAACAGCGTTGATGTTGCCGCCGCGCTTAGCGAATTCCTCAGCGTAAGCCTCAACCATTGCGATAACACCGGCCTTGGAGGTGGCGTAGTTGGTCTGACCGCGGTTACCGGCGATACCGGAGGTGGAAGCCATGGTGGCAATACGCGGAGCCTTCTCGAAGGCCTTGTGATTCAGCAGCTGTTCGTTCATCTTCAACTGAGACTCGATATTGACGGCGATGACCGAGCCCCACTTGGCGTCGTCCATGTTGGCGAACATCTTGTCGCGGGTGATACCTGCGTTGTGGATGACGATGTCCAGGCGGCCGTAGCGGGCCACAGCAGCATCGGCAATGGCGTTGCCGGCGTTGTCGGCAGTGATGTCCTGCTGCAGAGCCAGGCCACCGAGCTCGTTGGCAACCTTGGACAGCGCCTCGCCAGCCTGCGGAACGTCGATGACGATGACCTCTGCGCCGTCAGCCTTGAGCTGACGAGCGATAGCGGCGCCGATACCACGGGCGGAACCGGTGACAGCGGCAACCTTGCCAGCCAGCGGCTTATCCCAGTCAGCTGGGATCTCACCAGCGTCGGAGGAGACGCGGAGGAACTGGCCGTCGATGAAGGCCGAGCGGCCGGAGAGGAAGAAGTGCAGGGAGGAAATCACGGACGGTGCGGTGACTGAGACACCCGGAGCAACGAGGATGCCGTTAGCGGTGGAGCCGCCACGAACCTCGTGGCCGAGGGAGCGGATCAGGCCCTCGATACCACCGGCGACAGCGTTCTCAGCAATCTCGGCCGGAGTTGCGTTGTGGTGCGCATCCTTGGCGCGGGAGACGGTGACGATGCGGCCGCCCTTGTCCAGCTTGCGCATGTGCTTTGCAGCAGCGAGCACTGGGCCCTGCAGCTCTGCCGGGCGCTTAGCCTCGGTGGCGACGAGGACAATGGCACCAATCTTGTCGTCAGCGGCGTTGCCACGACGAACTTGCAGGCCCCACTCTGTCAGCTGAGCTGCAACTGCGTCTGCATCTGCACCCTCGCCGGTGACGAGCACCTTGTCGTTGTTCAGCAGCGGACCGCCCGGCTTGTGGCGGCGCAGGAACGGTGGCTGTGGCAGGCCAGCGGCCTTAGCCAGTCCAGTGAGCGGACCACCGTTGACGAGTTCCTGGTACTTATCGGCCATGGAAAATTCTCCTTGTCAGTAAACCTTGTAAATAAAAGTAAAAGTGTCTTTATCGGTGGTGCGCTTTTAGACGCGAGCCTCGAGAACTGCGACAACACCCTGGCCGCCTGCGGCACAGACGGAGATCAGGCCGCGAGTGGTCTTGCCGGTCTCGTCTGCCTTCTGGCGCAGCATCTTGGCGAGGGCTGCCACAATGCGGCCGCCGGTAGCGGCGAATGGGTGGCCGGCTGCCAGGGAAGAGCCCTTGACATTGAGCTTCTCGCGCGGAATGGAGCCCAGCGGGCCTTCCAATCCGAGCTTGGTGCGGCAGAACTCCTCGTCCTCCCATGCTTTCATGGTGGACAGGACGGTGCCGGCGAAAGCCTCGTGGATCTCGAAGAAGTCGAAGTCGTCGAAGGTCCAGCCGTTGCGGGCCAGCAGGCGCGGGGTGGCGTAAGCCGGAGCCATCAGCAGACCCTCATCACCGTGGACAAAGTCAACTGCGGCTGCCTCGGAATCGACGACGTCGGCAAGCACCGGCAGACCGCGCTCAGCGGCCCACTCCGGGGTGGAGACGAGGACGGCGGAGGCGCCGTCGGTAAGCGGAGTGGAGTTACCGGCGGTCATGGTCGGCTCTGCTTCCAGGCCGCGGCCGAAGACTGGCTTGAGCTTGGCCAGCTTCTCCGGGGTGGAGTCCGGGCGCATGTTGGTGTCACGGGAAACACCCTTGTACGGGGTGACGAGGTCAGTAAAGAAGCCCTCGTCGTAAGCGTTTGCCATGTTTTGGTGGGAAGCGGCGGCGAGCTCATCCTGCTCAGCTCGGGTAACGCCCCACTTGGCGGTGGTGATGGCCTGGTGTTCACCCATGGACAGGCCAGTGCGCGGCTCGCCGGTCGACGGAGTATCCGGAGCCAGGTCGGACGGACGGGCCTTCAGGAAGACCTTTGCCATGTCCAGAGTGGACTTCTGGCGGCTGGCCTCCAGCAGGATCTTGCGCAGACGGTCGTTGACAGCAATCGGAGCGTCGGAGGTGGTGTCCACACCGCCGGCGATAGCGGAGTCAATCTGGCCCAGCTTAATCATGTTGGAGACAGAGTTGAGAGCCTCCATGCCGGTGGCACATGCCATCTGAATGTCGAAAGCCGGGGTGTCCGGCGCCAGTGCGGAGCCGAGGACACACTCGCGGGTGAGGTTAAAGTCACGGGAGTGCTTCAGCACAGCGCCGGCGGAGACTGCGCCGAGGCGTTCGCCGCCGATACCGAAGCGGGCGACGAGACCGTCGATTGCAGCGGTCAGCATGTCCTGGTTCGACTCGTTAGCGTATTCCTTATTAGAACGAGCGAACGGAATGCGGTTACCGCCGACGACGACTGCGCGGCGCAGAGAGTTATTGTTGGCCTGAGCTGCCATGTGATTGTTCCCTTCAAAATCCTTGAAGTGTGACGTGAATTACTAAATTTAGACAATACTGGTATCGGTGTTTTCTGTCACGTTTTTAGAAATATTTTTGCCCAGTCATCTACCGAGCGGGGGCGGTGAGGGATAAACACCGTCGTTTACCTGTGAAAAATTCGATGGGCAGCAGTCCGGAATCTCAAAATTTTTCCCGCTTGACGACGGTAATTGCGTCAATCCCCACTAGTTGGGGTGGTGGCCGGAGGTATCAATAGAGTGCAAAGGCGTATAGGGGTTTAGACTTTATCGCCATGCGACCTGAACTTTCCTCGTATAACCATCTTTCCGCGGGCAAGGTCCGGGAAATCTACGAGATTGACCCTGAGACTCTACTGCTTGTGGTCAGTGACCGTATTTCTGCCTTCGACCACATTCTGGAGACCCCGATTCCTGACAAGGGTCGAGTGCTCACCGCGATGAGCGTGTTCTTCTTCGACGAGATCGACTTTCCGAACCATATGGCTGGCCCGGCTGACGATGAGCGCATTCCGGAAGAGTGCCTCGGCCGTGCGCTGGTGTGCAAGAAGCTGGACATGCTGCCATTCGAGTGTGTCGCACGTGGCTACCTAACCGGCTCGGGTCTCGTCGAGTACAAGGAAAACGGCACTGTCTGCGGCATTGAGCTGCCAGAGGGCCTCGTCGAGGGCTCCAAGTTGCCAGAACCGATTTTCACCCCGGCCACCAAGGCCGAACTGGGCGAGCACGACGAGAATGTCTCCTTCGACGCCGTTGTGGAGTCCCTGGGGCAGAAGCGTGCCGAAGAACTGCGCGATGCCACCCTGCGTATCTACACCCAGGCTGCTGAACTGGCTGCTAAGCGCGGCATCATCCTGGCCGACACTAAGTTCGAGTTCGGTCTCGACTCCGACGGCAACCTGGTGCTGGCCGACGAGGTTCTCACCCCGGACTCCTCCCGCTACTGGCCAGCCGACTCCTACCAGGAGGGTTCGGTTAACCCGAGCTTCGACAAGCAGTACGTCCGAAACTGGCTGACCTGCTCCAAGTCCGGCTGGAAGAAGGACGAGGGCACTCCGCCGCCGGCGCTGCCGGGTAGTGTTGTGGAAGCAACTCGCGAGCGGTACGTCGAGGCCTACGAACGACTGTCGGGCCGCCGCTTCTCGGACTGGATAGGAGAACCTGCGTGAGCGAAGTGACCTTGGACTCGGCATCCGTCGGCAAGCCTGCAAAAAAGGATTTGCCCGCACCCCGTGCACAACGGAAGCCGGTGACTCGGTCCTTCCACGGAAGGGACTTCACCGATAACTTCGAGTGGCTCCGCGATAAGGAAAACCCCGAGGTTATCGAATACCTAGAGGCTGAAAATGCCTATACGGAGGCTTTTACCTCCGATCTTGATGGCACCGCGGACGCGATTTTTAAGGAAATCAAGTCGCGTGTGCAGGAGACCGACATGTCGGTCCCAACTCGCCTTAATGGCTGGTGGTACTACTCACGCACGCAGGAGGGCAAGTCTTACGGGATGAGCTGTCGCGTGCGCGCGGAGGCCGGTGACGGTCTTGCCGCGTGGACGCCACCGACCATTGCGGACGACTCCCCGGCACCAGGAGAACAGGTCATCCTGGATGCCAACGAGCTGGCCGAAGGCCACGACTTCTTCGCCCTCGGCGCAGCGAGCGTCTCCGCGGACGGCAATCTGCTGGCCTACTCCACCGACGTCACAGGCGACGAGCGCTACACGCTGCGTGTAAAGGATTTGCGCACGGGCGAACTGCTTGACGACGAAATTGCGGGCATCGCCGCAGGTGCTACCTGGGTTGGCTCGGAATGGATCTTCTATCAGAAGGTCGACGAAGCCTGGCGGCCGGATTCCGTGTGGCGTCACCGCGTGGGCACCTCCACCGAGGATGACGTCTGTGTCTTCCATGAGCCCGATGAGGCCTACTGGGTCGGAGTCGGTACGGTACGCAGCGAAAAGTACCTGATTATTGAGAGCTCCTCGAAGATTACCTCCGAGGTTTGGTACCTGGACGCCAGTGACCCGACCAGTGAGTTCACCTGCGTGCGCCCGCGCGAGTCCGGTGTTGAATACGACATCGACCACGCCGTCATCAGGGGCCAGGATATGTGGCTGATTACACACAATATGACTGGCTCGAACTTCGCACTGGCCATGATGCCGGTGGGGTCTTTCGACAGTATTTCGGATCTCACTGAGCTGGTTGCTCACCGCGATGACGTCCGTGTCGAGGGCGTTGACTGCTTCGCTGGGCACATCGCGTTTGGATACCGTCGCGGCGGTATTGGTCGTGTGGCGCTGGCGGTATTGGCGCAGGACGAGGATGGTGCTGGCCCCGCTGAGACGGGCGATGCTGCCGACCCAGTGCCAGCCTCCGCTGTGAACTTCGTCGAGCTCGAATTCGACGAAGAGCTCTACTCCGCAGGCACTACCGGCAACGCTGAATGGGACACCCCGGTGTTGCGCTACGCCTACGGCTCCTTCACCACGCCGTCGCAGCTCTGGCAGATTGATATTGCCTCGGGCAAGCGGGTGCTGCTCAAGGAGCAGAAGATTCGCGGGGAGTTTAATCGCGGTGACTACGTCGCCAAGCGTGAATGGGTGAGTGCAAGCGATGGCGCCCAGATTCCGGTGTCGATTATTCACCGCGCGGATTTGGATTTGGATGCGCCGAATCCGACGCTGCTCTACGGCTACGGTTCCTATGAAGCCTCGATGGATCCGGGCTTTTCCATCGCCCGGCTGTCGCTGCTGGATCGTGGGATGATTTTTGTCATTGCACACGTCCGCGGTGGCGGCGAGATGGGCCGTGGCTGGTGGGAGAACGGTCGCGCAACCACGAAGAAGAACACATTCACTGACTTCGTCGCCGTCGCTGACTACCTGCTGGATTCTGGTTGGACCACGCGCGAGCAGTTGGTAGCGCTCGGCGGTTCAGCGGGTGGCATGCTGATGGGTGTGGTCGCAAACATTGCTGGCGATAGGTTCGCGGGCATTCAGGCTGTGGTCCCGTTTGTCGACTGCCTGACGTCCATGCTGATGCCAGAGCTGCCGCTGACTGTGGTGGAGTGGGATGAGTGGGGTGATCCGTACCACGACCCGGAGGTCTACGACTACATGGCCTCCTACGCGCCGTACGAGAATATCTCGGCCGATGTGAAGTACCCGAAGATTCTCGCGATTACTAGTTTGAACGACACTCGCGTGCTCTACGTGGAGCCGGCAAAGTGGATCGCCAAGCTGCGTGAGGTTGTCGGCGGCGAGCCGGGCCAGTTCCTGCTCAAGACCGAGATGTCCGCTGGTCACGGTGGTGTTTCCGGCCGTTACGAACGCTGGCGTCAGACTGCCTTCGAGTACGCCTGGATTGTCCACACTGCTGGTGCGGTGGAGTAACAGCATGGATATGCGTACCCTGCTGTCCGCGCAGGGTTTTGACACCGATTCGCTTTCCGACGATCAGTTGGCCGTCTACCACACGCTTTTTCGGCGGCGGGATGTCCGCCGCGAATTCGCCGGCGAAGTGTTGGACAGGGAGCGATTGATGCGCGTGTTGGCGGCCGCTCACGCCGCTCCTTCGGTGGGTCTGTCCCAACCATGGGACTTTCACATCATTCAGGATTCGGCTCGCCTGCAGCAGTTTGCCGACCACGTAGCCGGACGCCGCGCTGAATTCGCAGCCAAACTCGAAGGCGAGCGGCGCGAGACTTTCAATCCGATTCAGATTGAAGGAATTGTGGACTCGGGAACGGGCATCGTCGTCACCTATGATCCGACCCGTGGCGGCAAGAACATTCTCGGCCGCGACACCGTCGATGACACCGGGCTCATGTCAGTCGCGCTGGCTATTCAGAATTTGTGGCTGGCCGCTACGGCAGAGGGACTCGGCGTCGGCTGGGTCAGTTTCTACCATGAGGATTTCCTGGCCGACTTTGTCGGTGTCGAGGCGCCCGTGCGCCCGGTGGCCTGGCTGTGCATTGGTCCAGTAACGCACCTGGCAGCGGAGCGTGACTTGGAGAAGTTCGGTTGGCGCAAGGGCTTGGCGCTCGATGAGGTTGTGCACTGGGGATAATCCGTGCAGCAGACGCACAATTACGCTCACGCTGTTCCCTATATGCCCCTTACTTGAAAGGCCTCTGAGTATTCTCCAAGCTTTGTCCTCTCCGTTACCAAAAATTTACATACGCCTGTTTTTGTTGAATCCATGGCAGGCAGTGGGGTGCAAGAACAGATTCGGACGACCGACCAGGTCGTTCGTCCAGCGGGCAAAGAGCTCGTAACTGTTGACGGTGGTGTGGTCGGTTCGCCGCTTTTGGTGTCGGTGTCGGGTTTGCGCGATGGCACATTGCTCGATGTCGCTCGTTTCGTGGCAGCGATGGAACAGCGCGATATTACGCCGTCTCTGCTGGTAGCGCCGCATGCGGGTAAGAACTGGTCGTTGCGGGAAGCTCCGGCGGTGCTGGATTGGCTCCGCCGTCGTAGCGATGACGGCATCGAGATTGTTCTCGCGGGGTTCGATCAGTCGGTTCGAGGTCGAGGCGCGGAATTTGCGTCGTTAAGCGAACATGAAGCGCGCTTGCGCCTGACTGCCGCAACGCGCCAGATGCGTGCGATGGGTTTTGAAACGGATGTGTTTGCGCCGCCGAAGTGGACCATGTCGCCAGAGACCATGAACGTGCTGCCGGAGCTGGGCTTCCGTGTTGCAGCGGACCGAAATGGGGTCCGCGACCTGACCACTGGTGCTGTTGATCCAACTCGCGTGCTGGCTATCGGCGAGGGCTTCGGCGGCGCCGGTTGGTGGCGCCGTGCGGTGCGCTCCTCGGTGCAGCGCTCGCTGGGGAAGGGCCGCGCAGTGCGCATCTCCGTTAACGCTTCGAAACTGCGGGAGCACAAGCTGCGCCAGGATGTTGTCGACATCATTGACCAGGCGGTCGATGGGGGTGCGCAGCCGGTCAACCACTCTTCGGTGCCGCTGGGCCGCGAGCTGTTTGAAGGCATGGAGCAGGTCGGCTAGTCGTCACCTCTGACGGCTATCGTGGGACTGCCCTAGTGTGGGGTTTATGAGCAATCTCTTCGACATCCCCGTGACCACCATCGACGGCAACGAAGCAACGATGAGCGACTGGGCAGGCCACGTTCTGCTTATCGTCAACACCGCCTCGGAGTGCGGTTTCACGGATCAGTACGACGATCTGCAAGGACTTTTCGACGAACTCGCACCCCGCGGCTTCTTCGTCCTCGGCTTCCCCTGCAACCAGTTCGGTGGGCAAGAGCCCGGCAGTGCCGAGGAAATCAAGCAGTTCTGCCAGCGCGAATTCGGCGTTACCTTCCCGCTCTTCCAAAAGACGGAGGTCAACGGCGACAGCGCTCACCCACTGTACAAGCTGCTGAAGGAAACCCCGGACGCCGACGGCGAGGCCGGGGACGTGAAGTGGAACTTCGAAAAGTTCGTTATCTCGCCCGAAGGGGAGGTCATCGGCCGTTTCCGCTCCAATGTCTCGCCTGACGACGACGCTCTGCGCGACCTCATCGAGGAAAATCTGCCTATTTAAACTTGGCTATTTGGTGGCGTCCAGCGGTGCTTGCTCGAAGTAGCCCGTGGCGCCGTAGCCCACGATGCCACCTCGGTTGCGCAGGGTCATGCTAGCTAGACCGACCTTGCCAACCTCATCGCCACCGATGGTGACCCAGTCGCCCTGAACCGCGACAACCATGTTGGCGTGCACCCCAAGGCCTGCGGGGTAGCGGTAGAAAATTATGTCACCCACCTGAGGAGAGAAGTCCTTGTCGGTGACGAAAGCATCATGTGCCTTGTAGGCATCCATGAGCTGTTCGACATCCGTAACCAGCCATGGGTTCTCGGTTGTGACAGTGCTGTTCTGCTCTGTTCTTTTCTGCGCAGTGTTGTACTGCTCTGTGCTGTTGTTGTCGGTAGCACTATTGGCAGCCGAATTCTCGGGCGTATCAAAGACCGGAACACCCGCGGACGCGAGCAGGAATGACAAGAATGGTGCAGTCCAGGAACCGGAGCAGTCGACCGTGTCTCCGAATGCGTCAAGGTTTGGATTCAGCTTCGATGTCTGGTTCGCAGCCGCGTGTGCAGAACCCGGCCTGGTGGCAGCAGCGGCGGCGACGGCATCTGCATCAGCGGTTGGGTCTGCGTCTGAATTCGGGTGCTCGCCGACCTTGGGGATAACGCTGCGGATGTCGGCATCGGTAGCGCCACACGCCAGGCCGAAGTAAACCTCAGGGGAGGGCTGCTCCTCGTACTGATAGCGCGCAACATCCTTCAGAGCTTGCTGATAGTAGGGGCGGTCTGCCTCGGTGCGGGGGAACGTGCCACCACGCCAAGCCAGAACATTGATAGGACCGAAGAGCGTGAACCACCCGGCGAAGAGGAATATCGCCGTCAGTACCAGGATGGACACAGGCGGGATAGTGGCGCGAACACGTTGCAGCATGCTCGGTGAGGATGCGTTCTCCTGGCCGTCGTCAAGCGATGGTGAGGAAGACTCAGACCGTGCTGCGTGAGGCTGCTGTGCGGGCACAGGCGCGGGTGAATCGGTGGTCATATCTTCCCAGGATAGTAGGCGGCGCTGCGGTCGTCCTTGGCGAGTGTGCCTGAAACCGTACGTAATGGCATCGCCCGTGGCTCCTGCTGTGGAAGGAGCGTGCAGTTAAACTGTGGTTCATGACTTCATCCGACATGCGTAACGAGGCCGAGCGAGACCCTCGTGAGGATCTGCCGAGCTTCCTGCGTGAGCCGGACAAAATAGACAAGATTCTCTATGCATCGCTGATGCTTGTTGCCGTGTACGGCTTTGCAATCATTCCGTTTCGCGCGGTTTTGTTGCTCAAGTACACGTTTTTGCATACGTGGCTGACAGGCTCGAATCTGTCGGTGCTGATTCTCGCGTCGGAAAACGAGGACCGGCCGCTCTTCCTCTTCGCTGTTGTAGTGATTGCGGCGCTGTCGACCATCAAGTTCATGCCGTTCTTCTATTGGATGGGCAAGAAGTGGGGGCCGGAATTCATCACGATGAGTTTCGGCGGACACCCACCGCGATGGTTTAAGAAGATGGAGAACTTCATCTATGAACGCATCGGGCTGAGTGTACTGGCATCGTTTGTGCCGTTCTCGCCGATTCCGGCCACGATTGTGGTGGCAATTGGCGGTATTGCGAAGGCACGCGGCTGGGTAGTGGGCGTGTACCTCTTCCTCTGCGCCGCGATGCTCAAGTGCTTCTACCTGTACTTGGGGCTGACCTTCGGCCCGAGTATCCAGGGCTCCCTGCAGACGATTGACAGGTACGTCACCTACATCACCTTCGCGCTGATTGGCTGGATGTTCCTATCCATTTGGTGGAAGAACAAGAAGTCGAGCGGCCAGGTGGCTTAATCCTCTTCGTGCTCAATCAGAGGCAGCGGGCTGTACTTGTCGCGCAACGCTTTCAGCGAGAGATCGTGGGCGTGCAGACGCTTGTCCTCATCCGTGGTCGGCTGGAAGTGCGGCACCGGCTGCGGGTTGAAATCGTCGTCAATTGCGACATAAGTCATGGTCGAGTGCAGAGCCTTGCGCAGCCCGCCGACACCCTTGCGAGGCTCGCAGCAGTAGACCTGCACCGACAGGTGCATCGAGGTCGTGCCGGTGCGCAGGATGCGCGCACGCACCTCAACCAGGTCGCCAATGTGAATCGGATTGTAGAAGCGAATGCCACCGGCGTACACGGAAATAGTCTGGCGTCCCGCCCAGTTCGTGGTAACTGCCGTCGCAGCCTCATCAATCCACTCCATGGCGGTACCACCGTGGACGTTACCGCCCCAGTTGACATCCGTTGGCTTAGCCAGGAAGCGGGTGGTCAATTCGGGTGCAGAGGAATCCGCAGAGTACGTTTGCGCGCGCATGCTTGCCTCGATGTCGCGGCGGAGCTCAAAACGGGAAAGAGCGGCCTTTTCAACACGCTCTTCTTCCTCCGTTTGCGGGACCCACTTCGGAACCGGAGTCGACTTACCGTTTTCATCCATGGCCACGAAAATCACCAGGCAGTCAGCTGCGCGGGTGAACTTGCCCTCGCGCGGATCTGCCGACAGCACTTCGTTGACGATGTGCATAGAACTGCGACCGGTATGCGCAATCTTGGAGCGCACCTCAACAATGTGGCCGCTGGGAATCGGGCGAGTGAAGTGAATGTGACCGAAGTACGCAGTCACGCAGTAGCGTCCCGACCAGCCGGTCGCACAGGCGTAAGCGGCCTTGTCAATCCACTGCAACACACGGCCGCCGTGGACGGAATTGGTTCCGGCCATAATGACATCGGTCGGCGACGCCATAAAACGGAGTACAAGAGATGGTGACGCTGGAGCGTGCACCTGTTCAGCTTTTTCAGTTGACTGCGTATCCATATATGAAAGCATAACTCTAGGATGAGGTTATGGTATCCAAAATCTCGCCTTTCGACGTTCGCAGCGCTCTTTCCACCGCCGCACCCTGGGCGGCGCAACGTCTTCTCGGCCGCGAACTGCTATCTGGCCAAGAGGCTGCCTCCTTCACCGGGCCGGATAGGGTGCAGAGGCCGTCGCTAAGCCGTGCGAGCCTCGCCAAAGCGGTACGCCTGTCCGTTCGGATGCTCGCCCAAGAGGCGCCGGGGCATAGCGTCGAGGTGCGCGTGCCGCCCTTCGTCGCGGTCCAGTGCATTGAGGGGCCCAGGCACACACGCGGTACGCCGCCCAATGTCGTGGAGATGTCGCCGGAGATTTGGCTGGGACTCGCGTGCGGAATGATCACGTTAGAGCAGGTGCAGGCGCACATCGATATGTCGGGCACGCGCGCGGCGGAAATCGGGAATCATCTGCCGGTGGCGCGCATTTCTTAAAACCCGTGGGGGGATGCTGAATTGGTGCCCAGGCGGGTGGGGCTATTAGTGTGAATGTCGTGGCCGATACCAACATTTCAGGTGCACCAAAGACCAAACTTTTGCCAATTTCGCCTTACGACGATCTGGGGGAGACATCCCCGCGCGAAGAATGTGGCGTTTTTGGCGTTTGGGCACCTGGCGAAGACGTGTCCAAACTCACCTACTATGGCCTGTTTGCCCTGCAACATCGCGGTCAGGAAGCCGCCGGTATCGCAGTCGGCGACGGCGACCAAATTCTCGTATTCAAGGACCTGGGCCTTGTTTCCCAGGTCTTTGATGAGCAGACGCTCGACGCTCTGAAGGGGCACGTAGCGGTGGGGCACACGCGCTACACCACCGCTGGAGCTCCTGCGTGGGAGAATGCACAGCCGATGTTCCAGATGGCCTCCGACGGCACGGACATCGCGCTGGGGCACAACGGCAACCTGACCAACCACCTCACGCTGTTCCATGAGGCGGTGGAAAAAGGCCTGATGCGCGACGAGGGCGAGCTGCCCAGTGACTCCGCAATCATGACCACTTTGCTTGCCGACGAAACCGGCAAGATTGACCACCCCGAAGATTACGGCTGCAGCACCAATGTAGAAGCGGCCGCGATGGCACTGCTGCCACGCCTGAAGGGCGCTTTCTGTCTTACTTTCACCGATGGCGAGACGCTGTACGCCGCGCGTGACCCATACGGTGTGCGCCCGCTGTGCCTGGGCCGCCTGTCCGGTGGCTGGGTAGTCGCATCCGAGACTTGCGCGCTGGATATCGTCGGTGCATCGTTCGTCCGCGAAATCGAGCCAGGCGAGATGGTGGCCATTGATGCTTCCGGTGTGCGTTCGCAGCGTTTTGCCGAGACCACCCACGCTGGATGCATTTTTGAGTACGTCTACCTGGCGCGCCCGGACTCCAACATCCGTGGTCGCTCCGTCAACGCTGTACGTCTTGAGCTGGGCCGCCAGTTGGCCCGTGAGTTCCCGGCTGACGGTGACCTGGTGATGCCGGTTCCGGAATCCGGTACCCCGGCCGCTGTTGGCTACGCCCAGGAATCGGGCATTCCGTTTGGTCAGGGGCTGACCAAAAACGGTTACGTGGGCCGTACCTTCATTCAGCCTTCGCAGACGATTCGTCAGTTGGGCATTCGACTGAAGCTGAACCCGCTGAAGGAAGTTATCGCCGGTAAGCGCTTGGTCGTGGTCGATGACTCCATCGTCCGCGGTAACACTCAGCGTGCCCTGATTCGCATGCTGCGTGAGGCTGGTGCGAAGGAAGTGCACGTGCGCATCGCCGCACCGCCGGTGAAATGGCCGTGCTTCTACGGCATTGACTTCGCCTCTCCGGGCGAGCTGTTGGCCAACGGTGTGGATGAAAATGACATCGTCGCCGGTATCGCAACGGCGATTGGCGCCGACAGCCTGGGATTTGTCTCCATCGATGGCATGGTTGCCGCTTCCGAGCAGGCAAAGACCGAAGTCTGTTGTGCCTGCTTCGATGGCAAGTACCCGCTGGGTCTGCCGGAGGGCAATCCGAATGCGGCAGCTGTGGAGAGGATGCAGGCAGCCCAGGCTGCCAAAGCCGCAACGAGCAATTAGCCTCGAAACCTCCTTAGAATGAACTACGAGAACTGAACCGAGAACGAAGCGCAAGCGGTGCTGTGGATTGCAGCCGTTGCTTTGTTCCCGGTCCGCCAATACTCCCGGATACGGCAGTAACGCCGCCCGGGGGAGAAAGTTTAAAGCGAGAGCCTCTAATGACCGAGAACGTTTCTGGTGCTTCCTACGCTGCAGCCGGCGTCGACATCGAAGCCGGCGACCGCGCCGTTGAACTATTCGCCCCGATTGCCAAGAAGGCCACTCGCCCAGAGGTCCGTGGCGGGCTCGGCGGTTTTGCCGGCCTGTTTGCACTAGGCAACTACGAAAAGCCGCTGCTGGCCGCATCCTCCGATGGTGTGGGGACCAAGTTGGCCGTGGCGCAGGCCGTCGGCAAGCACGACACCATTGGCCTGGACCTGGTCGCCATGGTCGTCGATGACCTGGTTGTGTGCGGCGCTGAGCCGCTGTTCCTGCAGGACTACATCGCAATTGGCAAGGTCGTGCCGGAGCACGTCGCCGAGATCGTTTCCGGCATCGCCGAGGGATGCGGCCAGGCGGGTTGCGCCCTCCTGGGCGGCGAGACTGCAGAGCACCCGGGTGTGATGGAACCAGACGAGTACGATGTCTCCGCTACCGGCGTCGGTGTCGTGGAAGAGGACAAGCTTCTCGGCCCGGACCGCGTGCGTGAGGGCGATGTCATTATCGCCATGGAGTCCTCTGGACTTCACTCCAACGGCTACTCGCTGGCTCGCTACGTTCTCCTGGAGAAGGCCGGTCTGGAGCTCGACGGTTACGTCGAGGACTTCGGGCGTACCCTCGGTGAGGAGCTGCTGGAGCCAACCAAGATTTATGCGAAGGACTGCCTGGCTCTCATGAACGAGGCAGAGGTTCGCACTTTCTGCCACGTCACCGGTGGCGGATTGGCTGGCAACATGGTTCGCATCATGCCGGAAGGCCTGACCGCTGACATGAGCCGCGCAACATGGACCCCGGGCCCGATCTTCAAGACCATTGCTGAGCTCGGCAACGTCTCCCGAGAGGAGATGGAGAAGACCTTCAACATGGGTGTTGGCATGGTTGCGATTGTTTCCGCAGAAGACCGCGATCGTGCACTGGCTCTGCTGACTGCCCGCCACATCAACGCTTGGGAGCTGGGTACTGTCCGCAAGAGCGAGGCCGGCGAGGATGGGGCTGTTTTGCGCGGCAGCCACCCGCGCTTCTAAGCGTCGGCCTACAGCCGGTCGGGCGGCCGGGGACTGGAGCCTCGGTCTGCAGCCGGGTGGGGACTGGAGCCGGGTGGGGACTGGAGCCGGGGGCTACTGCCGAGCCGTCAACATCCGGGTTGAGCAGCTGAGATCCCAAAAACCATGGGCTGCAAATGTGAAACTGTGCGAGTTTATGACACTTTCGAGCCGTTTTTCAGGCTATTTTTGTCATAAACGCAGTCAGTAACTCGGATTGGGCCGCCGCGGGCGAGCATAATCGGCCGAACATAAACGCAGTCACTAAGCAAAAACAAGCACCCACCAACGGAATCGTTGGTGGGTGCTTGTTTTATTGAAATAGAAACGCTTTGCGGAAAATACGACAGCGGTTAGCTTGCGCTAGCTGTCGCGACCAGCGCCTGAGGCCCATTCCTCCCAGTCAGAGTAATAGTCGTCTCGATCGGACTCGTTCGACTTGCCGACGAGTTCCCGCTGCAGACGCTCCAAATCCATTTCTGGTGAATCGTACTTGAGCTGACGGGCAACCTTCGCCTGCTTTGCTTTCGCACGGCCGCGACCCATGGCCTGACCCCCTTGTGTAATCCGTGGGACGGCACGGGGATACGGCCGACCCACTTATGTCTTATTGCGTTAATTCCTGTAAGACACCATAGCCGATTTTTAGACGAAGGGGTTACGCGGGGAGGCCCATAGTGGGTTGTGTCCTCGCGCTCAGACAACTCAATATGTGCTGTGACCTGGGGGAATTACCTTTCTGAAAAAGAATGGAAAAAGTTATTTTTTCACCACTCTGTCTGGCGGCTTTACCTATTTCCCGTTACTTATTTCCCACGCAGGCGGTTGATGGCCGCACGACCCGGCGGCAGCTGCTCGACGCGGTCGATGGAGGAAGGGTCGACGGCCACGGCACAGTCACCCACCACAAGGCCCTCGCGTTCCTGAGCCGAGCGCTTAAGCAGAGCCAATGCAATCGGGCCGTAATCGGCATGTTGCACGACGGTGCCTACGCGTCCCACGGCGCGCTTGCCCATCATCACTGGATCGTCGGTTTCCGGCAGAGTGGCTGAGCCGTCGAGCTGCAGCATCACCAAAACTCGTGGGGAGCGACCAACATTGTGGACTCGAGACACAGTCTCTTGGCCGCGATAGCAGCCCTTGTCCAAGTGCACGGCCGCCGTGTCGAATTCAGAGGCAATCCAGCGCGGAGCCTCATGCGGAATCATCTTCTCATCTACATCGATTCCCAGCTCCGGCCGCAAGGAGACTACGCGTTCGGCCTCCCAGCCCATCAGGCCAACTGGGGAGGCGCCAGCGGCCACCAGCGCGTCCCAAGCACCGACTAAATCCTGTCGGCGCACGAGCACATCCACACGTCCGCCGCGTGGCCAAGGCAGGTGCCGGACGTAGGAATGCCCCACCGTCGTAGCCTTGCCCACCTGCGGGAATGCGAGGCCGGCAGACACCAGTACCTCAGGGGCATTCGGCCCCATGACGGAAATAACCGCCCGTTCTGCCTCAGCAATTTCCACCTTGGACCAGAACACCATCATGTTCAGGTACTTCAACAGGGAGTCGAAGCCAACTGGGGGCACGTCGATAAGCACGGAATCGTCCAAAACAGTCAGCGTCATGTGGTGGAGAACATGACCGTTGGCATCCAGGTTCAGTGCTTCAGTGACAGTGCCGGGGGTGGCATCGTCGACCTTCTGTGAAAAAAGTGTGTTGAGGTAGGTCAGGCGATCCTCGCCAGTAACCTCAATAACGCGGTAGTACGAGCGATCTACTACTCCGCAGTCCTCCTGTAGATGACGTTGCTCTACCAGTGGACGGCCGTAGTGCCATGCCACGCTAGCTTGCCCTGTGGTTTGCTCAACGTTTTTCGCTGAGGTTCCGTCTGAGGCGTTCTCTGAGTCCTTCTCTAAACCTTCCGTCTGTCCGCCCAATTCGAGGGCAGCGGCACCAGCCACGTGAGACATCAAAGGACTTACATACTCAACACTCACTCCCTCATGTTAACCAGAAATCCCCAAATTAAGCATGGATTAAGCTTGTGTGTATGACGGATTCGCTTTCTTCTCTAGTGCTTATCGACGTCTTCGCAGACGGTGGCCCGATTGCTGTCGAAGCAGGACAGCCGTTCCTCTACGCGGACGATCTCGGAGCTATTCGCGGCGACGGAGTTTTTGAAACACTACTGGTCAGGGGTGGTCATACCTGTAATACTGACCGGCACGAGAAGCGGTTCGCATCGTCAGCGCTAATGCTGGATTTGCCAACCCCGGACCTGGAGCAATGGCGGGCGGCTACCGACGTTGCACTACAGGAGTTGCGCGATAGGTCAATTGAGGGGGACGCGACGTTGCGGTGGGTTTACTCGCGTGGTCGCGATTCCACTGGAAGGCCGACTGGCTACGTTTTGGCAAGCTCCGCGGAAAAGGTGGCGGAAAATCGCCTGAAGCCGGTATCGGTCATGCTTGCAGATCGTGGTTTCTCGCTCGACCTTGGCTCCCGTGCACCGTGGGCGCTCATCGGCGCGAAAACGTTGTCATACGCAGCTAATATGGCCGCATTGCGCTATGCCAAGTCCAAGGGTTTTGACGATGTCATCTTCACCTCCGCAGAGGGAAAGCTTCTGGAAGGCCCGACATCGACCATCATCGTTCAGCGCGGCAATGAGCTGCTGACCCCCAACCCCGGTGAAGGAGTGCTGCCGGGCACGACTCAGGCAGCGCTGTTTGAAACAGCTGCCAACTGCGGCTGGAAAGTCACCCCGACGGTCCTGGTGCCCGGGGACCTATTCACCGCCGATGCGGTATGGCTGGTGTCGTCGGTGCGCATCGCGGTCGTGGTTAAGTCCATCGATGGTGAGCCCATTCGGCAGCCGGATGTAGCCGCGGAAAAGGAATTCCGCGACCTGTGTGACGAGGCGCTGGCGACGCAGTAGGGCTTGTCGCAGTAGGGCACCAAGCCGTAGTGCGCAAAGTAATAGGGCCCCGCAGCCAGGCCACACAACGCCCGTCGTAAAGCGGGGAGAACCTAGCCCGCGTAGCGCTTGAGCTGCGCGGACATACGGGGAGCGAATTCCTCATCCCGCAGGCGCTCGTCCACCCAGCCGAGATCGTTGTTCGGCATCAAACCGTAGAGGCGCTTGCCCGGGCCAAGTGATGCTGGACCGGTAGCAGTGACCATTGTGGAGGCAGCCTGCAGCTCCCATGCGCGCTCGGAGACCGGCTTGCCGTAGTAAATCTCAGTGACGCCGGTGGAATGGACGCAGATGAACTCAATCTCGTCATCGTTGTTGATGCGCCAAAATCCCGTTTCGCGCTGGTCAGGGCCGGTTGGTTTGCCTTCTTCATCCAGCTTCCAGATGCGCGACTCATACTTCAGGTAGTTCTCGCCATCATGGCTGAAGATAACCTGCTGGCCGAAGTTGTACTCACCGTCGACGACGGTGTTTGCCTGCCCCTCACCGCGCCACACGCCGACCAGCGGCAGTAGTGCCAGCAGGCCGTCATGAATATTCGGGCCGAAACGCAGGTTAGCGGTCTCGTCGGGAATCGGGAGCCCTTCAAGCTCAGTGATGTTGCGCGTAGCGGTGCTCTTGGCCTGCTCGGCCGCGCGGTTGATGGCCTCGTTGCCGTCGAGGCGAGGGGCTTCCGCAGCTGCAGGCTCCTGTGCAGCGGCGTCTGTCTGGTTGCTGCCATTGTTCTCGGTCATGCTTCACACTCTACCGCTGAAGCTCTTGTGGCCATGTATGGGCTGTTGGCGCATGGTGCCAACGCTGCAACGACGTTTAACGGCGATGCTTGACGACGGCCTTAGCGACGCACCCGACAGTTCTTCTCCGGCAGCTTTTCCGTGGATTTCGCCGATGCTTCGGCATCCTGCTGGGACGTCGGCGGCATGAAGTTCGTTGGCGACACGGTGCACTGAATCTGTTCGCCTTCGATGGTGACCGAACCGCCCGATACGTACACGCGGGTTGCTGGCATACCCATTGGTATTTCCGAATCTCGCAGTGTCAACCTGAAAGTATCCAGAATGTGCTGAGCGTCGACCTCGGAGAGCTCAGGTTTGCTGTGGATCTTAGAATCTGTTGGGGACGGGGGTGCAGAAATAATCTCCATCGGCGTGATGATCACGTCGCGGCTGACAATGCGCAATTTTGCCGAAACCTGGGTTTTTCCCTGCCATCCGGCTGGCGTGGCCTCGAAAATAGCCTCGGTTTCCCAGCCGCCGGTGGGGGAGGAGTCTTTCAGGCTCTGGATGCTCAAGTCCGTCAGTCCTAGCTTGTTGCCCAGAGAGACACCGTCGAGCGAGAGCTTGGTGAAGTACTGCTTCGTCGGTGACTCTGGGAAATTGCCACTGAGCACTGACGATGCCGGAATCTTAACGTTGGAGGCACCGTACTCCAGAGATACTAAGCCGAAGTCGGGTACCTCTACATCGCGGATGCGCGAAGTCACGGAGCTCCACTTACCCGTAACAAAAGAGGACAAGTAAGCTTGTCCGCCAATGGCGACGTATGGGGTCATCTCCAGCTGCGCAGTCTCTTGAATATGCTCGGAGAGCTTGTACTCCGCATGGCTGGCGAAGCCCATGTCGGTGGCGATCACCAGCGCGGCAACGGCGAGGATGGAGCCACCAATCTTCTTCTGTCGTCGGGAAATGGACACACTCTATTAGTACCCCATCGCTTTTGGCCCAGAGGACATCGGGGAAGTGTTGAATCCGCTGCTGTGTATAGGGTGGGGCGTATGAACGTAACCGAACTGCTTGACGTAGACACCACCGTCGCCAGTACGCTACTGCAGCGCGCCCACTCCACCGACGGCGTGGAGGCGTTCGGCGAGGCTTTCGTCCGAGGGCTTGACGACGACTCTTTCGGGCATCGACACTTTGCGATTATCGAGAACGACCGTTACTTGGGCCTGGCAGCCGTTGCGCCAGATGCTATGGAGATGGTTGTTGATCCGGAGTTTCGCAGGCAAGGAGTGGGAGCGAAGCTGCTTGCGCACATCGATGCTGAAGTCGGTGAGCGTCTGCCTATCTGGGCTCACGGTGATGTCGCCGGTGCCAGCCGTTTGGCAGAGTTGACGGGACGCAAGGTCGTCCGCGAGCTGTTGCAGATGTCCGTTTCGGGCTCAGCGTTGGAGAAGGCGGCGGGGGACGTCGATAAGCGTGATGATGTTGAAGCCCTGACCCTGACTGCGGCACGTGCGAAGTGGGGTGCGGCAGCGGTAGATCGAGCGTGGTTGGCAGTGAATAACGAGGCGTTTGACTGGCATCCGGAGCAGGGTGGTTGGTCACAGCCACAACTCGATCGCGCTCGGGAAGTGCAGTGGTTCGACCCGGAGGGCGTGTTCTTTGCTGCGGATGTAGCCGGGGCGCGCGACAGTGCAGAGGAGATTTGCGGTTTCCACTGGACGAAGTGGCACGCTGAGGAGCCTGTGCCAACTGGTGAGGTCTATGTGATTGGACTGAGCTCGAAGGCGCGCGGACGTGGTCTGGGGCGATGGTTGACCAATGTTGGGCTTTCCCATCTCCGGAGCCGGGGAGCGGAAAAGGTAATTCTCTATGTCGAAGGCGACAATGCGCCGGCAGTGCGCACTTACCGTGCGGTCGGCTTTGAAGTGGCTCGCCGTGATGTGATGTACGGCGCGTAAATGTGACGGTTCGGTTTATTGGAGGCGAGTTGTTGGGGAAGGGGTGAGTTATTGGAGAGGGGGAGCTTAGGTTTGTCTCAGTTTTAGGTGGTTTTCCTCTGTCGCGGGGGCAATGATATTTGTGATTTTGGGGAGATGCTGTCCAATCCTCAGTGTTTCAGGGGCGCATTTTAGGGCCTCTTACAGGGAAAATGAGGATATATAAAGAATTACTTGCGCCGTTCACCAATTGTTAATGTTCTGAAAAGGTTCCGGTTACTATCGGTAGATAGGTTCAGCGCAGTGGACCGGAGTGTGGCGGTTCCACGAGAACTGTTTCACTCATTGTGTAAACCCGGAGGATTTACTGTGCTGAAGAAGAACCGTGCGGCATCCGTCATTGGCCTGGCCGCTGTTGCAAGTCTCACCCTGGCCGCTTGTGCTGAAGGGCCAACGCTGCAGGGCGAGGGCGCTACCTCGCAGCAGCGTGCAATGGACCTGTTCGCCACCAAGTTTGAAGAGGCCGGCTCGACCCTGTCGTACAACGCATCTGGCTCTGGTTCCGGTCAAACTCAGTTCATTGCCGGCACCGTTGCTTTCGCTGGCTCCGACTCTCCGCTGAAGGAGAAGGATGGCAAGGACCAGGTTGCAGAGGCTAAGAAGCGCTGCGATGGTAACGATGCATGGCACCTGCCGATGGTTATCGGTCCGGTTGCCGTTGCCTACAACCTCGAGGGCGTTGATGTCACTCTGACTCCGGCTCTGGTTGCTGAAATCTTCGACGGCAAGATCACCAAGTGGAACGACCCGAAGATTGCTGAGGTCAACAAGGACGCGAAGCTGCCGGAGAAGGACATCAAGGTTGTCTACCGCTCTGAGGAGTCCGGTACTACTGATAACTTCATGAAGTTCCTGAGCGCAGCTGCTCCGGAGCAGTGGAAGCACGAGGCTTCCAAGTCCTTCCCGACTGCTACTGGACAGGGCGCTAACGGCTCGGCTGGTGTTGTCGACGAGGTTTCCAACATCGACGGTGCTATCACCTACGTTGAGGCTGGTTTCGCTAAGGACAAGGACCTGGGCATTGCCAAGATGGACTTTGGTCATGGCCCGGTTGAGCTGAACAACGACACCGTCGGTAAGGCTCTGGATTCCGTCACGTTCAAGACTGAGGGTCACGACATGGTTGTTGACACCGACTCTCTGTTCGCAATGGATGAGAATGGCGCTTACCCGCTGATTCTGACCACCTACGAAATCGTCTGCTCCGCTGGTTACGACGAGGAGACTCGTGACCTGGTTAAGAGCTTCCTGAAGGTTGTTCTGGAAGAGGGCCAGGGCCCAGAGCTCGAAGAGCGGGGTTACATCCCGGTTCAGGGTGAGTTCAAGGACAAGTTGTCCGCAGCGGTTGACGCTATCAAGTAATTCGTTGCGCGCAACGCGGGTGAAAGCAGAGTTGGCTCTGTTGTTGCCCGGTTGGCGCGAGGATTACTTCAGCCGGCCACGCAGATTTGAGCTGTAGGCCGAAAACCTGACGTAGACCGGTTGGCTTTATATATCGACACCTCAGTTGATTGGGTACCGCTCGTAGAGGGGTACTGAGGCCAATCGGTCTTCATGTGCGTTGAAGCACAAATCACTTCTACTTAGGAAATGAGATCATGAGTTCCTCGACTCCCATTGAAGGGAAGCAGGAGGCTGTAGACAGCAGTCTGTTGCAGTCCTCAGCACCGCAGGTGGATTCCTCCGGCGACGAGAGCTCGGAAGAGCAAGCCATTCAGTCCGGCGTTGTTCGTCCTGGTGACCGAATCTTCAAGATTCTGGCGGTAGGATCTTCCGCATTGGTGACTGCTGCCATCATCGCAATTGCAGTGTTCCTGCTCCTGCGCGCAGTTCCGGCAATGTCCCGTAACGAAGCGAACTTCTTCACCTACACCGAACGATGGAACCTGGCGGATACCTCCGCCATGTACTTCGGTATTCCGAACATGTTTCTGGTGACCGTCGCGGTTTCCATCCTGGCGCTGATTCTGGCGATGCCGGTTGCGCTGGGTATTGCCATCTTCCTGACTGCCTATGCTCCAAAGAAGATGGTCAAGCCGCTGGGCTACCTCGTGGATTTGCTGGCCGCAGTGCCGTCGATTGTTTACGGTCTGTGGGGTTTTATGGCTCTCGGTCCGGCATTGGCCGGTCTGTACGGGTGGTTGGCTAAGACACTGGGCTTTATCCCGATGTTTGCCCTGTACCCAAACTCGCCGGCCTTCGAGACTGGTCGAAACCTCTTCACCGGCGGCATTGTGCTGGCAATTATGATTCTGCCGGTTATCGCGGCTACCACCCGCGAGGTCTTTGTTCAGACCCCGCGTGGTCACATTGAGGCATCGCTGGCTCTCGGTGCGACCCGTTGGGAGATGGTCAAGCTGGCCATTCTGCCATTCGGTCGTTCTGGCTTTATCTCCGGCTCGATGCTGGGTCTGGGACGTGCCCTCGGTGAGACGATGGCTCTGTACCTCGTAATCTCTCCGTCTTCGGCATTCCGTGGTTCGCTTTTCGACGGTGGTACCACCTTCGCAACCGCAATTGCTAATGCTGCACCGGAGTTCAATGACAACCTCAAGGCCGGCGCATACATGTCCGCAGGTTTGGTGCTGTTCTTGCTGACCTTCGTGGTCAACTCCGCAGCCCGAATCATTGCGAAGAAGTAGCAAGGTCGTAGGAAAAGAAACGAGAAGTAACAATGACTAGTTCAACTACTGATTCTTCGCCTCACGGCCCCGCAGACATGGTCCCCACCACGGAGTCGGCATTCACCCAGATTAAGGGTTCCCGCAAGGTAGCGGACAACGTCTCCACGGTCCTCATTTACTTCTGCATGGCTCTTGCCCTGATCCCGCTGGTGTGGGTTCTCTTTGAGCTTGTCGTCCGAGGTACCCCGTCACTGCTGAGTGGTGAGTGGTGGACTGCTTCCCAGCGCGGTGTCACCCTTGGTGCATCTGCCGGTGGTGTTGCTCACGCAATCGTCGGTACCTTGGTTCAGGCTCTGGTCACAACTCTCATGACCGTGCCATTCGGTATCTTCGTCGCTATCTACTTGGTCGAGTACGCAGGTAACTCCCGCTTGGGCAAGGTCACCACCTTCATGGTCGACATCCTCTCCGGTGTGCCGTCGATTGTTGCGTCGCTGTTCATCTACTCGATGTGGGTGGTCATGTTCGGCATGAGCCGCTCCGGTTTCGCCGTGTCGCTGGCACTGGTTCTGCTGATGCTGCCAATCGTTGTCCGCAACACCGAGGAAATGCTGCGTATCGTTCCGCACGAGTTGCGTGAAGCCTCTTACGCTCTGGGTGTTCCGAAGTGGAAGACCATTTTGAAGATCGTGCTTCCGACCGCACTGTCGGGCATCGTCACCGGCATCATGCTGGCCGTCGCCCGCGTCATGGGTGAGTCCGCGCCGATGCTGATTCTGGTTGCGACCTCGCGAATCATCACCTACAACCCGTTCGGCCAGTCGCAGTCCTCGCTGCCACTGTTCATGCTGGACATGTACAAGGCCGGTAATACCGGTGCGGCATTTGACAAGATGTGGGGCGCAGCGCTCACGCTGGTTCTCATCATTGCCCTCATCAATATCCTGGCGCGCTTCGTATCCGCCAAGTTCTCCGTCAAGAGCAGTTAATGCTGGGCGCCTAACGTCCGCTATTTCAAGGAAGGTTTTTGAAAGACCATGGCTAAGCGCCTAGACCTTAACGATGTCAACATCTACTACGGCGATTTCCACGCTGTGCAGAACGTCGACCTGCACGTCCCGCCGCGTTCCGTTACCGCATTCATTGGCCCGTCCGGCTGTGGTAAGTCCACCGTGCTCCGTTCGCTGAACCGTATGCACGAGGTCATCCCGGGTGCCTACGTCACTGGCGAGGTGCTTCTCGACGGCGAAAACATCTATGGCCCGAAGATCGACCCGGTCTCCGTTCGTAACACCATCGGTATGGTGTTCCAGCGTCCGAACCCGTTCCCGACCATGTCCATCGAGGACAATGTCGTGGCTGGCCTGAAGTTGGCCGGTGTTAAGAACAAGGCTCGTCTCCAGGAGGTTGCCGAGAAGTCCCTGCGCGGCGCCAACCTCTGGGATGAGGTCAAGGACCGCCTGGACAAGCCGGGCGGTGGCCTCTCCGGTGGTCAGCAGCAGCGTCTGTGCATCGCACGCGCAATTGCAGTTGAGCCGGAAGTTCTGCTGATGGACGAGCCGTGTTCCGCACTGGACCCGATTTCCACCCTGGCAATCGAGGACCTGATTCACGAGCTGAAGGGAGAATTCACCATCGTCATCGTGACCCACAACATGCAGCAGGCAGCTCGTGTGTCCGATCAGACCGCATTCTTCTCCCTCGAGGCAACCGGTAAGCCGGGTCGCCTGGTCGAGGTTGGCCCGACCAAGAAGATCTTCGAGAATCCGGACAAGAAGGAAACCGAGGACTACATCTCCGGTCGCTTCGGCTAAACGCTTTGCGTATGCCTTAATAGCCAAAATAACCAAAAAGTAAGAGCCCAGTACCTCACGCGTGTGCACGCGAGGTACGGGGCTCTTTTTGTTGTTGTTGCGGTTTATGAGATTGCTATGTCGCGCACATGTTTTGCCACCTGATTGTCTAACCGCGGAGGTGCTTTGGGCCGGGGCAAACAGTTTTTGTGGCGGAATCAAACAGTTACTGACTAAGTTTATGTCAGATGAATAGCGTTTACTCGCAGTAAAGTGTCATAAACCTAGTCACTTTCTCGGGGTGGGGCGGTGTTTGGCTGAGGCGGTGTTTGGCTGGGGCGGTGTTTAGCCTGGTGTGACTTAAAAACGGCTCCACTCCGGCCTGAAACCCGCCGAGCAGTCCAACACCCAGCCCAGCTCAGCAACCCAACACCCGCCCCAGCTCAGCAACCCAACACCCAGCCCAGCAGCCTGCAACTTCACGAACCTACATCCGCAAGTGGCGCTCCAAGGCCTGCAGGCGTTGGTTAAAGCTGCGCTGGTCGCGCTCGTCCTCAAGCTTGTCCAGGTAGACATCGCGCTTGTAACCGGTGGCCAGGTAAACAATCCGGGCCGCAACCTCGACGGCGTGATCCGCGTAGCGCTCGTAGAAGCGACTCAGCAGGGTGACATCCACCGTCTGCGCAGGGGTGTGCGGCCAATTATCGTCGTTGGTCAGCGTAAACAGGTGCTGGTGGATGTCGTCGATGCTGTCATCGGTCTTATCTAAGGCCAATGCCTGGTCAACGTTGTAGTCGATGAGCACCTGACGGGTTTCGTGCGTCATCTGCTCAGATACCGCGGCCATCTCGCGGAAGAATCCCTCCACGGGCTCCGGCAGTGCCTTGTTCGGGTGGCGACGCCGGGCAACGTTGGCAATATGCACACTCAACGCGCCCATGCGGGAGATGTCTTCGACAATGTAGAGACCACTGACAATCTGCCGGAGGTCACCAGCTACAGGAGCTTCGCGTGCCAACAGTTCAAAGGCTCGCTGCTCCGCATCCTGGCGCAGGTCCTCGAGAGAATCAATCTGGGAAAGAACGGTTTCAGCCGAGACTAAATCAGCCTCAAAGAGGGCCTTGTTCGCAAGCTTGTGCATGGATCCAACTCGGTCACACATCACAATCAGGCTGTGGGCCAAGTTGTCCATTTGTTCTCGGTAGACAGTGCGCATGCGTTCCATAGTAGGCAATCCTCAACAAGGTCGCGCGTTAGTGGGGAGCTCCCAATTACCCCTCGTAAAGTTATGTAAACACTCGCTCAGAACCGAAGCTTAGCCACCGGAGTGCATAATCTCCGCGCCTTCAGGCACGGTGTCGTCCTCCGGGTCGTCCAGCCAGCCCTCCGGCAAGACCACCTTTGCAGGGGATCCCTGTCGGCCGCGGGCGCCGTCGGCGTCCTCCGGGCGGGCGTGGGCGCTGGGGCCGTCGTAAAGCGGCGTGAGAATCTCGTCGAGCGTTGCTAGCGAATCGACACGAGCGAGGGACTTGCGCACCTCACTGCCGGCGGGGTATCCGCGCAGGTACCAGGCGATGTGCTTGCGCAGGTCGCGGCAGCCCTTACGCTCGCCCTCGTGCTCCACGAGTAGTTCCGCGTGACGACGGATAATCCCCGCGACCTCACCAAATGTTGGTGCCGGCGGCACTTCTTTGCCACGCAGCTCGGCGGACAACTGCGCGAATAGCCACGGGCGACCAAGGCAGCCGCGACCGACGACGACACCGTCGCAGCCGGTCTCGTCGAGCATCTTGCGGGCATCGGTGGAGGCGAAGATGTCGCCGTTGCCAAGCACCGGGATATTGCTGAAGCCGGAGTCGACCATGTGCTCCTTCAACCGCGCAATCTGCGACCAGTCGGCGTGACCGGAGTAGCGCTGCGCCGCGGTGCGGGCGTGCAGAGCCACAGCCTGGGCACCCATCTCGGCGGCAATGCGGCCGGCATCGAGGTGCGTGTGGTGCTCGTCGTCGATACCGACGCGGAACTTCACGGTCACCGGGATGTCGGTGCCCTCCGTGGCCTTGACGGCAGCGGCGACGATGTTGCCGAAGAGGCGGCGCTTATACGGCAGTGCTGAGCCGCCGCCCTTGCGGGTGACCTTAGGTACCGGGCAGCCGAAGTTCATATCGATGTGGTCGGCGAGGTTTTCGTCGACAATCATCTTCGCGGCCTCGTAGGTCCACTTCGGGTCAGTGGTGTAGAGCTGCAGGCTGCGCGGGTTTTCGTCGGGCGCGAAGGTGGTCATGTGCATGGTCTTCTCGTTGCGCTCGACCAGTGCTCGCGTGGTGACCATCTCGCAAACATAGAGGCCGGAGACCGTGCCTGTACGCTGCAGCTCCTGCTCGCGGCACAGCGTGCGGAATGCCACGTTGGTGACACTGGCCATCGGAGCGAGTACCACGGGGGAGGCGAGCTCAAAGGGGCCGATGTGCATGTGCGCGGACGTGGCATCGGCGGGCTTGGCGGCGCTGAGTGGACTCGTGGAGGTATCTAACACGTACAGTATTGTGTCACGCTGAACTGCCGTTTTCGAATCTGTTTTGGCAGGCTGATTGGATCGGTCGGTTAGCGCTGCGTGCGCGGATGCCTGACGACGACCACCGTTCGGCGGCCCCTCCCGCCGGGGAGCTCGGTGGTGTTGCGGAGAAGCTCCAGGATGCGGTTCGAGTCCTCGTCGAGGTGCTCGGTGGGTTCGTCGAGAAGCAGAATCGGCGCTGTGCTGACCAGCGCGCGGGTGAGGATGAGCCTGCGACGCTGACCACCCGAGAGACTGTCCGCGCCGCTGTCCAGAATCGTGTCCAGGCCGGCGGGTGCGGCGTTGACCCATTCGCGCAAGCCTACGGCATCCAGTACGGAGTAGATGACATCATCGCTGACCTGCGGGTTGCCAATGGAGATGTTGTCCCGCACCGTGGTGGCGAAAATGTGCTCGTCCTCGGCGATAAAGCGCACCAGGTCGCATGGGTGAATACTTTCGTGAGCCTTCCCGGCACTTGCTTCACTGCGCCACAGCTCACGGCCGTCTCCGTCGGCGACAACAACCGTGCCCGCAACTGGCGGCATCAGCCCGGCGATGGTTTTCAGCAACGTAGTTTTTCCGCTTCCCGACGGCGCCGTGATTTCCCGATATCTGCCAAAGGTGACCTCGAAGTTTTGCATCGGCAATTGAGCTGGCTGGGATGCTGCGGCATGCGCTGGCTGGGCAGCGGTCCCGTCCGTGATGTTCGAACTGTGGTCGTCGGGGTAGCCCACAATCAAGTCTTTTACCTGTAGCGTGGGCTGGAGTGTCAGCTGGCTTTGGGGCCGCATGGACGTGGGCGCTGGTGTGCCCTTTTCAGCCGGTGTATTCACCGCAGCAATATCTGCCTCAGCTGAGTCGCCTGTATTCGAGGCGAGCATCAGCAATGCTTCGCGCGATTGCGCCAGCGTCTGCGCCGCAGCTGGTAACGGGCCAACTGACTCAAAAGCAGCCAGCGGCACCAGAACCAGAACCGTCAGCCACTCGGGGGAGTGCACCAAACTGACCCCGGCGCCCCCAGAGCCCCCGGTGCCCGCGGCAGAGGCCGTCACCAACCACGAGGCGACGACCACGGTGAGGACAGCCGTCAGCACGCTGGCCGCGGTGCTCAGCGCTGAGGCACGGGCATTTGCCCGGCCAGTGGCGTCATCGATGGCCGCAACCTTCTTACTGGAGGCCGAGGCGGCAGAGACTGCCTCATCCAATTGACCGTGGATATGCAGACCCGCGGCGTCGGAAAGCAGCGTCTCGACGGCACCGGCATGCGCTTGCAGCGCGACCGTGCGACGCTTACTCGAGTGCGCAGTGGCACGATATGTCAGGTAGGGCGCAACCCCGCCTGCGAGAAACAGCCCCACTGCCAGGAGAACCGCAGTGGTGGGGGAGAGCAGCGCTACGAAGATAATGGCGATGAGCGAGGTCATAAGCGCCACAAGCGCGGGCACGATTGAGCGCACGACGACATCGGCAAGCGCGTCAATATTCGTGCCCAGCGCCGTGACAATATCGGAACGCTCACGCAGCGCCAGCGTGCGATCGCCCACGAAATGCTCCCACAGTTTCACCCGGGAGCGCTCGGCGGTACGCAACGCTACATCATGGGAGACCAGCCGGTCGAGGTATCGGAACGCAGCTCGCGAAATACCCAGCGCGCGCACAGATGTAACCGCCAGAGTGATGTCCATCAGCGGCGGCTTCTGCCAGGAACGCGTAATCAGCCACGCCGACACCACGGTCAGGCTCAGTGCGGACAGCAGCGTGATGGTGCCCGCCAACACTGGCCACACCAGGTCGCGGGGGCTCACCAGTCGACGAAGCGCTTGCAGGATAGTCATCGCGACTGCACCTCCACCACGTCGTCGGCCGCCGCAATCAGTAGCGGATCATGGCTGGTGGCAATCACCGTGGCTCCGCGTCGGGCACGTGTGCGCAGGATTCTAATCACGGACTGCGCACTGTCGGCATCCAAGTGGGCCGTCGGTTCATCGAGGAGGACGAGGTCGCGGGTGTCGTCGGCAAGCTCGCGCCGAAGCGCCTCCCGCTGACGTTGCCCGAGCGAGCGCCGCGAATTATCGCCGACCGCCGCCGCGTCCAGGATGGGCCGCTGGGGCAGCCACGCGATGCGCTGCAGCAGGTCCTGACCGTGGAGCATGCGCTTGCCGTCGCGGATAGTTACGGAACCCTCCAGGTCCTCGTGCACAATTTCGGCGACCGCGAGTAGCGCTGTCGTCTTGCCCACGCCGTTCGGTCCTGCCAGCACGGTTACCGCGCCGGGCCGCGCGATGGCGCTTAGATTACTGGGCCGCACGCCGTCTCGCCCCGGTGCAGAAAGGTGCTCGAACACGACCGTGGGGGCACTGGGAGCACTGCTTGACGACGTCCCTTCGGTCGCCCCCTCCACAGCTTCAGAGGTGGTGTCTGTGGAGTTCGGAGTCTGGTTGGCGTCCTTGGCCAGCAGTTCCGTGACCTCGGTGGCAGCGACGACACCGTCCTGAGCTGCGTGGAACTTCTGACCAACCTGGCGCACGGGGCCATAGATTTCCGGGGCGATGATGAGCACTGCCAGGCCAGTGGCCAGTGTCATGTGGCCTCCCAGGAGCCGGAATCCGATGCCGACGGCGATGAGGGCAATTGACAGGGTCGTGAGGAATTCCAGAACCGACGCGGACAGGAAGGCGATGCGCAGGACCTCCATGGTGGACTTCCGGTGGCGGGTCGACAGACGCTTGATTTCCTCGCTGGGGGCATCGGCCATGGTGTGTGCTTTGAGAGTCGGCAGGCCTACGACGAGGTCGAGAATCTGGCCGCGCACTGTACCGATATCGGCCAGGCGGCGTTCTGTGCGCCCCTCAGTGAGGCGGCCCACCAGCCACATGAACAGCGGAATTAGAGGCAGCGTAACAACCGCGATGGCAAACGACGGGAGGTCCAACCACGCGACCGCGGCCAGGGCCATCGGGGTAGCCAGTGCTGCGGCCACCAGCGCGGGGAGGAATTCCGCCACGTAGACGGCCACGCCATCGAGCCCGACCGAAAGCAGCGCGCGCCAGTGTGCGGTGTCGACCGTGCGGGGGTCGCGCAGAGCTAGGGCTCGCAGCGCACGGCTGCGCAGGTCTGTTGCCACACGTGCGCCAGCTGATTGGCCGAAGCGCACCAGGGCGTAGGAGCAGGCCACCCGAACTAGCACGGACGCGGTTGCTACCAGCGCAAACACTGTCCAGTTCGGAGTCGCCTCGCCCAGAACCTGCGCTGTAATAGTGCCAATGGCCAGCCCCAACGCGATTGTGGCACCTGTGCTCGCGGCAGTCAGTGCACCCGCGAAAATGACCCAACGCCACGCTGGGGCTGACAGCTTGAAGAGTTTCGGATCGACAGGAGCCACTTTTTAGAAACTAACCTCCAACGGACAGACGGCTACGAGACCTTACGCTCAGCCATCAGTCGCTTGCGGAATACCCAGTATGTCCACGCCTGGTAGGCAATCACCAGTGGGGTAATCACCAGCGCGGTCCAGGTCATGATTTTCAGCGTGTAGGGGTTAGAGGCGGAATTCCAGATATCGAGGGAGACGCCGTCGGCAAGCGTCGTCGGCATCAGATACGGGTACATAGCGCCGAAGACAACGGTCGTGACGGCAATAACGGCGATGGCGGTGGCGGTGAAAGCGATGCCGTCGCGGTTGGCCACGGTTGCGGAGATGGAAATGACCAAACCTGCTACTGCGATGACCACAACAGCCCACAGCCAGGTCTTTCCATAGACCAGCTGTGTCCAGATGAGGAACGCGCCACCGAAAATCAGCGCCGACAGGGCGGGAATTCGAGCCGCATTGCCGACCTCGTCGCGTAGCTTGCCGGCGGTCTTCAGCCGCAGGAAAGTCACCGCGTGAAGCGCAAACACAGCCGCAAACGCGATGCCACCAACCAGGGCGTACGGGTTCAGCAACCCCAGCAGGGCACTAAAACCGGAGTCCAGGTTCTTGTCGGCGTTCAGCGGTACACCACGCACCAGGTTGGCCACGGCCACGCCCCACAGAATCGGCGGCAGCCAGGAGCCGAAGATAATCGCCCGGTCACACCAGGCGCGCCAGCCCTCATCGTTGACCTTGGAGCGCCATTCCAGCCCGACAATACGGACAATTAGCGCCACCAGGATCAGGAAGAGCGGCAGGTAGAAGCCGGAAAACATGGATGCATACCACTCTGGAAACGCTGCGAAAAGCGCGCCACCTGCGGTAATTAGCCACACTTCGTTGCCGTCCCACACCGGCCCGATAGTGCCGAGCATCGCTTTGCGACGCGGTTCATCGCGGCCAATGAACGGCAACAGCATTCCGACGCCGAAGTCAAAGCCCTCGAGCAAGAAGTAGCCAGCGAAGAGGAACGCGATCAGGATAAACCACAAAACGGGAAGATCTAATCCGAACATGTCAGAGGTACATCCTTATCTACTTTGTGTCCTCAGTCGCGGAGACTTCGGAGTCGGGGCCGGCAGCGGACTGGGCATGGACCTTGTTGAATCGAACCGGGGACGAGACGATTGCGCCCAGATCGGTAGCGATTGGCGACGATGGACCCGCGTGCTCGGGGTCATTGCCGATGGCGTTGATTGCCTCAGCGGATTCGGTTGGCGGTCCGGCAATAACTGCGCGGCGAATCAACCAGAACCACACCACTGCCAAAATCAGGTAGAGCAGGGTAAAGCCCGCCAGAGTGATAAGCACCGTCGCCGGTGCATGGTCGGACACACCCATATCGACGGTCATGCGCAGCAGTTCCGTGCGCGGATCTCCGATGTGATCCGGGTTGGGGTGCACAATCCAAGGCTGACGGCCCATTTCCGTAAAGATCCAGCCAGCGCTACTGGCCAGGAACGGGAACGGAATTGCAAGGATGCTGCAAGTAGCGAAAATGCGGGCTCGCTTGCCCGTCGGCACGCGCCCCTTGCGAGTAAACAGCCAGGCGAAAAACGCGATGGCCAGCGAACCGACCATCAGGCCAATCATGGCGCGGAAAGACCAATACGTGACGAACAAGTTCGGGGAATAATTTCCCGGGCCGAAGAGCGCCTCAGCCTTTTCCTGCAGATCCTGCACGCCCTGGAGCGTGACGCCACTGAACTTTCCTTGCGCCAGGAACGGCAGCACCCACGGTACCTCGATAAGGTGCAGCACTGAATCACAATTGTTGTGCGTGCCGACGGTCAGAACCGAGAACATCGGATCCGTCTGCGTGTGGCACAGGGACTCGGCCGAAGCCATCTTCATCGGCTGCTGCTCGAACATGAGCTTGGCTTGGATATCGCCGGTGATAAACACGGCCAGTGAGCTGAGCACAGTAGTCCAGAGCCCGACCTTCATAGTCTTGCGGAACGTGCGCTCGTGGACATTATCGCGCTGACCACCGCGGCGGCTCTGAACCAACCACCAGCCGCTGACGCCGACAACAAGCGTGCCGGCGGTGAGGAAAGAGCTGGCCACGGCATGCGGAAAAGCTGCCAAGGCGGTGGAGTTGGTCAACAGCGCGCCCAAGTCCGTCAACTCAGCGCGGCCGGTTTCTGGGTTGTAAACCGCACCTACAGGGTGCTGCATGAACGAATTGGCGACAATGATGAAGTACGCCGAGATATTCACCGCAATGGCAACAATCCAAATCGAGAGCGTGTGCATCCAGGTGGGGATACGACCCCAGCCGAAAATCCACAGGCCCAGGAAAGTGGATTCCAGGAAAAACGCGATGAGACCTTCCAGTGCCAGTGGACCGCCGAAGACATCACCAATCATGCGGGAGTACTCCGACCAGTTCATACCGAACTGGAATTCCTGGACGATGCCCGTGGCCACACCCATGGCGAAGTTAATGATGAAGATGGTGCCGAAAAACCGTGTCGCGCGGTACCAAACATCGTTTTTCGTCGTGGCCCACAGCGTCTGCATGAGTGCGACCAGCGGGGCAAGGCCAATCGTGAGCGGGACAAAAATGAAGTGGTAGACGGTGGTTATGCCAAATTGCCAACGAGATATATCGACGACATCCATGTTTCCTCGACTGAATAAGTAGACATAAAAGATGCGTGTACTCCGTTTGGGTTTACCGAAGTTTGCATCAAGTGTCCGCAGTATTCCTGCTTACTAGTTCAGTCGGATAGGAGAAACAAAAAGTTCCTGGGTGTGAACTAGTCGACTCTCGAGGGGCAATTATTAAAAACAAGCGCGCAATTGCTAGGCTATTTTCTTGCGCGGGCCTTTAGCTCAGTTGGTAGAGCTACGGACTTTTAATCCGCAGGTCGCGGGTTCGAGCCCCGCAGGGCCCACGAAAGCCCCTGGTAGGTGGACTTTCATAGTTCGACTACCGGGGGCTGTTCCCTTTTTGTTCCCTGTTCAGGGCGTTTTTTCGCAGTAACTTGCCCGGGGTGTATTAGTCGCCCGAGTGCCCGGGGAAAGGGGCGCATATTGGGCACGCATTGGGGCACAAATTCAGCGAGATACGAGAAAAAAGCTCGAAAATTTCCGGAGGGCGGCGCGCTAAGCCAACGTTTTACGACGTCACCCGCTGCGGCATGCTACTTCTCTCGCTTGTGGTAGCCCATGCGCGGCTTAAAGCCCGCCGGGTGCTTGAGCTGCGCGACAGCATCGGCGACGATCAGGCGGAAGCGCGGCTTCATAGGTGGCATCTGTGAAATCTGGAACCATCCGACTTCGGTCGATTCGTCATCAGCGACATATGGGATATCATCGCCGACAACGCTGCAGCGCATGGCGACATCCACATATGAGGTGACATCGCCATTTGGGTACTCGACAGGGCCAACGGCACCAGTGCCGAGCAGTGCTTCGACCGTGACATCGAGTCCCGTTTCTTCCTTTACCTCGCGCACAGCTGCGTCGTGAGGCTGTTCGTTCGGGTCGATGATTCCGGTGACCGGAGTCCATTCGCCATTATCTGAGCGACGAACCAGCAAGACCTCGGGCAGGGCGTACATTGGTGCATTCGGCGGAACATCGCGAATGACGATAGCCGTGACGCCGGGGAGCCAGAGCGGAGCGTGGCCCACTTTTTCGCGGAGCTGAACAATGAAATCCGGAGTTGCCATAGTGATGAGCTTATCCGAGCACCAGTAGTGCTCTTGGAAATAGTAAGAAATTCCAGTTCAGCCGTGGATTTTGGGAAAAGGGTACTTATCCTCTATAGTTCTTTACGTTGCCAAGAGCGCGCGCAAATGCAACGTGAATGTATTGCAGTTGCACGCAGATTTGCCATATGGTGGCACACTCTCTTGCAGCGTTAAGTCGGGCTCCCATCGTCTAGAGGCCTAGGACTCCGCCCTTTCACGGCGGCAACACGGGTTCGAATCCCGTTGGGAGTACCACTAAAAAACACAATGGCCCTGTGGCGCAGTTGGTTAGCGCGCCGCCCTGTCACGGCGGAGGTCGCGGGTTCAAGTCCCGTCAGGGTCGCAATTCTAAACACCAGTTCCGGTTGGAGCTGGTGTTTTTGCTTTTGGTTAGTGGTGTGCTGGGTGTCGGTGGGGGCAAAAAGTGTGTCTGATTCTCAAGATAGTGACTGGTCAGCCTCCAACTGCGGCAGCTCCACAACCCAGGGTTAAGTAGCAAAACTGATCGCCCGAAAAATTACGGGCTGCAAATGTGAAACTGTGCGAGTTTATGACACTTTCAGGCCATTTTTCGGGCCATTTTTGACATAAACGCAGTCAG
The DNA here is from genome assembly GCF_001837775.1 of Corynebacterium sp. HMSC073H12. Taxonomy (NCBI): domain Bacteria; kingdom Bacillati; phylum Actinomycetota; class Actinomycetes; order Mycobacteriales; family Corynebacteriaceae; genus Corynebacterium; species Corynebacterium sp. HMSC073H12. The sequence continues at coordinate 10,547 of NZ_KV834035.1, read as the reverse complement.
TAACTCGCATTAAGGACTAAGTGGCAAAAAGGGCCCACCCGGCGACATGCGGAGCGGACATTCTTTTGTCTATTAACCCGTCGCTGCCACCGGGGCGCCACAGTCTAGGTTGCCCCGGGCCCCGGGGTTCAGATGTCAGTTTTCAACTTAAAATATCCGCCATGAACTGGCGATTTGCTTATGTTCAGCGCTGTTCTGTAGAGTAACAACTCGTGCGCAGCGCTGGTAATCCAGAAAGCTGAGCACGGCATTTAAGGCCCTGTGGCGCAGTTGGTTAGCGCGCCGCCCTGTCACGGCGGAGGTCGCGGGTTCAAGTCCCGTCAGGGTCGCCACTTGATTAATTTCAAGTCTGGCCAGATAGCTCAGTCGGTAGAGCGTCCGCCTGAAAAGTGGAAGGTCAGCGGTTCGATCCCGCTTCTGGCCACAATTAATCCCCAGTCCGGAAACGGACTGGGGATTTTTTGTTCTTCACCCTGGTGGGTTTTCGACGTGAGCGTCGTAAAGCAAAGTGCATTGAGCCGTGCGAAAACCTTAAAGTGGGGGAAATTAAACCGCGTACACACCCTAGCGGATAGGATGTTGTGCATGAGTAAGGAATTCGCCTCAGCAGGAACGCTGTCCCACGATAAGACGCTGCCGTGGGTCGTGCGCATCTTCGTCTACACGGATGCTGAGGGCAGCCAATCGGCTGCTGAGAAGGTTCGTGGGGCGCTCGCGGAACTGATTCCGGATCAGGAAGTCAATGTCTACGAGGATGTCATGCCCGATGTGGGGCGCACCTCTTCGCTCGCTGATTTGTGGGCGGAGGCCAACCCAGGCATGGATCCGGGGGATCGGAAGCGTTATCGCATCAGCGTGGTGGCTCCGGGGCTGTCTCACTGCGAAATGGCGGATTTGGCAGGCCCGCTCGCTGAGGCCGTCAGCCCGGGGTGGGCAGAGGGTGAGGCTGCGGCTAAGGTCGCGAAGGGCGATGTCCCGTGCCGTGTCGCTGTCGGGCGTGCCGACGAGCACCCGGGCGAACCCCCGCTAGTGCAGAATTAGCCAGGATTCGGAATTAATCCGAAGCGAGAGCTGTTATCTGGGTTACATCCTAAGAGTCGTTTGCAATGACGACGCTTCACAACCACGAGAGGGAAGTGATTCCGAAAATGGCACACACTATTTCACATGATGAGGCCGGTCAGCGCTACGTTCTCACCGTAGAGGGAGAAGAGGCCGGCTTTGCCGCTTACACCCCGGTGGAAGGTGCCCTGGATTTTGACCACACGGTAGTAGATGGCAAATTCCGTGGACAAGGCCTGTCCAAGCCACTTATTGCAGGCGCGCTGGATGATGTTCGGAAGAACAACCGCAAGATTCGCACCAGCTGCTCCGCTGTTGCCAACTTCGTCGAGAAAAACCCGGAATACCAGGATCTACTGGCTGACTAGTCGCTGAAGGGCAAAGAACGCACAAAGAAGCCGGCCGGCTGCTCACGATAGGAAGAGCAACCGGCCGGCTTCTTTATGCGTAGAGCTAGTTTTAGGGCAGGGCTAGATGAAGTCCCCGTCACCCTGGACGTACACCGCCGGATCGCATAACGGCTTGTGCTCTTCAGGCTTGGCAGGGCGTACGCGGCCCGGAATTCCTATCACGATGGAATCGGGTGGGCAGCTGTGAGTGACCACGGAGTTGGCGCCGATCGATGAGCCCGCACCAATTGTGATGGGGCCAAGGACTTTCGCGCCTGCCCCGACGGTGACGTTGTCCTCCAGAGTGGGGTGGCGTTTTACCTTCTCCAGTGAGCGGCCGCCGAGTGTCACGCCGTGGTAGAGCATGCAGCCGTCACCAATCTCCGCGGTTTCACCAATGACGATGCCCATACCGTGGTCGATGAAGAACCTTCGGCCAATTTGAGCGCCCGGGTGAATCTCAATACCAGTCAGCCAACGGGAAAACTGTGCGAGTACTCGTGCAATGCCCTTGAAAATCCCGCCTCGTTTCCAGAGGCGGTGCGAGAATCGGTGAATCCAGATTGCGTGTAGACCGGAGTAGACAATGGCATTTTCTACATCACTGCGCGCAGCTGGGTCATGCGCACGGGCATTGTCCAGATCCTCTTTGAGGATTCGGAAAAAGTCACTCATGGGCGTCAATTCTATCTGGTCGGAAGTATGGGCAATGCAAAAACCCGCTTGCCGACGGAAAGTGCCAGCTAGCGGGCTCTGCAGAGAAGGTTACGGGCGCTTATAGCGCTTGGTTTTAGTCGCGCAGGTCCTCGTACAGGATGGAGGAGACGTAGCGCTCGCCGAAGTCAGGGACAATCACGACGATGTTCTTGCCCTCAGCCTCTGGGCGAGCTGCAATCTCGAGAGCAGCCTTGATGTTTGCACCGGCGGAAATGCCGCCAAGGATGCCCTCGGCTGCAGCGACCTTGCGGGAGACCTCAATAGCGTCCTCGTTGGTAACCGCAATAATCTCGTCGAGAAGATCCTGATCGAGAACCTCTGGGACAAAGTTTGCGCCCAGGCCCTGAATCTTATGCGGGCCGGCAGTGCCCTCGGTCAGCAGCGGGGAGGCCTTCGGCTCAACGGCAACCAGCTTGATTTCCGAGTTGTGCTTCTTCAGCGTGCGACCAGCACCGGTAACGGTGCCTCCGGTGCCGACACCGGCCACGAAGTAATCAACCTTGCCGTCGGTAGCTTCCCAGATTTCTTCACCAGTGGTTGCCTCGTGGATAGCCGGGTTGGCCGGGTTGGCGAACTGGGAAGCCAGGATTGCATTGTCGGTGTTAGCCACGATTTCGTTGGCCTTATCGACAGCACCGCGCATGCCATCCGCGCCCGGGGTGAGTACAAGCTCAGCGCCGAATGCGCGCAGAACGACGCGGCGCTCCTGGCTCATGGTGTCCGGCATAGTGAGAATGACCTTGTAACCGCGGGCTGCGCCGACCATTGCTAGCGCGATACCGGTGTTGCCCGAGGTACCCTCGACGATGGTTCCGCCCGGCTTGAGCTCGCCAGAGCGCTCGGCGGCATCGATAATTGCGTTGCCGATGCGGTCCTTGACCGAGTTGGCAGGGTTGTAAAACTCCAGCTTGGCAATCACGTTGCCCGGCAGGCCCTCGGTAACACGGTTGAGCTTAACCAGCGGGGTGTTGCCGATCAGTTCAGTGACATCGTTATAAATAGTCATTAATCTTATCCATTCCGGAAATCACAGAGGACTTCCTAATGAGTTTTCGCGTGTAGCCGTAGTGTACGCCTGATCCTGCAATTAGTACAGACCAGTTCGTCTACTTCATGGATTGCGTAGGAAAGTGGAGGCTGCCAATTCCGGTGGCACCACCGTCACAGTCGCCGCGGCCGGCACCGTCGCAGTCGCACCGCTGATTTCGCAATGCTCCGGCTCTTGCCACGTTAACGCTATGTGATTGCCTTGCTCGTCCTCACCTCCATTGTGAGGGTAAAAAACATTAAGGTTTCTCAGAATCCACTATTCTGAGATGTGATTTACAGTGCACGGGAATGCCTTGTAAATAGGCAGCGGCCCTCGCCACTGTGATTGGGCGCGATTGCGGCCGTTATCTGCACAGCGGTTATATGCGATAACCGAAAACGCAGGCAATGGACCCGATGATTGCGGTGCTTCGTCGAAGCCACTCAGGGGGACTCAAACCTTTGGGGAAGGAGGCGAGGCATTAATAGAAGGGTGAAGCTTTCCTCAGCCCATCAGCCAGGAGACCGACTGTAAATCATCCAATTCGCGTCCGCGGATTGGCGGTCGAGCGGTGCTGTCGAGGTGAATAGCGCCGCAGAAAGAAGATTTACATCATGCATATTGCTGAGGGATTTCTCCCAGTTACTCATTGCATTGGGTGGGGTGTAGCTGCCGCTCCCTTTGTCATTCACGGCGCAGTTCAAGTCAAGCGCACTATGAAAGAGCATCCCGGTAGCGGCATGCTGCTCGGTGCTGCCGGTGCGTTTACTTTCGTGCTCTCCGCAATCAAGATTCCATCCGTGACGGGTTCCACTTCGCACCCGACAGGTACGGGTTTTGGTGCTGTAATCTTCAAACCTCCGGTGATGGCGCTGCTTGGCTCCATCGTGTTGCTCTTCCAAGCAATCTTGCTCGCTCACGGCGGCATTACGACGCTCGGTGCGAACATCTTCTCCATGGCAATCGTCGGCCCGTGGGTCGGCTACGCCTTCTACGTATTGACTCGAAAGCTCGGCGGAGGCCTGCTACCAGGTGTGTTTATGGCAGCGTTCTTCGCTGACCTCTCCACCTACGTCGTGACCTCCATGCAGCTCGCTCTTGCACACCCGGCAAGTCCGGGCGGTGTTGGCGGCGCGCTGGCTACATTCCTCGGCCTGTTCGCTATCACGCAGATTCCGCTGGCAATCATCGAGGCTCTGGTCACCGTCATTCTCATGCGCACCCTGCTGGCAGTGGCACACTCTGAGCTCCTCGATCTCGGCTTCCTGTCCCGCTTCGGCGATGCGCCAGCACCAGCGCTGGAGGCGAAAGCTGCAGACACCACGACCAACGCTGTTGCAGGGTCTGCCACTTCGCAGAATGCTTCAGCTGCATCCGTATCCGGCCAGAAGCAGTAGCCGTCGTCAAGCGAAAAGAAGCGAAAGAGAGCACGATTATGAATGCAAAAAACAACGCGCAGATTGTCGACGCACAGGCAGCTAGCCAACCGAAGAAGAACTCCGTGTGGGTCAGCGTCGGTCTCATTGTCCTGGTAGTCGTAATTGCCATGTTCCCGCTGTTCTTCAACTACGGCGGCGACGCCGAGGAGCCGTTCGCCGGCACTGATGCCACTGCTACGGAGACAATTCAGGAAATCGACCCGAACTACGAGCCGTGGTTCGAACCACTCGTCGGCGAACTGCCGGGTGAGGTCGAGTCGGGTCTGTTCGCGCTCCAGGCTGTTATCGGTGCTGGCGTCCTGTTCTACGTTATTGGCTTCTACCGAGGGAAAGCTGCTGCGCGTTCAGACAAGCGCGAGAAAGAGCAGTGAATGCGCTAGAAGCCGCAGCGGCGCGCAGCGCTTGGGCACGCCGCAACGTGGGCGAAAAGATCCTGCTGCTCGGTGGGCTGTTGATTCTGGCGGTTGCGCTTCCGCCAATTCCGTTTGCTCCGGGCATTGCGGTCATTGCTTGGTTTATTGCGTACATAGCCCGGGTGCCCCGCAAGCTGTATGTGGCAATGGTGTTGGCACCGGCGGCTTTTGTGCTCGTCGGCGCGTTTCCGCTTTTGGTAGCGCTTACTCCCGACGGTCTCGCGTGGTCGCCGGATGGTCCGCAGCGAATGGCGCAGGTTGTGATGCGTTCGTTTGCGGGTATCAGCTGCACGATGGTCTTTGCGCTGACCACTCCGATTTCGGAACTTATTGCGTGGCTCAATAAGCATGGCATGCCTCGGTACCTGACGTACCTCGCTGAAGTGATTTATCGGATGACTGGCGTGCTGATTCACTCCGCGCACTCAATGACAGAGGCTCAAGCGCGACGTCTTGGGCACTCCACGCGCCGGGCGATGATCCGGGATGTCGCGGCGCAGTCCGCCAGCCTCTTTGTTATCGCTTTTACTCGAGCCCGCAAGATGCAAGAGGGAATTGAGCTGCGTGCCGATCCGAGCGCAATGAAAGTACTGGTGATTTCGCGGCCGAGGCAGCCGAATTTCATCGCGATATCCAGTGCCTTACTTTTGTCGTTGATTGCGGCCTGGGCGCTGCTGAAATGGGGTGTTTAGGGATGTCGACCAGAAGGAAAAATAGCGCTAATCACGTGGATGGTGCCAGCGGCGCCATTGTGGAAGCGGCAGCAGTTACATACGCTTATGACGAAACCCGCGTCCTGAAAGGCGTGGAGCTGGCAATTTCGGGCGGCGAGCGCCTAGCGCTGTTGGGGGCAAACGGTTCGGGCAAGTCCACGCTGTTGCGTATGCTCGCGGGAGCGTCTAAGCCCAACAGTGGCGAGGTTCGCCTTGACGGCACCGCCTACAAGTACTCCCGGCCCGGCCGCAATACGGTCCGTCGCTCAGTGCAGATGGTCACACAGGATCCGGATGAGCAAATCTTCGCGGCCAGCGTGTTTGCAGACGTCTCTTTCGGTCCCGTCAACCTGGGGCTGGAGAACGAGGAAGTCGAGCGGCGCGTCCGGGAGGCCCTAGGCACCGCCGAAATCACTGATCTCGCCGAACGCGTTCCGCACCAGCTTTCCTATGGTCAGCGCAAGCGTGTCGCTCTCGCAGGCGCGCTGGCGATGCATCCGCGCGTGCTGCTTCTCGACGAGCCCTCCGCCGGCCTCGATCCGCAGGCGACCCGAAAGCTTGCACACACGCTCAATCAATTGCGTGATCAGGGCACAGCCGTCGTCGTCGCCACGCACGACATCGACTTCGCGTGGAATTTCGCCGATCGGGCAGCAGTGCTTGCCGACGGCAAACTGCGAGTTGGCTCCAAAGAGGAAATTTTGGCCGATCGACGGTTGGTGGAACATGCTCGATTGGCTTTGCCCTGGGCGCCCGTGGTCTCCAAGGCGATTGGGCGAGATGTGCTCCATCCAGAGGATGTTTAGGCGAGAGGCTTGGTTGGTGAATAGCTCATCGATATGTGCAGCTAAACCGCGCTAAAAATGAGAAAAACGCCCGCGGGCAGGGCGCAATGCCTATAAAGATAGGCCTAGAAATATAGGCGAAGCTGTCGCATTTCTTCGCTTCCATTTCACGTCACACCTGTCCGCGGGCGATCTCCGTGGCCGTGGCACTTTGCAGTGTCCTCGGCGCATCAGGCAGGTATTCGGACTTCCTGGCGTGACCGACAATAAGGGGATGACGACTGCCGCTTGCTTTGATGCTTACGTGCAGAACCTTATTATCAATTTTCCTACTTTTCGCCGCTTCCCAAGGTTGAAATAACCTCAGTGCCGTTGGCGAATTTTGTTCCAGATTACCGCTGCGGGACAGTTCCGGAATTGCACCGGATTCCCTCTTGCGTTTGCTGTGCACCACCTTCGGACAACCACGTGGAGGACGTGGCATTGAAAGTGGAACTCAACAAAACCTGTTGCATGAATAACAATAGCGCACCAAGATGAATCAGCGAAGGTGTTTTTCGAAAATGTCCACATTGGGGGTGAAATGTCGTTCATTACCCTCAGTTATTAGCATTTACGCAGTTTGCTGGCGGGAAAATAGCTACCCCCTGCCTTGTGTCTATTCGGCCACAGCGGGGCTAGTGGCAGGATTTATCCTGGTGTTTTCTTTGCGTACTTGTAGAGAAACCTAGTTGTTTCCTAAGATTGTGTGACGGATGCCTTAATGCAGGTGTACCCGTTCGGAGGGTACTATCTACTTTGTACGGTTTACAGCCCCCGAAAGGGTCAGGAGCCGCTGAGCGGTAGTTGACCATTTCGTAGGAGTGTAAGTCGGCGCGAAGTCACAGGCTGATGGTGCCTCTGTGGGTACCAGTGAAGCAATTTGCCCGTTACGCAGGAGGACGCGAGATGGATCCCCACCGCATTCTGGACGACAATGAGGTTATTAAGTCGTCCTTGGTCGCCCTAAAGAATGCGACTGGTATTCCGGTCACAATGTATGCGGAAGTCACCGATAACTCGAAGATGCAGATCAACAACTGGGTTGGCCTGCGTACTCCAGCCCTGCAGAATCTGACTGTGGAATCGGGTGCGGGTGTTGGCGGTCGCGTGTTGGCCACGCGCCGCCCGGTGGGGGTCAGTGACTACCTGCGCGCCAAGGTTATTACCCACGAGTATGACGACAAGATTCGTGATGAAGGCCTGCACTCGCTGGTCGCCGTGCCGGTAATTGTTTCGCGTCTTGTCCGTGGCGTGCTCTACGGTGGCGTGCACTCCTCGGTGCGTCTGGGGGACAAGGTTCTTGAAGAGGTCACAATGACCGCCCGCTGCCTGGAGCAGGACCTCGCTGTCGTCGACGCCTGCCGCAACATGGATCGCTCTGGCAACGGTAAGGGCGGCCGTATCATGAATGGCGCTGAGTGGGAGCAGGTTCGCTCCACGCACTCCAAGCTGCGCATGCTCGCTAACCGTGTGGACGATGAGAAGCTGCGCCAGGAGCTCGAGGTCCTCTGCGATCAGATGGTCACCCCGGTTCGCGTCAAGCAGACCACCAAGCTGTCGGCTCGTGAGCTCGATGTTCTCGCCTGTGTCGCCCTCGGTCACACCAACGTCGAGGCCGCAGAAGAAATGGGCATTGGCGCAGAGACGGTTAAGTCCTACCTCCGCTCCGTAATGCGCAAACTGGGTGCCCACACTCGCTACGAGGCCGTCAATGCAGCCCGTCGCATCGGCGCACTGCCGTAAACCGCTTGACGACGGGCACCTCGTCCAACCCCGCAGATGCTCTAGGTACTCTTAGCCGCCATGCGGCTAGCGTCGCGCTCCTAGCAAATTTGGCTAGCGAGCGCGGCGCTTTTTCGCATCGAGGGCCGCTTGGCGCTCATCTTCGCGTTCGCCACCGGGAACCCACTTGATGTCGTTGCCGGCATTGGCCACCCGCGAAAGAATGAACAGTAGGTCAGATAGTCGATTGAGGTACTTCGCCGGTAGGACTGAAGTAGTTTCGGGAAACTCGCGGCAGGCAGCCCATGCCGCACGCTCGGCCCGACGAGTAATCACCCGAGCCGTATGCAGCAGTGCCGCGGCTGGTGTGCCTCCAGGGAGGATGAAGGAATCCAGTTTCGGCAGTTGCTCATTGAACTGGTCACACCAGTGCTCGAGTCGCTCGATGTACTCCGGCTCGATACGCAATGGCGGGTACTTCGGGTTTTCTTCAATAGGTGTTGCCAGGTCGGCTCCGGCATCAAAGAGATCATTCTGCACGTAGCGGATGACGGCCGAGACTTCGTCGTCAAGCGTGCCAAGGCTGAGCGCCTGACCGAGTATGGCGTTGGCCTCCTCGCACGTGGCGTAGGCGATAAGGCGAGAATCATCCTTGGGAACGCGGCTGAAATCGGATAATCCAGTGGTGCCGTCGTCGCCGGTGCGAGTGTAAATGCGAGTTAGATGAACGCTCATAGTTTCAAGTCTAAGCGCGATATTGCGAAATGTGGTTGGCTGGGGGAGTGGGAAATGAGCGATTTCTGGTTAAAGGCGGAGCGACGCTAAACGGTCAGGTTCAGATTTCCGGGGCGAAGAACTCGGTTCTGAAACTGATGGGTGCGGCGCTTCTCGCCGAGGGCACGACAGTACTGACGAACTGCCCTGAAATTGACGACGTGCCATTGATGCAAAAGGTCCTCGAAGGCCTCGGTTGCTCCGTGACGCGTGAGGGCGACCGGATTGAAATCACGGTGCCCGAAGAACTCTCGCATCACGCTGACTTCGATGCCGTGCGCCAGTTCCGCGCTTCGGTTTGTGTGCTCGGGCCGCTGACGGCGCGTACCTGTAATGCGATTGTCGCACTGCCCGGTGGTGACGCAATTGGTTCCCGCCCGCTGGACATGCATCAGGCTGGCCTGGAGAAATTGGGTGCACGCACCTATATTCACCACGGTTGCGTGGTCGCTGAGGCGGGGCGACTCAAGGGGGCGAACATCAAGCTGGACTTCCCGTCCGTCGGCGCGACCGAGAATATTCTGACCGCGGCCGTACTAGCTGAAGGTACGACTGTGCTGGATAATGCCGCCCGTGAGCCCGAAATTGTCGACCTGTGCGAGATGCTCGTGGAGATGGGTGCCAAGATCTCGGGTGCGGGATCTAACACCATCACGGTTGAGGGCGTCGAGAAGCTGCACCCGACTGAGCACAAAGTCGTCGGCGACCGAATTATCGCAGGGACCTGGGCTTATGCTGCGGCGATGACCGGCGGTGACATTACGGTCGTTGGCATCAACCCTAAGTATCTGCACCTTCCTCTGGAAAAACTGAAGAACGCAGGCGCTCAGGTCGAGACCTATCCGCAGGGCTTCCGCGTGCGCATGGACAGGCGTCCGCAGGGTGTGAACTACCAAACGCTGCCATACCCAGGCTTTCCGACGGACATGCAGCCCATGGCCATTGCTCTGTCCGCGGTGTCCGAAGGGACGTCAGTGCTTACCGAGAACGTTTTTGAGTCGCGCTTCCGGTTTGTCGACGAGATGATTCGCCTCGGCACTGACGCGACTATCGATGGCCACCACGTGATGATTCGCGGAAAGGAAACGCTGAGTTCGGCACCTGTGTGGTCTTCGGACATTCGCGCTGGTGCCGGTCTGGTGCTGGCCGGGCTGTGCACCGAAGCGGGAGACGTCACCGAGGTGCACGATGTCTATCACATTGATCGCGGTTACCCGGGTTTCGTAGAGACACTAAACGCTCTCGGCGCTTCTGTTGAACGGGTTAGCTAGTGATAGTTGGCCACTGGTCGATGGCTAATGGCTAATGGCTAAGCGCACGGTGCTCGTTAAACGCACGGCGCGGAAAACTATCGCAAGTCTTCGGTTCTGGATGCTTTAGAATCGTTAGGAGAGATTCTCCAGTGGGGCTTGTGGTGGTTTTTGCTCTCTTACCTGCGGGTTCGCTTTATGTGTGAAGTGT